>DAISJM010000004.1:0-122553 GCA_036821485.1 Verrucomicrobiota bacterium | reverse complement strand
GTGCGCCAATACCCCCACCCACTGTGACCCATGTGATAGCATCGGATACCCATTCCGTCATGTCGATGGACGGAATGGGTATCCGATGCTATCACATGGGTCACAGTGGGCGGGGGGGGCGGGCCAAAAAGGCGATAGAAGGATTCCATGCTGTGCGCCAATACCCCCGCCGTGCCGAGGCAAACAATCCCGACTGGGGGTTGAAGGGATGTGAGTTGGAGGAGATGAGGGCCATTCCCGTTGTGACGGGGACGCACGCTGTGACGTCATCGTCTCTGGATGTTCCTTCGTGGCTCGACGAAATGACGCGAGTTCCGCTTCCGGATGCCTTGCGTGAAGCGTTGGCTGCGCATCACGCACTCATGGGATACAGCTGTTGTGATCCGGACGGAGCATGCATGCCATCCCCCTCACTTCAGACAGTTCTTGCCTGGACGTGTTCCCGCCTGCATCCACTCCGGGTGCTCGTGTTAAATACTCGGCATGGTCACGATGCATCATTGATCGGGCAGTTGTGTCCCTGGGCCGAACTATACTTGTTGGGTCCGTGGGTGGGGCCGGTCATCAAGAAATTCTCTCCACAGTCGCTGGCGTCCGAGTTGCAGAGCGCCGGACACAAGGCCTATTGCCGATTCTGGGGTGGAGATCGGTTGGTGGACGATCTCGACGTAGTGGCCCGAACGGAACCTGGGCTTCGTTACGAACTTATTCTACTGCATCACACGGGTGGCTTGGCGGAACTGGGACAGGTGTTGGACAAGACCTTACCTCTCTTGGAGCATGGAGGCGCGATATTGATGGAGAGCGCTGTGGGTGACGTCGCCAGAGAAGCAGCGCTTCGTATGGCGTCTCTGTTGGATAGGGTTTGGGTGGATGCGGATCACGGGCTGGTTTGGGGATGGCGTGGCGGCAAGGTCGTCTCTCAGTCTTCAGGGCAGCCGGTTGGGGTGTATCTTGAAGTGACTTCGCTTGCAGGGCCTTATGGACCTCGGGCGTCATCTGCCCTGCGGTTGCTCAAGGCGGTTCTGTCGCCAAAGAAGTATTTCTCGATGTTGAGCCGCGTGGTTGGAGCGGTGCGCAGGGAATTTGGGGTATGATCTGCTACAGCGCAGAAAGCGTGGGTCTTAGTGGGATGGGTGGTGGGGTTGCCGCCGTCAACGAGATCGTTGCGTTGCTGCGCGTGGCAGAGAATGTTGTTGTGCTATCGCGCAAGTCTACCCCGGTGCCCTCCATTTTCGGGGGCGAGTCTGTTGGAATCCCTCAATGGTTGTGCCCAGACGAAGTAACTATGCCGTTGCCCGCTTGGTCGCGACAATATGTCGGAGCCCAAGCGCGCGTGATTGGGCTTGTGCGCAAAATTCAACGTCTTCGGCCAACCATACTGGTTGTTCAGGACCCGGCTGGTCATCGTCGGGCGGAACTGTATCGGAGTTGGGCGGGTATTCCTCGCATCATGACAGTGCATGGTTCGCCGGATCAGTTCTCAGGCAGATATCACGATGGGCAGACATCCCTTGATCGCATGCTGAAAGAAATGGAATCCTACGATGAGTATGTTCTCCCCTCGGCGCTGGTGGCTGAGAAATGGCGTGAACTTGGGAATCTCCATAAGAAGCGGTTTCATGTGATTCATAACTGCGCGGATGAGGCGATGGCTGAAGATGTCGTTCGCTTCGGCGATCGCGCTGCCTACAGGAAAGCCCTGGATATTCCTCCGGACCAATTTGTTGCCGTGTGCGTCGCTTCGATTCAGCACCGCAAGGGGCAGGATGTGCTGGTCTCGCAGCTCAACGCCATAGTCGATGCTGTTCCATCCTTTCATCTCTACCTCGTTGGGCCTGTCATCTGGGGGTGGGGGGGGCGCGAGATACTGAGGGTGATCGAGGCTCATTCTCTGCGAAATCGAATCCACGTGGTGGGAAACGTTTCTGCCCGTCGTGCCATGGAGATATGCAGGGCAGCCGACATCGCTGTTCTGCCGAGTCGTGAGGAGGTTTTTGGCATAGTGAATGTAGAGGCCCAATTGCTCGGCACACCCGTGATTGCGGCCGATGTAGACGGCCTGCCGGAGATTGTTGAGGATGGTGTCAACGGGCTTCTCTTTGCACATCAGCATCCCGGAACACTTGCTGCGGCCGTGGCGAGAATGTTCCGAGACGTGGCATTCCGCAAGGAGTGTGCAGAGCGTGGCAAACAGATATACGAGAGGAAGTTCTCGCAGCGTTTGTATCTGAGAAGATGGTCTCAGCTTATCCGCGAGGTCCTGTCGTGAGCCGCCTTTGGGTGGTGTTGCTTCTTGTTGTGGCAGTGCTTTGGATAGGGGGCGTCCTTTTCCTTACGGGGTGTGCCACGACCATGAGTTTTCGCACGGTGGGGCTTCGTGTGAAGAAGGGCAAGCCGTTCATCATCGCTCATTCAGAAAAGGCGCAAGGGTGGGGATTCCTGTCGCACCCTTTTCTTAATCATGTGGATGGTCATGTGGTGGTCTTCTACAACCTCGGCGGCGATACGCCCACGCCCAGCACGCCCGGCGAGTTGTTGGAGAAAGGTCCGGCGCTGTTGCGCCTGGGGGCCACCAACTGGGCCTATGGTTCGTCCGGCATGGGCGTGATGACCCAGTTCTGTTGGTCTGGATTGATCAATCGTGGAGATGGTGCGGTCACGTACGTTCCATTCCCACAGATGAACGTAAACGAATCGTTTGAGTTTACGTCTGACCTGTACGTGAACAGCAGGCATGTAGGCGGACCTTGGGGCAGTGCTGTAGAGGTCAAAGGAGCTCAAGGGGCGGTTACTTTGACTACGAGAGGGTGTGTGGATTCCAATGGCACGCTCCTGGTGGTGGGTTTTGTGGATTTCCCAACGCCGGGTTACAAGCGGTCCTGGGGCGAAGCCGAATACGGGACCTTCCTGCTGGCGTCGGAGGACGGGGGGCGGACATGGACCTATCGTTCCACCGTGGCCAGAAAGAAAGATGCGCCGTGGGGCGTGGAAGGTCCCTGTGAACCCGCGCTTGTGGTGTTGCCCAACGGTGAACTGCTCTGCCTGATGAGGACGGGCAGTCCGATGCCGACCGCGGGACCCACCGTGTCGTCATCGATGTTGCTGGCGCGCAGCCGCGATGGCGGCAGGACGTGGGCGTACGACAAGATGCTGATTCCCGGCGTGATGCCCAAGCTGCTGCAGATGAGCAACGGCGTGCTGGTATGCGCCTTTGGGCGGCCAGGCAACAACCTGATCTTCAGTTTGGACGGCGGCCATAGCTGGGGACATGAGGTGAGTCTTACACGCGCGGACTTGAAGACCACAGGTTACTGCGATTTTGCCGAAGTGGCCACGAACAGGCTCCTCGTGGTTTACGACTCCTTTGATACGACGCTGTCGAACTTCTGGCTTTGGGATCCACCCAAGCCCATCAACGGCGTATTTGGCATGTACGTGGATGTGATTCGATAGAACGGGTTGTGGTGAGGCAGTTTCATGAGTGAACGCACGGTACTGGCATTAATCACGGCGCGCGGCGGATCCAAAGGGATCCCCGGCAAGAACATCGCGCCGCTCGGCGGCAAACCTCTGATCGCCTGGAGCATTGAAGCGGCCCGGCGGAGTCGCCACGTCAGCCGCGTTGTGGTCTCGACCGACGACGAGGAGATCGCGCGAGTGTCGCGGGCATGGGGCGCCGAGGTACCGTTCATGCGGCCGCGCGAATTGGCGCTCGACCATTCGCCGCACATCCCCGTGATCCTTCACGCAGTGGAGTGGATGGAATTGCACGGTCAGTGCCGGCCGGAATACGTGCTGTTGCTCCAGCCGACGTCCCCGCTGCGGCGGTCAGAGGATATTGATGCGGCCGTCGAGTTGATCCGGGAGCGTGGAGCCGACAGCGTGATTGGGGTAGGCGAGGCGGCTTCGCACCCCTATCTTGCCAAGCGGATCCGCGAGGATGGGTGGATGGAGGATTTCACGCCCAAGCCGGAGGGCTATCTTTCGCGGCAGAGTCTGCCGCCGGCATTTGCGATCAATGGGGCGATCTACCTGGTGCGCCGCGATGTGCTGATGGAGCGGAAGGCGCTGCAGACGGAGCGATCCGTTGTATATGTCATGCCGCCGGAGCGTTCGCTCGACATTGATACGCCCTGGGACCTGCATCTCGCGGAGCTTATCCTGCGGGATCGGGCCGTTGAGCGCGTGCAACTCGCGGGACGCGAGATCGGTCCAGACCGGCCATGTTTTATCATCGCCGAGGCGGGGGTGAATCACAATGGAGATCCGGAGTTGGCGCGCCGGCTCATCGACGTCGCAGTCGAGGCGGGGGCGGATGCCGTGAAGTTTCAGACGTTCAAAGCCGAGCGCCTGATGACTCCTTCCGCTCCGAAAGCTGCCTATCAGAAGGCATCCACCGGTCCGACGGGATCGCAGCTTGACGTGATTCGCAAACTCGAGCTGTCCGGGGAGGTGTTCCGGTCGCTTCGGGATTACTGCGTGAAGAAAGGGATACTTTTTCTGTCCACGCCATTCGATGAGGAGAGCGCGGACTTCCTCGATGAATTGGGTGTTCCCGTCTTCAAGATTCCGTCGGGTGAAATCACGAATCCTTCCTTCCTTGCCCACGTCGCGCGCAAAGGGAAGCCGATCATCCTTTCCACGGGGATGGCGGACGAGGTGGAGGTGGCGCGCGCCGTTGAGGCGATCCGGGCGACTGGCCACACGCAGTTGATCCTGCTTCAGTGTACAAGCGCGTATCCGGCCGATCCGGGGGATGCGAACCTTCGCGCGATGCTTACGTTGGGGCAATCGTTCGGCGTGGCCGTGGGCTACTCCGATCACACGCTGGGTGTTGAAACGGCGTTAGCGGCGGTGGCCCTGGGCGCGTGCGTGGTGGAAAAGCATTTCACATTGGACCGGAATCTTCCGGGGCCGGATCACCAGGCATCGGCGGAGCCCGCTGAACTGGCCGCGCTGGTTCGGGGCATACGCTGCGTGGAGAAGGCTTTGGGAGATGGGCGGAAGGCCCCGGCGGCGGCAGAGGCCGATACTGCGGCGGTGGCGCGGAAGAGTCTGGTTGCCGCGGTGGATATTCCCGCGGGGACGGTACTGACGGAGGCGATGATCACAGCCAAGCGACCGGGTACGGGTATACCGCCTGCCGAAGCGGGCCGCGTTGTGGGGCGAGAGGCCGTCAGGGATATTCATAAGGGAGAAATCATTGCTTGGGAGGTAATGAAGTGAGAACGATCGGAGTGGTTACGGTCGGTCGTTCGGACTACGGAATCTATCTGCCGATTCTGAGGCGGATGCAGGCGGATAGTGCGCTGAAGCCCTGGGTCTTTGCGAGCGGAACTCACCTGTCGGCTGATTTCGGCATGACGGTGCGTGACATTGAGAAGGATGGGTTTGAGGTCCGCGAGCGGGTGGACTTGGAATTGGTCTCGGACACGCCCGAGGGCATAGCGCATTCGATGGGTGTTGGGGTTGTTGGTTTCGCAGCGGCCTATGAGCGCTCGCGGCCGGATATTCTCGTGGTGCTGGGTGATCGGTTCGACATGTTTGCGGCCGTGGCTGCGGCGCTGCCCTTCAAGATTCCGGTGGCACATCTTCATGGAGGAGAGTTGACGAGGGGAGCGATTGATGACGCGCTTCGTCACGCCATCACGAAGATGAGTCATCTGCACTTCGTGGCGACCGAGGACTACGCGCACCGCGTGATGCAACTGGGCGAGGAACCGCGGCGGGTGATGGTGTCGGGAGCGCCGTCCTTGGACAACTTGCGCGCGATGAAACTCTTCACCGCAGAGGAGATGGAACGTCTCGTGGGTTTGCCGATGGACCCTGCTCCGTTGCTGGTGACGCTGCACCCGGTTACGTTGGAATATGAGAAGGCGGCGTGGCATGCAGAGGAATTGCTGGCGGCGCTGGCGGCTGTGGATCGACCGCTGGTATTCACGGGAACCAATGCCGACACGGGTGGCCGGTCTATCCGGCGATTGATCGACGACTTCGTGGGTCGGCGTGCCAACGCGCGGTTCGTGGAGAATCTGGGCACATGCGCGTATTTCAGCCTGATGAAACATGCCGCAGCGATGGTGGGGAATTCCTCGAGCGGCATGATCGAGGCCGCATCCTTTGAGTTGCCGGTGGTGAATATCGGGCTGCGGCAGGACGGCCGGGTGCGTGATGCCAATATCATCGATGTCGGCCACGGCCGGGCGGAGATTGCGGCGGGTGTTGCGAAGGCGCTGACTCCGACGTTTCGCTCATCGCTTCGTGGGATGAAAAACCCGTGTGGTGACGGGCATGCGTCGGAGAAGATCGTCGAGCGGCTCAAGACCGTGACCTTGGACAACGACCTGGTGATGAAACGCTTTGTGGATGCGAAATCGATGGGGGGATGAAGCATGGGTCAGGTCAAACCGAGATGCGTGGTTTTGGGTGGTGGAGGACACGCCCGGGTACTCATCGACACATTGCTCGTGTCGGGTGCGGCGCAGGTAGTGGCGGTACTGGATGCCGAGCCGTCGCGCCGAGGAAGTGAAGTCTTCGGTGTGCCGGTGCGAGGGGGCGATGAGTTGCTGCCGGCGTTGGTGGCCGAAGGTGTAACACACTTTGTGGTCGGCATCGGCATGGTGAAGGCGAGTACCCTCCGGCAGAAGGTGTTTAGGGTGGGGCTGAAGTCGGGGCTGAGGCCTCTTACGGTGATTCATCCGTCGGCGGTGGTGTCTCCGCGAGCGATGATCGGTGACGGCGCTCAGTTGTTGCCGGGTTGCGTGGTGAATGCGGGGGCAAACATCGGCGTCGATGCGGTGGTCAACACGGGAGCCATTGTGGAGCATGACTGCGTGATTGGCGCGCATGCGCACGTGGCGACGGGCGCGCGGGTGGCCGGCATGGTCAAGGTGGGTGAAGAGGCGTTGGTTGGAGCGGGGGCGACCGTGCGCCAAGGCATCGCGATTGGAGCGGGGGCGGTGGTGGGCGCGGGAGCGGTTGTCGTGAAAGATGTTCCGGCGGGGGTGACGGTTGTCGGGGTCCCGGCAGAACCCCTCAAGCGCACATGAATATCCGTATTATACCGCGCCTCGACATCAAGGGGCCGAACCTCGTCAAAGGGATTCACTTTGAAGGTCTTCGCGTGCTCGGGAAGCCTGAGTGGTTCGCCCGGCACTACTACGAACAGGGCGCCGACGAATTGATCTACATGGACGCCGTGGCCAGCCTGTATGGCCGCAACAGTCTGCTTCATATTGTCGAACGCACGTCGCGGGAAATATTCATTCCTCTCTGTGTGGGGGGCGGGCTGAGGAGTGTGGACGATATACGCACGGTGTTGCGCGCGGGAGCGGACAAGGTGGCGATCAACACCGCCGCGATTGCGCGCCCGGAGCTGATTCGAGAGGCATCGATGGCCTTTGGGTCATCCACGATCGTGGTGTCGATTGAAGCCAGCCGGAAGGCGGATGGAACGTATGAAGCCTACGTGGACTATGGCCGCCAGAGCACGGGTGTGAATGCGGTCGAGTGGGCCCAGCGTGCGGTGGAATTGGGTGCGGGCGAGTTGGCTGTGACCTCCATTGATCGCGAAGGTACGGGGAAGGGCTACGACGTGGAGTTGACGCGACAGATTGCCGGACTGGTGCCGGTTCCCGTGATTGCCGGTGGCGGGGCGGGGAGTGTGGAGCACGTAAGGGACGTTGTCGTTGAAGGCCGCGCCGACGCGGTGAGTATGGCGTCGCTTCTCCACTACAATTTCATCCGGACGACGGATTTCAGCCGTGGCGACTTTTCCATGGAAGGGAATCTGGAATTCGCGCGCGGCGGACGCGGCGCGGTGCAGTTCTTGAAAGTAAAGGACTGTTCGTTGACGGATTTGAAGAAGGCATTGGCAGTGGCTGGCGTTGAATGTCGCTGAACTGGGGTAGGGCGCGTTCGATGAACGCGCCGTGAAAGAGGGGCGGTTTCATCGAAACCGCCCTACCAAAGACAGTATGAATCATCGGGTCGCCATTGTTGATTACGGGCTGGGGAATCTCTTCAGCGTGAAGCATGCCTGCGGGCATGTGGGCTTGGCGGCCGAGATCACGTCAGATCGCAAAGAGATCATGGGGGCGGATGCCGTTATTCTCCCCGGGGTGGGGGCGTATGGGGACGCCATGGATGCGCTGCGGCGGTTGGACCTGGTGCAGCCCCTGCGTGATCTGGCCGGTGAAGGCCGGCCCTTGGTGGGCATCTGCCTGGGCATGCAACTGGTGATGTCGGGCAGTGACGAATTCGGCTGGCATGAGGGGTTGGGGCTTGTCCGGGGGCAGGTGGTTCGCTTTGAGCATCCGGAAGAAAAGGGCCGTGAACTCAAGGTGCCCCAGGTGGGGTGGAATCACATACGGCGGACGGGTCCGGCGTGGGAAGGCACGCTGCTGGACGGGTTGAGCGACGGCGTGAACATGTACTTCGTGCATTCATTCCACGTGAAGCCCGAAGAGGACGTAGCGGTTTGCCTATCGCGCTATGGGCAGATCGAGTTCTGTTCCGGTCTGAGGAAAGATGGCGTGTGGGCGTTCCAGTTCCATCCGGAGCGCAGCGGGGCGGAAGGCCTGAAGATTTACCGCAATCTCGCGCGGTGGTTGAGCGAGCGAAAACAGGGGATATCATGACGGAGCATGTGAAGACTTACTACGGGCTTCCTGAGAAAGTGGTGTTCTGCAAGCGGTGCGTGATGTCGAATCAGCGCCCCGCGTCCTTTCCGGAATTCCGTCACACGAGAGATCGCAAGGGGGCGAAGTACCTGCACATCGACGAGGAAGGCGTCTGCGATGCCTGTCGGTATGCCGAGCGGAAGGCGCAGATCGACTGGGCAAAGCGCGAGGAAGAGTTGGTTCGCCTGTTGGACCAGTATCGCCGTAACGACGGGCACTATGACTGCATCGTTCCGGGCAGTGGCGGCAAGGATAGCTGCTATGCCGCGCACCTGCTGAAGTACAAGTACGGCATGCATCCCCTGACGTGCACGTGGCCGCCGATCCTTTATACGGAGTACGGCCTCAAGAACTTCCGGAACTGGATCGAGGTGGGCGGGTTTGACAATGTGACGTTCAAGCAGAACGGAAGAGTCATGCGATTGCTGACCCGGTTGTCGATCGAGAACCTGCTTCACCCCTTCCAGACCTTCATTCTTGGACAGAAGAACCTGGCGCCCAAGATTGCCCTTCAATACAAGGTGCCGCTCGTATTCTACGGAGAGGCGGAGGCGGAATACGGCAATCCCATGGCGGAAACGTCCGTGTCGTTGCGGGACAAGTCCTACTACGCCACGAAGCACCTCGATGAACTCCACTTGGCGGGGATTCCCGTGCCGGAGTTGATGAGAAAACACCAACTCGACCTCGTGGACTTGAAGACCTTCCTGCCGGCGGACGCGGACGAGTTGGAGAAATCGAATATCCAGGTGCACTATCTCGGCTACTACGTCAAATGGACGCCGCAGGAGAGTTACTATTACGCGGTCGAGCACACGGGGTTCCAGGCGCGCCCGTTCAGAACGGAAGGCACCTACAGCAAGTACAACAGCATCGACGACAAGATCGATGATCTGCACTACTACACGACCTATGTGAAGTTCGGGCTTGGCCGCGCCTCGTACGATGCCTCACAGGAAATCCGCAACAAGCATCTGACCCGCGAGGAGGGGGTGGCGCTGGTTCGCAAGTTCGATGGAGAGAAGCCTCAGCGCTACATCAAGGAAGTGCTCGAGTACATAGGTCTTTCGGCCGAACGATTTGACGAGCTGTGTGACGAGTTCAGGTCCCCGCATCTTTGGAAGAGGGACGGGGGTAAATGGGTGTTGCGACAGCCACTGACCTGAGGTGATTCTGTCCTTAGATGTGGATTTGAGCGCGAGGGAACGAAATCAAAAGGATATCCAGATGACAGTAACTACGGGAAAGACAAAACGGGTTCTTGCCGCCAATGCTGAGAATTACCGAAAGATGTACTCGAGAGGCGCGGCCTTCCTTCAGTATCCCGCCGATTGGGTTGTCCGTTTCCATAACATGTATCTGAAGACGAATCTTCCCCGCGGCAGGGCTCTTGATTTCGGGTGCGGTGCGGGAAACAACAGCTGCTTTCTGGCCGAGAAGGGGTATGAGGTAAGCGGAGTGGACGTTTCGAGCGAGGCCTTGCGCCTTGTGCGCAAGAACCTTGCCATGAAACATCTCCACAAGTCCCTGATCAAGAGATTCCGGGTGATCGATCCCGGTACAACTTGTTTGCCGTTTCCCGATGACTACTTCGATTTCATCCTCTCGAATCAGGTTCTGTATTACCTTCCCACAAGCAAGGATATACACAGCACAAATCGGGAGTTGGCTCGCTGCCTGAAGCCGGGCGGCATCGTCTTCTTCACCATGATGGGGCCGAAGAACTACTATATCAGGGAGCATGTCAAGAAGGTGGTCGGAAAGCGCCTGTGCGACGTGCGCATCGAGGATCGCGCGCATCGCCTGTATGGCGTCCACGAGATGATCTACCTTGTGAAGACCAGGAAAGAGTTGGTGTCCCTGTTCTCCGAGTTCGAGTGTCTTTCGGTGGGATACTTCGATCAGGCGATGTTTGACATGCACAGCAACTTCCACTGGATATTCATTGGCCGCAAACGCTCCTGACGATCTGTGCATTGCCCGATGTCCTGTTTCCGATCTTGGGCCTTGTCAGCCCGGCGGCGGCCGCCGCATGGCATTGCGGTGATGGGCCAAAGTCCTTTCGAGATGTGTCGCCAACATGGGTTCTGTAGAGAAGGGGATTCACACCATGAAACTACCGTTGTCTGAAGTGGGTATCAGCAAGGCCGCGACGATTCGCGACGCCATGAGCAAGTTGTCGGACTTGGGCGCTTTGCGTCCGAACAACACGCTGGTGGTCGTGGATGACGAAGGCGTGCTGGCGGGTACGGTGACCGATGGTGATATCCGTCGGGCGTTTCTTCGCGGTGCGACGATGGACAGCAAACTGGGGGATATCTGTCGCCGGGATCCCATCGTGGCACCGGAGTCGATGCCCGTCGACAGCGTGCATCGACTGATGCAGATGAACGAGGTGGTGAGCATTCCGCTCGTGGACAATGCTCGCAAGGTGGTGGCCGTGGAGATGCTGGGGGCACGGCGGGTGGCAGCGGCCGAGCTGATGGCGGTGGTCATGGCGGGTGGGGAGGGGGTTCGTCTGCGGCCGCTTACGGAGAACATGCCCAAACCGATGTTGAAGGTCGGCGGCAAACCGATCCTCCAGACCATCCTGGAAGCACTTCGTCGCGGTGGGTTCACGCGCATTCTGCTCAATGTGCGATACCTCGCGCCCATCATTGAGGATTACTTCAAGGATGGGTCGGAGTTTGATCTCAAGATCAGTTACATCCATGAGCCGAAGCCGATGGGCACGGCCGGGAGTATCGGACTCATTCCGGACGCGCAACGGCCGCAGGCGCCGTTCCTGGTCATCAACGGCGACCTGCTGACGACACTGAATTTCAGGGCGTTCTACGACTTCCACATGGCGGCCGACTACGACTTCACGCTCTGTGGCCGGCCTTACGAGGTGAAGATTCCGTTTGGCTACCCCGTCATCAGCGGCGACGTGGTAACGGAGTTCAGGGAGAAGCCGGTGTTTACGCACCTGGTGAATTCGGGCATCTACTGCATGTCCCATCAGTTGATCGGCGAGGTGCCCGTCGGCGAGTATTTTGACATGCCCGATGTGATTCGGCGGGCGATCAAGCTGGGGATGCGCGTAGGGGTCTTTCCGCTCCGTGAGGATTTTCATGAAATCGGCCGGCCGGAGTCGTACACGGCAGCCGAGGAATTCTACCGCAAGCATCTGTCGATCTTCTCACCTTCCGAGGCCATATGAGAAACATCCTGATTACGGGCGGCGCGGGGTTCATCGGATTCCACCTCGCGGAGGAACTTTCGAGAGACGGGACGGATCACGTCGTGCTGCTCGACAGCTTGGTGCGAGGGCGTCGCGATGCCGATCTTGAGGGCGTGCTGCGGCGGGCCAATGTGAAACTTGTTGAAGGTGATGTGACAGACCGGTCCGTGTGGGACAAGGTGGGAGGACCGTTTGACGAGGTGTATCACCTGGCAGCGGTGATTGGTGTGCGTCACGTGTTGGAACGGCCCCACGACGTTGTCCGTGTGAATGCATTGGGCACGCTGGATCTGTTGGACTGGTTCGGGCGGCAGAAGGGCGGCAAACTCGTATTCGCTTCGACCAGCGAAGTGTACGCGTGGACGCAGCAGTTCCATCCGCTGCCGGTGCCGACCCCGGAGGCGATTCCGCTGTCGCTGACCGACTTGTCCAATCCGCGCAGTTCGTACGCTGGAAGCAAGATGTTCGGGGAACTGGCCGTGACGCATATCGCGGGCAAGGCCGGCAAGCCGTTTTCGATCGTGCGCTATCATAATGTGTATGGATTGCGTATGGGTTTCGAGCACGTGATTCCCGAAGTATTCCGCCGGGTGACGGAGAAGCAGCATCCGCTGGTGGTCTATGCGGCGGAGCATCGTCGCGCCTTTTGCCACGTCTCCGATGCGGTGGCGGGAACGGTGTTGGCCATGCGTCATCGGGCGGCTGACGGCGGTACATTCAACCTCGGCAATGACGAGCAGGAGATCCGCATGGCGGACCTGGCGCGCGCCATCCTGCAGTGGGCGAAGGTGGAAGTCCCCCTGCAGGAGCAGCCGGCTCCGCACGACCCCATCGCGCGGCGTTGTCCGGACATCACTCGGGCGCGCCAGGTGCTGGGATATGCTCCGCGCATCAATCTTGAGGAAGGCCTGCGGCGAACGCTGCCGTGGTACGCCGCACACTATGGGTGGACATCATGAGCAATATATCGGCGATCGACGGGTCGCAGAAGAGCATGCCGCCGAGTTTCATTCCGTTGTCGGTGCCCGAGGTTCGGGGCTGCGAGTGGAAGTATATCAAGGAGTGTCTCGATACCAACTGGGTGTCCTCGGTTGGGGCGTTTGTCGATCGGTTCGAGCGCGACCTGGCTTCGTTTGTCGGGGCACGCCACGCCGTGGCATGCACGAGTGGGACGGCCGCACTTCATGTGTCGCTCCTGGTTGCGGGTGTGCGCCCGGATGATGAGGTGCTGGTGTCGGACCTGACGTTCATTGCGCCTGCCAACGCGGTCCGGTATTGCGGCGCGTGGCCCATATTCATCGATGCCGAGCCCGATTACTGGCAGATGGATGTGAGGAAGGTTGAGGAGTTCCTGATTCATGGTTGCCGGGTTGACGGGAAGGAGTTGAGGAACCGGAAGACGGGCCGGAGGGTCAGCGCGATACTTCCGGTGCATGCCCTGGGTCATCCGGTCGACATGGACCCGCTGATGGAGCTGGCGCGGCGCTTTGGCCTTGTGGTGCTGGAGGATGCCACGGAGAGTATCGGGGCGAAATACAAGGGGGTTCCCACGGGGCATCTGGGCCACATCGCGTGTTTCAGCTTCAACGGCAACAAGATCATGACGACGGGTGGCGGCGGGATGATGGTGACAGACAACGAGGCGTGGGCGAAGAAGGTGCGATACCTCACGACCCAGGCCAAGGACGATCCGGTGGAGTACGTGCACGACGAGATCGGGTTCAACTACCGGCTGACCAACATCCAGGCGGCGATGGGATGTGCACAACTGGAGCAACTCCCCAAATTCATCGAGAAGAAAAGGGCCATTGCCCGACGTTACGCGGCGGCCTTCGACGGGGTGGCTGGCATCGAGTGCATGCGTCAGGCTCCATGGGCGGAAAGCATCTGGTGGATGTACACGATCATCGTGGATGAGCAGCTCTTTGGCATGAGCAGTCGGGCCTTGCTGAAGAGGCTGGAGGAATGTCGCATTCAAAGCAGGCCCTTGTGGCAGCCGCTGCATAAGAATCGTCCCTACCTTGGAGCGGCCGGTGAGTTTCCCGTGGCCGAAGCACTCTGCAGGAATGCCCTGAGTCTGCCGTGTTCCGTAGGGCTCACGGAGGCGGATCAGGATCGCGTGATTCGTTGCGTGCTCGGGAAATCCTGAGCAGATGACCCCGAGCATTGTGTGTGGATGTCTGTGAGCGCGTCCATCCCAGAAACCAAGACGCTGGTGTTTCTTGCCAACGTTGATCAGTGGAATGCCTGGACAGCGGCGGGGCGGGGAGACCCTTCGGGCGTTGTGGTGGTCAGTGGAGATTTTGGAGTACTCCGTCTGGCCGCGGCGTCCGGGTGGGGATCCATCAGTTTCTGGAAGCATGTCAGTGTCGAAGCTCTTGAGACTTGTTGGAACCGTTCGTCGGAGCTGTGCCGGGAGCTTGGTCGTTACTGGGGGCGGCCGGAAAACGGGTTGGCCGGGCACATCGCCGAGCGGTGCAGCATCGATCTCTTGTATCCCATTGATGCCGTGCTGGTGCTGAGTCGGGCCGTGGCCGCGATCCTTGATCAGCTCAAGCCCTCCCTTGTTGTAGGATTTGGTGACCGGCGACGGGTGCCTAACTGGGATGAGGAGTCGCCGCCACCCGACTTGTTCAACGCGGTTGTGGATTGGCAGTGCGAACAGCGGGGTGTTCCCTTTCAGGCGTTGATGTTGGGATCCGACGCGGAGCAAAGAGGAGATGGCTCCTGGGGTACGGTGTCGGGTGGCCGTTTGCTTCCCGGGGCGCGGGTGGATGCGGTGTTCACCTGCGAGGGGCTTGGAGTCAGGGAGCAGGAACTTCTTTTTGCGGATGCGGCAGAGCGCGGATGTGTGGATTGGGTGCAGTTGTCGGCCGAGGCGCCCGAGAGGCCGGTGCCGTCGGTGGACCTGGCGGCGGTGAGAAATCTGCCCTACGATCTTCGGGCGGTGGGGGATGTGATGACGGCGCTGATGAGTGCCTTGTCCGGTCCGCTGCCGGCAACGTTGACCGAACCTGATCTGTTTGCGAATCCCCGGCTTTCATTTCTGTGGGCGTGGCTGGCGGAACGCGTGCTGCTGGGGGTGAGATATTACAATGCCGGGCGTTTGGCGGATGACGCTTTCAGACCGCGCGTAGCGGTGACCGGGTACGATGCTTTTGGGCTGACGCGTTGTTTCCAGGAAGCATTTGTGGAGCGTCGCGTGCCGGTGGTGGCCGTTGATCATGCCGCGATCCTCTCGAGCGAAGATCGGCGCCGCTATGCGGGAGCCCGGGCACATGTCCTTGTGTGGGGTCGCTCCGGCACGGAGGTCCATCGTCTGACGCGGGATGCGGGCGCGCGGATTGAAGAAGTCGGTTCGTTGCGGGTGGACCTGCAGCCCGCAAACCCGGCTGTGCGCCAGGCAGGCGGTAGAGGGAAGAGAGTGCTGCTGGTGACGGGGTTGGCGATCAACAACCTTGGATGCGCGTCGTGTGCGCACCCTGCCGCGCTGGAGAAGACGTGGGTGGGTCTGGCCGACATGTTTCGCCGACATCCCGATTGGGTTCCCGCAGTGAAGCCGCATCCCCGCTATGACGATGTGGAGTACTACCGGGAGCTTGCGCGAGGTGCGTTGCCGGGGTTGGTGATTGAAGCCGGTTCTCCGGCTGAGGCAATTCAGAAAGCCGACGTGGTGGTGCTGGTTCACAACCCCTCCACGGTCATGTTCGAAGCCATGCAGAACTGTGTGCCGGTGATCTATCTGAGAGATGCCGTCATGTCTTTTGTCCGGTCCGCAGTCGATGACGGGCTGCCGACATTCTCGACCGTGGAGGAACTGGGGGAGCAGGTCGAATCTTTGCTGACCGATGAGACCCACCGGGCACGTGTGCTCGCAGATCAGAAACACTTCTACGAAGCGCAGGTTGTCGCGACCGGGAAGTCGGCCGTGGCCCGCGTCCGAAACGTGCTGGATGAGCTGATGTCGGGCGTGGAACGCGAGGATGTTGATGAGCCGTCGCGTTGGCTGTTGGATGTGCTGGCCATGATTGGATCGGCCAGGTCGGGGGCCTTGGATCGCAGCGGGTTGCAGGCGCAAGCGGCGCGGTTGGTGACCGGGCGTCCGGCAAAGCTGAGAATCCCGCTGTTGAAGCTGTCGCGCGTCGGAGCGTCGTTGATGGCGGAGATCGTCCGGCCCGATTGGTCCGCATCAGCCGGGATATCGACATGGGAACTCTTGTGGACGGTGCGCGGACTGCTGCCGGAGGAAATGCCTGTCTGCTTCAGGGATATCCGCATGCATGCCGTGTATGCGATCACGCGGGATGAAGTTCGCGGGATGCATACGCCTTCCAAGCGCATGATGCTTTCCGCACTGAAGTACGTGTTGGCGCCCGGACGCATTCTGGCGGGTGGCGTGGAGGGGAAGAACTGACCATGTTGACGGTTATCACATGCACCTTGAATCCCCGGCCGAAGGTGTTCCGCCGGGTGATGGATGCGCTGGCGGCGCAGACATTGGACAGGAGTGAGTGGGACTACCTTGTCGTAGACAACGGCAGCGACACTCCGGTGGAGCAGGTGTGTGACGTGGGTTGGCGGAGAGATGTGAAGGTCGTGCGGGAACCGGAGCGGGGACTGACGCGCGCAAGATTGCGCGGCATTGCCGAGTCGCAGAATCCGTTGCTTGTTTTTGTCGACGACGATGTCGTGCTGAATCCCGATTATCTTGCCAACGTGGCGGGCTACTTCGGGAAGTATCCCTTTCTCGGCGTGGTGGGCGGGTGTGGACACGCCGAGTATGAGTGTTCCTATCCTGAATGGATGAAGGAATTCCTGGGGCTGGTCATGGATGAGCGGTTCGCGCCGGTCGCCAAGGCGAATTTCCAATTCGCGATGGTCCGACAGGCCGGTCCGTGGATTCCGGCCGGCTCGGGTATGGCGGTGCGGCGGGAGATTGCCGACGCCTATCGCAGCATGGTGTTGGGGGACCCTTTCCGTCTCGACCTTGACCGCAAGGGTGGTGGTTTGGCGGGCTGTGGGGACACGGACATGGCCTATACGGCGATCGACCTCGGCATGGCCTCCGCGACAGCGCTGGATCTTCAGTTCACCCATGTGATTCCGCCGCATCGCGTGGAGCCGCGCTATATGGAGCGCTTGTTGTACGCAACCAATTTTTACTCGGCGAGATTGCTGGTACATCGTGGCTGGCGGCAAGCGGTGGCATCGCCTCCGAGAACCCTGCTCAATCGCATTCGGCATGCGCTGTCCTTCCATGTACCGCGGGCATGGCCGGATCGTTGTTGGCGGGCATATGCCAAGGGATACAATGATGGCATCACGGGTTCGCCCTTCGATCCGCATTTCCTGTAGGTGCCGGGGTTGATCATGAATGGCTATGAAAATGACCATGGCGGGCTGACGGCGGCCGTGAGGCGCTGCGCCGACGTTTTGGATGTGAACGGCCGCGGTGTGAATCCGCAGGAAATCCTGGAACGAATCAGACAGATGCAGGATGAGCTGTGGTCCCCGGCCGCGGTTGCTGAATCCTCCTGGGGACGGTGGTTCGCCGCGGCCCGGCTGCGGCTTCTGGGCCGCGAGTTGAATCGCGTGGATAGCCTGCTTGGCCAGGTGGGGCGGCTGGCGATGCCGCGCTATGTTC
Organism: Verrucomicrobiota bacterium; assembly: GCA_036821485.1. Taxonomy (GTDB): domain Bacteria; phylum Verrucomicrobiota; class Kiritimatiellia; order CAIQIC01; family JAGNIJ01; genus DAISJM01. The sequence goes on along the minus strand of DAISJM010000004.1, from coordinate 105,002 downwards.
CGTCGGGCAGACCGGGATTGCTCTACATCACGCATTTCGATGTGTTCTCAAGGAACGGGGGTGCGGCGCGGGTACTGGGATTGGGCAAGGCCCTGTCGGCCAAGTATGATGTCAGAATCATCAGTCTGGTGGGACCGACGAGAAGTCCCGAGATCGTGGTGGCTGCGCCGGGCTGCCGCGTGTGCTTTATCCCCCTGACTTCGGCATTCGTGAAGGAGGTGGAGGCCCTGCGGCCACGGTTCGGTGGTGCCAGTGAGTCGCTTGCCTTCACGAGGCATCATGAACTCATTCCCCTGCTGCGGGAGTGGATCGAACGTTTTGTGGAGGATGCCCAGGTCTGCATACTCAATCAGCCGTACTTGGTGGGGTTGTGGCAATCCATAGGCAGGCGCCCTCCTCTCGTGTACGACACACCGGAGGTGAACAGCTTCTTCATTCGGAGGCTGGCGGATGGATGCCCGGGAGTGGATGAAGCGTCGGCGTGGCAGGAGGAAGTTGAGCGTGCCGTGCTGAACGAGGCCTCCCTGATTACCATGGTGTCGGTCGCTGACCGTGACGAACTGGTGAAGCTGAGAGGGGGGCGGTTTGCTGCACGGATTCGACTGGTGCCCAACGGTATCGATGTGGCCGAAACATTTTTTGCACCTCCAGGTGTTGGTCTTGGTCTACGCCAAAACTGTGGGCTCACGCGGGAGGCGGCGCTGTTCATTGGCGCGCCGCGCTACCGCCCCAACGAAGAGGCGATCCGGTTCATGGCCCGTCAGTTGGCCCCACGCCTGCGCGAGCTGCTGTTCGTGGTGGTGGGGGTGCGGTCAGGCGATGTGCCATCCCTGGGGCCGCTTCCGGAAAATATCGTTTTTACAGGCAGGCTGACGGAGCGCGACAAGAAGGCCGTGATGGCGTTGTGCAGTTATGGACTTGCCCCGCTCGAATTCGACACGGGCAGCAGTCTCAAGACGGTGGACTACCTGGCCGCGGGGAAGGTCATGGTTTCCACACGCTTTGGCCTGCGGGGGTTTGACGAACTTGCGGCGCACGTGCGCGTGGCCGATCTGGATGATTTCGCGACGGTCCTGGAGAAGGCCGTTGGTGAAACCCGGAATGACCGGTCTGGAGTCGATGCGCGCTGTGCGGCTGCGAGGAAGGCCGTGGCCGATCGGTTTGACTGGAACGTCATCACGCAACAATTGCTGGCGGGATTGCCGGAGCTCCCGGTGCAAACGGGCCGATAGTGTTGCGGCGTATTGCGGCACAGATGAGCAAACCCATCCGATGTGTGTTGTCATGGCTGCGGGGCCGCCTTGAAGGAGTGGTGTTTCTGGCGGTTGCGCCCATTCTGCTGGCTCATGGTGTGCTGTGCCGGACGAGAGGTGGTCGGGCAGTAACAGGGGCTTGGGGTCACGTGTTGGCTCGCTGGCGCTGGTTGGCGGCCCACGGTCTTCGTGGAGTCCGAGAAGCCTGGTGGGGCACGCTTCAGTACGAATCGACACGGAAGGTGTGGCGTCATGTGCTGCTGACCGAGTGGGTGGAGACGGGCAGGGCGCTGGTCGCATCTGCGGACGCCAAGGAGATCATGGTACATGTGCCGGGGCATATCGGCGATCTGCTGCACACGGTGCCGATGCTGGCCGAGCTGAGGAGACAGAAGCCTGCGGCGCGGATCAGTCTGGTGGTTGGACCTTGGTGCGAAGGCTTGGCCAAGCAAATCGCACCGGTAGACGAGATCGTTGTTCACGCCCCGCAACTGATCCAGTGGGGGCGTGGCGTCGCAGCAAACTCGTGGAGCGTGACCCGGGAGTTGAAGATCCTGAGGCAGTGCCGCGAAAAGCGGGTTGACGTTCTGATTACGACTTCGCCCATCGATCCGTCGCTGTTGTTGTTCAGTCGCGGGGTCGCGCCCAGGCAATGGATTGCGACGGGTACGTGTCCGGATTGCTACCGCGCCGAAGCTGATGTGATACTTGCCTACGACCGTCATCAGTACGAGGCCCAGCGGATCATGGGACTGCTGAAGCCCTTGGGGCTGGACATCGCGGAGGCCAGGCTCCAGTGGAACGTTGACGTCGACCGTGAGAGTATCGGGGAGTTGCCGGAGCTTGGTGTAGATCGATGGGTGGCTCTTGCGCCGGGAGCAGGCTGGCCGGGGAAGCAGTGGCCTGCGGAGCGCTTTGCGTGCCTTGGGGACTGGGTTTCAGATCGCTATGTTGCCAAGGTGGTGCTGATGGGGTCGGCGGATGAGAGAGAACTCTCGGCGGGAATAGCTGCGGCGATGCACCAGGAATCGGTCAACGTTGCAGGGCGAACTTCTCTCGTGGGGGCCGCGCAGGTGCTGAAGCAGTGCGCGTTGCTGGTTACGAATGACAACGGATTACTCCACGTTGCGGCGGCGGTGGGCACTCCCACGTTGGCCCTGTTTGGTCCCACGCTGCCGGAGCAGTGGGCACCGCGGGGAGAAGGGCACGCTGTTGTGCGGGGAACGTTCACGTGTGGGGATTGTCATCCGTGGCATTCCCGTGCACGGTGTCAGACGGAAGAATCCTGTATGAACTCGATTTCGGTGGAGACCGTGAAGCAGGCCGTGGAGCGAATGGAATGCTTGACGGAGCGGAAGGAGTGACATGAACAGTCCGATGCAGACTCTCCGCTGGCTGGGGGCCGGGGAAACACGATGGGCCCGTGCCGTGGGGATACTCGCGGTCATGCTTGTCGCCGGAGCGGTTCGCCTGTGGGCGATGAAGTATGCCTATCCGGCGCCGATGGATGTTGTGCACTACGTGCAGTCTGCGGTTGAGTTGGCGCACGGCAACTCCGGGGCTTGGAACGTGATCTATCCGCCTGCTTCACAGGCGCTGGCCTTTCTTGCGGAAAAGCATGGATGGTCGTCCGCCTACGTGCTGCAGGGCTTGTCCGTGTTTTGCAGTGTGGCCGGCATAGTTGTCGCCATGTTGCTGGCGTATCGGTTGTTCGGCGCGTGGCCTCACGCGTGGTTGACGGGGCTTTTCCTGGCGACGAATCCAACGTTCACCTACTACTCCGTGAACGGTTACTCCGATGTGGTCTATGCCTTCTTCCTTCTTCTGGCATGCTGGTGTGCCGTGTTGTGGTTTGCACGGGATGGCGGCTGGCCCATGGCGGCCGCCGCGTTTGGAGCGCTGGGACTGGGTGGTCTGTTCCGGATGGATGAATCGCAGGTTGTGGCCCTGCTGTTGGCGGGCGGCATGCTGGGGTGGACTGTGAGGCAGCGTTCCCCGGCGCGGCTGCGCGCGCTGGTGGTGGGCGGACTTGTCTTTGCGGCCGTAGTCTCGCCCGTCTACGTGATGACGTACAAGACCACGGGACGTCTTACACCCGGGGTGAAGTTTACCTACGCCTTCGCCATGGGCGACTCGTTTTATGATTCAAAGGAGTTCAACGCCATTCGTCCTCCATACCGCGAACGCATGGAGGAGTTCCGACAGGCAGGACTGATTGGTTACCTGTGGAGTCATCGGGCCGAAGTGTCGGCCCGTTGGGTTCGGAATCTGGCGAGGCTGACGCGGACGGCTGGCGACACGCTATTCACTGGAACCTTCAGAGCGGGGCCCGGCTGGCTGGCGGTGTTCTTGGCGGGTACGGCGTGGATGGCTGCCAGGAGACGGGCTTTCATGGGGTGGGGCGTCTGCCTGGCGGTGTTGGCGCTGCAGTTCACCCTGATCAGTTTCTTCATGGCGCAGGCGCGGTATCTCGTGCCATCGATGGCCTTTGCCTTCATGCTGTTTGCGGATGCGGGCGTTCGGCTGTTTGGCCTGCTGGGCGAGGGAAAGGCCTGGAGGATTCTTGCTGCGGCCATGGTACTGACCTTCGGTATCAAGAGCGCAGCGGGCAGCATCGCCTATGTTGACGAGACGGACTGGTACTACCACAACGGTGTCAAAGTCGGAGAGGCGCTGCGTCGCCATGGCGGCGAGAACGACGTGTTGATGACACCACAGTACTGTGTGGCGTTGGGCTTCTACGATGAGCATCCGCTGCGCATGGTCAAACTGGGCTATGGCACCATCGAGGAAACGGAGGCGTACGCCGACAAGGCCGGGGTGGATCTCGTGGCGCTTACCGACAGCGTATTTGCGCACTGGCCTATTGGCGGGCTCTTTCGCAGTGAAGCGCCGCCCGCGGGATGGAAACTGCTGGACGAAATCGTCTTCACAAGGGATTCAAGATACGGAGTGGTGAAGGAGCGCTACCTATTGTTCCGGCGCGAGCGGCCGGCCCGGAGGTGAGAAATGGAACTGGGCATAGTCATTCCTTGTTACAACGAAGAGGCGGTGCTGGGTCATCTCCTCGATGAGCTGGCGAGATTCCGCAAAGAGCAGCCCTTCAGCGTCAAATGCCTTTTCGTGAACGACGGCAGCCGTGATGCCACGGCCTCCATGTTGGACAAGGCGTGTGAGACGGAACCGGCTTACGCCTGTGTGCACCTATCCCGCAATTTCGGACACCAAAGCGCTGTGACGGCGGGGTTGAAACACATCTGCGGCGATGCGGTGGTGATCATTGATGCCGATCTCCAGGATCCACTCGACGTGATCCCCGCGATGGTGGAGAAGTGGAAGGAAGGATTTGAGGTGGTCTATGGCGTCCGGCAGAATCGGCAGGAGAGCCTGCTGTTGAGGGGATGCTATGCCTTCTTCTATCGCTTGCTTCGCCGGATATCGCAGGTGGACATTCCCCTGGATTCCGGCGACTTCTCGCTGCTGGATCGCAGGGTCGTGGATTGCCTGAATACGTTGCCCGAGAAGCGGCGCTTTGTCCGGGGGCTGCGTGCATGGGCCGGATTCCGGCAGACCGGCGTTCCGTACAATCGGCAGGGCCGGCGTGCGGGCACCTCGAAATACAGCCTCATCCGGCTGATACAGTTGGCGGTCAATGGGATCATCTCGTTCTCCTCGGCACCGCTGAGGCTTGCAACATGGTTGGGGCTGGCGTTTTCCTCGCTGGCTTTTCTCCTGCTGATATGGGCCGTGGTGGCCGCGCTGTTCTTCAAGAACACCCCTTCGGGCTGGGCTTCCCTGGTGGTGCTTTTCGTTTTCTTCGGCGGCATTCAACTGCTGGTCCTCGGGATTCTTGGCGAGTACATCAGCCAGATTGTGGACGAAGTGAAGGCGCGACCGACGTTCCTGGTGGCGCGGCAGGGCGGATGGGTTGCGAACAAGGACTGAGCCGGGCGATGGATTCCTCTTTCGCGCAGAAATACGGCGACTACGAGCAAGGTCATTGGTGGTTCCATGGCCGGGCGCGCGTACTCAGGTCGCTGCTGGGTGAGATGCGATGGACGCCGGGTGCCCGCGTGCTGGAGATTGGGGTTGGACCGGGCGTAGGGCTGCGGGAACGCTATCCGGCGGACATCAACCTCGTGGGGGTCGAGCCGGACGAGAGGAATGCCCGTCTGGCCGCGGAGCGTTCCGGCGTGCCGGTGTATGTGGGGTCTGTCGAGAATCTTCCGGGCGACCTTGATGGGGTCCTGTTCGACGCCATAACGATGTTTGATGTGCTTGAGCATGTGGAAGATGATCGGGGCGCGCTTGTCGCGCTGTCGCGGCGCTTGGCGCCGGGCGGAAAACTCGTTCTGACCGTGCCGGCTTATCAGTGGATGTGGGGAGAACAGGACGAGGTGAACCGGCATTTTCGCCGCTACACGAGGGGCCTGTTGCGCAGCCGGGTCGAAGCGGCCGGCTACCGGGTGCTTCGATCGACCTACTTCAACACGCTGCTCTTTCCACCGATAGCGATGTTCCGCGTGATCAAGGGGTGGACGGAGCGTGCACGACCCAAGAGGACCCAGGGAGGCGAAGCGCGGTCCGACTTTGAGTATTCTCTCGGTCCTGTGGACGCGATACTGCGCCGTGTGTTCGGGTTTGAATCCCGTCTTCTTCGGCTCGTGAATTTCCCTTTTGGAGTCTCGGTGTTTGTATCGGCCGAACGTCGCCCGGAGGTTGAGGGTTGAGGAGACTTATCCAGAAGTTGTTTGGGAAACCATGGGCCTATCGTTACCTGCGCGGGGCGTTCCACTTCGGCGTGCGTCGCAAACCGATCGAAGACGTGCTGGAATTGCGGCCGGGCGACAAGGTGTTGGATGTCGGCTGCGGAACTGGCGACTACTCGGTGATGGTTCGCTCGCCCGGAGTGCGTTATCTGGGCATCGATATTTCGCCGGATTACATACGCACGGCCCGGCAGGACTATGGTACGGACTTCAGGAAATTCGAGGTGGGCGATGTCCGGTCGCTGCCTTACGAGGACAAGTCTTTCAGTAAGGCCTTGTACCTGGGTGTTATGCATCATCTGTCGGACGCCGACAACCGGAAGGTGTTGGAGGGTATCCGGCGGCTGACATCGTCGAGGGTGGTGATCATGGATCTCAGCCCGGGTGGTTGGCACGTGGTCAACAACGTCCTGTGCCGATTTGACCGCGGTGAATACGTGCGCACCCTGGAACAGCAGTGCGAACTCATCGGTTCTGTTCTGAAGGTCGTATCGGCGCGGAACTACTACGTACGATCAGGCATCCAGCGATACTCGCTGATCGTGGCTCAGCCCTGAGGCGACACTCCTGTGAGCGAACGGCATTCTTCCTATTTGATCCTGCATCACCCGCCGGGCTTTCCCGAGAAGTCCTGTTTCATGGGATTGGTGACGGCGCTGAAAGCGGAGGCGCTGTGGTACGAGATCACGTATGAGAAAGTGATGCAGCGGAGTTGGACGCTGGGCTATCTTCTGCGGCGATGGGGCGATGCGCATTACGGCACGACGTGGAATGCGTTGGTGCCATTCCTTGATGAGTGGCGGCTTTCGCGCCGGATTGACTCGCCGTCTTCGGTGATCCATTTCCTATGGGGCGAGTTTGCATCGCCGCGGTGGCCGCGCCTCTTCCGGAAGAAGGGTGGTCACGTGGTGGGCACGTTCCATTGTTCCGCGCGGCGACAGCCGAAGGTGCTGGGGCAGTTCAAGTGCTGGAAGAGCTTCGACCGTATCTCGGTGGTGTCGAAGACACAGATTCCCTTTATCGCGGAGCAGGGCTTTGATCCGGCGCAGATTCCCGTGGTCAGACTGGGTGTGGATACGCGCTATTTCGTTCCTGATCCGGCCGTACAGTGGCCCGATGCCGGACCGCTTCGCGGTGTGCTGGTCGGAAAAACGGAGCGCGACCATGAATTCATGGCCGAGGTGCTGAGAAAGTTGCCGGCCGGAATACTTGAGCTCTCCATTTGTACCGCGCACGAGGGACAGCAGGTGTATCGCGGCGTGCCGAACTCAAAGGTGCTGCCGTTCCTGGATGACCACGCGCTGGTGAAGCTTTACCAGCAGGCGGAGTTGATGGTGATGCCGATGCTGGACGTGACGGCCAACGACGCGATGCTGGAAGCGATGGCGTGTGGAACGCCCGTCATGACAAACAACGTGGGCGGTGTGCCGGAGTATCTTGACCGGGCAAGTTCGTTCATCATGGACGGCCGGAATGCCGACGAGTGGGCGGACCAGCTGGTTGCGTTGGCCCGGGACCGGCAGGCGCTGCATGATATGCGCAGAGCGGTGCGCGTGTGGGCGGAATCCTTTGACTGGCAGATTGTGGCGCCCGAGTGGGCAGCCCTGCACGACTTCGGAGATGAGGTCTGAACATGACGCCATTGGTCAGCGTCTGCATCGGTGCCTACAACCGCGAGCGGTACATTCGTGAAACGCTCGACAGCGTGTTCGCGCAGACGTATCCGAATCTCGAGGTCATCGTGGTGGATGATGCGTCCACGGACCGGACGGTGGAAATCGTCCAGTCGTACGGCGACCGTGTGAAGCTGATCCGGCGCGAGGTGAATTCAGGCATTTGTCCTGTGACGCGCAACCAGGCGGCGCGTGCGGCAACGGGGGCCTACCTTGCCTTCTTGGACTCGGATGACAAGTGGTATCCGGACAAGACACAGCGTCAGGTGGAGTTTCTCGAGTCGCATCGCGATGTTCCTCTTTGCCACACCTATTGCCACATCATCGACGAGTCATCGCAGGTCGTCGGCATACGGCATGAGGGAGCGCTGCCCGCTACGGGCCGGTACTTTGAAGCGCTCCTGCGTCATTGCGTGGTGACCGTTAGTTCGGTGATGATGAGGCGTGAGCTGTTTGATGCCGTGGGGGGATATTTCATCGAGGACCGCCGGTACGGCATTTGGGGGGAGGAGCATGAGTTCCTTCTCCGTGTGGCGGCCAGATACCCGATCGGCCTTGTGCCCGATGTGCTGGCGGCCTACCGACGAGGAACGCAGAACATTGCGCGGGGCAACTGGAAGTACTATCCGGAGTCCGTTCCCTTTCATCGCTTGGTATTGCATCGTCCCGATCTTTGGCGGGGTGTGACAACGCGCGATGAGGTGCTTTCTGCATTTGTGGGCAATGCACTGGAGAATGCCCAGTTCTGGCGTGATCACGGATATCCGGGTCGCTCGTTGTTCTTCGCCTTGGCGGTGCTTTGCGAGAGCCCATTCAACGGGTCAGCGTGGTCCCATGCGGCGAGATCCCTTGTGCGCAGCGTGTTGCGGCGCGGGCATGCGGCTGGAGTGATGGAGCGGACATGAAGAGTGTGGAATTTCTGGTCCTGGGTGGCGGGCCTGCGGGTTTGGGTGCGGCGTGTCTTCTGCAGGAGAAGTCGCGCGAGTGGGTGTTGCTGGAGGCCCGCAAGGAAGTGGGAGGTCTGGCCTCGTCACGCGTGGATGAGCAGGGGTTCACCTGGGATCTCGGCGGGCACGTCGAGTTTTCTCACTACGACAAGTTCGACCGCTACGTGGATCGTGCCCTGGGGAGTGATGGGTGGTTGCGACATCAACGCGAGAGTTGGGTGTGGATACGGCAGCGGTTTGTGCCGTATCCGTTCCAGAACAACCTGCATCGATTGGACGTGTCGGATCGCGATCGCTGCCTGGCGGGTCTCGTGGAAGCGGCGGCGCGGCAAGGACAGGCCAAGCCGGAAAACTTCGCGGCATGGATGACGGCGACCATGGGGCAGGGCATCACGGACCTCTTTCTCCGGCCTTACAACCGCAAGGTCTGGGGTTGTGAGCCCGAGGCAATGGAGTATCACTGGATCGGCGAGCGCGTGGCAGTGCCCGATCTGGCTCGTGTCAGGAAATCAATCGAGACCGGTCAGGATGATGTATCGTGGGGGCCGAACCGTGTCTTTCGTTTTCCGAGGCGTGGAGGAACCGGGGCGATCTGGCGCGGTGTCGGGAGTCTTCTGCCGGCCGAGCAACTGGTGTTCGATGCCGAAGTTGTGCGGATCGATCCGTCGGCCAGGATGGTCGAAACGGTGGGCGGCGAAAAGTTCAAGTATCGTTCCTTGATCAGTACCATTCCGTTGAACCATCTGATCCGGCGGACACCGGGCGTGGTCGAGGGTTCGATGGCTGCCCGGCTGAGGTGGTCGGCTGCCACGATCGTGGGGGTTGGTATCAAGGGGCGGGTGCCCGATGAACTTCGGACGAAGTGCTGGATGTATTTCCCCGAAGACAACAGCCCCTACTATCGCGTGACGGTGTTCAGCAATTACAGCCCGGACAATGTGCCGAAACCTGGCGAGCAGTGGTCGCTGATGACAGAGACCACCTCGTCGGCGGATCGCAAAATTGACCGTGCGGGCCTGGCGGACTGGGTGATTCGCGCGTTGCATGAGGACGGGCTTCTTCCCGACGTGGCGGACGTGTGTTCCGTGGCGGAGTATGACCTGCCGCAAGCCTATCCCACGCCGTTCATGGGGCGTGACGGGGTGGTGGATCCCGTACTCCGGCGTTTCGAAGAGGCGGGCATCTTCAGTCGCGGCCGGTTTGGTGCGTGGAAATATGAGGTGTCCAACCAGGACCACAGTTTTGCCCAGGGTTATGAATGTGCAGAGCGGCTTGTGGCGGGCGGCGGAGCGGAGCTCGAGCCAACGCTATTCCGCGCGGACTGGGTGAATGGACGGAGAAATCCCTGAGGAGGTCGGAGCATCATGGAGCGTTTCAAGAATGTGGTGATTTCCTGGCTTCAGAAGCGGCCCAACGTTCTGGCCCGGCTTGAACGCGGGGTATGGCGAGCCCGTTTCGAGGCTTGGAAAGCAGAGCACCCCTGCCCGGTATTTGAGTGGCGAATGCCTCTGTACGAATACGTGTCGGAGAGCGAGAAACTCGATGGCGGCATGGACTACCTGGAGTTCGGGGTGTTTGAAGGGGCAACGCTCAAATGGTGGGTGAAACGCAACCAGCATCCAGATTCACGATTCTATGGCTTCGATACGTTCGTCGGATTGCCGCAGGCCTGGGACTGGGCGCCGGCGGGGCACTTCTCAACACAGGGAAAGACTCCTCTCATAGACGACAAGCGTTGCCTGTTCGAAGTCGGTCTGTTTCAGAACACGCTACCTGCGTTCTTGGACAGGGTTCGTCTGGACCGCAGGAAAGTCATCCATTTGGATGCTGACCTATACGGCTCCACTATCTTTGTGCTTCTCCACTTGGCTCCGCGGTTGCAGAAGGACGACATCCTCATCTTTGATGAGTTCATGACCTCCACGCACGAGTTCAGGGCTTGGTGTGATTTCTTGGAGACCTGTCCGCTCGAATACCAGGTGCTGGCCAAGGTGCCGGATGCCGCACAAGTGGCGATCAGGATTCTCGGCCCAGCCGTCGGCGGATGACGGTGGGAATCTGGCGCGCCGTGCGCGCCAATCGCGGCAGGTGCCGCCACAGACCGAAACCGGGCGGGCAAGTTTCGGGCAGGTTCGTCCGCCGGATGTCTTCCAGCAACGTGGTCCGGTCGAGCCAGTCCTGTTGTACGAAGAATGAGTAGTGGAGCGCAATCTGTGAACCGTCGAGTATGTTGTGTTGGGCGTGCTGCTGAATCCACGCGCACCATTCCGGTTCGTCTTTTGGCGGGATGCCGCCCATCTTTTCCCAGTGGCGATAGTCGAAGCAGACACAGCCGACGCTGAAGGGATCCGAGAAGACGTCGTCGGTCTCCTTCTGTGCGGCAGTGATCAATTCACGGTGATGCGCGTTGCAGTCTTCAAGATCGATGAAGAGGCGTGTGGCCCATTCCGCCACGGCGGGGCTCTGCCATGTCAGGCCGTGGATTTCCGGTGCGGGGTCGCAGCCGAACCGCGAGCGATGTTCCGCAAGATGGGCGGGATAGTACTTCGTCAGCAGCTTGTACAGTCCGTAGGGGTTGTTCGGAATCAGCGGTGTGATGAGGGCAAGATCGGGATCGGAGCGATGCCGCTCGTAGGCGGCCAGCATGCGTTCGGCCCAGCCGGAAGGGACGAAGACATCTTCATCCATTTTGACGTATACGCAGCCGGGGTACTTCCTGACGCAGTCATTTTCCAACCCGGAAATGCGTTCACTTCGGCCGCGGGGTCCCGTGACATGGTCCCATGCAATGCCGGGATGAGCATCGATAAACCGGTCGATGAAAGCGCGGTGAGCGGCTTCGAGCCCATTTTCAAGGAAGACCACCCGATCGAAGGCGGCGAAGGCATTCGACTTCTCGAGAAGTCCGAGGCTGATCTTGAGGCAATCCAGCCGGTGGCTGGTGAGGATCATGAGCAGCTTGGTCAATGCTATCCGCCTTTCTCCGCAGGGGTCAGCAATGGATGCCATAATGCGGGGATGATGCAAGCAGAAATCGCCCGAGGGCAGGGGTCATCGTTTGCCGGCGTTGACCGCAGCGGGGTCAAACAGGGTGATTTCGGGGGTTCCGGCCACGAGTCGCTCGGCGGCCTCGACGCCCTGCATCACGGAATGATCCATGTTGGAAACCTCGTACTTCCAACCGCCGAATCGTCCGCGGCTCAGGATGTTGAGCCCTTCGAGGCCGGGCAGGAGTTTCGACAGGATGTGGTCGCGATCAACCGTGGGCACGGGATAGCCGAACTCCAGCGCGCGATGGAATGTGTGCGCGGGCAGCGTGTCTCTGGGGGAGAGTCCGAGCGCGTGGAGTCCATCGATCGTATCGCGCACCACGGAGGGGTGCTGCAGGGGCGCCGAGCCTTCGGTGGAGGTTTCGCAGACAAACGTGCACCAGCGCTCCACATCCGGCACGTGATCCGGCGAGAGCAGCGAGAACGGCGTGGCGCGGTAAAATCCGGCGCGGTCTTCCGGGCAATACAGCCAGGTCTTGTCGCGAAGCTGCTCGGGAAGCGGTGCCGGAAACGCCAGTCCAACGATGTCCACGTGTGTGGACCGGAGCTGCCGAGCCAAGGCATGCAGTCCCTTGTCTCCCACGAGACGCGTGAGGTGGGGCAAGGGTATGGTGGAGATGATCCAGTCGTAGGCATCGCTTGTGCCGTCAGAGAAACGCGCAATGCGTTTGGGTGCATCGAGCGAGACGAGCGCCGTGGATCGTCTGATCTTGTCTGTCGGAATGCGGCTCGCAAGCGCGTTCCAGATGGCGCCGGTTCCTCCATGTTTGGGGAACTGAAACGTTGCGTTGGGGCCCCAGGATACGTCGTCGAGTCCTTGTGCGACATTTCGCTGCACGCGCTCGACGTCAACCGGGGGGACGCGGTCGCCGATCCACTGGGTTCCCATCCGGTCCAGATCCGTGCGCCAGATTTTGCGGTTGTAAGGTGCCATGAAGTGTCGGGCAATGCCGTTGCCAAAGCCGGCGAGGATCCACTCGTTGAAGTTCGCCGGGGCCCGGCCGGCATGGGCAGGCTTCCTGTCTATCAGACCTTGGAGACACTCCTCCAGCGCGTGCCGGGGAAGATGGCGAATGTTGTACTGGAAGGGATACGGCACGAATGTGTCGTACAGCCGCACCCACGACTTGCGGACGTGATGAAAGTAACCATCAGGGAGAAGGTCCTGCATCAAGCGATCGATGTAGGCGTAATGGGAATGGGCGACGTGAATGCCGAGGTCCCAGGTAAAGCCAGCCGGTTCCTCAAAAGATGTGGCCAGGCCGCCGACGTAGTTATGTGCTTCGTACACGGTGAAGTCATGGACCCCCAACTCCTGCAGACGAAGGGCCGCGCCGAGTCCGCACGGGCCGGCACCTATGATGACGATGCGCATGGCGGCAATGAAAACAGCAAGCGATTGCAAGCTCCAGCCTTTTCTTGGGATCGGGCAGCGATGACATGAGCACTTCGCGACAGCGCGCGTTGATTTCCTTCGTGGTTCCGGATCTGGCAAGTCCGATTCTTGGGGCCACCACGATGCTGGCCGGCCTCGTGAAGAATGAGTATGACGTGGAGATTGTCGGTCCCGATCTTGGCCATGGCATCTGCCCGATGTACCGCGACACCTTCCCATATAGGGTGGTTCATGCGCCGCGGATTTACCGATTCCCCGAGTTCTTTTGCGATCGGGCGGCCATCCGGCGCGCAGTTTCCGGGGACATCGTAGTGGCCATGAAGGCCTATGCGAACACCGTGCCCGTGGCTTTGGCAGCGCAGAAACGTGGCGCGCGCGCCGTGGTGTTCATGGATGAGTGGGATGGCGCGGTGTTGCAGGAATTGAGTGCGGGACAGCTTATCGGAAGGTGGGTGAGAAACGTCCATCATCCTCTTGAAGATATCTATTTCCCGATGGTGGAACGGATGATCCCGCGAGCGGACATGGTGCTGTCGTCGAGCCGGTTCCTGCAGCGGAAGTTTGGCGGCGAACTACTGTATCCCGGCGTAGACACGGATGCGTTTGCCCCCGTTCCGGCCGAGAGTGTTCGCGCGCTTCGGCGTGAACTGGGTCTTGAATCTGCCAGAGTCATCCTGTTCGGTGGCGTGGTGCGGCCGCACAAGGGAGTTGAGCAAGTGCTGGAGGCGTTACGGATCTTGGGGCGGAAGGATTGCCGCTTTGTGATTGTCGGGCCGGATAACGAACACGTGTCCGAACTGCGGCGTGATCCATCCGTCCGTGAGTTCGTGGTAACCCTTGGGTCGCAGCGCAAGGAAGACATGCCACGCTACCTCGCGCTGGCGGACGTGCTGGTAATTCCGTTGGCCGATGGGCTGCTGGCACAGTCGCAAACACCGTGCAAGGTGTTTGAGGCGATGGCGATGGAGAAGCCGATTGTCGCCAGTGCGGTGTCGGATTTGCCGGATATCCTGGAGGGGTGTGGTTGGACCGCGCCGGCGGGAGACGCGGCCAAGATGGCGGAGCGGATCGCGTTCGTACTGGATAATCCGGATGAAGCACGCGACGCGGGGGTGGCGGCGCGTGCGAAATGCATCCGCAGCTACAGCCGGGTGGCCATGAGTCAACGCATGCTGGGCTTGATGGGGGCGTTGTTGAAACGATGAAAGTCGCCTACATCTGCGAGCCGCAAATCGGCGGCACGTTTTCGTTCTTCCAGCAGTTGCGGCCCGCGATTGCGCCATTGGGCGTTGATCTTATTTGCGTGCCGCCGGTCTCCGCGGGCCGGATTTCGGCGTCGCCTTTCCGTGGGGTGGACGGCGTACATGCGACGGAACTGTCGGAAGCGTTGCCGGAAGCGACGGAGCAGCTCATCGATTTTCTCCTGCACGAGTCGTGCGACCTTGTCATGACGCTGCCGTGTTGTGGCGTGTTGACGGCCAATCTGCCGCGCTATCTGCCGTCGTCGCTTCGGTGCGTGGTGCGGGTGCCGATGATGACGCGCGGCGCCTACGCACCGACCCGGGCTGTAGCGAACTACGTGGACGCCATCGCCGCGGTGAGTGATCGTGTTGCCGAAGATCTCGCGCGCAGCTACGGCGTGGATCGAGGCCGGCTCGCGGTGATCTACAACGGTGTCGCGATGAACGAGTTCCCGGCCCGCAGTCCGGGGAGGGACGCCGCGGCGCGTCTGCGAGTGCTGTACGTGGGACGCATCTCTGATTTGGATAAAGGGGTGTTGCTTCTCCCGGAGATGTTGCGGCGGGTTGTCGACCGAGCGGGTGACGTGGAGCTGTGGGTGGTGGGGGATGGGCCTGATCGCTCGAAGCTTGAAGCAGCGTTCCGTGCACACGGCGTGCAGGATCGGGTTCGCATGCTGGGGGCTGTGCCGTATGTGCAGGTCAAGAAGCTGTACTACGAAGTGGATGGCTTCATTCTGCCTTCGCGTTTTGAGGGCTGTCCCAATGCGCTGATGGAAGCGATGGCTGCAGGCTGTGCCTGTGTGGCGTCCCGGATCAAGGACTCCGTCAGCCGTATCATTGAAGACGGCGCGAGCGGTTTGCTCTTTCAAGTGGGCAGTGTTGATGATGCGGCCTCTGCCGTGCTGAGACTGACGCGTGAGCCTGAACTCGTGTCGCGACTGGCCGAGGGCGGACGCCGGCGAATTGCGGAGGGTTTCACGGTGGAGATTATGGCGGAGAAATACACAGAGTTGTTTCAGCGCGTCATGGCTTCGCCTCTGCGCCAGATGCCGGAATTGACGGTGAGCAACTACTCGATTCCGTCAGCCATGAAGCCGACGTGGCGCAGGTGGGTGCCTGAACCCCTCAAGCGATTGATAAGGACGTGGATGGAGCGGCGGGGCAAGTCGGTATGAGTCTGAGCGTACTCTTTGTCAACCGCATGGCTGCGATGGAACGCGGCGGCGGCGAGACGTTTGATTTAGAAATTGCGCGTCACCTTCAGTCGCAGGGCTGCACGATTTCATTCCTGACTGGAATCCCGCTATTCGGCGGTCTCCGAAGAAAGGATCTCTTCTCAGGTTTCAGGTCTCCAGTTTCAAGTTTCCACGTCCGCTCTCCCTACTTCGGTTGGTTTCCCTGGGACAAGGTAAGAGGTGGGTGGCGTCTGCGTGTGGCTGATTTCGAGATGTTCGAGAAGGTCGCTGCGCGGTGGATACTGAGACATGGCGTAGACTACGATGTGATTCAGATCTGCGAGCTGCCGAATCTTGTTGCCTGGCTCAAGCGGGGTGGGTTCCCGAAACCGCTCGTGATGCGTGTTACGGCACCCAACGTCTACGATCCTCGGGGCGGGATGAAGCAGGCGGATGCCGTCATTGCGAGCGGGACCTCGGTCGAGAAGCTGCGCGCGACAGAACGTCCCGATTGCATGGAGGTCCCGAATGGGGTGGATACCGACGTGTTCCATCCGCACGAATCCGGATTTCGCAGGAAGGCGGGGCTTGAGGCCGACGCCCTGATCGTTCTCTATGTGGCGCGATTTCAAGCCTTCAAGAATCACGAAGTGCTGCTTCGCGCCTTTGCGCAAATGAGCGGTGAATGTGCCAGGGCTGTGCTGCTGCTTGCGGGCAGCGGACCGCTGGAGGGGCGTATGAAAGGGTTGGCCGCCGAATTGGGTGTGCGCGACCGCGTGCGGTTTCTGGGCGAAGTTCCGTTTGGCGATCTTCCTGATGTGTATGCTGCGGCGGACATCAAGGTGATCTCGAGCGACTACGAATCCTTCTGCTTTGCGGCCATCGAAGCGATGGCGTCGGGGTTGCCGATTGTGACGACGGATTGCGGGTGGGTGCCGAAGTTGATTGAATACGGTGGCGGACGCGTGGTGCCGGCGGGCGACGCCTCTGCTCTCGCGGCGGCGCTCTGCGCGCTGGCGAAGGATGAGCCCTTGCGGCAAGAGATTGGCCGGCGAAACCGCGCGCGCGCGGTGGAGCAGCATGGCTGGCCGTTGAGTGCGCGGCGGCTGATGGATGTATATGGGAGTGTCTGTGATGTTGAAGAAGGCAAAGGGGAGATTGGATGAAGGATGAAGCGGAGACCGGTCTTGCTGCAAGGCATCCGCGGGCGTTTCTCGCGATGGTCGTGTTTGTTTTCCTGTCTGCCTTTCTGGTGCGCGTATACAGGATCAATGAGGCGCCGCGGGACTTCTGGACGGTACGGCAATACAGCGGAGCGTTGATTGCACGGGCCCTCTTCTTCGAGAACAACTCCGCAATTCCGGAGTGGCGGCGCGACGTCGTGTCCGGCTACATGAAGTGGCTGGCGGAACCGCCGGTGCTGGAAGTTGCATCCGCGGCCGTGTTTCGGCTTATAGGTTCCGAACAGTTCTGGGTGCCGCGCACGATCACGGTGACCTGCTGGATGCTGGGAGGCGTGCTTCTTTTTGCGGCAGTGAGACGACTCTTGTCGCGGGAAGCGGCGCTTGCGGCAGCGGTCTTCTATCTGTTTCTGCCGTACGCCATGGCTGCCAGCCGGAGTTGGCAGCCTGATTCACTGATGGTGGCGGGTCTATGCGGCTGCCTGCTGACCGGTCTGAAGTATTTCGAGCGTCCGTCAGCACGCAGGCTGGCCCTGTATGCGGCGGTTTCTGCGGCGACCACTTTTGTGAAACCGGGTGGCAGCCTGCTGATGATGTTCGGGTTGTTCGCGGGACTTTCGTTGTACCATCGGGGATTCTGGTCCTCGGTCAAGGCACCTTCGAGTTGGGTCTATGCGGTGGCGAGCGTGTTGCCATCCGGCGTGATCGTCCTGTGGGCGCGCGCGCAGGGCTGGTATCAGCCGGGATGGCATTTTCAGACCTATCTCAGCTTTCATCTGCTGCGCACGCTCTATTTCTGGAAAGGTTGGTTGGGCGTACTGGTCCATGTGTTCACATGGCCGGGTCTTGTGGTGGCCTGTTCGGGATTTCTTTTCCTGCGCGACCGCAGGACGCTGGCCGTGGTTCTCGGTTACGGCGGTGGATACGTCATCCAGTCGCTGTTGTTCAGTTTCACCACGCCCAATCATGACTACTGGCATTTGTTGGCTGTTCCCCTGCTTGGGTTGGGTGCGGCAGGGCTGGTGGTTCCGTCGGAGAAGGTCACGGAGGGCCGTCGCGCGGGGATTCAGTCTGTCATCGTGTGGGTGTTGTGCCTGGCGTGGATGATCGCGGGGGTAAATGCCGTGTCCTGGGGTTCACGGGGTTCGGACAACGGGGCCTACGTTCAGATGGCCAGGACGATTGGTGATGCGGTGGGGCACAGTCGGCGAGTCGTATTCCTGGACTATGACGTTGGCAACTCGTTGAAGTACTTCGCCGAGATCGACGGGTGGTATTGGCCGGAGAGTGATCTGATGGCGCATCACCACTTGGGGTATGGAAAGCGTGCCGCCCCGGAGACCCGGCCGGAGCTTCTTGCTGCGGACCGTTTTGAAGAGTTCTACGCCACGAACCATCCCGATTACTTCGTGATCTGCCGGGCGATGCAGGAGTTGGACCGTCAGCCCGGTCTGCGCGACTTCCTCTTCTCCAACTACCCGGTGATGACCAACGGCGGCCGATTCATTGTGTTCGATCTGCGGCGGAAGAAGACACCGGACGAACCCTAGAGATTCTTCATGTGTGGCATAACAGGTTTCGTATCGCGTGAGGATCGCTTCAATTGGGCGATGCTCGCGAAGGCATCCGAGGCCATTGCTCATCGTGGTCCGGATGATCACGGGGCGGAGGTCTGGAGTGCGGCGGGGCAACGTTTGCAGGTGGGCGCACCTTTTGCTGTTGGGCTGGCGCAGCGGCGGCTCAGCATCATCGATCTTTCTCCCGACGGGCACCAACCCATGTCCAACGAGGACGGGTCGTTGTGGATCACGTACAACGGAGAATTCTACAACTTTGGGGAGTTCGCCGACGAGTTGAAGGCGCAGGGGCACGTGTTTCGCTCCCGGTGTGATACGGAAACGATTCTTCATCTCTACGAGCAGCATGGTATTGAACCTGCTCTGAAACGCATGAACGGGATGTTTGCCTTCGGCCTGTGGGACAGCCGCAGACGGCAACTGATTCTCGCCCGCGACCGGCTAGGCAAGAAGCCTCTCTATTATGCCCTGCTGCCGGATGGCGGTCTTGTCTTTGCCTCGGAGATGAAGGCGATCCTCGCGACGGGCCTGATTGATCGCGAGAAGATTGACGCCGTGGCGCTCGACCAGATGTGGACGTTTGGTTACACGATGGGCGAGCGAACCATCTTCGAACAGATACGTCGCTTGCCTGCAGCGAACTACGCTGTGTGGGCAGACGGTCGCCTGGAACTGCACGAGTACTGGGATTGTCCGTTCGGGGGCGCCGTGGACCGGCGCCGGCCGGATGAACTGGCCGACGAACTCGATGCGCTGCTGCGCAATGCCATTCGCCTGCGACTGATTTCCGATGTGCCTTTGGGTGTGTTTCTCTCCGGGGGGATTGATTCGAGCCTGATCACAGCGCTGGCGGCGAAGGTGGCGGGCGCGGACCTGGGGACCTTCACCATCGCCTTCCAGGAAAAGGAATACGATGAGGCGCCGTTCGCTCAGAGAATCTCTGCACATCTGAAGATTCGCAACACTGTCCTTACCGTGAAGGACGATATGGCCGGGACGTTTCGCGGCATTGCGGCGCATTTCGATGAGCCGTTCGGTGATTCGTCCGCGATCCCGACGTACTATGTTTCCAAGACGGCGCGGCAGCATGTGACGGTGGCGTTGACCGGGGATGGTGGCGACGAAGTGTTTGCGGGCTATCCGTGGCATCGGGAGGGGTTGCGCCTGTGGGGGCCCGCTGAAATGCGGCGCCGGGCGGCGCGGGCATTGACGTTTGGCGAACGGCTTCGCGATGTAAAGCTGAGGATGCTGGGGCCGCAACGCGGTTTCTCGCACGTCGAGAAATTGCTGAGTCTCCGCCGCCATGAGCAGGTGTTCTCGCCCGAGTTCCTGCGACTACTGAAAGGCGTGGATTCGTGGAGGGATCGGGAGAAGTGGTTCTCCCGCGTTGCGGGCTCGGATGTGCTGAGCCAGATGCAGTACGTGAACATCAAGACATACATGGCCGATGACATCCTGGTCAAAGTGGACCGGATGAGCATGGCGCATGCGCTTGAATGCAGGAGCCCGTATCTTGATCACCGTGTTGTAGAATTTGCCGCCCGGTTGCCCTACGAGGCGAAGATGGACGATGCGATGCGCGGCAAGGCGATTCTGCGTCGCCTGCTTGAGCGCCACGTGCCGCGTGAAATGTTTGAGCGGCCGAAGCAAGGCTTTAGTGTGCCGTGGGAACGATGGTGTCGCGCGGGGTTGGGTGACGAATTGCGGGCGCGGTGGGCGGGGCTGCGGCATCCTTACTTCAACGCCAAGGCGGCCGATATGTTGTTCCCTGCGAATGGGGATGGATCGCCGCATCTCCAGTGGAATGCTTTTGCGACGCTGACCCTTCTGGACAGACCATGAATCCAACGCTGTCAGCTTTCCTGTCGAAGCGGCTCCTCGATCGAAAGGGCGGGCATCGCGAACTTGTGCTGGACGCATTTCGCGATCACATGCGGCAGGATCAGATGGATCGTGCAGCGCTTGACCGGACGATGGGGGACCGCCTGGCCAAGCTGTTGAATCATGCGCGTCGGCATGTGCCGCGATTTGTCCGGCTTCTCCGTGATGCGCCGGAGATTACAGCGGTGAACGCGCGCGAAATCTTGCGCGCTATTCCGCCCATGGTTCGGTCGGATATCCAAGAGCATCCCACCGACTTCCTTGCCGACAACGTGGGGGACAGCGTGGACGACGCGACGGGTGGTTCCACGGGCACGCCCATGGTGTTCAAGGTGGATCGATCCACGCAGATTGCCCGCGAGGCGTCGTTGATGTGGGCAGATCAGCTTGCCGGGTGGCGCTATGGCGAGCGCATTGCCATGCTGTGGGGCGCACCCAAGGATCTGTCGGTCACGCAGAACCTGCGGGCGCGTCTGCGGTGCTGGATTGAGAACCGGCGTTGGTACAACGCGTTCAATATGGGCGACAACCGGATGCGGGAGTTCCATCGAGATATGGAACAATTCCGTCCGCACATTCTCGTCGCGTATGCCGGCGCGGCGTTTGCTTTTGCGCGCTGGCTGGATGAGCAGAAACTCCAGCCGTCGTATCCGCTGCGGGCCGTGATCAGCTCCGCAGAGGTGCTATTGCCCGAGATGCGCGCGGCCATGGAGAAAACCTTCGGGCGGTCGGTGTTCGATCGCTATGGAAACCGGGAGGCGGGAGCCATGGCGGCGGAATGCGAGAAGCACCGTGGCTTGCACGTGAACGAATCGGACGTGCTGGTTGAAGTCGACGGCCCCGATCCGTTTCGTGCGGACGGACCGATCTTGATCACGAGTCTCTGCAACTACGCAATGCCCTTTATTCGTTACGAGACGGGGGATTTGGGGCGGCTGGCAGAAGGTTCGTGTACATGTGGACGACAAACCCTCAGGTTGGCGAAGGTGGTTGGGCGTCAGTCCGACATGATCCGAACGGCGTCGGGTAAGTTGATTCATGGGGAGTTCTTTACGCATCTGCTGTACGGGTCTCCCGCACGCGAGTTCCAGTTTGTGCAGCAGTCGATGGCGGACTACGAACTGCTTGTAACGGGAGATCGTGCGGCCATCGCGGCGGCCCAGGCGGCGTGGAAAAAGGAGATACTCCATCACGTCGGTCACGATGCGGCGGTCAACATCCGGCACGTGGATCAGATTCCTTCGTTGCCGTCGGGCAAGCGACGATTCACGGTTTCCAAATTGAGGACCTCGTCATGAAGATTGCCTTGCTGGCATCCACCTTTCTGCCGCGCGTCGGCGGTGCGGAGATCGTGGTGCACAATCTTGCGATGGGATTGCAGGAACGGGGCCACCAGGTAACGGTTATCACGTGGTGGGGCTTGTGGGTCGGGATCAGAGGTAAGGTGCCTTATCGCGTGCTACCGCTTTTGCCCCGGTCTTTCACGCACGCTGCTCGTCGCCGTTGGGAAGCTGGACGCGGGAGCGCACGCTTTGTGGGTGCGCAGGTGGCTATGCTGCAGCGGATATTCAAGTTCGACGTGTGGAACGTACACATGGCCTACCCCCTCGGCATGTTGGCGGTGCCCACGCTTTCACGCCTGGGTGTGCCGGTGATATCGACGTGCCATGGGGATGATCTGATCATAAAACCGGAATTGGGATTCAGCCTGAGGATGAATCCGCACATTGACGGAGCCATACGGAATTCTTTCTTGTTGAGTGCGTGTGTTACGGCGATCGGCCCCTTGATGCGTAGGGAGTATGAGGCGGCGGGGGTGGCACGGGACAAGATATTGGACATACCCAATGGGGTGCATGTTGCACGGATAGCGGAGGAGTCCGTTGATCGGGTGGCGGTGCGTCGTGAATTCGGAATCGCGCCGGATGATTTTGTGATTCTTTCGGTCGGCCGGAATCACCCGCAGAAGGGATATGATCTTATCCCCGCCATCCTGCAGCGGTTGGAGAGGGAGGGGCATCGTCCCGTGTGGGTAGTGGTGGGGCGGGGCTTGGAGTCGCTCAAGGAGGCGGCGAGGGCCGCGGGGATCGGCGAGAGGCTGATTTGCGTTCCGCAGATCGGTGGTGGATCAAGAGGCGATCTTTTGAGCGGCAGGACGCCGCCCAAGGAGCTGGTGGGACTGCTTCGTTCGGCAGACGTTTTTGCGTTGCCGTCCTATTTTGAGGGCATGCCGCTTGCTTTGTTGGAGGCCATGGCGGCGGGATTGCCGGTGGTGACCACGGATGTGCCCGGTTGCGTGGATACGGTGGGCGGCGCCGACGCAGGCTTGATCTCTCCCCCGGGCGATGTGGAGGCGATGGCAGAGAATCTGCGCCGCATGATGACGGATGGCGAATTGCGGAAGCAACTGTCGGGGCGCGCCCGCAATAGGGTGGTGCTCCATGACTGGCCGCGCGTGGTGGGATTGTATGAGCAAGCCTACAAGCAGATGGGGGCGGCCCCATAATGGATTGTCTTTCTTAAGGGACAGGAAGCATGAGACTGGCACATCTGAAGTATCTGGTTTGTCCTGATTGCAGGACTGCGCTGAGCGTGAGCGAAACGGTTCGAGAGGATGACCGCCTCGTGGAAGGGCAGCTCCGTTGCGACGCATGTGGACAGGCCTTCCCTGTTGTCCGCGGCATTCCGCGCTTTGTCCCTGCAGCGAACTACGCCAGTAGTTTTGGCTTCGAGTGGACGCAGCATGCCAGGACGCAGTACGACAGCTATACCGGATCGCACATCACCGAGCATCGATTCTTTGCGGAGACTCGCTGGCCGCGCGACATGAGCGGACAGGTCATTCTCGAAGTGGGCAGTGGGTCCGGCCGATTTACCGAGCAGGCCGCATCCACCGGGGCGACGGTGGTGTCCATGGACTACAGCAGCGCGGTGGAGGCCAATTTCGCCTCCAACGGCCGACGTGACAACGTATTGATTGTTCAGGGCAATCTCTACCACATGCCGTTTCCGCTGGATTTCTTCGACAAGCTGCTATGCATCGGCGTGCTCCAGCACACGCCGAACGTCGAGGCCTCATTTCGGTGTCTGCCACGCTACCTCAAGCCGGGAGGCGAGATCGTGGTGGACGTCTACGCCAAGATGCGCGGGCTTCTCTCTTTTGTGCTCAGGACCACGAGCACCAAGGAGGTGTTGAGGCATTTCACGCCGAAGATGAAGGCGGAACGGTTGTACGAGCTCTGTCGTCGCTACATCAAGTTCATGTGGCCGCTGGCCAGGATCATGGGTCGCTGGGGGGATGTGGGAGCGTTTCTCCTGCGCCGCCTCATGATTCCACCGTATTTCGGGGTGTACGACCTGCCCGAATACCATCTCCGGGAATGGATCATTCTGGACATGTTTGACATTTTGTCGCCGGCCTATGATCAGCCGCAGCAAATCGATACGGTGCGAGAATGGTTCGAGAAATGGGGTTTGGAGAAGATCGATGTTCAGTACGGCTACAACGGGATCGAAGGGCGTGGCACGCGCGATGGGGAATGCCGCAGGCTCAGCGTTGCCTTGATGGCGTCCACCTTTCTTCCGCGACTGGGTGGTGCCGAGATTACCGTGCATAATCTGGCGGCGCGGTTGAAAGAGGCGGGGCAGGACGTAACGCTCATCACGTGGTGGGGCTTGTGGAGGCGGATCTTCCACCGGGTCAAATATCGTTCACTGCCCCTGCTGCCGAAGTCGTACACGCATTACTTCGAGAAGCTGCTTGCCCGTGGCCGGGATATCCGGTGGGTCGTGGCCTTGCAGGTGCGTTTCTACCAGTTCCTGTATCGTTTTGATGTCTGGCACCTGCACATGGCGTATCCGGGTGGTGTGCTGGTGGCGGGCACGCTGAGGCGCCTGGGTGTTCCGTTCGTCACGACCTGTCATGGTGACGACATCATGACGTTCCCCCTGCACGGCTACGGTGCACGTTTGCGTCCCGGGCTGGACGGCCCCATCCGGGAGGCGTTGCAGGCGAGCGATTACGTGACAGCGATCAGTCCGACGATACGCGGTTATCTGGAGGAGTTCGGGGTGCCCGTGCAGCGCATCCGCGACATTCCCAATGGCGTGGATGTGAGTCGAATCCAGGGCTATTCGTGCGACCGCCCGGCGGTCAGGAAGAAATTGGGATGGGACGAGGACAAGTTCGTCATTCTGTCCGTTGGGCGCAACGATCCGATGAAAGGGTTTGGGCTCATCCCTCAAATCATTGGCAAGATATGCGCAACACGAAATGACTTCCTCTGGGTGGTTGTGGGGCCTGGGCATGAACACCTGGAGGGGCAGGTCCAGGCGTTGAACCTTGGGGCCCATCTGCGGGTTTATCCGCGCGCGGACCTGGATGATGTGGCCGGCAAGGAGGGTCTCTTTGCCGTGCCGACAGATGCCTTGATCAGCATGTACAAGGCCGCCGACATCTTCGTGTTTCCTTCGGCCATGGAGGCATGTCCGTTGGTGCTGATTGAGGCCATGGCCGCTGGGCTTCCCATTGTGACGACGGATGCGCCAGGCTGTCGGGATGTGGCTCCAGCGGGCGCCGCCGCGCTGGCCAGCCCCGTGGGGGACGTGGAGAAACTTGTCGCCAACATCCAGCGCCTGATGGAAGACCGGGGGTTGCGAGACCAGCTGGTGCGTGGCGGTGCAGAACTGGTACGCGAATATGATTGGCCCGTGATTGTCCGCGCGTTGCGGAGTCTTTACTCTGAGGCCTACCGCAATCCCTCCCAACCCGTGGCAAGTTGAATTCATCCAATACTCGTCGTTTGTGTTTCCTGGTCGGTGTCGACACCGAGGCCGATAACCTCTGGGGCGCAGCCGGCTCCGTTTCAACGGAAAACGCAGCGCAGGTTGAGCGGTTTCAGTCATTGTGCGAACAGCACGGCGTGAGACCCACCTATTTCGTAGACTACGATATGGCTCGTGATGAGAGGTTTGTGAAGGTGGGCCGGGATGTGCTGAAGCGTTCGGTGGCTGAAATCGGGATGCATCTCCATGCGTGGAATACCCCGCCAAGACACTCGCTCGGAAGTGAAGGCCCGTCCTACCTCTATGAGTATCCGGTTCCGGTGATGAGGGAGAAGATTCGCCTCGTCACGAGAACCCTCGGCGAGACATTTGGCGTGAAGCCTGTCAGTCATCGCGCAGGCCGATGGGGCCTGAACGCCGACTATGCGAGACTCCTGGCGCAGGAGGGTTATACAGCTGATTCCTCGGTGACTCCCTGGATGTCGTGGGTGAACAGTCCGGGTGTGTCAGAGGGATCCTGCGGTCCGGATTTCAGGCATTTTCCATCGACGCCGTATCTCCTTGATCTCGATCGGATAGACAGGCCGGGGCATTCCTCCCTGATGGAGATCCCGGCCACCGTTCATTTACGGAGATGGTCGCTCAGAAACGCAGCCAAGATGGGGTTGCGCCGACTTGGGGTGACTCGGGGGCGTGTGGCGCGAGCCGCGTATGACTACGAGTGGTTTCGTGCAGCGGAGATGACCACGGAACGACTGCTGCGCATGGTGCACACGTCATGCCACAGCGGTGCGGAGCACATGATGTTCAGTCTCCACTCCTCGGAGCTTATGGCCGGGGGGAGTCTGTCTTTTCCGACACAGGACAGTATCGAGCGATTGTACGAAATGTTGGGGGTGTTGTTTGAAGCAGCAGCCCGTTTGTGTCGGCCCATGACGGTGCAGGAGTTTGCTAAGTCGCGCCAAGCTTCGGCCGCGCGATGACAATCACCGCGCTGGCCAACTGGTTTGAGTTGGGGCGGATGATGAAGGATGTGTAATCGGGGAAGGTGTAGAGGAACGTGGGCCTCGCGTCCTGCACATCGAACAGGGGAGACAACAACTTCCTCCAGTGAGGGATGCGCCAGGCGAACACCTCGTTCCATGCCGACCGCAGGTTGGTCCGATAGGCCGGCGGAAACAAAATCCGGCCAAACGAGCTGAACGAAGGCGTGCGAAAGAATTGGCGGACTCGATTATGCGTATCGAACAGGGCAAAGGACAGTATCTTGATCCAGGCCATGACGGCTGTGTCGAGTACGAGCACCAGCGTGCCTTGGGGCTTCAGGACTCGGCGCATCTCGCGGAGCGCGCCGGGAATGTCCTCCATCACGACGAGAGCGTGAGAGGAGAACACCACATCGAAATGGCCCTCCGGAAAGGGGAGCGATGTGGCCACCCCTTTTTGAATGCTGGCACGGACATTCGTAACCAGCTCGGCATGCACGCCGTCCGTACCGGGATGCGGGTCGATGCCTGTAACATCAAATCCCATCGCCTTGGCCTTGGCCATCTGGTATCCCGTGCCGCAGCCGACATCGAGAAATCGTCCCGGCCCGGCGGGAAGGACCTGCTGTACCAGGTTCCACTCGAGGTCCCGGATCATCTTCTGCCGCTCATTGCAGAGCGTTTCTGTGGCCAATATGGACATGTTCGTCGCCGATTATCCGGGAGTCCTGGGCCGCGCACAAGAGAGTTTATCGGGGAGCGGCATCGGATGAGAAAATCAGTGTGATCAACCCGTTCTACTACCTCTATTATTGCATACGACTGCGCCGCTCATGGCCACGGCGTTATGCGGACATGCTGCTCTGCGCCTTCGAGAGCCGTTGCCGAACCATCGTGGACATCGGTACGTACACAGGTCTGCATGCCCGTCACCTGGTGCAGACCGGTCGCATCTTCCATCGCGCGTCAAGCATGCGCTACTTCGGCTTTGACTTGTTCGAAACGCAGACGGTCGAGACAAGAAGCAAGGAGGCGTCTCCGGTTGCTCCGAGTCAGGCTGAGGTGGCTGCGAAGTTGCGGAAGTTGGGGGTCCCCATCCGTCTCTACGCGGGTGATACGAAGGAGACGCTGCCGATCGCGGTGCCTGAGATTGGAAAGGCCGATCTCGTGTTGATCGACGGGGGACACTCATTCGACACGATTGAGTCAGACTGGTCGAATGTTCGAGGCCTGATGCACGAGAAGACCGTCGTTGTCTTTGACGATTACTGTCCAGACGAAGGTTTTCGCCCGCCGGGTTGTGGTTGTCAGAAATTGATCGAAGAATTGGATCGTGACGTGTACAACGTGCGCCTGCTCCCTCACGTGGATGAATTCCTCCAGGAATGGGGAACGCTCAGAACCCGGATGGTGCGCGTTTCGCTGAAGTCCAAATGAATATCCGGTGCAAACAAGCGGGGCTCAGCCTCGCGCGCATGTTCGGACTGATAGCCATGGCCCGCCGGAGCTGCGGGGCACTGCCCCGTATTCTGGCTTATCACGGCGCGGAATCGGCCCTCGATCCTCTGCTGAACTACGACGGCTTCCATGTGCCGGCGGACGCTTTCCGCAAGCAGATGGAGCATCTCGCCCGATATTACCGCGTGGTGCCACTTGGCGATATCGTCAACGCTGCGGTCAAGGGATCATCCGTGCCACCGCTTTCCGTCGCCCTCACTTTTGATGATGGCTACCGAAACAACGTCGAGGTCGTGGCGCCGATACTCGAGTCCTTCGGTTTCCCGGCGACGTTTTTTGTCACCACGGGATTCATCGACGGCACGAGCAGGCCATGGTGGGATCTCCTGCGCGCCATTGTTGTGAGAACCGGCGTGTCCTCGCTGGCGTGGGGTGGAACAGCGTATTCCCTGGTGTCGCAGGCTGATCGTGTTTGCGCGGTGATCGCGATCGAGGCGCAGTGCCGGGGTATGAAAGCGGCGGATCGCGAAGCGGCACTGAACGCGCTGGCGAGTACCTCTGGTGTTGACGTTTGCGAAGTGGGGCCGCCGATCATGACGTGGATTGATGTGCGTGCTCTCCTGAAACGAGGATTCGATGTGGGGCCCCACACGGTCACGCATATCTCGCTGGGTGTGGAGGGCCCGGAAGCCGTGGCCCGGGAACTCGCGGAGTCTGCCGTGCAGTTGTCATCTCAAACCGGAGTCACACCGCGGTTGTGTTCCTATCCCTACGGCGGCGCGGTGGACGTGCCTGCCGGTGTGGAGAGCCAATTGGGAGCGCTGGGATTTGCCGGGGCCGTCACCTCGACCGAGGGGTTGGTGTTGCCGGGTTGCGACGTTTTCCGCTTGCCGCGATTGAACGTTACGGGCAAGCATGTCGGCGCTGTTTTCGAGTCCTTGGTTTCCGGTTTTACGGCGTGGGTCAAGTAGATGCTGTTCAACAGTTACGAGTTTCTGTTCCTGTTTCTGCCGATCGTCCTGCTCGGCTACTATTTCCTTCCCCGCAGTTGGCGCGTGGTTCTGCTGACCGTTGCGAGTTATGTCTTCTACGGTTGGTGGGATTACCGGTTTTGTTCGCTGCTGCTGATCTCCACGGTGATCGACTACGTCGCTGGCCGCAATATCCATGAAGCGGTCACCCCTCGTGGGCGGCGGGGTTGGCTGTTGGTATCGCTCGTGAGCAATCTGTCGCTGCTGGGCTTCTTCAAGTACTACGATCTGGGTGCAGCGACGGTGAACTGGCTTGTGGCGCATCTTGGCGGGCCGGGGGACCCGCTGGTTCCGCTGCTGCACATCATCCTGCCGGTCGGCATTTCCTTCTACACGTTCCAGAGCATGAGTTACTCGATTGACATCTATCGGGGGCTCGTGCCGCCGGTGCGTGATTTCTGGCGGTTCGCGTGTTACGTCGCGCTATTCCCGCAATTGGTGGCGGGACCGATCATCCGCTATCACGAGCTTGCGGATCAGCTGATCACGCGCACCCACACCTTCGACAAGGCTTCGCGCGGTATCGTGCTGTTTGTCTTGGGATTGGCCAAGAAGGTGCTGCTGGCCGACGGCGTAGCGCCGCTGGCGATCCGCGTCTTCAACCTGTCGGCTCCTGATTTCGTATCGGCATGGGCGGGGCTGCTTGCCTACACGATGCAGATCTACTTCGATTTCAGTGGCTACTCGGATATGGCCGTGGGCCTTGGACTGATGTTCGGGTTTGAGTTTCCGCAAAACTTCCATTCTCCGTACAAATCAATTTCGATCACCGATTTCTGGCGCCGCTGGCATATGTCGCTTTCGGGTTGGCTGCGTGATTATCTCTACATTCCGCTGGGCGGAAACCGCCTTGGCCCCGTTCGTACTTACGTCAACCTGTTCCTCACGATGCTGCTGGGCGGCCTATGGCATGGCGCCAATTGGACCTTCATGCTTTGGGGCGGCTACCACGGCACGCTGTTGGCGATTGAACGCATGGCGGGCAAGCGCAGCCTGGTAGGCCGGCTTCCGCTGCCGCTGCAGCGCGGACTGACTTTCCTGCTGGTGGTGTTCGGTTGGGTTCTATTCCGCTGCAACACGTTGCACGATGTCTGGACGATGTCTGCCGGGCTGTTGGGTCTGCATGGGTTCGGCTCGCTGAATGATCTCTGGCTGCAAAGCCGACTCGCGGTGGCGATGCTGGTACCGACGTCGTTGCTCGTGTGGGGCGCACCGAACACATGGGAGATTTCGTGGCGGCCGGGATTCCTGCTGGCCGTTGGGCTCGCGGCACTCTTTGTGGTTTGCGTGGGCGTCATCATGGTGAATTCGAGTTCCCCGTTCCTGTATTTTCAGTTCTAGCGGTCATGAAGGATGTGCTGAACAAGAAAGCTGTTTGGTTCACGGCGGCATTGGGCCTGCTGTGGCTGGTGCTTGTCGTGGGCGACTGGGGTCTGCGCTTTGTCTGGTTCCGTTGGCATGTGAACTTGGCGACGAGGCCGAGAGTGCAAACCGCCGAGGCCACTTCGTGGCAGGTTCCGGCGGGCAGCGGCGGAGATCTTACGCGGTTGTTGGAAGTCCCGGGGTTGGTCGAGGCGTTTGCGCAACCGCGTCCGGCGCGCGTTGAATACAGAGATGAATTCGGATGGCCGAATCCGCCGGCCATGGCGGGCCGCTATTGCCCGGTGGTCGTCGTGGGTGACAGTTATATGGCAACAGGCATCTCGGCAAGCAATACGTTCAGCGGGAGCCTGGCGTCGCTTTCTGGCCTGCCGGTCTACAACTATTCGGAAGCGGGCAGGGGGCCACTTTTCTGTATCGAGCGTTTCGTGCTGGACCCCCGCTTCGTGAAAGATCCGCCCTCCGTGGTGGTCTGGGGTCTGGTTGAACGGGAAATCGGAGGAGACATATTCTCCGGGCTTATCGGAAGGCTCAAGGCAGAGAAGGCAAAGGTGGCCGTGCCGGACAACCGCTGGGTTCTCCATCCGGATGCGCTGTCGCCACTGCAGCTCAAAACGTCGTTGCCGGCATCGTCGGCGCTGGCCCAGATTTCGCGACGGGTCTGGACGGTCATCCGTTACCATCTTTTCAGTGAGGTGTCAGAAGACATGGTGGTGGAGGCTTCGGCGCCGATTGAAGGCAGGCGATTTCTCTTCTATGTCCCTGCGGTGAAGGCGATGCGGTGGACTCGGGCGGAACGGAAGCCGGAATTGATTGCCGATGCCGTTCGTTACGTGGCAGATGTTCTCAAGCAGCGCGGCACATCCTTGGTCATTGTGCTCATTCCGGACAAAGAACAGACCTACCGCGACTGGCTGCCCGATCGTCTGCGCACTGAGCCGCCGGGCCTCGCCCCATCGTGTTTGTTTGATATCGAGGAAGAGCTGAAGGGGAGCGATGTGCGTGTGGTCAATCTGCTGCCGCTGTTCCGCGAGCTGGCGGCAAAGGATAGACTTCTTTACTGGCCGGACGACACGCACTGGAATCCGGAAGGCATCGATGCGGCCGTTGCGGCGACTTGGGCCGTCGCGCGCGAGTCGGTGTCCGAGCAGCCGCGATGAAGATTCTCCACATCGTTTACAATCTCATCCGGGGTGGTACCGAGGGGCAGTGTGCCCGCTTTGCCCTCGAATTAGCTCGGCAGGGCGTTGAACAACGCGTGGCGGTATTTCGGCGCGAGGGCTATTTCCAGGCCCCCGTGGAGGCTGCATGCGGGCCGCTCCATCACGTGCAGATATCGCACGTGGTGTCCCTCGGCACGTTGTGCGCCGTGGCAACTTTGCGACGGTTCATCCGGTCTGAGGGTATCGATCTTGTTCATGCGTGGGATGCCGATGCAGCCATCTTCGGCTCGTGGGCTGCGAGATGGGCGGGCGTTCCGTACATCACCAGCCGGCGCGATCTTGGACAAATCTATGCTGCACGCAAACTGTGGTTGATGGAATCGGCGGATCGGCTCGCGGCGGCGGTGGTCGTCAATGCCGACGCCATCCGGCCGGGCGTTGTGGCCGCTGGCGTTGATGCAACTCGTGTGCACCGCGTGGCCAACATCGTTGACCTTGCCGAGTTCGATGCTGACTCCGCAAAAGCGTTCTCGGGTGCGGCTCGCCTGGGTGGTCCGGTGTGTGTAGGTTGCGTGGCCCGATTGAACAGGGAGAAGGATGTGGCCACATTTCTGCGTGCGGGGCGCAAGGTGCGTGATCGGATGCCCAACGTGGTTTTCGTGGTCGCTGGGGACGGGCAGGAGCGCGTTGGGCTGGAGGCGCTGGCCGCCGAGCTGAGGATGACGGATGCCGTGGAGTTCCTTGGCGACGTCACTGACGTGCCGGCCCTGCTCAAGCACTTGGCGGTGGGGGTGCTGGTTCCCGCGCGAAATGAGGGGCTCTCCAATTCCATTCTAGAGTACATGGCTGCGGGTTTGCCTGTGGTGGCGACAGACTGCGGGGGAAACAGGGAGCTGGTGGAGGATGGCGTGACCGGATGGGTCGTGCCCTGCGGCGATGCCGACCGCGTGGCGGAGAGCATCCTTCGATTGCTGGAAGAGCCGTCACAGGCCAAGCGCATGGGGAGTGCAGGCCGGGCACGGGTGGAACAGGGGTTCGCTCCGGCTGTTCTGGCGCGGCAGATGAAAGAGCTTTATAGTGCCGTGCTTGGACGGGGCGCAGGAGGTTGATGGACGTGGACGAACTTCATGACAAGGAATTCGATGCGCACGGCAAGCGCGTGGGCATTCTGATCATCGCCTATGACGCCGAAAGCCGGATTCTCGATACGCTGGGGCGTGTCCCTGAATCGATCTGGCGAGCCATTGAAGTGGTGTACGTGCTGGATGATTGCAGTCGGGATGAGACCGTGAGCCGGGCGCTGTCCTTTGGTCGCTGGCAGGAGAAGATGGTGGTCCTCCGCAATCGCGTGAACCAGCGGCACGGCGGCAGCCAGAAGATTGGTTACCAGGCGGCATTGGATCGCGGTCTGGACGCCATTGTTCTTCTCGATGCCGACGGCCGCTATTCACCGGAGTGTTTGCCGGAGGTTCTGGCGCCCATCGTGGCCGGCGAGGCCGATGTTGTTATCGGCTCCAGGTTGCTGGCTTCGGCGTCCGCGTCCCGGGAATCCATGCCGCTCCATCGTTACTGGGGCAACACGGTATTGAGCCGGATACAGAACCACCTGAGCGGCTTGCGACTCTCGGAGTTTCATTCCGGGTTCAGGGCGTACACGACAGATTTCCTTCGGCATGTGCCGTTTTGGGAGAATGCTGACGAGCATCATTTCGACACGCAGATTCTCGTGCAGGCCAAGCGGCAGGGGGCGCGGATTGCCGAGGTGCCGATACCGGCGCGTTATGCGCCCGAGCTGCGGAGCGCGCACGGATTTCTATACGCGGCCAACTGCCTGGCGGTCACGCTGGCCTACTACCTGCATGAGAAGAAGATCGTCTACAGCCGCAGTTTTGATCTGGCGATTCGCGGACGGAAATACTTCGAGAAGTTTCATGATCCCATGTCGAGTCACTCGCTGATCTGGGCGTGGCTGGAAGGCAAGGGAGTACGTGGAAAGAAGGTTCTCGAGTTGGGCGTGGGTGATGCTTCGCTGACGCAGCGACTGAATGAGGCGGGGGCGATGATCGACGGCGTGGAGATCAATGCGGTCTCCGCGGAATTGGCGAAACCGTATTGCCGACGCGTCATGGTGAGCGACCTGAACCGCGTGGAGAAGCTGGATTTCGATGCCGACTACGACTTCATTATCGCGGCAGATGTGCTGGAGCACTTGCACGATCCGGAACTGGTTCTTTCGGTCTTGAAGCGGCATCTGAAAGTTGGGGGGCATCTCGTGGTGTCGTTGCCGAATGTCGGCAATCTTTATGTGCGCCTGAACATGCTGCTGGGGCGTTTCCCTTATCACAGCAAGGGCATCTTGGATCGGACCCATCTGCATTTCTACACGCTGAGAACCGCCGAGCACATGCTGGTGAAGACGGGTTGGGTGGTGGAAGAGAAGTCGCGGAGCGCCATTCCCGTTGCGATTGTCTTTCCGTTCCTTCAGAAGGGTCTGTTCCGACCGCTTCTGTGGTTATTGCGCGGCAGCACGCGGCTGATGAAGGGACTGCTGGCGTACCAAGGGATTTTCTATTGCAGGAATCCAAACTCGGCGCAGGCGCTTTAGGCGGTCTCGCGGAGCTCGACCCTCCAGTCAGTCATTTGGGCCTGGGCATTCTGTCTGGAGGGCGGAGCTCCTGCGACGCCGCGGCATAGACGCCCTAGGGTTTCTTCCACGACAGCTTCGATCTTCCGAAGCCCATGAGGTCCAGTGTTCGGGCGGCACCGTAGGCGGCGTACAGGATCATGAGCTGCGGAATCAGGGCGAGCTTTCCGGCGCGCGCGGAGATCGTGGCGGCGGGCAGAAAAAGAAGACTGAGCAACGGAAGTATCAGCGTCGGCGCGTAGGGGCAGACCGGGGAACCCGCGAGGCCGGCGACGGCCAGCAGTGCTGTTGCGGCGAAGGCGAGCGTGAACAGAGGCGCGTTGGCGCCGACGCGACCGCCGGAGGATCGGGCGATTTTCCCGTAGCTCCTGCGATTGGCGTGCCAGAGTTGCTGGCGAAAGAACTGGTGGATCGTGGAGGGCTCGCCCCAGTGCACGACCCTCAGGCCGGGAATGGCGAGTACCCGCAGGCCGGCCTGGTAGGCGCGAAAGACCAGATCGGTGTCCTCGCCCGTTGGAAGATCCTCGTCGAAGCCGCGCAACTGATCAAACGCTGCGCGTGCAAGAATCATGTTCCTCGTGGTGATTAATCGGAAGGCGTCTTTCGTGACGGGCTCTGTTCCCGCATGCCGCAGCGCGGTATTCTTGTGCTGCCAGTGAGC
Organism: Verrucomicrobiota bacterium; assembly: GCA_036821485.1. GTDB lineage: Bacteria > Verrucomicrobiota > Kiritimatiellia > CAIQIC01 > JAGNIJ01 > DAISJM01. Next base: position 70,751 of record DAISJM010000004.1, on the reverse strand, counting down.
ATGCCAGGCGGATTGAACCCAATTGGCGGGGGTGGGGGGGCAGACCGGCCAGCCGATGATGACGGGCTGCCCGTTCTGGAGATGCGGCAATGCCGTGGTCAGCCAGTCCGGCGAGGGTTCGCAGTCTGCATCAATGAAGGCGATCCATTGGCCGTGTGCTTCGCGGACGCCGCCGTTGCGGCAGACGGGTATGCTGGCCTTCGGCAATTCGATAACGCGGTCGAATCCAAGTTCGCGGGCCGCTGCAGCCGTGCCGTCGGAACTGCCACCGTCGACAAGCAGGGTCTCCAAGTCGCAGCCTGTTGGCCTTTGCAGGGCGCGGATTGAGGCGGCGAGTCGCGGCAGGTGTGCGGCTTCATTCAAGGCCACCACGACGATCGACAGGAAGGGCGGATGGTTTTTTTCGACCATGATGAAATGATGAAGTTCGTTGGAGCGGAAGCGAGCTTTTTTTCAGGGAGTCAAGAGCCTCGCGGGCGTCGGGGCGATGTGGAAAGTATGACATGAATGTTCTGTTTGTTATGCAGGATACGGGATTTGCGTATGGCGCGCAGCGGGCGACCATGGATCTGTTTCGCGGTCTGAAAGCCGATGGGCGGGTGGGGGTCCAGGTATTGCTCATCAGCGAGGCGCGTCTTCGCCACAGCGAGTCCACCGTTCGCGATGAACTCACCGAAACAGGAATCCCGTTTACCTCGGTGAAGGTCGGTGGTGCTTTTTCGATGCGACTTGTGCGCGGCATCCGGAGAGCGGTGATGTCGACATCATCGCAGGTCATTCACACGGTCGGCTACAAGGCCAACGTGCACGGGGGTATTGCCTGTGGGTGGGGCAGGCGTGTTCCGCAGGTGGCGACGGTACACGGCTGGCTGTTCCGGAGCGATCTCAAGGAGCGGCTCTATGAATGGATCGACCTTCTGGCTTTGCGGCATTGCACGAGAGTGGTGGTGCTCTCGCGTTACTACGAAGAAATTCTGAAGGAAGGGGGCGTGGCCCCGTCGCGGTTGGTGCGAATACCGTCCGGCCTGGACCCCGCAGGACTTCCCGCACATGAGCAGGCGGATGCATCGTTGCAGGGTGGGGGTGTGCTCACGGTCGGTATGTTGGGCCGGCTAAGTGACGAGAAAGATCCTCTCCTCCTGCTCAGTGCAATGAGGATGCTGAAAAATGAAGGACTGCGCGTCCGCGCGCTGTATGCGGGGGAAGGTGCGTTGAAGGACGCTCTCCGCGCGCGCGCCGCAGGAGAGGGTTTGACCGATGCGGTGGACATGCCGGGATACATGACTGCGCCGGACTTCTTCGGCCGTGTCAACGCGCTGGTCATGTGTTCACGCGTGGAGAATTTTCCGTACAGCATTCTCGAGGCGATGGCGTGGCGTCGGCCGGTGGTGGCGACGCGGGTGGGCGGGATACCCGAACTCGTGGACGACCGGAAAACCGGTCTGCTCTTCTCTCCGGGTTGCGCCGATGAACTTGCCGCATGCTTGAAGAAACTGGCACAGCGTCCCGAATTTGTGCCCATGCTGGGTGCCGCCGGCCGCGAGAAACTGGAGCACGAGTTTCCTCTTTCGGCGACCGCCCATCATCACGTCGATCTTTACGCCGCGCTGGTTGGCTGAGTCCGTTCCCCGCCTTTTCGCACAGCCCACGTGGTGGCTGCAAAAAGCAGCAGCACCGCCGCGCGTCCCGCCCACCGAAGCATTCTTGCCGCCGTGGTGATTCCGCCGTAGACGGGATCCAGCATGGCGATGCCCAGCACGAGAAACGCCACGCTCCCGGCGATATCGCGCGTTCGTCCCTCCTTGGCACCCATCATCAGGCGGCCGACGATCCCCAGCAGCGGAAACGCCAGCAGGACAAAGTCATATCGTTCGTGGTAGGTCCACGCGAGGTTGGCGAAACACAGGAAGGCGATCAACTGTTCGGCGGGGGCGCTGCGGTGTACCCAGCACCACGCGAGGACTGCGGCGAAGAAGACGAGCACGGCGATGGTTGCCGCGGGAGTATTTTCGATGCCGAACCCGTTGAACACTTCCTGAAGGGTGTAGGCGCCCTGCAGAAAATAGCGGGGAATCTCCAGCCACTCCGAGAGTAAAACGCGTAGCGGTGTGTGCAGCCATGCAGACAACCCGAGCGCGCCCGCAAGGTGAATCACAAACGGCGTGGCCAGCGCGATCCATTTCCGGCGAACGAAAGGCAGGCAGAGGAACAGGAGGGTCAGCGAGGGCTTGAGAAGTGCGACGGCAAAGAGCAGGCCTGCAAGCCATGGTCGCCTGTTCATCAGGCGGAGACCGGCGAGTGCGCAGAGGAAGACGAGGAAGCAGAACTGACTTGTCCGGATCACTTCGTGCGTGGGCCGCCAGATGAGCAGAACGGCAAGGATGACCGGGAGGGCAAGGTTCACATGGCGACGCAACTCCAGGCCGAGCAGGAGGAGCAATCCTGTGTTGATCCAAAGCCAGACGACGGTCAGCCAGTTGCCGGGCAGCGACGCCAGCCATGTGGACAGAAAGAAGGTTGCCGAAGGGGGATAGGTGGCCACGGGCAGGCCGAGCGCCGAAACTGCGTGCACGTCCTCGGGGTGGACTTGGGCATCGGCGAGATCCCACATCCTGACGTCGTGGAGCCTCATGCGATCCGGCCCGTACGTGATCCCGTACGTGTGACGGAGTGCCTTGAGGCAGAGGTTGTAGGGGTCGATGCCTTGTTTCACATATTGGCTGACGGTCCACTGACGGTAGACGTCGGCATCGCCACCCGAAGATAACGCGTAAAAGGAACTGTGAAGGTAGGCCGCGATGCCGACAAGCAGCAGGCCCATCGCGGCGAGGTGCCAGCGTCGGGAGCCCACGAGTGGACTGTTATTGCTGATCATGCGACGGGGAACAGCTTGGACTTCACAAGCCCCATTTTGGCCAATCGGAATGTGAGCGCGGTCAAGACGCAGCCGATGCCGTAACGAACGCTGCGCTGGAAGTTGATGGATGAGGCCTCGGGGAAATACTTCGTGGGGCAGCTCACCTCGGCGATGATGTGGCCGTACCAGAGCACCTGTGCCAGCATCTGGTTGTCGAAGACGAAGTCGTCCGAGTTCTTCTCCAGGTCCAACTTCTCCAACAGCTCGCGCGAGAACGCGCGATAGCCGGTGTGATATTCGGAGAGCTTGGCGCCCAACAGCATGTTTGAGCCTGCGGTGAGGGCCCGGTTTGCAATGTACTTCCAGTACGGCATGCCGCCCTTGAGCGCGTGGCCACCGAGGATGCGCGAACCGAGCACGCAATGATACAGCCCGTTGCCGATCATGGAGGCCATGGCCGGGATCAGCATGGGCGTATACTGGTAGTCCGGGTGGACCATGATGACGATGTCGGCGCCTTCCGCGAGGGCGGTTCTGTAGCAGGTTTTCTGGTTGCCGCCGTATCCCAGGTTCTTCGCATGGACGACCACCTTGGTCTTCTCCAGACCAGCGGCGATCTGTGCGGTCTCATCGCGGCTGGCGTCATCGACGAGAATGACAAGATCCACAATGCCCTGTTCCATCACTTCGCGATGGGTCTGGACGACGGTTTTTGCCGCGTTGTAGGCGGGCATGACGACGACAACCTTCTTGTCCTTGTACATAGTCGTTTCCTGTGCGAACCCGTCCTTGCGCAGGGATCGGCTTCGGCCTTAGGATTACTAAACCATGCAGAATGGCTTGGCGAGCAAGAATAGCTTGGGCTGGTGGCTGGCGTGTCTGCTCGTGGCGGCCGCTTATCTTGTTTCATCGCCGATGGCCTGGCAGTGCGAAGGTGTCGATGAGATTGAGTATCTCGGGTTGGCGCACTCCCTGGCCCGCGGACAAGGCTACACGATCGACGGTGCACCCTATGCGTACTATCCGCCGCTTTATCCCGTCGTGTTGTCCGGCGCGGTCTTTCGTGGTCACGATCCCCGGTGGGCGAGCGGCTATCGGTTGAATGGGTTGCTGGGGGTGGCTGCCCTGATTCTCGCCGGCACTTGGTTCAGGCGCATGCGTGGCGAGGCGGGGCGCTGGGCCGGATGGCTCCTCCTCTTCTCCTATTACGCGTGGAGTTTTTCGACACGTTACCTGATGTCAGAGCCGCTCTACACGGCGCTGGCGACCATGGCACTGTTGCTGGCGGCGCAGGCGTTGGAACGGGAACAGGTCGGGGGGCGGGTGTGTTGGGTGGTTGGACTTTTTGCGTTGCTTGCTGCGACGACGCGGTTCGGCGCGGTGGCACTTACGGGATCGCTGGTCGTGGCCGCCGCGTTGAAGGGGCTGCGAACGCGAAGCCGTTCCGCATGGTGCCTGGCGCTGGTGGTGGCTGTGCTGGCGGGTGGGTTTACCGTTTTCTGGGAGGCGCGTGCGCAGGTGGTGGCGCCGACGGCGTCCGAGTCCTATCTTCGGTGGGTGTGGAAAGTGCTGGGCCTTTCGCGAGAGACTTCCGGTTTGATCGCGCAGTCAATCGGCGAAGGCGTTGTGCGTGCGACGCCGTGGCTGGAGCGTTTGGGTCTTGCCGCAGCGAGACTTGGCCAATACGTGTTGTCAGCGGTGCGCGTGCCCGCCGGTTTTGCTCCCTTGGCGATTGTTGTGGCCGTATTGGTCGGTGTCGGTGTGGTGAAGGAATTGCGCGAGCGGCCGTGGTCGCCGCCGGCGTGGTATGTCATCCTTTCGTTTCTCATGGCCGGGGCGACACTCTGGGTGTCTAGCTATCTCCGCTACATGTATGTGGCCGGGCCATTCCTGTTCTATTTCTTCATCGTGGGTTTGCGGAAGTGGCATGCGTGCATGCGTGACGGATCGCGGATCTGGCGTGCCATGACGGGTGTGGCCGGCGTTATTGGCTTCGGTGTTGCGTGTTGGTTCGGCATGGGTGAGGGGCGCGGTGCTGAACAACTTTATGTTGGGGCTGTGCATGTGCTGCTGATGTGTCTGTATGCCGCCATGCTGGTGCTGGCGGTGTTGCCGGGCAGGCGGCTTGATACCGTCCACTCGCTGCTGGGGCGTCCGCGTGTTGCGGTCGCGCTACTGGTGATTCTTGCGCTTCATGCGGTGGGTCTCGCGCGCATGCGATCGGCGATGACGGCGCAACAGGCGATGCCCAGGCTGCGCAATCTGACAGGGTTGGTGGAGGTGTCCGATTGGGTGCGGGCTAACACGCCGGAGATGGTCCGTCACGTTGCGGTGTTGCCCCGGCTGAATACTTTCCTGTCAGACAGGACCTTTGCGAAGCCGGTCTATGACGAGTCGGGACGCCTGGTGTTGAATCGGGTTCGGTTCGTGGTGGCGTCGGGATTGCTTCGCGATATTCCTTCCTTCAGGGATGCCGACGAACTTCGACTGGAGGAGGCGGTGCGTGCCGCCGAAGAAACGGGCCGCTTGCGACGCGTGGTTGAGTCCGGCGGCGCGTCGGTGTATGAAGTGGTGGCACAGGAATAATTCATGGATGCCGCTCGCGATATAGAACTCTCGGTGGTCATGCCGTGCCTGAACGAAGCCGACACGCTTGAGATATGTGTGCGTAAGGCGCTGCGCGGCATCGAGCAGTCGGGCGTGTCTGGTGAAGTGATCGTGGCGGACAACGGAAGCACGGATGGGTCGGTGGCCATTGCCGAGCGGTGTGGCGCGCGCGTGGTGCATGTGAAAGCGAAGGGCTATGGCAACGCGCTGGCGGGAGGCATCGACTCGGCGCGCGGTCGATTCGTGATCATGGGCGATGCGGACGACAGTTATGACTTCGGCGAGATTCCAAAGTTTATCGTCAAGCTGCGCGAAGGATACGAACTGGTGCAGGGCTGCCGTCTGCCGGCGGGTGGCGGAACGGTCGCGGAGGGCGCGATGCCGTGGTCGCACCGCTGGATCGGTAACCCGATGTTTTCTCTGCTGTCGCGCTGGTGGTTTCATGCACCGATTCACGACGTATATTGCGGGCTTCGCGGGTTCACCAAGGCGTTATATGACGATCTTGCCTTGCAGTGTACGGGGATGGAATTTGCGACGGAGATGATCCTTAAATCGAGCCTCTACAAGCGGCGCATCGCGGAGGTTCCGATCACGCTGCACCCGGACGGGCGCAAGGCGCACGCACCTCATCTCAAGACGCTGCGCGACGGCTGGCGCACACTGCGCTTCTTCCTGATGTACAGCCCGCGGTGGCTGTTCCTTGTGCCGGGGGTGGCGCTGATGGCGGTGGGCTTGCTGGGGTTTGCGGTGGTGTTGCCGGGTGCGCGGATTCACGGCATCAACCTCGATGCGCACACATTGCTGTTTGCGGCCGTAGCGATCCTGTGTGGTTACCAGTCGGTGCTGTTCGCTGTTTTCACGAAGACCTTTGCCATGAACGAGGGACTGCTGCCGGAGGACAAGCGGCTGCGCGGATTCTTCGATGTTGTGAATCTCGAACGCGGCATCCTGCTGGGTTTGGTGACGTTCGTTGCGGGCGTGGTTCTCTTGCTGGTGGCGGTCAACCAGTGGCGGATGGCCGGGTTCGGCGATTTGGATTATGCGCGCACGATGCGGTGGGTGATTCCCGGCGCGACGCTCACGGCGCTGGGATTTCAGACGATCCTGTCGGGCTTCTTCGTGAGCATCCTTGGCCTGCATCGCAGGCGATGACCGGTTGCGGAGTTCTTCACGGCCTCCCTCAGAATTCCACGAGCTCGAACCGGCCGGAGGTCCAGTCTGCGTTGGGCACGAATTGGTATATCGCCCTGCCCGGGAAGTTCTCGGCGAAGCAGCGGTTCTTTTCCCCGAGATCGCGGGCATAGATCACATTGGCTGAGAGCATGGGGTCGTTGAACACGAATCCCGAGGAGTAGCGGAAGGCATCATCGCCCTGCGTGGAGATCAAAACGATCGCGTTGCGGAGCGCGGCCTTTTGAGCGGCGCGGCTGACGACAGACGAACACTGTTCGTAGTCCGGGCGGTAGCGGGGGAGCAGGTACTGGGGCCAGTAGTAAAACGCGGCATGAAGCACGGAGGCCGCCATGAAGAGAGAGAGCGTCGCGCGAGCGAAAGTCTGGCCGAATCGCCGGGCCAGAAACTCGAACAGCGCCGACGCCCCGGCCACGGTGAGCCAGATGACCGCCGGCAGCATGGGGAGGTAATAGCGGGCCTCGTATTCAAAGCCGTAGTAGCTGTGGAAGAAGTACAAGGCGCCCACGCACAGCATGACTGTAGCGGCAGAGAGGTCGTGTTTACGAGGTGACTTTGAGCACAGGGCAAATGGAACGAGAAACAACGAGGCCGGCCATCCCAGCGCGACCTTGTTGAAGCGCAGGACGGTCCACAAGGTCTGTCGCAACGCCTGCCTGAAGGGGAAGTGCGCCGAGATACCGAGCGAGTCGTGATAGATGTGTGTTTGGGATGGGTTGGCCGTGACCGCATAGCCGATCGACAATGGAGTGCCGTAGAGTTTCATGCTCCATAACAGCATGATCGACAGTGCGGGGATGGCGCCCACCATGCTCCAGGCGATGCCACGAAGCCGCCGTTGCGTGGGGGTCAGGGCGAGTAGAAGCCCGAGGAGAATGGGCGCCAGGATCGCGGTGTCCTGGGGGCGCGTGAGGAAGGCGAAGCCCGACACCAAGCCGAACGCGACGAAGCTCCAGCTCGATGCAGAAGGTGACGTTTCGGCTGCCCTGTGGAGGAGCGCGGCGGCGCAGAGCAACAGCATCAGGTGAGTGCTGTGCGACATGAACGACGCGGATAGCAGGAGGAAGAGAGGAGACGACATCAGCAGCAGGGCAGCCGAACGTGCTGCGAAGACGCTCATGTGTCGGCGGCAGATGGAGTAGAACGCCACGACGGAAATGGCGGATCCCAGGGGACCGGGGAGCCACCATGCACGCAGCAACGTACCCAGCGTCAGCCAGAGCGCCTGTCCCGGCAGGTACTTTGTGTGCCAAAGACCTGCATGGCCCATGATGACGCCTTCCTGGGCGAAATGTTCGTGGCAGGCCGGGATGGAAACGGCCAGCCGACCCATCGCGAAAATCTTTGCTTGGAATAGGTGGCTGGTTGCGTCGGTGACATGGGGAAGATTGTCGAAGCAAAGCGATTGGATGGCCAGGGTTGCCGTGAATGAGATCAGTGCGAGGATGCCCAGAAAGGTCTTTTCACGAACGCCCGTAACGGTGTTCTGCAGGCCTTCGGAAAATGGAGTGGCCCGCGAAGCCAGCGGGCTGAGGGCGAGCAATATGAAGGCCAGTGTCCACTGGGAGCGCTGGATCAGACCCGCGTAGGAATCGGAGATGGTTCCATCGCTTGACAGCCACCGGGCCATGCCGACCAAGGGGAAGAGTTTCAGCGCCGAGAGTACAGCGAGAAGAATGCCACAGGCGAAGACCGCGAACACAAACCGGCCTTCGGTTCTCCTGCTTGCGAGAGACTGTTCGGTCATGGGTCTTGTCCAGATCCGGCTGCAAAACAATCCACGACGTATACCGAGGACAGGGGAGACTGTTGCGGTTTGGATGGGTCGTACCATTCATGCCATGCCAGCATGTCCCCATCGATCGTTGCCCCATGTTCCACATCGTGCATGCAATTGGGGATGGGCTGGTTGAGCAAGACCAGTTTCACCATGGCGCGAAGATGAACTCCACGCAGCAGCGCGGCATTGCCGTAGTGGGCCCACAATGACCAATGCTCGCCCGGTGCGGAGAGTAGTCCGGGGGTGAGTCGCTGGCGGAGTTCCCGGGTGTCAAAGAGAACAATGTCGTGCGAGGAAAGTTCCGAGGCATGGGCATGGAGGAATTGGTACAAGCGCCGCTGGAATGTGGCGGAATCACGCCACGCTACGGCAGTGCCCTGGTTGGCGAGAAGGCAAAGCAGGGCGATGACAGCGAAGCCGGAGCGCCAGGTTTTGTTCGGAATACGACCGAGAAGAAATGCGGCGAGCAGTGCCCATCCGATGGCTGGCGTGAAATTCATGCGTCCGGCGGTCCACGACACGAGGCATAGGGCCTGACTCACGACAGCCCAGCCGATACTGAAACTCACGACAGCGGTGGATGGGAAAGGAGCCGGCGATGCATTTGTCGGCTCGGTCGAGCTGGGGCTTGTTCGTTTGAGCAGGATGAGTAGAGCTGCCACAACGGCGATGTCGCCGAGAAAGAGTATCCGGGCCGGCCATGGGCGAAGTGTGGCGAAGGCGTCGAGGCCCTTCCGGAAACTGCCCAGCATGTTCTCCATGAGCCACCAGCTCGCGGTGTCCTTGGCATTCCAATAGAGGGTCATCGGTGTGAAGTCGGGGCGGCGAGGGGCGGTGTACACTCCGGTGCCCATGCCGAAGCAGCCGGTTAATTTCCAAGTCGCGTAGAGGCCGATGACGGCTACGAACGGAATCAGGCGCAGACTGTAGCGTCTCCACTGCCTGCGGGGGAGCAGCAGGAGGTAGACAAATGGGAGGCCGATACCAAATTCGTAGGAGCTGATTGCCACAGCGAAAGAAATCACGGAACACGCCAGCCAGACCGGGCGGTTGTGTTTTATGTACAACACCCAGCAGAGCGCGCTTCCCACGTAGGCGGCCTGCATATAAGCAACCGTGATCATTGCGGCCCAGTGAAAGGATTCTGTCAGATTTGGCAGGAGGGCGAAGATCAGGCCAAACAGGGCGGTTGTGGTCCTGTTGCCCGTGATCTCTTTCACGAGAAGCATGGAGAGGAGGAGGATCAGCGAATACGCCAGCACGCTATAGAGAGTGAAGGCTTGGGGGTTATCGCCGAGCAAGTAGAACGCGGTGGTGGACATGCCGACATACAGAGGACGGTCCGGCTCATTCAGGGGTAATTTCCACACATCGGCGAGGGAGGTGCATGTCTTCGCCAGATGAAACTGAATCCAGTCGTCGTTGGATAATCCGGTGTACAGGCCGGCGGAGAAACGCGAATACAACTGAAACGCCAGGCACGCAATGAATAGCAGCAGCATTCCTTTGCGAGCACCGGCCAACTTTCCTGGCGCCGGGATCAAGTCGCTGGCATCCTGTGTGTTCATGGCTGTCTTGCCCGCCGCTCTGATGCCTACGAGTTTTCCAGAACGATTCGTCTCTGTAAAGCGAACACCGAGGGCATCCGCCTGGTCAAGGCGGTGTCGATCCGGTCCAACAGCTTCAGGATGGGATGGGGAAGGGGGATTGTGAAGAACTTGGCCGTGACGCCTCCGGACAGCAGGAAGATGAAGAACTCCGAGAACTGCTGTTCAAGAATCGAGAAAAAGGGGAAGTGTCTTGTGAACTCGGCCGGATCGTCGAACAGAAGGTTGGGAACAGCATTGTTGCCGGCCCAAGGATCATCGGGCTGTGCGCATACGGCATTCTCCTCGAACACGCGGACGGAATCGTCAACGGTTTCGTGCCTCATCAACCGGAGGATGGCGCGCAGCATGAGACTGCAGTTCACATCCTGGATAAGGAGTCTCCCTTTTGGCCGAAGAACCCGATGGGCCTCGTGGAAGAAGCGGGCCGGGCTGGGGAAATGGTGAATGGCGTTGTTGGCGATGAGCACGTCCAGCGAGGCGTCATCGTACGAGAGCTCCAGTGCATTCTCCTGGCGGTCGAGCCACGGGTGTTTGTCGACGTCGGAGAGCGTGATCTCGCCGCGGGTCAGAAACATCTTCGTGACACCGATTCCGGCCCCGATCTCGAGCACCTTGTCGCCAGGGCGGATGTAGTCATTCATCCATCCGATTCTCTTTTCCAGAAGGAAGACAAGGTTTCCCGGTCGCCGCCTGAGGAAGTGATCCCGATTTTTCTCCACGTTGCCTACATCGCGTAATCGGGACATGGTTGATTCCAGGACGATGGTGAATCGTTACAGGTTGATCTTCTCGCCGATGACATAGAACGGCCTTTGTTTTGTTTCGTCGTAGATGCGCCCGACGTACTCACCGAGAATGCCGAGCGTGATGAGCTGGATTCCTCCTATGAACAGGATGGCGCCGAGCGTGGACGCCCAGCCGAGGATGGCCTGGTGCGAGACGATCTTCTGATACATCACGAACCCGAGAACGCAGAAGGAAAAGGCTGCGATCAACAGGCCCAGGTAGGAAGCCATCCGTATGGGCAACCAAGAGAAAGCGAAAACCGCGTCCAGGGCCAGACCGACCAAGCCGGTCAGGCCAACCCGGGGTTTGCCGGCAAAGCGTGCGTCCCGACTCACGGGGACGCCCTTCTGAGTGAATCCTGCATACGCACGCAAACCCGGCAGGTAGCGATTCTTCTCCGGCATCGACTTCAGGACGCTGACGACCTTGCGGTCGAGCAGCCCGAAGATACCTGCGTCGGCAGGAATTCGGATGCCCGACATGCGCGCCAGAACGCGATAGAACAGTTTGAAGGCCACCCGCATCGCTGCGTTTTCGCGGCGCGAGGTGCGGACGGCGTAGACGACATGGGCGCCGTCGTTCCATTCGCGCACGAAATCGGGGATTGCTTCGGGCCGGTCCTGCAAGTCGGCGTCCATCAACACAATCGCATCGCCGGAGGCATGATCGATGCCTGCCGTCAGTGCCGGCTGGTGGCCGAAGTTGCGCGATAGACGGATCAACTTCGTCCGAGGGTCTTGTCGGCAGATTTGCTTCAGCAGCTCACCGCTGCCGTCTGCCGATCCGTCATCCACAAAAACCACTTCAGAATTCAGAGCCATATCGTCCAGGACCTTGCCGAGGCGGGACCAAAGTTCAGGGATGGTCTTTTCTTCGTTGAAGATGGGAATAACGATGGAGAGCTTCTTGTTTTCCATGACCTTACCTCATTCCGCCTTGCGTTGCGCAAGCCAAAGTTCCCGTGTGGCTATTAGCTTGGTTCTTGCGTGGATGTCAAAAGTATAAGCGTTCTTCACGTCGCCTAACGCGTTCATCCCGAGTTGTTGCGCCCGGTCAGGTTGGCTGATCAGTCTCAGCACTTCTTCTGCCAGCTTCTCTGCGTTGCCCGGTTCCACCAAGACACCATTCTCGCCGTCATGGACGTGGTCGAGTATCCCGGGGGCTCGAGTGGCCGCAATCGGTTTGCCCAACGCCATGGCCTCGAGAAGCACGATCTGTCCCGTGGCGCGCTCGGTGGGGAGAAGGGGGATGACGACGACGGAGCAGCGGTCGAGTCGGTCGAGGTATTCGGTCCGCGGTGCATCACGAATCACGGTGACGTTTGCGGGCAGGGTGGTTCCAATCAGGTCGTCTCGTCCGCACAGAATGACGATGGGTGCCGGGATGGAGGGGGCGGCCTGGAGGAGGGTGGCATAGTCGCGAAGTGTGCGTCCGGCTGCCAGCACGTAGCCCTCGTTGCGTTCCGACATTCGCGGTTCCGCGATGGTGGTGTGCAGGGGCACGTAGCGAAGTTTGTCGGTTCCGATTCGAAAACGGGAAGCGATGGCGGGAATCTCTGCGGAGCAGTTGGTAAGAATACCCGTGCAGCGGTGCGCGATGCGCCGATAGAACCAGCGCTTCAGGAGCCAACAGGGGTTGGCGGGACGCGGGGTATCGATGAAGATTTCTGACATGATCTGGCGCGAATGACGTCCCGTGATCCAGCAGAGCAGGCCGTAAAGCAAGCTGGTGCGGTCGCCAAGTGTGACGACGACGTCAAAGTCGCCTGCGCGTTGCCAGAGCGTCAGGGCCTCGCGCCACGGCGACAAGCCGCCTTCTGATGATCCCTGCTGATAGATGCTGGTTGTGCTGTGGGTCCACGTCTCGCTCTGCCAGAACGTCATATTGGTGAGAATGCGGGGGGGCAACGGTTGACGGCCGATGGCTGATGGCTGATGAGACGTCGTCATGATGTCGTAGACGGAATCATTACACATTCGGCGTGATTCGTTAACCGTTATTTGCTAAGAGGTTAACTCCGTTGGGAAGTTCGGAAATCATGAACGACAAACCGACAATATCGACCGGTGCGCCCGTTGTGAGCATCGTTACCAGCACGTATAATCGGGCACAGATACTTCGTCGGGCGGTTGATTCAGTCCGGGCCCAGACTTTTGCAGACTGGGAAATGAACATCGTCGGGGACTGCACGCCGGACAACACGGCGGAAGTGATCGCAGCCTATGGTGATCCGCGGCTGCATTTTTACAACCTGCCCGAGAAATCGCCGGCGGGCAGCCACGGCGCGATCGCCAAGAATCATGCCATACAACAGATGTCGCGCGGGAAGCTCATTGCCTACCTGGACGACGACGATGCTTACCGGCCATCCTTCTTGTCCACCATGGTGACGTACCTCGGAGCGAATGCCGGTGCGCGGTTCGTGTACTGCCGCTGCACATATCGAGATAAGCATACGGGGCGGCTGATTCTTGGAAATCCTTTCCAGCGCTGGATGCACGGCTACTCGAAAGAGAAACTGAAGCGGTACAACTTCATCGACACGGACTGCGTGGTGCACACGCGAGCCTTGCTGGATGAGGTCGGGTTCTGGGATCCCTCATTCTACTTTGACGATTACGAGCTATGGCTGCGCATCAGCGAGAAGTGCGATCTTCATTACATCAACAAGGTGTTGGTGGAGAAGTATGTGGATGAGCCGCCGTTCCTCGTGCGCCTTTTCCGGAAGGGGATGAAAATCCTTCTTCATGGACGGCACACTCCTTTCGAGTAGGGGATTGCATGCGACCTTTGATCGAGGCCACGTTCTGGATTTGCGCGGGAGGCGTATTCTACGTCTATGCGGGGTATCCGTTTCTCGTGTGGTTGTCGGCGCGGCTTGTGCCGCATCCTGTTGCGAAGGCGGCCTTTACGGGGCAGGTGTCCGTTGTGATTTCCGTTCGCAATGAGGCGTCGCTGATCTGCTCGAAAATGGAACAGTTGTTAGCGTCACCGGATGCGGCGCTTGTGGCAGAGGTCCTCGTTGGATCGGATGGTTCGACGGATGACACGGTGGCGAGGCTCAGGGCCATCTCGGATCCACGTGTGAAGGTCGTTGAGTTCGCGGAGCGGCGGGGAAAGCCGTCGGTTCTGAACGACCTGATTCCGCAGTGTACGCACGACGTTGTTGTGTTGATGGATGCCCGGCAGACGTTGGCTTCCGGGGCATTGGGTCGGTTGCTGGAAGGCTTCGCAGATGAACGCGTGGGAGTGATTTCGGGCGAATTGGTTTTTTCCGACGGCGAGGGGGCAACGGCGGCTGGTATTGGATTCTACTGGAACTACGAGAAGTTCATCCGGCGGAATGAGGCATTGTTCAGGTCGGTGCCCGGCGCGACGGGCGCCTTTTATGCCATCCGAAAGAGATTGTTCAGGCCAATCCCTGGTGATGCGTTGCTGGACGATGTGGCCATCCCGATGCAGGCCGTTGAAGCTGGTTACCGATGCGTCTTTGAGCCGGGTGCCGTGGTGTACGACCAGCCTTCGGAATCCGCAGAGAAGGAAGGCATCCGAAAGCGGAGGACCATTGCGGGAAACGGCCAGTTGATTCGGCTCTATCCTCGATGGCTGCTGCCGTGGCGAAATCCGATCTGGTTCGAGTTTGTGTCCCACAAGATGCTCAGGCTGTTGTCCCCCGTGCTGTTGGGGGGTGCGTTCCTAGCCAACGCACTGGTGATGGGGCAGGGCTTGTACAAGGGGTTGTTGGGCTGCCAGGTGAGTTTCTATGTGGTTGCGCTTTTGGGGTGGGTGGGGGCACGCCGGGGGTGGCGGGTGAGGGTTCCCGCAGCCGCCTATATGTTCGTGGCTTTGAATGTGACCACCGTCATGGCCTTGGTTGATGCCTTGCGCGGGCGTTATCGTGTTCAGTGGCAGAAGGCGGCGTAGCGATTTTGGGGCCGTCTCAAATTGCACCTGTTACGCGGCTCATCTGCTTTACTTGGCCCTCTGGGCCGAGTACGTTAGCTATTGGGGTGCAGGCGGCTGATTTGAATGCATAAACTGTTGGCGCACAACGAGGATTCTCAATGAGATTACTGCGCTGGTGCGTGGTAGCGGTGTCTTTGGCGGCGGTCTTGGATTCGTCGGCCACGACCTATTACGTCAACGACCTGAGTACAAGCGGGGACATCTACTGTTCGACCTCCGGCGTGGATGCCGTGGGTCGCGGAACGAATGCGGCCACTCCGGCCCTCACCCTCGCCTACCTCTTCAGCACGTATGACATCGAACCCGGCGAGACCGTGTGGATTGACACGGGCACCTACACCAATAATTTCCTCTACCTGACTTCTGCAGATGGCGGTTCGGCGGGGGGGTACGTTGATTTCCGCGGGTCCACCAACAAGACGATCGGCACGGTCCTTGTGCCGCAGAGCGGCTCTCCGAATATTCTGAATCTGGACAACGCCGACTACTGCCGTTTTGCGGACATGACGTTTCAGGCTGGTGGGCAGTACGGGGTCGAACTGGGAACTGGAAGCGATTATAATCAATTCCTTCGGGTGCGGTTCCTGTATTGCGGTTCCGGTGTGCGGGGAACATCGGGATCGAGCAACCTCTTTGAAAACTGCTCGGCCATCGGTTGCTCCTATGCGGGTGTGCAGGGCTTTGGGCCCGGGGGTACTACGGGGTCAGGCAACCTTTGGAAGAATGGTCTCAGTTATGGGAACGTGTACGGCTTCTATGTCGACGGCCTCTCGGTGACGAACAGCGTAATCATGGGCGGGACGGCCTTCGGCCTGAGTGCTCGTGGCGACTACAATGTGTTTTGGAGCACGCTGCTGACGCCGGAGGGGGTGGTGTTGTCCGAGTTGCAGGCCGCGACGGGTGATTTTGGGCACAGCACGGTGGCGGATCCCCAGTTTGCCAATGTGACGGGGAGCGATTTCCATCCGCGGAGTCGCACCGGCCGATTTGATCCGGGCTCGGGCGCGTATGTTACCAGCGATACCAACTACTCCGTGCTGGTTGATTTCGGTTCGGCCGGGATCTACACGAACGAGCCACCTCCGGACGGCAGCAGGCTTAACGCGGGTATCTACGGCAATACGCGCGAGGCCAGCAAAGGCCGTACGAACACCTGGCTGACGGTTCTGAACTACAACGGCTACGACACGTTTCTCGTCACGGGGCGCCTGGCTTGGACCTATGGCCAGACTTCCTCCACGGTTTCCGTGAAACTCGAGTATGCCTACGAAACCAACCTGACCACCTGGTATTCCATCGTCACCAACGTCTCGATCACCAATCAGTCCTATCTGTGGACGAACAACGTGGTTTCGGGGGTGGGGCGGTGGCGGGTGGTGTTGAACGCGGATAACAACGTGCGGGATATGTCCGATGGGCCCATCTCCTGGAAGACCAGTGTGACGGACCGCATGGTGTTCTACGTGAACGACACGAGCACGGTGAATGATGCCTATTGCAGCAGCGTCGGGGCTGTCACGAATCACGGTCTGACGAGGGGCCAGCCGTTGCCCGGATTGCAGGCCGTGTTGGACGCCTATCATCTCAGTCCCAACGATCTGGTGTATGTCGACACGGGAACCTATCGCGTGACGAATGCCATCACTCCGTCGCGCACGGATCAGGGCCTTCCCGGGTCGCCGGTGATCGTGCGTGGCAGCACCAACATGGTGGCGGGCGGATCGATTCTGAATCCGACGAATACCAACATGCGGGCCATCTACATGGATGGGGTTAACTACTGGCGGATGGAGAATCTGGTGCTTCAAAATGCTTTCTACGGCTTGGAACTGCTGAACGCTGCAAATTCCAACGAGTTTGTCGGCATGTGGTTCAAGAACAACAGCTCCGGGGTGCGAGGGACGCTGGGGTATGGCAATCGTTTTGAGAACTGCGTTGCAGCCAACAACTCGTCCTCCGGTGTCGAAGGCTTTGGGCCTGGTGGAACCGCGGGTTCAGGTAACACGTGGAAGAATGGCGTGAGCTATGGCAACACCTACGCGTTCTATGTCACAGGCATGTCGGTCAGCAACAGCATCATGAGCGGTGGCACGGCGTTTGGCGTCGATGCCCCGGGCGACTACAACCTGTTCTGGAACACGGTGATTGCAACGGGCTATGGCAATCTGGCGGCTTTGCAGAAGGGAGCAGGAGGGCAGGCTCATAGTACGGTGGCCAATCCCCAATTCTTCGATGCGGCCAATTTGGATTTCCATCTGCGGAGTGAGACGGGTCGATACGATCCAACCCTGGGCAGTTTTGTCACCACGGACACCAACACGTCGCCCGCCGTAGATTTTGGCGATCCAATGGCCAGCTATGCCAGCGAGTTGCCGCCGAATGGCAACAGGCTCAATGCCGGATCTCAGGGCAATACGGCCGAGGCGAGCAAAGGCAGGACGAACGCATGGCTGCAGGTGCTGAATTACGTTGACGGGGGTACGCTGAATGTACCGACGGACCCGGTCTACTGGAATGCGGGACAGATGGCAGGCTCGACGACCGTGCGTGTCGAGTATTCGCCCGATGGCGGTGAGAACTGGAGCGTGGTGGCCACCAACATCCTTGCCTCGGACGGATACTACATCTGGACCAATGCCAGCTATGGTTCGACACGGAGCGCGCGATGGCGCGTGGTCTGCGAAACGAACACATCGATTTCCAGTTCCACGACACAAACGAACTTCATTCTTCGCAATGGACCGTACAAGTACTACGTGAACGATGCCATCACCGATGGCGACATATACTGCTCCGGGCCGGGCAACGACTTCAATCTGGGGACGTCAAGCAATGGCCCCAAGGCTACGCTCAAAGCTTTGCTGAACGCCCACGAGGTGCAGCCGGGCGACATCATCTACATGGATACGGGCCTCTACTATTACAATGAGGACCAGTCGATTGGTGTGTCGGATCAGGGTGATACGAACAGTCCGGTGATCATCCAGGGCAGCACGAATGTGGTGGCCGGGGGTACCGTCATCGACCGGCAACGCACCGGTGTGGGTCTCAACATCACGGCCTCGTACCTGGAGATTCGCGATATCAGCGTCACCAACGCAGGTGTGGGCGTGCAGGTGAGCAGCGGCATCAGCAATCGCTTTGTGCGGGTGGGCTCGATGAGGAACGGCACGGGCTTCCTGGTGCAGAACTGCGTGGGCATGGTGTTCGATCGTTGCGTCGCTGCCGTCAATTCCGGTGACGGCTTGTCGATGACCGATTCGGACGGTTTGATGACGCACAGCGTCTTGTGGAAAAATGGCGGTGCTGGCATCAGGGCCTCCGGAGGCCTGATTTCGGTTACCAACAGCATCGTGGTGGCCTCTGGTTCCACGGCGTACGGCTACCATGCCGCCACGAGCACAAATATTGTGGGTGACTACAACGACCTGTTTGCGGAAAGCAATGGGGTCGTCGGCTTTGTTGCGTCGGTGGGTCGCAACCAGGATTCCGTGGCTGCGTGGACGATCGATACGGGCTGGGAGCGGCACAGTCTCGGCGTGGATCCGCAGTTTGCCGACCCGGTCAGTGGCGATTTCCATTTGAAGACAGAGACCAGCCAGGGGCGCTATCAGCCGGGGGTGGGGTGGGTGCTTGATGCGGTCACGTCCCCGTTGATTGACAGTGGCAATCCCCAATCCTCGTGGACCAATGAGCCGACCTACAACGGAAGTCGTGTGAACATTGGCCTCTTTGGCAACACGGAGGAGGCAAGCAAGGGGCGTTCGGCGAGTTGGCTGCATGCAGCGAGTCTTGCCGGTGGTGGCTGGGTCAAGGGGACAGCCACACTGCATTGGGTGGCGGGTGGCAGTGCGACGAGTCATGCGGTTCGTGTGGAGTTTTCGCCGGACGGCGGCGTTACGTGGAGTGTGCTGACCAACCGTTTGGCGGCCAATCAGGAGAGCTTCTCGTGGGATACGACGACGACGAACGACACGCCGGCCGGTCTATGGAAGATCACGAGCACCAATGACGTGGGTGTGTTTGATCAGACTACCAACTTCTTCAGTGTGCGGAATACCAACCTGGTGTTGTACGTCAACGATGGCAGCAGTTCGGGCGACGCCTATTGCAGTGGCCTGGGAAGCGCGACGAATTGGGTGGCATCCTCCAATCGGCCGCTGAATTCGCTTCGTGCGGCGCTGAATCTTTTTGACCTGGAGCCCGGCGATCGCATCTACGTGGACACGGGTTCCTACACGAATAGTACGACGCCAACGGTGTCACGGCGCGATTCAGGTTCATCCAACGAGGCCATGCGTATCATCGGCAGCACCAACAGGCCGGGCACGGGCACCATTCTTTACGCGGGGAACACCAATGCGGGTTACTACGGATTGGCGGCATCGTATGCCAACTGGGTGGCCGTTTCCAATCTCACCCTGCGCGGCGGCTTTGGTGGACTGCGGCTGGAGGGAGCAGCGCATGTGTCTGCCGGGCAGATATGGGCCATGGCGAACGTGAGCAATGGTGTTGAGATGGTGGAGACCAGCAATGCGAGGCTTGAGCGGTGCGTGTTTACAGCCAACGGCGGCCGCGGCATGTCGAGCCAGGGAGCTGCAGGCGTCGAGGTCGTGCATTCGGTGATCTGGTCCAACGTGTCAGACGCAATCTATCACAGCGGTGGCAGCCTGGCCGTTACGAACAGTATTCTGCAGGCCTCGGGGGTTGGGCGTTATATCTTTACGGGAGTTTCCAATGCGCTGATCCGCGGCGACTACAACGACGTGGTGGCGGGCAACGGGGCCTATGTGGCTCTGGATGGGGGCGTGATCAGCAAGACGCTGAGTCGTTGGCAGGAGCGCACGAGCAACGATGTTCATACCCTCAGTCATGATCCCCGTTTCTCCTCGCCGGCATCGGACCTCCATCTGCGCAGTTCTGCGGGTCGCTACAATCCCGCCACGGGCACCTTTGTCACGACGGATGCCGACTATTCCTATCTCATCGATGCCGGCGATCCGGCTTGGAGTGTCGGCAACGAGTCGGGGGCCAATGGGGGGCGCGTGAACATCGGGTTGTTTGGCGGAAGCGCCGAAGCGAGCCGGAGCCCTGTAGCCGGCTGGTTCGTGGCGTTGACGTACAATGACGGTGGTATCGCGCGCGGGACGAACGACATCCGGTGGGTGGCGGGCGGTTCGGCGACCAACGGCCTAGTGTATGTGGATTACTCTGCTGACGGCGGTGCGACGTGGTCGAATGTGGCGACCAATGTCAGCGCGTCATCGGGTACGGTGGAGTGGCGTACGACGGAATACCGATCTTCCACGAGGGGCGTGTGGCGCATTACGAGCCAGGACAACCCGGCCATACGTGATCAGACCGACAACCTGTTCTCCTTGAACAACGAGCCCCTGGCCTACTTCGTCAATGACGCATCGACCAACGGCGACGTGTATTGCACCCGGGAGGGAAGCTCCACCAACAAGGGTCTTTCGGAGGACAGGCCGCTCGATTCGGTGCAGGCCATCCTGAGTCGATACGATCTGCTTCCGGGCGATCGGGTTCTGGTGGACACGGGCGTCTACTATCTGACGAACCTGTTGACGGTGGGCAACAGCATACTGGGCGAGACGACGAACCGCATTCTCTTCCAGGGCAGCACGAACATGGCCTATGGCGGTTCCGTGCTGGATGGTCAGAGCAATCTGGCCTACGGCGTCTACGCCAATGGGGCGGGGAACGTGGAGTTCCGTCATCTCCAGATTCGCCATGCGGGTGTGGGCCTCAAACTGGCCAATGTGACGAATTGCTGGGTGGAATGGGTCAACACCATCGGCGGGTCCGTGGGATTTGAAGCGGAGGTCTCGCCGAACGTGTACTTTGCTCACTGCTCGGCGCGCCACGCGGCGACCAGTGGTCTCTACATCGTGTCCTCGACCAACGTGCAGTGGCGGGATGGCGTTCTCTGGTCCAATGTTTATGGCGTCATGCTGTCCTATCTGTCGTCGAGGGCAGGGGCTCCTCTCAGCGATCTTTCCGTATCCAACACCATCATCGGTTCGTTCGGGTCGGGGCATTACGCGTACCGCCTGGATTCCGGAACATTGATGGCCGATTACAATAACATCTTTGCCCGCGACAGTGCCCATGTCGGGCTGCGATCGACCTATCCCTATGCCCTGATCCATCCGAATCTCCCCTCGTGGACGCAGGCCACAACGCAGGACGTGCACAGCCTGAGTCATGACCCGGGATTTCAGGATGCCGGTGCGGGGGACTTCCACCTGAGGAGTACGGCGGGACGTTTTGATCCGGCTGTGCGCGATTTCGTCACGAACAACACTGACAATTCCATTCTGATCGATGCGGGTGACCCGCTGACGGTCGTCACCAATGAACCCTTGCCGAACGGTGGGCGTATCAATATCGGACTCTACGGTGGAACCTTGGAAGCGAGCAAGACACCCACCAATGCAATGTTGACGGTGGCCGTGCCGAACGATGGTGGTGTCGTGCGCGGGACGAACTACGTGGTGACCTGGCTGGTGCGAGGGGCTGCCACGACGCACACGGTACGACTTCGTTACTCGCCCGACGACGGCGCAAGTTGGCAGACGCTGGCGACAGGGCTGGCCGCCACAAACCGGCAGTACACATGGAACACGTTGATTTCGACGTCCAGCTTGTTCGGCCTCCTGCGCATTCAGAGCGAGATGGATGCCGGCGTGCAGGATGACAGCGATGTCTACTTCATGTTGCGCAACACCAACTTCAGCTTTTACGTGAACGACACGAATCCTGTGGGTGACGTGTATGCGACTGGCCTGGGGTTGGCCACCAACACCGGCCTTCGCAGCGAGAACCCCAAGGACTCCGTGCAGGGCATCCTGGATGCCTGGGATCTTGAGGCGGGAGATATCGTCTACGTGGACACTGGTGTTTACACAGGATCGTTGGGGCGTGTGGAAATCGGACAGCTTGACGGTGGTTCCGTGGCTACCTCCACAACCGTGATCATCTGTGGCAGCACGAACTACGGCTACGGGGGCACCGTCCTGGATGCGGCCGGATCCGGTTACGGGTTGCAGTTGCGCCAGGTGGCGGCCGTGGAACTGAGGAATCTGAAGGTGCAGAACGTGGCGACCACGGCCGTGCAGTTCACGGAAGCGTATGGTTGTGTGGCGGAGTGGCTGATCGTCAGCAATGTGCCGACAGCCTTCGGCTTGCGGCTGTCCGGGGAGACGCGTTTTGAGCACTGCACGGCAATCGGGGCCAGCGCCTACGGTTTGCGCAACGTCATTTCCAGTAACACGGTGTGGGAGAGTGGCGTGTTGTGGTCGAATCGAACGGGGATTTATCTGGCGGGTGAGGATGCCTATCCGACGATGCTGGGTTCAGTCTTTGTTTCCAACAGCGTGGTCGCCTCGTTTGGTTCGAATAGTTTTGTTTACAGTTTGGGAGGGGGCACCCTCCGGGCTGACTATAACGACCTGTACACATCCAACGGCGCCTACGTGGTGGAGCGCGTGGCGACGCCGTTCAACCTGATCTACGACTCGGTATCGCGTTGGTCGCGCGCCACGACGCAGGACGTACACAGTCTCAGTCACGAGCCCGGGTTTGTGAATCCGGGAGCGGGCGACTTCCATCCTCTCAGCGCGACAGGCCGATACAGCAGGGCGGCGGGTACGCACGTCGTCACGGACACAGTATACTCCCTATTGATCGATGCCGGCGCGCCAGGGGCGTCGTTCGGCAATGAGCCCGCGCCCAACGGATATCGGCGCAATATCGGTCTTTATGGGCACACGACGGAAGCCAGCATGAGTCCCACCAACTCTCGG
Organism: Verrucomicrobiota bacterium; assembly: GCA_036821485.1. GTDB lineage: Bacteria > Verrucomicrobiota > Kiritimatiellia > CAIQIC01 > JAGNIJ01 > DAISJM01. The sequence goes on along the minus strand of DAISJM010000004.1, from coordinate 48,125 downwards.
CTGACCGTGTTGACGCTGAACGACGGCGGCATTGCCGATGGCACGAACTACGTGCTCCGGTGGCTGGCCACGGGCCTGGCTACGGGCCACACCGTGCAGGTGCGGTACTCGCCGGACGCGGGTGCGACCTGGCAGACACTGGCGACAGGGCTGGCTGCAAATGGATCATATCCATGGAACACCGTGGTACAGACATCGACGTTGCAGGGCGTGTGGATGGTGGCCAGCGAGAACGAGCCGACCGTATACGACGAGAATGATGTCTACTTCGCGGTGCGCAACAATGCCCTGTCGTTCTATGTGAACGATGCGAGCCGTTCGGGGGATGTCTACTGTGCTTCATCGGGCAGCTCCACCAATTCGGGTCTTCTCCCGGGACAACCCAAGGAGTCTGTGCAGTCGTTGCTCAGTGCATGGGACTTGGAGCCGGGAGACATTCTGTACGTGGATACGGGGGTCTACACCAATTTCACGGATATCGTGTTCAACCAGTTCGATGCCGGCGATTCCAACACCGACTACGTGGTGGTCCAGGGGAGCACGAACGAAGCGAAGGGCGGGACCGTCATTGACCGTCAGAATCTGGGTGTGGCCTTTGTTGTATCGCAGGCCCACCGCGTCAAGCTTCGCAACATGTCCGTTCGAAATGCAACCATCGGCGTGGAGGTCAGCAAGTCGTACGACGCGGGATTGGAGTGGATCAATGTGGTGGGTGGGTCAAGAGGGTTCAGTCTGACGGAAGCCCGGGGTGCGCGTCTTACCCATTGCATGGCGCGTAACGCAGATTCAGGTGTGTACAGTGATTCGCCCAACGTGACTTGGGAGAACGGCGTTCTGTGGTCCAACACGTACGGCGTGTATGTGGCCGGTGGTGGCGTGACGGTGCAGGACAGCGTCATCGGCGTCTTTGGCACCAATGGTTACGCCTACAGCTATCTGCCGACGGCGGTGCCAGAGTCGGACTACAACGATCTCTATCTCGTGCAGGGCGCCCGCGTGGCCTACTCCCCGGCGACACCGTTCCCCGTGATTTATCACACGGTCTCGCGTTGGGCGCGTGACATTGGCTACGATCGGCACAGCCTGAACTGCGATCCTCTTTTTGCGAACGCGGTATTGGGTGATTTCCACCTCCAGAGTTCGACAGGCCGGTACGTGGTTGCTTCGGGTTCCTTCACCAATGACATGGTCACGTCTCCCCTGGTGGACGCAGGGACGCCGACGGCTGCATTTACCAACGAGACAGTTCCGAACGGCAGTCGGCGCAACATCGGTTTGTACGGCAACTCGACGGAGGCCAGTCGCACGCCGACCAACTCGGTGCTGCGCGCTCTCTCGCTGGACGATGGGGGAAGGGCGGAAGGGACCTTCACACTGAATTGGCTTGCGCGCGGAGCTGTCACGTCGGATACGGTTCGATTGGATTACTCGCCGGACGCCGGGGAAACATGGCTGGTGATCGTGACCAATGTTGCCGCCAACACCGGGTTCTATGTCTGGGACACGCGCTCCTATCCGTCCTCTATCCAGGGGATGTGGCGGATCATGGCCACCACGGAAGCAAGTGTTCAGGACCGCACCGATGCCTTGTTTGCCTTGCGCAACAGTCCGTTGTCCTTCTTCGTGAACGACGCCTCTACAGGTGGAGACGTCTACTCCGCGGGGGTTGGCAGCTACACGAATTCCGGTGCCGTGTCGAACCAGCCGCTGGATTCCGTGGTGACGCTGTTGCGTAATTGGGATCTTGAACCCGGCGACACGGTCTATATTGATACGGGCAACTACCTCCTGACGGAGGACATCGCGGTGGACAGGTTTGATGCGTGGGACAGCACAAACTTGGTGACATTGCGAAGCAGCCCGGAGACCAACCGTCTGTCTTTTGTCGGCAGCACCAATGAGTCGCTCGGCGGCACGGTGCTGGTCAAGTATGGTGGGGGCTATGTTTTCAACATCAGCGAAGCGCCCGGGGTGGCGTTGCGCAATCTGACGGTTCGGAATGCGGACACAGGCGTTCGCGTGTACTACTCGGAGCAGTGTCGTGCGGATTGGGTGCGAGCGGAGAACTGCGCGCGGGGCTTCGATATTGATCTCTCTGATTCGATGGCCATGGAGCATTGCGTGGCCCGGGGATGCTCGGAACGCGGGTTGTCGGTTTACTTGTCTCGCGACGTGGATTGGACGAGCGGTGTGCTCTGGTCCAATGTGATCGGTGTGCATCAGCAGGCGGCCCCGTTCTCGACGCATGATCTTACGGTGAAGAACAGCGTGATCGCGTCCTTCGGGTCCAACGCGGTGGCCAACTTCATTGTGAATGGCGTGCGCGTATCGGACTACAATGACATCTTCGTTTCGGAGGGGGCGTTGGCGGGTGCCATCATGGAAAGCCAGGGGTTGACCGGGCGCACCAACCCTTACGAAAACGTACACTTCTGGGCGAAGGCCTCCGGCCAGGATACGCATACGCTGTCCATGGATCCTGGTTTCGCAAACGCGCCTGCGGGTGACTTCCACCTGCGCACGACCCGGACGGGTGGGCGCTATGATCCCATCCTCAAGGCTTGGACCAATGATCAGGAGTTCTCACGTCTGATTGACTCGGGCGATCCGTCTTCGGCGTGGACGAACGAACTGGACCCCAATGGTCATCGTATCGATATCGGTCTCTACGGCAACTCGTGGCAGGCGAGCAAGACCCCCACCAACAGTTGGCTGACGGTGATCACACTGGATGACGGTGGTTCGGTCAAGGGAGAGCAGTGTCTGTATTGGGTGGCAGGCGGGGCCCTGACCGGCGGATATGTCTATCTCGATTTTGCTGCGGTCAGCGGCGTGGATATCTGGACGAATATTGCGACCAACGTTGCGGCGTCGCTGGGCTACTACTGTTGGGACACCACGAACTTCGGCCGGAGCGCTGCGGGTGTGTGGCGCATCGCATCCACCGGAGATTCGAGCATCAGCGACACATCGCGCGTGCCTTTCGTCATGCGCGATAACAGCGGATCCATCTGGTATTTCGTTAACGACGCTGAAACCAACGGCAACGTGTATACCACGGTTCCGGGCAACTCGGCGCTGCCGGGGACAACGCCTTACTGGCCGAAGGCCAGTGTCCAGGAAGTGATCGACGCCTACAAGTTGGAGCCCGTGGACGTCATCTTCGTCGATACCGGTGAGTATCTGATGGACGCCGATCTTCGAATCGGGGATCTCGACTCGGGATATGGAACCAACAGGGTCACGATTGTCGGAAGTACGAATTTCGGGGCGGGGGGGACCATCCTGAACCGCCAGACCGCCCAGCTTGGCGCCTACGGCATTTATCTGCAACGGGCCGCGGGCATCAACCTCCGGCACCTGACGGTGAGGAATGCGGGCGTGGGTGTGTATGCCGAGGATGCCGACGACTGCCGGATCGAGAATATACGGAGCGAAGGAAACGCGATTGCCGGATTTGAGGCCAAGCGTTCCGATGGCCTTGAGTTTGTGAATTGTCTTGCGTGGAACAACGGCACCACCGGCGGCGTCGGTGTCATCAATGAGGAATCCTCCTTCACGTGGAACAACGGCGTGATGGCCGGGAACGCATCGGCGCTGGTCATGACAAAGGCCGGCACAAACACCATTCGTAACAGTGTGCTGTACGCCGCGGGTTCGGGCCACCGGATCTACACGATTGATCGGGAGACGGCGTTGTCCTCGCTGCAGTCCGACTACAACGACATGCTTGTGTCGGATTCCGCCCTTGTCGCGGAGCGGGAACGGCTGGTGGGTGGCAGTGAGAACTACCCCACGCTTTATGATTGGCAGGTGGGTGTTACGCAGGACGTCCACAGCCTGACGCATGAACCGCTTTTCGCTGACAAGATCAACGGAGACTTCCATCCGGCGAGTCGCAGCGGAAGATTCCTGGCGGACGGATCCCTCACGAATGACATGACCAACTCGCCGTTGCTGGACGCCGGCAATCCCACCAGTGTATACACAAACGAGCTGCCGCCCAATGGCAGCAACGTCAACATCGGATGCTACGGCAACACGGGGTATGCAAGTCTCAGCGAGACAAATCCGTGGTTGCTGGCGGTGTCCTTCAATTCGCGCACAACCATCCGCGGGACGAACACCGTGCGATGGCTCCACGGCGGCATGACCAATACGTCCCGCGTTCGTTTGGAGTACTCGCGCAACGGTGGTGCCGTGTGGAGTGTGATCGACAGTAATGTGCTGGTCTCGAGTGATGGCTATCGGTGGGATGTTTCGGGCGAGCTTGTGACCCTTCATGCCCTGTGGCGAGTGACCAGCGAGGACAATGCGGGTGTCACGGACACAGTGGATGAGGAGTTCATCATCAAGAACCAGGCGTTGACCATCTACGTCAACGACACCAATACGATTGGCGACATGTATTGCCACGCGCCGGGCAGCGGGTCCAACAGTGGCCTAACCAACAGCGCACCGCTGGACGATCCCGCCGCCGCCTTCCAGCTCTACCCGATCACGGCCGAGGACACCGTGTACATCGACACGGGCTACTACTACCTCACCAACAGCATGGTGTTGGGTGAGATCAATCGTGGCATCTCCAACGGGATCATCCGAATCCTGGGCAGCACGAATAGTGTACGTGGTGGTACGGTGCTGGACGGCGGCGGATTCGTGACCTACGGCCTTCGGATGACGGATACGCGATACGTGGATGTGGCCAACCTCCGGTTCACGGGATTCGCCACGGGTCTACGACTGGACAATTCCCTGTACTGCAACTTTGAAGGGATTGAAGCGTTTGGGAACTTGGGCGACGGCATCTCTGCACAGCAACTGGTGCAGGGCAGCTTCGATCGTTGCGCGTCCTGGGGTAATGCCGGTTGGGGGTTGTCGGTCGGGGGTGGTGATCTGAGCGCGGATTGGAATCAAGGCGTGCTGTCGGAGAATCAGAGCGGGGGACTCAACCTCGGGCAAGGTGTGTTTGGTTTCTATAACTCCGTCATCAGTTCGACCATATCGAATAGTTTCCTCTATCGTGTGTCGCAGGGAACCTTGTCGGCCAACTTCAACATATTGTGGCGGACCAATGGCGCCGTCCTGGGACGGGACGAGTATCGCAGCCAGAGCTATCGCAAGCTGCAGGATTGGCAACGCAACCTTGGCGTGGATGAGAGCAGCGTGATTGTCGACCCGTTGTTCGCAAAGCCGGCCGAGGGCGATTTCCATCTTCAGAGCGAACGCGGACGCTGGGCTACCAACACATGGGTGACCGACAGCAATACGTCGTGGGCCATCGATGCGGGACGGATCGGCGACTCTTATGTCTATGAGCCGCTACCCAACGGATCCCGCCTGAATGTCGGCCTCTATGGTAATACCAACGAGGCGAGCTTGAGCGTGACTTCGGCGGCATCCCGCGCGCTCTTTGCGGTCAGCATGGACGACGGCGGTATTGTCAGCGGAACCAAGAAGCTGTACTGGCTGAGCCGCGGGTTCACCGCAGCGGATCGGGTCAGGGTTGAGTACTCCGAGGATGCTGGGGCCAGTTGGGTCGTGCTGGCGAGCAATCTTGTGGCCACTCAGAACGGGTATGATTGGACCCCGACAACCTTCCCCTCAACACCGATTGCCCTGTGGCGAGTCGTCTACCAAGATCAGACGAATATCGCCGACACCATCGGCACGACGTTCATCCTTCGCAATGGCCCCATCACGTTCTACGTCAACGACGCGGATACAACCGGCGATATTTACTGTTCTGCACCGGGCGATCCTGCCAACTCGGGCCTGGCATCGAATATTCCGAAGACAGAGATTCAGGAAATTCTCGACTACGATCTGGATGGCGGCGACGTGGTGTTGGTGGATACGGGGTTCTATCCGCTGACCAACGAGTTGTTTATCGGCAGTGTGCTGAGCGGTGTCAGTACGGCGAGGGTGTCCATCGTGGGCAGCACGAATTGGGTCTGGGGTGGGTCAGTGCTACAGGGGGCGCATACGGCCTTCGTTGGGAGCGTGGGGTTCCACTTCAAGTCCGCGCAGTACATGCTGGTGAGGGACTTCACCCTGCAGAACGTGGACTATGGCCTCTCGTTTGAACTGTCGAGCGGGGCGAACGTGATCAGCAATTTGCTTATTCGCGACGGCGGCGCGGCGGGTGTCCGATTCTTCCAGAGTTCCGGCAACCGCATCGCTCATTCTGTCGTCACCCGGCATACGGGCAATGGTGTCGTGGCCGGTTCTGCCGGGGACAACGTCTTCGACAGTTGCATCCTGTGGAAGAATGGGCAGTCCTCAGTTCAGCTCAGTGAAGGCAGCATGGCATTCACCAACTCTGTGCTGTATGCGACCGGCGACACGAATTACTGCTATCAGCTTGTGACCAATGCCGCCATCCGCGCGGACTTCAACGATCTGTTCATCACGAATGGGGCCCAGATCGGCGTTGTGAGGGGCGTGCCGATGGAGCGTCTGCCGCAATGGATTGCCGCGACGACGCAGGATATTCATTCGCTGAGCGTCGATCCATTGTTCGTCGATCCGGCGAGTGATGACTTCCATCTGCGCAGCGAATTCGGCCGGTTCGACCGGTCGGTGGGGGTCTTCGTAACCAACGATACGGCAACGTCCTACCTGATCGACACCGGACCGACGAACTATCCTTACGGCAACGAACCGCCGCTGAACGGGAATCGCGTGAACATTGGCGTCCATGGCAATACCAAGGAGGCCAGCCAGAGCCGGACCAATCAGTGGCTGTTCGCCATTACCGCGTCATCGGGTGGCCGGTATGAAGGGATCTTCTATCTTGTCTGGGCGTGGGGTGGTATGGACGCCACGAACCTCGTAACCCTCGATTACTTTGACGGTGTTGCGTGGACCAATATTGGCACTTCGGAAATCTATCGGATCCAGTACCTGTGGCAAAGCGATCTGAAGGAAGCGGGGCTGGAGAAATGGCCTTCCAGTCCGATCGGGCGGTGGCGGTTGACGCTCAACGGCAGCACCAACGTCAACGACCTCACGGATCTGACGTTCTCGCTGCGCAATCGGCCGTTCACCTATTTCGTAAACGACGGCCTGCCCACCGGTGATATTTATGCGACGGGTATTGGAAGCGACACGAATCTGGGCATCTTCGCCTACGTGCCCAAGGCCACCCTGAAGAGCCTGCTCGAAGACAACGACATCGAGGGCGAGGACACTATCTACATTGACACGGGTAACTACATCATCGGGGATTCCGACGTGGCGGTCATGGGTAATGCCGACCAGGGGCGGGTGGGCGCCCCCGTGTACGTGCGTGGCAATACGAATGCCATGACTTCGGTATTCAACAGGACGGGGTGGGGCGGGGGGCCGACCACCATCCTCAGTATAAATGGCAGCTACATAAACTTCAGCGACGTCGTGTTTGATGGTGGACACATGGCCGTGGCGGGGCAGGGCACGGTGTTGCGGAATCTTGAATTCAGAAGCGGGAACCTGACCCTGAATGGGGCAGATCAGGATGTGGCGGATGTGACTCTGGCCACAGGAACCCTCTCGGTTGCGGGGGCTCCTGTGACCGTGCGCCGTGCCAGGGTGCAGGCCGGACAGGTGACGTTGGCGGGCACTAATGCGCTGCTGGAGAGTTCGTTGGTTTATGGAGGGGTTGGTCCGGCCGTACAGGTCAATGGCTCTGCCATCACCCTGCGCAACAACACGCTGGCCACCGGTGGTGATCAGGTTCGGAAGGCCGGCACGGGCAGTGCGACCTTGGAGAACAACATCATCATCGCGGATGGTGCCGACAGTTTCTGTATTCGCCTGGATGCCGGTACCCTCAATTCGGACTACAACAATCTGATTGCGCGTAATGGCGCGTGGATCGGCAACCGCAACGGCAACTGGGAACGGCTCTTCTACTGGCAGCGCGAATCCGGCAACGACCTGCACAGCTTGTCCCATGATCCGCTTTTCGCCAACGAGACGAACGGCGATTTCCATCTCAAGTCCGTCGCGGGGCGATGGGATGGCGAGAACTGGACTAACGATATAGCTCAGTCTCCGTGCATCGATGCCGGGTCTCCGTCGACGGTGGCCACCAACGAGCCGTTGCCCAATGGTTCCCGAGTGAATCTCGGTGCCTATGGCGGCACGGCTGAAGCCAGCAAGAGTCTGACCAATGCGTGGCTGCTGGCCACCACGATCAACGATGGCGGTGTGCTGCGAGGCACCAACACGATCCGCTGGGTAGCTGTGAACCTCGATAGCAACGATCTGGTCGCTCTGCAGTACTCGCTCGACTATGGCACGAATTGGACCACGATTGTCAGCAATCGCCCGGCTGCCAGCCAGGAATACCCGTGGGAAAGCCCCGTGGGGATATCAAGCTTCTACTCGCTCTGGAAGGTTGTGCTGCAGACCAATACGGCTGTTCAGGATCAGACGGACTATCCGTTTGCCCTGCGCAATTCTCTGCTGAACTTCTACGTGAACGACGCGTCATCCGCCAACGATATCTACTGCTCGGTTGTGGGGGCATCCGGCAACTCCGGCCTGGCCAGCAACGCGCCGAAGAACACCATCCAAGGCATCCTTGACACGTATGACACGGAGGGCGGTGACACGATCTTCGTAGATACCGGCGTGTACTCGTTATCGGCCGATACACGCGTGATCTGGTCCCGTGGCGGTGATGATACGTATGGCAATCTTCTCATCCGCGGCAGCACGAACGCCTCGGCCGGCGGCAGCATTATTTCCCGCGGCAGCACGGCGGGCGACAGCGATGCGTTTGACGTCAAAGCTTCACATGTGACGTTGAGGGACTTCACGGTGCGGCAGGCCTATCGCGGCGTCTATTTTGACTCGAACCGCTACAGCGTGGCCGAACGGTTGCTCGTCCAGTCAAACACGTACGGCATCGTGAACCAGAACACTACAGCGATTACCAATCGCAACATCCGCTTCTGGTGCAATTCGGCCGGAGGCATGGATGTGATGAGTGCCCGGACAACGCTGGTGGAAAATGCCACATTCGTGGGGAATACGGGATTCAACCTGCGGGTGCAGAGCTCGGCTAACAACACCTTCCAGAACAACATCTTCTACATTACGGATGCGGGGTCCCCGGCCATTGCCGGCGATTCGAACACCATTGCCGGAGCCTTCATCGACTATAACGTCTATCATTTCATCCAGACGTCTGCGATCTATGGAACGTATGCTGATCTCAGATCGTGGCAACTCGAGAAGCAGCATGACTATCGCAGTGCAATCACGAATCCGCTGTTTGCCAATGTGGACTCCGGTGATCTTCATCTCCAGTCGACCGCCGGCCGCTTTGTAGACAACTCGGGTTGGATTAACGACAGTGCGAGTTCTTGGGCAATCGACAAGGGTAACCCGCTGTCCAGCTACAGTCAGGAGCCGGCGACCAACGGAAATCGCATCAACATCGGCGCCTATGGTGGAACTGAATTTGCCAGCAAGGGCACCACCAACTTTGTCGTGTACGCACGCGTGTTGAACGACCCGACGTATATCGGCGATACGAACAGTCTCTGGCCGCTGATCTGGACCGTGCAGAACGTGCCAGGCGGTATCACTTTCCGGGTGCAGTATTCGGGTGATGGCGGCACCAACTGGGTGGACCTGGCCACAAACGTGAATGCCTACACGGAATACGTGCTCTGGCAGACCGAGCCGTACTACAACACGTACAAGGGTCGGTGGCGGATCGTTTCCGATTCCAATACCAATTACTGGGACATGAACGATGCGATATTCAATATCTTCTATGGCGAGTTCAAGATCACCAGTATCTATCGCAATCAGGGGCTGCGCGACATCGTGTGGCGTGGCGCGTGGGATGAGTTCTACCAGGTGCAGTATGCGACCAACCTCCTGCTGCTGGAAGAGCAGGCGTGGATGAATGCCCCGACCGGCGCGGCGCCCAACCAGGTGCCGTACTTCAAGTCCACCTTCGGTGGCGATTTCACCTACGAGGATGTGGAATCCTCCGGCGGCCCGCACAGGTTCTACCGCGTGGTCCGGCTGTCCGCGGGATACCAGTCCGCCGATGTGGATATTCTGAGCCAAACGAGATCGCGTGGCATGATCAACGTGGTGTGGAATTGTACTTCACCGGGCAATTTCACGGTGGAATATTCCACCAATGCGAACCAGTGGGCCACTGCGGATACGGGTGTTGCGACCAACCAGCAGGCGACATTCTATTCGGGATTGGGCGGAAACTTCTCCTTCGAAGACATCGCAAGTTCCAATGCAAGCAAGCGATGGTACCGCATCAAATGGTCGCCGTGATGCAGGGGGCGGGGTGATTTGAAGAAGCGCTTACTGCTTCTGCTGGCCGCGACAGCCTTGCTCTCGCTGCTGTTCGTTCCAGATATCCGACGCCCTGACGATCGCCTTTTTGCGGCCGCGGAAGACACGCTGCATTTTCCGTTGTTCCTTGTCATCACGATTCTCGTTCTGCGCAGCAGGTCCAACTCTGTCCATCCCCGGATATGGGCCTTCCGCGTGACGGGCAGCCTGGTCCTGGCGGCCGCAGCAGTGGAGGTGATCCAGCCGTTTCTGGGGCGGACCGGGCAGTGGACCGATGCGGCGCTCGGCATCTGTGGCGTGCTGGCGGGTGTGGCCCTCGATGAGTCGAGTCGCGCTGAATGGGCGGCGAGAAGGATCGCTTTCGTGGGCACCGCCATGGCATGCGGACTTCTGGCGATGCTTCCACTGGGGGGAACGATGCTTGACCGCCACCGGGCGCGACAGGATTTCCCAAGGCTGGCGTCGTTTGAATCCTGGCTGGAGCTCGGGCGGTGGGAAGTTGCGGGCTGTGACGTTCGCCGTGTGCGTTCATTTGCGACGCATGGCGAATGCGCGCTTCAGGTGCAAGCTTCCGGCCACGACGCTTACCCGGGTCTCTTCCTGACGGACTTGCCGGTTTCATGGGCGGGCGAGGTGCGTGTGTGTGTTGAAGTCTATCTTCCTTCCTCGAACAATCTTGTTCTCTGGATGCGTGCCGACGACAGGCCGAATCCAGCCTACGCGGACCGCTACCAGCAGGCATTTGAGCTTTCACCAGGCTCGAACCGCATCTGCGTGGCGCTTGACGATTTTCGCACGCCTGCGGGGCGAATCCTCGATCCGGCCGGGATCAAGACGTGGGGTCTCTTCCTCGAAAATGCCCCGTCTGGGACGCAGTTTTATGTCGATGATGTCGTTCTGAACGGCCCTTGACCGACCTGCCATTTGACGTTGACCGACAACGGGGCTTCCCATAGGCTTTGGCCGCGTTTCAGGGCCCTCCCTACGAAGAGGGCCTTTGCTTTGATGCGGGTCACGAAGTGGTGGAAAGCGAGGCCGTCGGATGCCAAATACCGTTTTGATTGGGGCTCAGTGGGGAGACGAGGGGAAGGGGAAGATCATTGATGTCCTCACGAAGGAAGTGGACTGGGTTGTCCGCTACCAGGGTGGCAACAATGCGGGTCACACCGTCGAGGTGGGCAAGGACCGCTATGTACTCCATCTCGCGCCTTCGGGTATTTTGCATCCGAACAAGAAGTGCATCATCGGCAACGGCGTTGTCGTGGATCCCATTGCGCTCGTCCGCGAACTGAAGGAGCTTGAGGAGCGGGGCATCCAACTCGGTTCGCGATTGTTCGTGGGCGACCGCGCGCATATGGTCATGCCTTTCCATCGTCTGATAGACGAATACCGTGAACAGGATCGCAGTCAGGGCGAGAAAATCGGCACCACCAAGCGAGGCATTGGGCCCTGCTATGGTGACAAGGCGTCGCGCGTGGGACTTCGTATCGGCGATTTGCTGGATGCTTCACTTGCCAGCCTGCTGGATCAGAAGCTTGGCGAGCAGAATCGGATTCTGGCGGCACTTGGTGCTCCCGAGCAGGACGTGGTGTCGGTGAAGGCCGAGTACATGGCCGCAGCGGCTTTCCTCGGCCCCCATATTGCGGATACGATCACGCTGCTGAATCAAGCCATCGACCGTAAGGAAAACGTCCTTTTCGAGGGCGCTCAAGGGACCATGCTGGACATCGATTTCGGCACGTATCCCTTTGTCACATCATCGAGCGCCACGGCGGGCGGTGCGTGCGTGGGAACCGGCGTTGCTCCCCACCGGATCGACCAGGTGATTGGCGTCATCAAGGCCTACACAACGCGTGTGGGCGAGGGGCCGTTTCCGACGGAACTGCTTGATGAAACCGGCGCGCTTTTGCGCGAGACCGGCCGCGAGTTTGGCGCCACCACCGGGCGTCCTCGGCGTTGTGGTTGGTTCGATGCCGTTGTGGCGCGTTATTCGGTCATGATCAACGGCATTGATTTCTGGGCCGTCACGAAATTGGATGTGCTGGACCCCATGGACGTCATTCGTATCTGCGTGGCATACGAGTGCGATGGCAAGCGATACGACACCGTGCCGGCGAGCGTTCGAATCCTGGAGAAATGCCGCCCCGTCTATGAGGATTTCAAGGGCTGGAAGTGCTCCACCAAGGATATCACGCGGTTTGAAGACCTGCCTGCGCAAGCCAAGGCCTACGTGGCGCGGCTGGCGGAAATCACCGGAGTGCCCGTCGGCATCCTGTCTGTTGGCCCGCGGCGCGACAGTACGTTGCGGCTTGCACCCTCCATGAGAAGCGGCAAGAATTGACCCCGTGAAAGCCACGCCTTCCAAGATTCCAGTTCATGTGGCCATCATCATGGACGGAAACGGCCGGTGGGCGCAGCGGCGCGGGCTTCCGCGCATCAAGGGGCACGAAGTGGGAACGGACTCCGTTCGAGCCATTGTTCGTGCCTGCCGCAAGGCCGGTGTGAAGTACCTTACGCTTTACGCCTTCAGCTCCGAGAACTGGGTTCGGCCGAAGGCGGAGATCATAGGCCTCATGCGCATCCTCCGGCGATTCCTGACGCAGCAGGAGCATGAACTGCATGAAAACAAGGTACGCCTGCGCGTCATCGGACACATCGACGATCTTCCCCTGCCGGTCCAGAGAGAACTGCGGCGGGTAATCGAGGTCACAAAGGACTACAAGGAAGGCACTCTCACCCTGGCGCTGAGCTATGGTGGCCGCGTGGAAATCACGGACGCGGCTCGCAAGATTGCGGAAGATGTGCGCGCAGGGAAGCTGAAGCCAAGCGCTATCGACGAACGCAAATTCGCAGAGTATCTTTACGCTCCGGATGTGCCGGATCCTGACCTGATGATCCGGACGAGCGGGGAGCTGCGACTGAGCAATTTTCTGTTGTGGCAGCTTTCGTATGCCGAGTTCTATATTACGGATGTGCTGTGGCCTGATTTCCGCGAGAAGGAATTCGAAGCCGCGTTGCAGGCGTATGCCGAGAGGCGCCGACGCTACGGTGATGTGAAGTAACATGCAGCAAACGCTCAGACAGAGGCTACAAAGCGGGTTCCTGATTGGAGGAGCCCTGATTGCCGGCGTGTTCTGGTTACCAACCCCTTGGGTAGTGGTGGCCCTGATGGCGGTTTGCGGCCTCGCGCTGTGGGAGTTTTACGGACTGCTCAGCGCCGCCAACATCCCCGCTTTCCGCTATGTGGGCGTGTTCAGCGGTCTTGCGCTGGTGGCCACAACGTGGTTCTCACTCAGGGCGTCCGGTGGTGCTCCATCCGACCTGGAATGGATACTCCTCTTCCTGGTCACCTGCGCCGTGTTTCTCCGGCAGTTTCCGCAAAAGAACAATCCGCGCCCACTGGAGACTGTTGCCTCGACCCTTTTCGGCTTCATGTACGCCGGCTATCTTTTCAACTTCTTCACCAAGTTGCTGACTGCGTGGGGCGATGCGGAAGGCCGCCTGCTTGTCCTGTATCTTGTGTTGGTCGTGAAGTTCAGCGATGTGGGCGCCTACTTCGTCGGATGTTCCTTCGGACGTCATAAGTTGTTTCCCCGTATTTCGCCTGCGAAGAGTTGGGAAGGGCTGTGCGGTGCCATATTGGCAGGCGTTGTGGTCAGCCTGCTGTTCCGCACCATCAGCGGCGGGCAGTTGGGTATGCTGACGATGCATGTGTGGGATGCCTTGATTCTCGGCGTCCTGCTGGTGGTGTTGGGTATCTTTGGTGATCTCACGGAGTCTCTCTTCAAACGGGCGGCCGGGGTGAAGGATTCGAGCCGGATGATTCTCGGGATGGGGGGTGTGCTGGACGTGCTCGACAGCCTTCTCTTCACGGCACCGGCGCTGTACACCTACGTGCGGCTGTTCATGAAATAGCGTGCTGCGACGCTTCTGCTTATCGCAGGGAAAGTTATCATGATGCTTACAATCTACACGCTGTTGATGGTTCTCCTGCTCTTCGGGGCGACGATTTTTGTGCACGAACTTGGGCACTTTCTCGTGGCCCGCTGGTGCGGCATGGTGGTGGATGTTTTTGCCATCGGATTTGGCCCGGCGCTCTGGAAGCGAAAAGTGGGGGATGTGACCTACAAGATCTGTGTCTTCCCGTTTGGCGGCTACGTTGCGCTGCCCCAGATGGATCCGACCGGGATGGACGATGCGTCGAAGGCCGAGGAAGCAACGCGGAATCTTCCCCGGGTTGCGGCATGGAAACGCATGCTGGTCTCCCTGGCCGGGGTGACCGGCAATATCCTCTTCGCCATTTTCCTGGCCTACCTTGTTTTCTGGATCGGCAAGCCGTCTGCCCCGCACGAGCGTAACTGCGTCATCGGCTCCATCGAAACGAACAGCGCCGCCTATTCCGAGGGATTACAGATCGGCGATGAAGTGGTGGCCGTAAATGGCGAGCATGTGACGAACTGGGATGAGTTCATCCTGGCGGCCTCGATGCGCACGAATGTAACGCTGTCGGTTCGGGGTGTCAGTGGGGAGCGGCTCATCACGGTGCCGACCGAGAAAAGTTGGTTGGGCGTACGGGCCGTCGCGGGCATCGGGTGGATGAATTTCTGTGGTGTGGCGAGCGTGGTGCCGGGTTCCAGTGCGGAGGAAGCCGGCATCCGATCGGGTGACATGCTGGTGGAGTTCAATGGCGAGAAGCTCTTCAGTCGTGAGCATCTGATTGATTTGGTCAATCGGGCGCGCGACACCGCCGTGCCTGCCAGGATCATTCGGGACAACAAGCCGATCGATATCGTGGTAACTCCAAAGTATGACGCCAAGGCTGGGCGCGCGCTTATCGGCATCATGTTCAACACGATGGACCTCGACTACGATACCATCGTTCATCCTCGTCCCTCGGCGCAGATCAAGCAGCAGGCGATGGCGATGTTCCGCTTCCTCAAGGCGCTGGTTACGCCGAGCAAGGCAAAGGTCGCGTCGCAGGCTGTCGGCGGACCGGTGGCGATTCTCATCATGTTCTGGTGGACCGTACAGAAGAGCCTGATTCTGGCCGTGTCGTTCACGGGTTCCATCAACATCACGCTGGCGATCATCAACCTGCTGCCCATCCCGGTGGTGGATGGCGGGCACGTGGTCTTCTGTTTGTGGGAAATGGTGACACGACGGCCGTTGAGCAAGAAAGTGTTCAACATCATGATGAACGTGTTCACCGTCCTGCTGATTGCCGTGTTTGTCCTTATCACGTTCCGGGATGTCAGGCGGTGGATTGTTCCCATGTTCCCTCGGGCGCATCATCCTGCGGCCGAGTCGGTTACAAATGAGGCGCCCGCCGAGCTTCCGCCCAAGTAACGGGTCTCATGGTTCGCGACTACCAGAAGCTGTTGCGAAGCGAGGGTGTTCTGGTACCTCGATGGGTGGTGCTGGCAGCCGTATCGCTGGTCCTTTTGTGGGTGGGGTTGAAGATTCTCGTCCCGCCGAGATGGATCGTCCAGCGGTTGGACTCTCCTGATGGCCAGCGTTCGGCCATGCTGATGCGCTCCCAGTATTTGAAGCAGAACTTCGAAGTGCATGTGAAGGACGGCGGTCTGTGGCACACGGCGTACTACTCGGATCCCGTGCCGTCGGACAATCGGCTGGATCTTGGAGAGCGGCTGGCGTGGAGTGACGATTCCAACCGACTCTATTTCCGGCTGCAGGGCCGGTTCATCTGGGGTTACGACTTTTCCCAGGCGCGGGCCCTTGCTCCTGCAGAACTCGGTGAAGTTCGGCCTCTGCACCCGCAGAGCCCGTAGTTCATCTATTTCTTCTCGCCGCTGATCAGTGTGGCGCCACCCAGTTCGCCCAAGTTGGCCTTCTCGAGGTCGGTCCAGAGCGTGCCGCTGCCCGCGTGGATGATGTTGACCGAGAGTTTGTCGCTAAGGCTGTTGGCAAGCGTCCAAAGGTTGTAGGCCATCGGATCGCCGAACGCCTTGACCTTCATCTGGAACCCGTTGGCCACTTCGCCTTCCACCATGGCCGTCACATCGGCTCTGGCTTTGCCCAGCTTGGTTACGCGCTCCGCGCGCACCACGGCCGCATCCCGCTCGATTGCGGCGACTTGCTTCATGGTTTCCGCACGGGTTTCGGCAACCTGCTTGTCCTGATCGGCGCGGACCTCGGCCTTGATCTTCTCCGTCTCCTGCGCGACCTGCTCGCCGCGCTGGGCGATGAGGCTCAACTCGGTATTGAGTTCGGCCTGCTTCTTGGCGGTGTTCTGCTTCTCCCTGTTGGTCAGATCCTGCTCCTGCGCAATGCTGGCCTGTTGAATTGGCTCGAGAATCTGCATCGGCACGTTAACGTGCCGGATCAGCGCGTTGTGGACGATGATGCGCCGCTCGGCGAGCGTTCTGGCCAGTGCCTCGGTCAGGTCGTTCTGGAACTTCTCGCGACCCTCGCCGACGATGAAGTCACGGGCGCCGTAGGCGGAGCCCTTCAGCCGGGAGATGGACAGGATTTGAGGCATGATCACTTTGTCCACGGCCGCGGGCAGGTCGCCGTAGCTGCGGAACACCCACGCGATGCTGTCGGGTGGCAGCTCGAACTCCACGGTCATGTCGAGGCTGATCTCAAAGCCGTCGCGCGAGGGGAACTCCACAAACTGGTTCAGAACAAACGACGGCGCGGTTCCCGCCACGGTGCCGGGTTTCGCCGGAGCGATACCCTGCTGTGTGTTGTCGTAGCGTGACGATGGAGCACTCTGTTCGCGTTCGCTCACCGACGAGCGAGACTGCCGCAGGTAGTCGTAGCGCTTTTCCTGCTGTTCCATCAGCACCTTGTCCTGGAGCTCGTTCATCGCGCGGTTCTGGGTGGCGATTTTGGCTTTGGTGATGACTTCGCCGCCGCCTTTGCCAATCAGGGAGACCTGGTTCACTCCGATCTCCAGCACGTCCACCTTGTATTCGCGCGGGTTGACGTAATAGAGGCCGGGCTGAAGGATGTCAGTCATCACACCTTTTTCGTTGGCTGCGGCGAATTCGCCCTCGGGGGCCTGCTCGCCCGAGAGGGAGGTGACGACCCCGACGTAGCCGATCGGGATGCTGATGGCATCCACCACATCGATCTTATAGCCGATCGGATTCATGCGGTACTTGCCCGGGCCAAGTACAGTACGCCAGATACCTTTTTCCCCGGGGGCGGCAAGGAACTCGCCTTCGGGCAGGTCTTTGCCGACCTTGGATGTGACGATCCCGACCTTGCCGGGTGGGATAATCACGACTGACATGATTTCGCGCTCGAACATGATCGGATTGAGGAAGTGGCGGCCTTCGCCAAGCACCTCTTCCTGCACGCCCTTCTGGCCCTTGCGCGCGAGGATTTGTCCGGGCGGGAGCGGATCACCAGCCTTGGC
This sequence comes from Verrucomicrobiota bacterium, assembly GCA_036821485.1. Classification (GTDB taxonomy): domain Bacteria; phylum Verrucomicrobiota; class Kiritimatiellia; order CAIQIC01; family JAGNIJ01; genus DAISJM01. The sequence continues at coordinate 30,421 of DAISJM010000004.1, read as the reverse complement.
CGTGATGACAGCCATCTGGTCCGTGCCGACATAGAAGCGGCAGAAGCCCCATTGCCAGACACCCCAGACGCCGGCGAGGAGAACAACAACAAGCAGGACAAAAATGATGGATGACTTCATGGAGCCACCTCCTTCCTCGGCGGCACATAGGGCAGGAACAGACCTCCCAGCCCATCGGGTTGGTCTCCACTCAGGATAGAGGCAATCTTCGGCCCGAGTTTTTCATAGAAGACATGGCGCGCCAGGTTGAGGCCCGTATTGAAGGCTTTGACCTGGCTGCCCAGCACGGCCGCGTCTGCCTCGTTTTGCATGCGGATCACATCCCGATCGGCGCCGGCGCGGACGACGATGGCCTGGGCCTGTGCGGTGGCGGCTTCATTTTCCAGCTTGGCCACCTCGAATTCACGTTTGGCGGCGGTGACCTGCACGGCGAGGTCCTGCTGCGCAAGAATCACGGCCCGGATGCGTGCGGTGTCGGCCTCCACCTTCTCCTTGTTCTGTTGCGCGAGCATTTCCTGCTTGGTCAGCTCGGCTTTGGAGATGGCCTGTGCGATCTGCTGCTCGTATTTCCGCGCGGTCTGTACGGCGATTTCACGGTCGCGGATGACGCTCGCGATCTCGTCGGGAGGGGTAATGTTGCGGATCAGGACGGACTTGATCGCGATGCCCCACTCGGCGCACTTCTCCGTGAGGTGTGCCTCGAGGTTATCCTGAAACTTCTGGCGGGTATCGCCCATGATGTAGTTCTTGGCCGGGTTCTTGCTGCCCTCAATGCGGCTGAATCCGCGCGCGCGCGGCAGGATGATCTTCTTCAGAATGTCATCCATGTCGCCAACTTTGTGCGTGAGCAGTGCAACCTTGTCCCGCCGCAGCGCATACTCGAGCGTGCCTTCGACGATGACGGTGAAGCCGTCAAGCGTGAGAAAGCTGATGGCGTCGTCGCCGCTCATCTCGAAGCGCTGGCTCTGGAGGTTCACTTCGACGACGTTGACCATGTAGGGGTTGAGGTAGTACGTGCCGGGGTCGAGCACTTCAGGAAGTACGCCCTTCATGCCCTTGCCGACAAGGAACTGGTTGCGGTTGCTGGCGTTCAGCGTGCTGTTGTTCAGCACGTCCTCGCCGACCAATGATGTGATCACGCCCACGTTGCCGGGCCGGATCGTGATCGCATCAAACAGTGCCACGCTGTAGGCGTAGGGATTGATGCGATACTTTCCGGGGCGCAGCACGTCGGCGACAATGCCCTTGGAGTCGTCCGTGGCGATGATGCTGCCGGGTGGCAGGTCCTTGCCATAGAGCCGGGTGCGCACACCGAGCTTGCCCGCAGGGATATCGGTGATGCCCATGATTTTCCAACCCCAGGAATAGGGGTTCTTGAAGTAGCGGCCTTCTGGCAACACGTCGAGTTGAATGCCCTTCTGGTCCGGCTGCAGTGCCAATATCTGACCGGAGGGGAGGTCCTTGCCGGTCTTGTGAATCAGCACAGCCATTGCGTTGGAGCCGGGTTCGATCCGGCAGAAGAACCAGAACCACAGTGGGAACGCGAGTATCGCGATCAGCACCAGCACAAGGCCGATGGGTAGGCCGCGAGACGGTTCTGCCGGAGGCGTATAGCGGCGGGTGGGGATGGCTGGCGGCGCGGATGGAATGTTCTCATGATTCATGAAGCACCTCCGAATTGGCCTTCCCCGATTCTAGCGCACTTCCCTGTGGTATCAAGCGCGCTATCCGGCTCATCGAAGCGGTGCGACTTTAACAGTGCGCGATGTCGGGGTATTCTGTGCCGCACGGGAGTCATCACATGCCGCGAACCGCCAAGCGAATACGTGCCAAGGTGCCTGCGTGGGCGCGCGATGCCATCTGGTATCAGATATTCCCGGAGCGCTTTCGTAACGGCGCGCCCGGCAGCAATCCCCAATCGGCGGATTGCTTTGATCATCCCATCAAGGGGTGGTCGATCAATCCTTGGGGTCAGGATTGGTATCGGCAGGAGCCGTGGGAGGCGGAGCAGGGGGATTTCTTCAAGTCCGTCTACTGCCGTCGTTATGGTGGCGACCTCGTCGGCCTTCGCTCGAAGCTCGATTATCTGCAGGACCTCGGCGTCAACGCGATTTACCTCAATCCCATCTTCATGGCGCCGTCGCTCCACAAGTACGACGCGGCATGCCTGCATCACGTCGATCCTACGTTGGGACCGGATCGGGCGGGCGATCTTGACCTCCTCGCGCGGGCGGGGGAGACGGAGCACCCGGGATCGTGGATATGGACGGCGGCCGACCGCTGTCTCGTTGAACTTGTGGCCGATATTCATCGGCGCGGCATGCACATCATCCTCGACGGCGTATTCAATCACGTGGGCACCCGGTTTTTCGCCTTCAAGGACCTCCAGCAGCGAGGGAAGAAATCGAAGTATGCGGATTGGTTTCGCGTGACGAAGTGGCGTCGCGATGGATCATTCGACTACGAAGGCTGGTTTGGACACAAGGGGTTGCCGGAGTTGGCGCGCGACGAGCGGAGCCTGGTGGAACCCGTGCGCCGCTACATCTTCGACATCACGAAACGCTGGATGGATCCCGACGGCGATGGCGACCCATCCGATGGCGTGGACGGCTGGCGGTTGGATGTGGCGTTCTGCGTCCCGCACGGGTTCTGGAAGGCGTGGCGGCGATGCGTGAAGAGCATCAATCCCGACGCGTTTCTGACCGGTGAAATTGTCGACTTGGCGACGGACTTTCTGCGGGGCGACGAATTCGACTCGGTGATGAACTACATGTGGCTGTTTCCAACCGTCCGGTTCTTTTCCCGCGGACCGAGCCCGATTTCTGCATCCGAACTCTGGAAGGAGCTGGGGCGGATGGTCGACGCGTATCCGACGGACGTGCAGTACGTTTTGCAGAACCTGTTGGATTCACACGATGTCGGTCGCATCGCGACTGTCTTGGAAAACGAGTTGCCGTTGAAGTCCGAGTGGCAGTGTTACTTCGACCTGTCGCGGGCGCAGGCCAATCCGAAGCTGGTGACGACCCGGCCGCGGCCGGAGACGATCGATGTATTGAAGCAGTTGGTGATCTTCCAGATGACCTACCTCGGCGCGCCGATGATCTATTATGGAACCGAGGTGGGCTTGTGGGGCGCGAACGATCCTGACAATCGCCAGCCGATGCTGTGGGAGGACGTGAGGTACGAACTGGAGCGACGTGCGTTGAGTGGCACGTGCCGGACCTCTCTGAGGACGCCTGATATGGCGTTATTTGATTTCTTCCGTAAGGCCATGGCTCTGCGGCGTGATCATCGCGCGCTGCGTCGTGGAAAGTTACAGCCCCTGGAGTCAGGTTCCGATCGCGTGCTGGCATTTGCTCGCGGGTCGGGACGCGATCGCATTGTTGTCGCCCTTAACGCGTCGGACCAACCCGCAACATTCACGCTGGCCCAGCGGGGCCGGGATATTTGGGATGGGGGCAGGGCCATTTCCAAAGGGCGAAAGACCATTCCGGCGAGAGGCTGGCTGGTGATCGGGGCCGGGGCCTGAAGAGCAACTCAGGCTGAGGGTCGGACCAAGACTGCCGGGTCCATCTGCGGCCCGGAAGGCAGCCGCGAATCCGTGAACGAGCGGCGCGTTTTGGAGGGCTTGACGTCTATGCCGAAGGAATTCGACTGGACCTCGCCGTTCCAGAAGGGCAGCAGTTCGGGATTGGTGTTCCGGCTCGCGTGCATGACCGCGCGGAATTCCGTGATTCCGGGCCGGTCGAAATACCATGTTCGTATTGTGAAATACTTGACCAGCTCCTCGCCGGGTTTCAGCCGCACAGCGTCGCGTTCCGAGTAATAGCGTTCCTCGCGAAATTCCCGGAGGAAGTTGTCGCGGCGGCCGTTCGGATAGATCCATGTGAAGAGAAGGTCGGGGTCGCGCGGCAACCAGAAGGAGCGGGTGGATATGTTGCGGATCAATACGCGAAAGACGATGGGCTGCCCGATGACGGCCACGGAGGAATCCGTCTCAATGCGCACGTCGACCGTGGTGGTGGCTTCCTGATCATCGAGAGGCCCGACGACAGCCGGGACATAGGTAAAGCCAGCCGTGCCACAGCCCGCGAGGATCAACGCGGTTCCGGCGGTCGCAAGGGCTATAAGTATCCTTCTCAGCACGGCATCGCTCCCGTTCTCTCACCCTCTTTTACAGCAGGAAACGTTCCAATTCTAAGTCGCCGGATTCGTTTTCCGCCAAAGCGAGCCGGATCAGCAAATCCTTCCACATTATCCATACCCTCCTGTCCGATGTGTGGATAGTGCGACGCGAAGAGCTTCGCGGATTTGCAGGCCTGCAATGCTTTTGCCCGCACACGGCACGTACTGTATGATCGGCACATGAGCATCGTGACGATCTACATTACGGCGGCGAACCAGCGTGAAGCGAAGAAGATAGCCGGGGAACTTGTGCGCCGGCGTCTGGCGGCCTGCGTGAATATCCTCGGCCCCATCCGGTCTGTGTATCGATGGGAGGGAAAGATCTGCGATGGACGCGAAGTGGCCATGCTGGTCAAGACCCGTGCTGCGCTGGCGGACAAAGTGACATCGCGCGTGAAGGCTCTCCACAGTTACGATGTGCCGTGCATCGTGGTGCTTCCCATTCGGAAGGGCAACCCCGCCTTTCTGAAATGGGTGGCGGAAGAGACGGAGTAGCCGGGACTTCTGTCATCGCCAAAAGCGTCGGAATGGCGCCGAGGCTAGCACCGTCACCGACTTTCCGTCCACGGTGATCGTGCCCTTCTTCCGGTACCACATCGGATCCTGCTCCTCGGTGGTGAGCGCCAGCACCCAGGGTTTGTCCGGGGCCACCGGTACGGTGAACGTGGCGGGCTTCTCATCGGCATTGAGGATGATGAACAGGCTCTCGTCGTCTTCCGTTGCGCCGGTATATTCGTGATGGCCATTGATCAGGCAGGCCAATGTGAGGTCCTTGTCCCAGTCCGGCGGCTCGCCGTTCTTGCCGATCCACACGATATCCGCCGTGGTTTCATCGGGCTGTTTGCCGACGAAGAACTTTGTTCTGCGCAGGCATGGGTGTGCCTTGCGAAAGGCGATCATGCGCTTGGTGAATTCGTGCAACTCGCCATTTTCCTTCAGCAGGGACCAGTCGACCCAACTGGTTTCGTTGTCCTGGCAGTAGGCGTTGTTGTTGCCGCGCTGTGTCCGCGAAAATTCGTCGCCCGCCGGGAACATGGGAACGCCCTGCGAAAGGAAGAGCGTGGCGATGAAGTTCTTCTGCTGGCGGCGGCGCATGGCGCGAATTTCGGGATCGGTGGTCGGACCTTCCTCGCCGAAGTTCGAGCTGTGGTTGTGATTCTCGCCGTCGCGATTTGCCTCGGCGTTGTCCTCGTTGTGCTTGTCGTTATAGCTCACGAGATCGCACAGGGTGAACCCGTCGTGGCAGGTCAGGAAGTTGATGCTCTTCAGGGGAGCCTGCCCGTCCTTGTCATACAGGTCGGAGCTGCCGGTGAGGCGGGTGGCCATGCGTCCGAGCATGCCTTCTTCGCCCTTCCAGAAGCGGCGCATTTCGTCGCGGTATAACCCGTTCCACTCGGACCAGCGCTCGTTGGGAAAGGAGCCCACCTGGTATGTACCGGCGGCGTCCCATGCTTCGGCGATGATCTTGGTGTCACGCAACGCGGGGTCCTCGGCGATCTGTTCGACGATGGGCGGGTTCGGCAGCAGCCCGCCATCGGGGCCGCGTGTGAGTACGGAGGCGAGGTCGAAGCGGAAGCCATCGACGTGCATGTGCAGCACCCAATAGCGGAGGCAGTCCATGATGAAATTGCGGACGACGACGTGGTTGCTGTTCACCGTATTGCCGCAGCCCGAGAAGTTCTTATAGTGCGGCCGGGCCTCCTCCATCATGTAATAGATGGAATTGTCGATGCCGCGGAACGAATAGGTCGGGCCGCCGTCGCCACCTTCGGTGGTGTGGTTGAAGACGACGTCGAGGATCAGTTCGATTCCGGCCTGGTGGAGGGCGACGACCATCTCCTTGAACTCGCGCAACTGTTGGCCGTGAACGCCGCGCTGCGCGTAGCGGCCATTGGGCGCGAAGAATGCGAGTGTGCTGTAGCCCCAGTAATTGCGCAGGTTGCGCCGCGGTCCGTTTTCGAGAAAATACTCCAGTTCGTTGAACTCCTGGATCGGCAGCAGTTCGACGGCGGTGACGCCCAGGTCCTTGAGATAGGGAATCTTTTCGATCAGTCCGCGATAGGTGCCGGCGTGGCGGACGCCGGAGGAGGGATGCACGGTGAATCCGCGGAGATGCGTCTCGTAGATTACGCTTTCCGAGAGCGGTGTGCGCGGGGTGCGGTCCTGTGTCCAGTCGAAATCGTCGCGCACGATGACGCCTTTGGGGAAGAGTGGGCCGCGCTTGGGCGCCTTGCCGGGCTCCAGTCCCTGGATATCGCCCCATTTTTCCCAGCCGCACACGGCCAGCGCGTAGGGGTCCAGCAGCCATTGGTCGGGGTCGAAGAAGTTGGCCACACCGCGAGGTGTTGAGCCGCCCATGCGGTAGGCGTAGAACTGTCCTTCGCGAGCATCCTCGACGTGCAGATGCCAGATATCGCCGATGCGGTTCTCCTCCGGCGTCAGCTCGTATTCCTGCGAGGGCTCGGCATCGTCCGGGTTGTCGAACAGCATCAGCCAGACGCGTTTGGCGTGGCGGCTGAAGATGGTGAACTGGACGCCCTTGTCCAGAACCTGTGCCCCGTACGGGACGGGAACGGGGGTGCTGGGCAGAAGGTGTTTGGTATTGGGTTCCTGATTTTTCATGGGGGATAGCCTCGACTCCTTACTTCGGATGACGGCTGAGGAAAGTGTACTTGATACGCTGGCCAAAAGTCTGAAGGACGCGCGAGATATGGCGGCGACTGGAGCGGCCGGCATGTTTGGCCCCGCGCGCGATCGACGAGCCGGCATCCGCCACGCTGCGCGTGACAAAAGCCCCGGCAGTTGCGACGCCCTGCACCGACGCCGTGGCGGGCTTGATGACGATGAAGTCGAGCGTGCGTGCCGTGGCGTCCACGGCCGCGGCAACACCGCGTATGACCTTCTCCCAGAATCCCGGCGCATCTGCCTGGGCCGGCGTGGCGACGGCGCAGATCCGCGGCTTCAGGTCCGGCAGCAGATCCTTGGTGAACATGTCCTTCACGTCCTTCAGGAATCCGGCGGTCTTCGAGCCGAGCGATTGGATTTCCTCCTCGCGGTTCCAGCCGCGGAACGCGCCGCTGCGATCCATCGCCGCGTGGCCGGTCACGGACGTCAGCAGGCCGGCGCCGATGCCCTGGGCGATGTCGTCTGCCACGCCGCCGATGAATGGAATCTGCGAGAGCAGGCTCTCCATCAGCTTGCGGCTGATGTTCAGGAAGTTTACGGCGGCGACGGTGGTCATGATGTCGCGCAGGATCGTCAACTCCTCGCGGGGCGACGGCCGCGCGCGGTAGATGCGCGACACGCGCAGGACCATGGCCGTGTTGCGGTAGAGAACGACCAGCAGGTCGACGCTCGGGTAGGGACTGAATGTGACACCGAGCATGACATCGCGCACGGACTTGCGGACCTCTCCGGCGGCGAGTTCATCCAGCGACTGCAGCAGAGGCGCAATGACTTCGTTCTCGGTCTTTTGGATCGTACGGACGAGGTCGTCATTCAGTGGATGTGCGGAAAGCGTGTCGGCGATGTCCGCAGCCTTCTCGCGGGCAAACGAGCGTGCCTCCTGGGGCAGGTGGGTGTTACGTCCCATCCGGCGGAGAAAGCGGGCGAGGTAGCGGGAATAGGCCAGCATCGCCTTGTGGTCGGGGTGGTCGAGGTCGGGTCGGGGTGGGGGTGTCAGCGCCCGGGGGATGGAGCGCCACGCCACGATGGCACGGACGAGTACGTAGAGGAATCCCAACCCAAGGATGGCCGCATACGTCCAGCCAGCGATGGGGTGGATGCGGTAGAAGAGCATGTAGAGCCGCGCGAGTTCGCCCAGGAAGAAGAGTCCGAGGAAAGACGCAACCACCAGCGAAATACGGCAGATAAGTTTCCAAAGCCGGCCGATCATAAGCTCCTTGAGATTTGCACGAAGCGTAGGGCCTAGCCCCACGCCTCTCAAGTGTTTTCTGGGTCCCGCGGGGTCAGGATGCTGCGGGCAGGCGGAACGAGAGCACGTCGAGAGCGATTGCCCGGCTGCGGAGCTGCGTATCGAGGTGATATTCCAGGAAGAGCCCGAGCAGTTTTTCGATTTCACCGAGCTGCCACGCGGTGCATTGCGTCACCAAGGCAGGCTGCGGTGTGCGTGCGCGCTGCCAGCCGACGAGAATGGCAAGAATGTCGGGCGAAATCGGCGCATGTGACGACGACGTGTCGTTGCGCGCGCACTTTGGGCACAGGATGCCGCCCTCGGAATAGGAGAACCGTGTGTTGCGCATGCCCGGCACCAGTTCGCAGCCGCAATCGAGGCAATGACGCAGACGTGGCGCCAGCCCGAGGAGGTCGAGCAGGCGCAGCTCAAGCCAGAAAAGGAGCGGGGCCACGGCCTTGCCCGCGGCGAGGTGATCGAGCCCGGTTTCGAGCAGGTCAAAGAGCCCCGCATGCGGTGCGTCCGGCGGGCTGATGCGGGAGATCAGGTCGGCGAGGTACGATGCAGCGGCGCACGCGCGCCAGTCCTCGCGGAGGCGGGGTCGCGTTTTCAACGGGCAGCACTCACGGGCGATGTGTACACCGGATCGCTCGCGGCCGTAGAAGACGAGTTCGCAGGTATAGAAGAGGTCGTATTGGCCGAGGAATGCGCTCTTGGGTCGCTGCGAGCCTTTGATCACGGTGACCATGCGGCCTGCGTCGGGGGTCAGCCACGAGACGATGCGGGACGTGTTGGAGTAGGGGTAGCAGCGGAGAACGATGGCCTGTGTCTTCTCGATCACTTGGGCTGATCCGATGTGGCTGACTTGGTCTCTTCCAAAGCGATGCGCTTCGCCTCGCCTGCCCGCACATCCTTGTCTTTCGCCAGCCATTCCTCGAGCTTGTCGAGCAGTGTGGGCCGGTCGTCTACCTTGGACCCGGGGAAGAATGCGCCGCCGGAGACCACCAGCTTCATGGCATCGCCTACATCGATCGGCAGTTTGACCGCATCCTCGACCGGCACGAGAATCATCAGGCCCGAGGTCGGGTTCGGCGTGGTGGGTACGAAGACGGCCACAAGTTCCCGGCTGTTGTCGGGCGGTGGCAGACGTATCTGCATGTGCTTGGGCACGCGCGCGGTGGTGAAGCCGAGCGAGTACAGCCCCTTGCGCGGGTATTCCACCAGCACGACATCCTTGAACATGGTCTGGCTCTGGTCGAGCAGCGCCTCGCCGATCTGGCGAATGCCGATATAGATCTTGTTGACGAAAGGGATGCGGGCGAGCAGGTGATCGCTGAACTGGTAGAGTTTCTTGCCGAGCAGGTTGCGGACCAGCAGGCCGATCAAGAAGAGAAGCACGAGCGCGACGAGGAAGGCCATGATGCCGAAGATAATGTCGGGCCGGCCCGCGCGCACGTTTTCGGGAATGAATTCGATGACGCGATTGGTGAAGAACATGAACAACACGTTGATGAGGAAGCCCGTCACGACGATGGGGGTGACGAGCACAAGCCCCACCAGCATGTTGTTTCGAATTGATCTGGCCAGACGCTTGAACATAGATTCAACGGAACTATACAATGGCGTGTCGAAACATCCAATACGGAACCGGCGGGAGAGGGAGGTCCAGATGAAGGCTTTGATGTGGGTGGTGGTGGCGATGGTGCTGGCGGGGGTGGTAGTGGTGGGCGCGACGGAGCCGCCGCGCGTGTATGCGCCGTACAAACTGGTAAAGATTGCGGATGTCAGCGGGACCAATTTCACCTGCTCCTTTGAGCGGCCGATCGGAAACCCCGACTCGCAGATATGCAGTTTCTTTCTGACTGTGCCCGAGGCGGCTGCAGGCTCCAACGCGCTTTCGGGAGCGTTCACGGTGGAACAGCCGGTTCAGCGGAATGTGGATGCCGAGTGGCTGAAGCAGAAGGCGCGAGAGATCGGATCGGGTGGGAGCGGCTATTGGTTCGGCAAGATCCAAAGCTGGGGCCATGCGCGAATCCGGGTGTTGCCCGGGGAGATGGAGCCGGGACGGAAGGGCTACGAGTTGATGTACGATGTATTGATGGAGGGTGGGCGGAAGACAGCCTCCCCGCAATTCAACATGGAAGAGAATCTGGCGACGGTTTCCTTCCGTCTGGAATTCGATCACGAGCCGCCGGCGGACACGGAGCTTTGGTGCATCACGCTTTGGAATGATCCCGCCGGCAAGCCGAAGGTAGAGGATCTTCAGCCGGTGGATTTGACTCCGCCGGTCAAGCCGGCGATGTAGCCGAGATCGTCGGCTTCCCGGAGCCATGCGCGTTCCTTGCGGCGCATGGCGGCCCGCAGTCTGGGTGTGTGATCCGACGCGCCGGTCAAGTGTTGGCAGCCGTGAGCGATGTAGAGAGCCAACTCGCGTGATGCGCCGCCGGCCGTCCGCCCGATTTTCCAGGCGCGCTCGACGTTCACAAACACCTCTGCATGGCCGCGCGATTCGCCGGGCATGGGTTGATAGGTCGCGCTGATGACATCGGTTGTGCGGTGCCGGGCGAAGACGGCGATGTTGACGGGGGTGATGCCGTCGTCATCCGCGAGGGTAAGGACCACCTCAGCCCACGTCTTCGGGTCCGGATGACTCCGGGTCAAAAGCCACCGTGTCAGTCGGCGCACCTTCGCGCCATGCACCCGGTGCTTTGCCTGCTGTTGGATTACCTTTAGCTTCATCTTGTGGATACGCGATGCGGACATGGAGCATATTGGCGAGCGAGAAGACAAACGAGGTCTTCACGGCGGCCAGTTCGGTCAACGTCATGCCGGAGGCGTCGAGCTGTCCGTCGCGGAGCCTGGAGTCAGCAACCTCGTTGACCAACGCCTCGATACGGGCGGGGTTCGGTTTTTCCAGCGAGCGCGCGGCTGCCTCGACCGCGTCGGCAAGGGCGAGGATGGCCATTTCGCGGGAGCGGGGCCGTGGGCCTTCGTAGCGGTAGTCCGCCTCGTTGACCTCGGTGTCGTTCTTGCCATCTTCCTGTAGCTGGCGCGCGCGGTGGAAGAAGAAGGAAACGAGGCTGGTGCCGTGGTGTTGCTCGACGGCGTCAATCACGCACTGCGGCAATTTGAACTGCCGGCCCAGCGCGACGCCTTCCTTCACGTGAGACTTGATGACGAGGGCGCTCATGCTGGGCGCGAGTTCGTCATGCGGGTTGTCGCGGGTGTGCTGGTTTTCGGTGTAGAAGTCCGGTTTGACGAGTTTGCCGATGTCGTGGAAGTAGCCGCCGACGCGAACGAGCAACGCATTCGCGCCGATGCGCGAAGCGGCGGCCTGTCCGAGGTTGGCTGCCACGATGCTGTGGTGGTAACTCCCGGGTGCCTCCATGGCCAGTCGCTGCAGCAACGGGTGGCTGAGGTCCGCAAGTTCGAGCAGCGACAGGTTCGTGGTGATGCCGAAAAGCATTTCAAACAAGGGGATCAGCAGCGTGGCAAGAAAAGCGCAGATGATGCCGCTGGCGAACGCGGCCACGGCTTGCCCGGCCACGATGCCCGCGGGGAGCTGGCTGACGGCAGCGAGACTGATGGCGTACAACAGTTCTGCAAGGCCGATGAAGACGCCCGCGCGGTAGATGCGTGAACGGCGGCGGACATCCTGGGTTGAGAGAGTGGCGACGATGGTCACCAGCAACCCGAGCGTGAATACGGCGAAGTTATTGTCGAGGAGTACGGCCATGGCAAAACTGTTCCACAGCCCCACGGTGATGGCCACCGCGCTGCCGGCGAGAATTGATGCCAACAACGGCGCGAGCGCGAGGGGCAGCGCGAAGTCGACCACGGAAGGGGGAAGCCATTGGGCAGAGTTCGAAACGGACAGCAGGACTCTCGCAGGCAGCAGCGCGAGCAGCGAAAGAACGACCAGCAGCAGGATCCTTGAGTTCTGCCGCAGGATTTCCGGCTTGAGCAACTGCAGCAGGCCGATGCAGGCGATCAAGGCGGCGATCAGGAGACCCGCGCTGCCGATGCGTTTGACCACTCGGTCGTAGGCGGATTCCAGTTGCGCAATCCGGCGGTCGTGCGCGACGAGTTTCTCGATGATCTGGGGCGTGATCCGTTCGCCGGCTTCGACCAGCGGCGTACCCGCATGAATCTTCATCATCACCGGGCTGACTACCTGCTCGGCGCTGCGGCGATGCTCCTCCGTCAGGTAGGGGTCGTACACAAGGTTGGGGATTACCCATGGGCGCAGCAACGAGAGGAGGATGGGCTTCACGCTGGGTTCGTCGAGTTTTTGCGTGATCTTGTCGGCGATGGCTGGAAGCGTGTTTTCAGGCAGGGGAAGATCGTCGACCGAGGTGTTCAGTTCCGTGGAGCCGTCGGATGCGCGGACGGAGACGCGACCGGCCGAGCCGGCAAGCTGTCGCTCGGCCTTGCGGTCGACGGCGGACATGATGCCCGTGGTGAAGGCGTCATGCAGCGCAGTTTTGATGATGTCGAGTACGCGCTGTTCCTGACCGCGCGGCGCGAGTTTCTGAAGTTCGGCCGGCGTCAGCGGCACGCCGAGGATATCGAGTACCTCGCTGATACGGGGTGCGATGTCCTGCTTCTTCCCGCCCTCCTGCGCGGCAGCCTCGCGCAACTGGGAGAGGCGTTCAAAAAGTTTCTCGAGGGTTCGCGCGGCCGTGTTGCAGGGACCGTAGTTCACCACGAAGACGGGTGGGACGGCGATTGCGGCCTGGCGACGGCTCAACTCTGTTCGCGCCATGTCCTCGCAGCTGAAATCGGCACTGGCAACCACGGTGGCTTGTGCCCGCTGGCCAACCGCCATGTTGGAGTGGGGTCCGCTGTTGGTCGAGTACACGAGCACGAGCACCGAGCACCACAGCAGCAGGGCCAGAAACAGACTCCATCCGGAGATGGCGGGCTCGCGAACGATGTGGCGGGTCGACAGTCGTGACCGTGACGAGCGTTGATGCTTATGCTTGGAAAAGAAAGAAATCATAGTCTGCTCATTTCGCCCTGCCGGCGCCCCGGCGACCGCGCCCGGCCGCCGCGGCATCCGGGCCGGAATCGGTTCGTCCCTCACGATACGCCTGGATGATCTTCTGGACCAGCTCATGTCGGACCACATCGACGTCCGACAGTTCCGATATGGAAATGCCGTCGATTCCGCCCAGGGTACGCTGGGCTTCCAGCAGGCCGGAGATGCGCGAGGACGGCAGATCGCATTGCGTGAGGTCGCCGGTGACGACGCACTTCGAGTCGAAGCCGAGCCGGGTCAGGAACATGAGCATCTGTTCGGGCGTGGTGTTCTGGGCCTCGTCGAGAATGACGAACGCGTGGTTCAGCGTGCGCCCGCGCATGTAGGCGAGGGGCGCGACTTCGATGACGCCGCGGTCCATATTCTTCTGGATGTCGTCGGGATGCATCATGTCGTAGAGGGCGTCGTAAAGCGGGCGGAGGTAGGGAAAGACTTTCTGATGGATATCACCCGGGAGGAAGCCGAGCGCTTCGCCAGCTTCGACGGCGGGGCGGGTGAGAATGATGCGGCTCACCTCGTTGCGGAGCAGGGTCCCCACGGCCATTGCCATGGCGAGATAGGTTTTACCGGTGCCGGCCGGGCCGATGCCAAAAGCGATATCCGTGGCACGGATGGCTTCGACATAGCGGTATTGGCCGAAGGTTCGGGGGAAGATGGGCGACTTGCCGGGGCTGACGTCGATGCGGCACTGGTAGAGTTTGTCGAGGTCCTGCTCCCGGCCCTGCACAAAAGCCTTCAACGCAAAGATCACGCTATGAGCCCGGAGCGAAGCCCCGGCATCCCGTGCTTTCCGCAGGTTCTCGAAGAAACGCTCTGCGAGGGCCACCCTGTCAGCCTCGCCCTCGACCTTGATCCAGGTATCCCGGGCGGTCAGGCGGACCCCAAGCTCCCGTTCGATCTGGGCCAGGGTTTCCGAGCGGCGCCCGCTGATTTCCTGCGCCTCGCGGGCATTATCGAAATGAATGGTCTTCTCTGCCATAGGTATCCGTCTGGGGTTCAGTAAATCCTACACCCCCAGCAGCGTCAATGCCTAACGAGCCGGGCGTACTTAACCACGAAGCAACGGGGGGGTATCGATTCCGGTGATAGCGGGCATTGGCCCGGGAGGTCCTTCTTCACCTGAGGAGCATCATGAGAGCATCACTTGGCGCATGGATTGTGTCTTGTGTGGTCTTGTCCCTTGTCCTGTCCGCTGAAGCAACACGTTACGTCTCACCAACCGGCGGGAACACTCCGCCCTACAACACGTGGGCCCGCGCCGCACGCGACATACAGACCGCGGTCAATGCAGCCGCCAATGGCGAACTTGTGCTGGTGAACAACGGCATCTACGCGCTGCCCGCCACGCTCACCGTCAGCCGCGGCATCATCCTGCGCAGCGCCAACGTCCTTGGCGCCACGATCCAGGGGAGCAGCACGTTCCGCTGCATCAATCTTACGGGCAATGGCGTGGTGGAGAATTTCAACATCACGCAGGGGCGTGCGCCGGGCAATGACGGTGGCGGCGTGTACATCGACGGCAGTGGCACGGTCCGCGGCTGCCGGATCACGCGGTGCAGTGCCGGTCTGAGTGGCGGTGGCGTCGTGATTCGCAGTGGCGGTCTGCTGGAGAATTCAGAAATCTCGAACTGCCATGGTGATGACGAGGGTGGTGGCGTGGCGCTTCAGTACGGCGGCACGGTCCGCAATTGTAACATCTTCAGCAACACCTTGTACGGATCCGCGCTCAACTGGGGCGGTGGTGTGGGGATGCGCGGAGCGGGCCTGGTGGAGTACTGCAAGATATGGGACAACTCCACGGAACAGAATGGCGGTGGCGTACACCTCTACCAGGGCGGCGAGGTCCGAAATTGTGTCATCAGCGGGAATGTGGGCACCAACCGGGGCGGCGGCGTGGCCATCATCGAAACGGGAATGGTGAAGCGGTGCCTGATCAGGGACAACAAGACCGTAGCGGCGTGGCCTGAGGGCAAGGGTGGTGGCGTCTACCTCGAGGGCAGCCAGACCTTCGTCGAGAACTGCAGAATCGAATACAACTACGCCAGCGATCGGGGCGGCGGTGTGGCAACGTCCGGCGGCGGCACCATCAACAGCGCGCTGATCAGAGGCAACACTGCCTTGTACTATGGCGGCGGGGTCTGCATGGAAAACGGCGGCTACATGATGCACGGAACTGTCGTGTGGAACACGGCCATCTACATGATGGGCGGCGGCACGTTCTGCCAGGATGGCGGGACTACCTACAACAGCATCATTTATTACAACACCGCCGGGTTTGGCTCCGCCAACATCAACGATGGCGGTACCGGCGGCTTTTACAACTACTGCTGCACACCGTCCATCCCCGCGCACGCAGGGACCATCTTCCAGGGTGCCCCGGGCTTTCGGGATATGTACCTCGATTTCAGGTTGAGCCCCACATCGCCCCTCTACGATGCCTGCATTGCCGCATGGACAGCGGCCGACTATGACATGCAGGGCAATCCGAGAATCACGGGCTTCGCGCCCGACTGCGGCGCGTATGAGTACTGCGCGCCGGCGAACGACGATTTGAACGCAGACGGAACCGCCGAGCTGAAGGTCTATGATCGGGGCACCTGGTATACGAAGATATTGGCCAGCGATCAGGAGTGGAACAATGCCTTCGGCTATCCGGGGGTGACCCCGTTGCCCGCGCGATTCAACAAGAACAATCGGGGTGACGAGGCCGTCTATGATCCCAGCGTGGGTATGTGGTACGTCCTGCTCGATGACGGTTCAGCGCCCCTGTGGGCCTACAATTGGGGTTTCCGCGGCACGCGCGCTGTGGCGGGCGATTATGATGGCAGCGGCATCGATGATTTTGCCGTCTGGGATACGAACACCGGTAACTGGTATATCCGGGCGCCGTTCGGCAATTTCAACATCGCGCTCGGTTTCAACTTCGGCTGGCGTGGTGCCATTCCTGTGTCCGGCGACTACGACGGAGATGGCCGGAGCGATCTGGCGATCTACCATCCGCCGACGGGCATGTGGTACATCTGGTCGCTGGCCAATGGCGCACCGATCGTCTGGGGACGCCAGTGGGGATTCAGCGGGTGCGAACCCGTAAGCGGCGATTTCGACGGCGATGGTTGCAGCGACCTCGCGCTCTTCCATGCCGCCACCGGCAAGTGGTACATCCGGACGGCATCGGAGTATCCCATCACCGGTGCAGATGCCGTCCTGCTTGTCGGCTACAATCTCGGCTACACGGGCTGTGTCCCGATGGCGGGTGATTACGATGCGGATGGCATGGATGACATGGCTGTCTACGCCACGGCCGCGCGCCGATTCTACATTGTTTCATTGCGGTGGGGGGCGCTGGCGTGGGGCGTGTCGTGCGGGTCATATCCCGGCGTGACGAGCCCGCAGCCGGTGAGGCTGTAACGGCTCGGGGTTGCGTTTTTTCCAAACCTTGGAAAATTCGGAGCCCATTTTTCCAAGGGTTGGAAAATCCGGCTCAGAACGGCGGGTTGTAGGGTGAGATGAACGGCTCGCGGATCTTTCCCCACGGGTTGGGCGGTGGCGGTTCGCCCGGGTCGGCCATCAACGACCGGATTCCATAGAATGGAATCTGGATAGGGGATGTGCCGAGGTCGAACGCGAGCGCGGGCAATTGTAGAACGCCCTGTACCAGCCATGACCAACCCCGGTAGCCGGACCAGATATCGTTCTCCGCGAATGTGAGTTCGTAGACGACGGATTCGTATTCCACAGGAATGGATGAAGCCTGGATGCGTACGGCGCCGGGTTCCCGGAACACGGTTGGTAACTTGGCGTACGACGCGGCGCCGCTTTTCCGTCGCGGGCTGAGTTTCCATTCGCGGTTGGCGACGAAGCTCATGTTGGTCCAGGTGTAGAGCATCTCCCAATAGGACGCGGGAATGCTGTCGCCCCTGCGGTTTCGCACACCACGCTTCACCAGTTTCTGGACGGCTGTGGGCGAGCCGACGATATACTTCTCGGGCGTGACCCGTACGACCTCGCGGTTGAAATTGTAGTAAGTTCCGCGCGTCTTCACCGCAAGAGAACCGTCGGGAGCCTTGATGATTTCCGTCGGCGCGGAGAGATGCATGCGGCGATAGCCGACGTTGACGAGCTTCTGTGTCGCGCAGCCGGTTGTGGAAAGGAGCACGGCGAGGAACGCAGCGGGGATCAACCATGATGGGCGGCTTGTCGGCACGAAATGTACAACTCCCTTTTTCCCCGGCCGGTTCGCCCCCGGCTTAGCGTTTCATTACCTTGCGCAGTCGATCCCAGAGTTCTTCGAGGGCCTGGGGGACCACGCGCACATCGGCCAGAACGGTGACGAAATTGGTGTCGCCGCTCCAGCGCGGGACGATGTGCAGGTGGACGTGATCCTTCAGCCCGGCGCCGGCGGCTTCGCCGATGTTGATGCCGATGTTGAACCCGTGCGGGCACGCGACCTTCTTCAGGGAGCGCATGCCGAGCTGGGTCAGCTTCATGAGTTCCGCTGTCTCGCGCGGGGTCATGTCTTCCAGCGATGCGATGTGGCGGTAGGGGGCGACCATCAGGTGCCCGCCGGTGTAGGGGTAGCGATTCATCACGATCGCGCAGGTCTTGCCGCGGTGAAGGATCAGGTTGTCGCGATCCTTCCGGCTTGCGAAGGACTTGCACAGGAAACAGCCCTTCACGCGGGCCTTCTTAAAATACTCGATGCGCCAAGGCGCCCAGATCTCTTTCATAGGATGAAATCGCTCGCGTTACACTGCAGACTGCGGGCAGAATAGCAGTGCGGGGGGGCAAGTCAAGGGACTGAGGGATGGCTGCGGAAGGGCGCTTTTGTGTGATGCATAACCACGTGCGGAAAATCTTGGCGGTGGGTGTGGTGCTGCTCTGCGGTCTCGCCGCGTCGGGGCGGGCGGTGGTGTCCTACGAGGTGCGCGGCTGGAGGGAGTGGCCGAAGGACGAACTGACACCGTTGGGACGCCGCGTGCTCGGCGCGGGTGGGCCGTGGATTCATGCCGAGAGCGCGCACTTCATTCTTCATGCCGCGTCGGAGGAAGCCATCGCCGCATCGGTCGGCGAGGCCGAGTTTTCGCTTCAGAAAGCCATGTGGTATGTCGAGCCGGCCCGTGCCCGGGTGTTGTCCGCCGAGAGCCGGTTTGCCGACGATTCCCGCCCCAAGGCGCAGTACTTCATCATCGAAAAGCCGCGCACGTGGCGCGTGGTGCAGAAGGCGGCCGACCCCAGCAAGTACAGCCTCGCCATGCAGTTGGAGAATGATGTATTCACGTTCAGGGATACCAACGCGCCGGCGTCCATCTTGCGGGTGCCGCATGAAATGGCGCACCTGGCGATGTGGCGTGTTCATGGTCGCCGGTTGCCTCTGTGGTTGGAGGAGGGGACGGCGGCTTATGTGGGATGGCGGATTGCCGAGACGTATCACACCACGTCTGAGCGGGTGTTGGTTCGTGCATTGCCGCCAGTGAAGGCTGAGGATGCGCTCTCGCTTGCCGCGTTGACGGCGATGAGGCGGTATCCGGAGACGCACGGTGCGGGCGTGGCATTCTATCGCGGCGCCGAGGAACTGGTGCGGGCGATCGCGCGGAAGACGGGCGACGACAGACTGGGCGAATTTCTGCAGGCGGTCGCTGCCGGGACGCCGTGGCGGGATGTGTTGAGGGAGCGCTTCGGTTTCTCGCCCGTGGATTTCCAGGGGTTGGAAAACGAAGTGAGAGAGAAGACGCTTTCGGAGACGAAGGACTGATGGCGACAAAGACCCAGAAGAGCGATGAGGGAGGCAAGCCTGCCAAGGACGCGGCGGTTCATCTCGTGTTCGGCGAGGAGGAGTATCTCGTCAGCACATCCGCGAAGGACCTTGTTCACAGGCTTTGCCCGCCGGCCGAGCAGGCTTTCGGCCTGGAGATCATCGAAGCGCGTGTGGACAACAGTGCCGAGGCGGTCAGCGTGATCCAGCGCGCCGTGGAGGCGTTGCAGACGATTGGGTTCATGGGTGGGCGCAAGGTGGTCTGGCTCAAGGACGCCAATTTTCTCGGCGGCTCGCCGACCTCGGAAACCGTGGATGTTAAGACGCGGCTTGAGGATCTGACAGCGATGATCAAGAAGGGGTTGCCGCCGGGGCAGATTCTGGTGATCAGCGCGCTCAAGGTGGATGGGCGGTCGGCGTTCTTCAAGGCGTGCCAGGCAGGCGGTGCGGTGACGAAATTCGAGGTGCCTGCGCAGGGCTACAAGGTTGAGCAGCAGGCGCGGGATCGCGCCATGCAGGCGATGCGCGAGCACGGGTTGGCGGTGCGCGAGGGTGTGTTGGAGGAACTGCTGGGGCGGACGGGGACGGATACGCGGCAGATCGTGCAGGAGATTGAGAAGCTTGCGGTGTACATGGGCAAGCGCCGTGAAGTGACTGTGGATGACATCCGCGACATCATCTCACATGCGCGCGAAGCGCTCGCGTGGGACTTGGCCGACGCGGTGGGGAATCGCGATCTTCCGGCAGCGCTGAAAGTTTTGCGTCAGTTGATGTTTCAGGGTGAGAACGTGGTCGCGGTTATTGCCGGTCTCGAGCATCGCATCAAGGATTTGATGTTGTACCGCGAATGCATGGATCGCCGGTGGCTGAATCTGGAGGGCAGTCCGCCGTGGCAGAAGGCCGCGTGGCGATCGGGCGCGGACGTGGACGCGGCGTTGGGTGGGCTGGCGAAAGATCCGCGGCAGGCCAACCCGTACCGCGCCGGAATCCTGGGTGCGCAGGCGCGGAAATTCACGCGCGAGCAACTCTCCGCCGCGCAGAAACTGGTGCTGGATACGCACGAACAACTCTTCGTCTCCGCCGTGCCGAAGGATCTGATGCTGGAACTCCTCGTGCTGAAGCTGCTTGGACCCGTACGCAAACCAGGAACAACGCAGGCGAGAATCTAGAGTGCAGCAGGAAGATTTCCTGAACGGAAGATGACGAAGTCCGCGGAAGTTGGACTCCACCTCGTGTTCCCCATTGTCTGAACGCGCGGGAGTTCCAAAAGACTGACGGCTCTGCGAACCGTCTCTGCCAAGGGGAGCCGGGAAACTTCAAGTATCCGTCTTGCCGGATTTCGTGTTTCTGAATAGCATGGGTTCGCCATGGGGAGGGGGTGAGGGATGAGGGCGAGATGGTCCGATCTGCTGTTTCTTGCGTTGGTGGCCGGCGTTGGCTCGCTTTGGTATTTTGGGCGGAACCAGCCAATAGTTGTCGTTGAAAGAACGCCGGTTGTTTCCTGTCCTGACTGTCGGGGGCAAGGATCGCTCAAGTGCCCCAAGTGTGGAGAGTTTGGCAGCGTCGAGACCTTCATGCGGTGTCCGGAGTGCGGTGGTACGGGCAAGCATCGCTGGCGTTTGTGTTCCAGTCTTGGTGCGCCATGCCGCTGTTGCCGTGGAAGTGGCACCGTTGAGAGTCGCTGTGCCTGCAGCTACTGCAATTCCACGGGCAAGGCGAAATGTCTGCGTTGCAGCGGCACTGGACGCGTTCCGTCGGCCGCCTTGCGAATCCGGACGGTCAAGGCGGAATTGTCCCTCTGGGAGCGCGTGCTCGCGCTCCTTCGACTTGGGCCTGATCCAAACCCCAGACCATATTGTGATAAGGCAGGGGTATGTCCTCTCATCCGAAGATACATCGATGTGAAGGCAGGTCCAGAGACTGCTGTTCTTGAGTGGGGTAGATTTCATGGGGATGGTGCCGAGTGGAAGATGACGACATTGATCGAGCGCGCGGACACGATGGGCCGCAAGAGTCGCCGATATGTCGAGTTCGTCGTGCGTGGACGCGAAGTGGCGGGGAGTCGCTTGGCGTCTGCGGGGAATTGACTGCGTTCTCCGTCGTCTCAGGTTTGTGCGGGAGCGGAGGGGTTGGCGGTTTGGTCGCCGGGCTCTTGCAGACGGCCTGTGAGTTTCAAGAACCGGGCGGTCCCGTAGAAGAGAACCCACGGGATGAAGAGCCACGCGATGGCGAGGATCTCGCCCTTCTTCGCTTCCCAGCCGTAGATGCTGCACTTCTTCCACATCACGATGGCCGTGAGGCCCGCGATGGTCGAAAAGATCGTTCCGTAGTCCTTGGCCAGCACGGTGCGCCAGCGATAGTGGTAGGTGGAAAGCGAGGCCGACAGGCCGCGGAAGTTCGGGATGAAGCGATTCACGCTCTTCATGTACGCTTCATAGTCGGGCCCGAATTTTTCGAAGAGATACTGCTCCTCCGCCGCGGTGATGGCCAGATAGACCCACGCGAAGAAGGGGATCACCAGCACATACATCCAGAGCGAGCCGTAGACCAGACCCGCGCCGCAGGCGATCAGGAAGTTACCCACGTACATGGGATTCCTCGAGTGGGCATAGAGACCTTCAACGACCAGGTTCTCGGCATAGACCTTGCGTTTCTTGCCGCCACGCTTGATGTAGGCGAAGCCGATGACGAACAGGCGGAAGGCCTGCCCGACGAGTGCAATCAGGACGCCGATGGTCATCACGATTCTGTCCCAAGCCGGATTGCCCATGAACTGTGCCGGGCGTGTGAACAGAGCCAGGAGTACGTAGATGACGGGGAAAAGCCCATTCCGGATGCGGAAAAGGGCGTTGCCGGATGCAAGCATCCACGCGGGGTGAATCCGACGCGCTGGCGCCGGGGCCGAATTAGAAGTGGTATCACTCATTTGATGGCCACAATCCCGCAGAAGTTGTACCAGCGGAAGAAGATGTCGCAGGCCCTGAATCCATGATCCAGCAGGAGTCTCCGATTCTCATCGTAGTGGTAGGGAATCAGGATATTCTCCAGCGCCTCGCGTTTCTGCGCGATCTCCATCTCGGTGTAGCCGTTGCGCTTCTTCATTTCGTAATAGTGTTTGATGAAGAGCCGGTTGATGGTCGAGTTCTCCGTCAGAACCTTTTCGACGAGGATCAGACATCCGTCGGGATTCAGTCCGCTCACGATGCTCTCGATCACCTTTTGGCGGAAGAGTGGCCGTACAAACTGAAGGGTCAGCGTGAGGATTACGACCGAGGCGTTGGTGATGGTGACGCCCTGGTTGAGATCGGAGCGTTCCAGTTGGAAGGGTCTGGAGAACTTCCTTGCCGCCAGCTTCTCGCGCGCCTTCTCAATCATTTCCGGAGACGAGTCCAAGCCGACGCAGGTGCAGTCGGCCGGTATGTTCTTCTCGATGGCAAAGAAGGTGTTGCAGGTGGAACAACCCAGGTCGTAAATGTTGGTTCCCGGCACGGCGAAATCCGCGCAAAGATCGCCGGTCATCCTCTGGATTTCTTCGTAGAAAGGTACGGAGCGGTCAAGCATGTCGTCGAACACGTTGGCGGTGTTCTTTCCAAAATCGAAGTTCTGAATCAGATCGCGTTTCTCTGCGAACAGGCGGTCTTTGTCCATGAATCACCCTTGGCGCATGCTGTTTGGGGTTGACGTGAACCCTGCATTTTTCATCCACGACCCGAACCGTGAAGGCGCATATGTATCAGAATCGGCCATGGCTTGTCGACGAGAGAGCGTGACCGGGTTTGGTCGTGATGCAAATCCGCCCTGTTGCATGCGGCGTTGAAATGGGGGGGTGGGGTATGGTAGGTTCCGACCTCTTGGCTGGCGGGTAACCCGCGGCGGAAAAGGGCATTATGATTCTTATTTTGGCACCGGATACCGATGTTAAGGGCAGCGATTACAGGCGGCTGACGGACATGTTGGCCGGCCTGCGCAATATCCAGTCGCGCATTCACACGGTCAAAGGTGCGCAGCAGACGCTGACGGAGATCTACCTTATTGGCGACACCAAGACGCTCTCCATCGACGAGATGAAGGCGTTACCTTGCGTCGAGCGGGTGGTGCGGGTGTCGCAAACCTATCGGATCATTGGCCGGCATAAGGATGACCACCGGCCGGCGGGCTTTGAGTACAACGGTGTGAAGTTTGGGCAGGACAACCTGAACCTGTTTATCGGGCTTTGCGCGGTGGACACGCCACAGCACGTGGAACTGATGATGAAGGCGCTGCAGGACCACGGGCAGGTTTGCACGCGGATGGGCGCCTACAAGCCGCGCACGTCGCCCTATGCCTTTCAGGGCCACGGCAAGAACTGTCTGCCCTACGTCTTCGAACTGGCCGGCAAATATGGCATCAAGGTTGTGGCGATGGAAGTGCTGCACGACAGCCACGTCGACGAGATTGCCGAGGCGTTGAAGCTGGCCGGCAATCCCACGGGCGTGATGCTCCAAATCGGCACGCGGAACACCCAGAACTTTGAACTGCTGAAGGCGGTGGGGCGCCAGCATGAGTTTCCGGTACTGATCAAGCGCGGGTTCGGCATCACGCTGGACGAATCGCTGAGTGCCGCCGAGTACGTGGCCTCCGAAGGCAACCAGAAGATTATCTTTTGCCTGCGCGGCATGAAGACAAACTTCGGCGATCCGCATCGCAACCTGGTGGATTTTGCACATGTGCCTGTTGTGCAACGGCTTACGCGCATGCCTGTCTGCATTGACCCCTCGCATTCCGTTGGTACACGCGATGCTGCGCCCGACGGGATTCCAGACGTGTTGCATGCGATGGCGCAGGGCCTTATTGCCGGGGCGAACATGGTGCTGGTGGATTTTCATCCGGTGCCGAGCAAGGCACTTGTCGATGGCCCGCAGGCGCTGACGTTGGAGGAGTTGGGCGGATTCCTCGAGGATGCGCGGATTGTCCGCGAGGCCTACGAGAAGCGGCGAGCGCTGGCCCGGGCATCTGCGGCTCCGCGCTGAACGTGCGGGTGGTGTTGGTGTTCCAAGGGGGAAATGTCGTCAGGACCCAGACATGCGTAAATGGATCCATATCTTCCTGTTGTTGCTGCTTCCCGTCGTGGCGCAGGTCTGCGCGGCGGAGGAGGGTGCGAGTACCAACAAGCTGTGGTTCTCCGTTGGCGAGAAGCTGACGTATCGGATCTATTGGGGTGTCATACCGATCGGCTCCTCGGTGGTGTCGACGGAGTGGATCGAGGAAAACGGCCGCAAGCTCATCGCCATTCGGTTTCGCACGCGGACGACGGACTTCATGACGAAGGTTTATCCGGTGGACGATTTCCTGGAGAGCGTCATCGATCCCGAAACCTTCCTGCCCCTGCGCTTCGTGAAACGGCTGAGCGAAGGCAAGTATCGGTGTGACGAACTCACGACCTTTGACCACGCGAAACGGAAATCCGTGTGGACTTCAAAGATGAACGGGAAGGTGAAGGAGTTTGATATCGACGCGGATACGCGGGACATCATCACCTTCATGTATTTCATGCGATCCGAGAAGCTCCTGCCGAAAACCACCACGAATTTCCGCGTCATGTCGGATGAAAGGGTCTACGATCTGGTCGTTAAGGCGGGCGAGATCGAGAAGTTCCGCGTGTCTGATTTCGGTTGGGTCAAGAGCCTGCGGCTGGAGCCGGAGGCGGCCTTCCAGGGTGTGTTTGTCCGCAAGGGCAAGGTGACGATGTGGATTTCGAATGACGAGCGGCGTATCTGCACTAAAATGGCTGCGCGCGTGCCCGTGGCGAGTGTGAGCCTGCTGCTGACGAAAGTGGATGGACCGGGGGACGACTTCTGGACGCGTGGCGGTCACAAGGATGAGGAGTGATGTCGTGAAAGCAATGACGCTTGGACGTGAACGGGCGAAGGAGATTCTCTCCCGGTTTGGCCAGCAGAGAATACTTGTGGTGGGCGATCTCATGCTGGATCGCTACATCTATGGCGGTGTGAGCCGCATCTCGCCTGAGGCGCCGGTGCCGGTGGTCAAGGTGTCGCACGAGAAGAGCATGCCGGGTGGCGCGACCAACGTGGCGTGGAATGTTCAGTCGCTTGGCGGCAAGGGCGGTGTGGCCGGCGTGATTGGCCACGATCACGCGGGCGCGGAGCTCAAGCAGCTTCTCTCGCGCGGCGGGCTTGCACTCGGCGGGTTGGTCGAGTCGACCGGCGCGCGGACGACGGTGAAGACACGGGTGATTGCCGAGCGGCAGCAGGTGGTCCGGGTGGACTGGGAAGACGCGCCGGAGGTGACCGGGAAGGCCATGGACAAGCTTTGCGCGCGCATCGAGCGCGAGATTCGCAAGGCCACGGGCGTCATCATCGAAGACTACGGCAAAGGCGTGATCTCGCAGGAAGTCGTTGATGTGGTACTCAAGGCTGCGTCGTCGTCGGGCATACCGGCCGGCCTCGATCCCAAGGATAACCATGACCTGCGGATTCGCGGCATCACGGTGGCCACGCCCAATCGCAAGGAAGCTTTCACCATTGCCCACGCCAAGGAAACGCCGCCGCATCTTGATCCGTTGCAGGACAAGCCGTTGCGCGAAGTGGGCGACGAATTGATAGGCAAGTGGGCGTGCGAGCTGTTGATGATCACGCTGGGTCCGCAGGGCATCATGCTGCGCGAGGGGCGCAAGCCCGCGGTGCACGTTCCGACGCGGGCGCGCGAGGTATTCGATGTGAGCGGCGCGGGTGACACGGTCATTGCGACCTGCGTGCTGGCTTTGGCGGCGGGCGCGAGCCACCTCGAGGCCGCGGAACTGGCGAACTACGCTGCGGGCGTGGTGGTTGGGAAACTCGGGACCGCCACGTGCACGCAGGAAGAACTTCTCGCGAGTCTGGATGTGTGACGAGGCGTTGGAGTCGTGGAGAGATGGAGTGATGGACAAGACGAACAACAAGAGCCGGTGTTCCAGTACTCCAGTTCTTCAGCACTCCCGTCCCTCCGTGCTGGGCGTCATCCCTGCCCGCTGGGGGTCGACACGGTTCCCGGGCAAGAGCCTGGCGATGATCGCGGGCAAGCCGCTGATCCAGCGCGTGGTGGAGCGTGTGAAACTGGCCAAGCGACTGTCGGGCGTGCTGGTGGCGACGGATGACGCGCGGATTCGCGACGCCGTGGCGGGGTTGGGTGTGACGGTGGCGATGACGAGGCCGGATCATCCGTCCGGCACGGATCGCATCGCCGAAGCGGTGAGCGGCCGCGCCGCGGATATTGTCATCAACATCCAGGGCGACGAGCCGCTGATTGATCCGGCGTTGATCGACCGGCTGGCGGCGGTGCTGGCCGACGACGTGGCGGGCACGTGGGACATGGCGACGGCTGCGGCGGCCATTGTTTCGGACGAAGATGTGCGGAATCCGTCGGTGGTGAAAGTGGTTCGCGACACGGCCGGGAAGGCCCTCTACTTCTCGCGTTCGCCGATCCCGTTTGTCCGGGAAAAGGACTCTGGCGCGGGTGGGGGCGAATCCCTATACTGGCGGCACATCGGTATTTACGCGTACCGGCGGACGTACCTGGAGAAGCTGGTGAAGACGCCGCCGTGCGCGCTCGAGAACGCGGAAAAGCTGGAGCAGCTTCGCGCGTTGTTCATCGGGTGCCGGATGAAAGTGATCGAGACGGCGGAAGCCGCCGTGGGCGTGGATACGCCCGAGGATGTGTCGCGCGTCGAAAAGGCGTTGGAGAGCGGAGCATAGGCGTTTATGGCTAAGACCATAAAGAAGATTAAAGTCGGGAAGATTGAGATCGGCGGGGCGGCACCCTTGGTGTTGATCGCCGGGCCCTGCGTCATTGAAAGCCGCGCGGCGTGCATGGAGTTGGCGGAGGAGTTGGTGGGGCTGGCGCGAGCGCAGAAGATACCCTTCATTTTCAAGGCGTCGTACGACAAAGCCAACCGCACCTCGCACAAGTCTTTCCGCGGGCCGGGCCTGTCCAAGGGTTTGCCGATTCTCGCGGAGATCAAGGAGCGTTTCCGCGTGCCGATCCTGGTGGACGTGCACAGCGAAGCCGAGGTCCCGCTGGCCGCGCAGGTGGGCGATATTCTCCAGCTCCCGGCGTTCCTCTGCCGCCAGACGGACTTGGTGCTGGCGCTGGGCGAGAGCGGCAAGGTGGTGAACGTCAAGAAGGGGCAGTTCCTTGCCCCTGCGGATGTCCGGAACATCATCGGCAAGATCGAGAGTACAGGCAATCGCCGGATCATCCTCACCGAGCGCGGTGCGTCGTTCGGTTACAACAATCTCGTGGCGGATATGCGGAGCCTGCTGGTGATGAAGGAGTTTGGTTACCCGATCGTGTTTGACGCGACGCACAGCGTGCAGTCGCCGGGCGGTGCGGGGGATCACAGCGGCGGTGATGGCCGGTTTGCGCCGTACCTGGCGCGGGCGGCCGTGGCGACGGGTTGCGATGGGGTGTTCATCGAAACGCACCTCCAGCCGGAGAAGGCGTTATCCGACCGCGAAAATGCCATTCCGTTCAAGGCCCTGAAGGGGCTCTGGCGGCAACTGAGGGCCATCGATGAAATCGTCGGCTGAGCAGCGTGCGCGCCGCATCAAGGCGGTGGTGTTCGATGTCGACGGCGTCCTGACGGATGGCGGGGTCATCCTGGGTCCGGACGGCGAATGGAAGAGATTCAATGTGCAGGACGGGCACGGGTTCGATCTGGCCCGCCGCGCGGGTTTGAAGACCGCGCTGTTGACGGGGCGTTCCTCGGCGGCGGTGCGGCAGCGGGCGCGCGAACTGAAGTCGGTCCTGATGGAAGGTGTGAAAGATAAGGACGCGGCTTTCAAGCGGATGGCCCGGCGATTGGGCGTAAGTGCCGGCGAGATTTGTTATGTCGGTGACGACTTGGTGGACCTGCCCGCGATGAAGCAGTCGGGGTTACCGGTGGCGGTGGCCAATGCCGTACCGGAGGTCAAGGCGTCGGCGGCATGGGTGACATCCCGGCGGGGTGGTGACGGTGCCGCGCGCGAAGTGTTGGAATTTGTGATCAAGGCCAAGGGTCTTTGGAAAAAGGTGTTGAGGGCGGTATGAGGCTTAGTTGGGGCAGGGCTTGTTTGCTGGTGTTCTGGCTGGCGCTGACTTGGCGCGCGTTTGCGCAGGTCAGTTCGATGCAGACCGTTTCCGGGTTCCGGGTCCCGGAGTATGACGACCAGAACCGGTTGAAGTCCCAGGTTTTCGGCGACTTTGCAAAGATCAAGGGAGATGGCTCGATCGAGATCACACAACTGAAGCTGGAATTTTATTCCGCGGGCATATTGGACCTTACGGTTACGTCTCCGGAGTGTATATATCGACAGAAGGAGCAGGAGGCGGAGTCCAAGTCGGACGTTCGGATTGCCCGTGACAACATGGTGGTGACCGGTGTGGGGTTCAAGTGGACGGGCCGTGAGGAGAAATTCGAGATCTTCGACAAGGCGCGGGTGGTGTTGACCGGCCTGCGCAAGAAGATGGTTACCGGATCGGAGACGGAATGAGGGTATCTCACTGGATGGTGATTGCGGGTTTGACTGCCGCGTTGGCTTGTTGTGCGGGCGCCGAGGGGCAGGTGGGCCTGCCCACAGCCGCCGCGCCAAAGGCCGCGGAGAAGAAGGCGGGCGGGGCCTCGTCGGTGGAAGACGTCACGGTGATCACATCCGACCGCCTGACGTTTGACTACAAGGCGCGCCGCGCGATGTTCGAGCAGAACGTCATCGTGACCGATCCTGAGATGCAGCTTGCCGCGGACAAGATGACGGTGCAGTTCGACGAGAAGGGCAAGGTGACGCTCATCAAGGCCGAGGGCCGGGTGACCATCACGCAGGCCGACAAGACGGCGCAGGCCGGCCTGGCGACGTACGACGTGCAGACGGGTAAAATCATCCTGGCTGTGAAGCCCCGCGTGACGCAGGGCCGTGACACACTGGAGGGCGAGGTGATCACATTCTGGCGTGACGAGAACCGAATGATTTGCCAGCCGCAGGCGCGCCTGATAATTTATCCTGAGAAGGGCGGGGCAAAAAACCCGTTCCTTGGAGATCAGTGAGGTGCAGACAACCTCTCCCCTTGTTGAGACGCGTCAGCTAGTCAAGACCTACCGGCGGCGCAATGTCGTCAATGGCGTCAATCTTACCGTGAATCGCGGCGAGATTGTCGGTCTGCTTGGCCCGAACGGCGCCGGCAAGACGACGAGCTTTTACATGATCGTTGGCTTGGTCAAGCCGAGCGAAGGCGAAGTCCATTTCAAGGGCGAGAATGTTACCAAGCGGCCGATGTTTGCCCGCGCGCGGATGGGGATGGGTTACCTATCGCAGGAGCCGTCGATCTTCCGCCGCCTGACCGTGGAAGAGAACGTCATGGCGATCCTGGAGACATTGCCGATTTCGGCGCGCGAGCGGCGCCAGCGTCTCGAGTTCCTGCTCGAGGAACTGAAGATTAGCTACTTGGCCAAACAGAAGGCCTACACGCTCAGCGGTGGTGAACGCCGCCGCCTGGAGATCACGCGCGCGCTGGTCACGAGTCCCTCGCTCATCCTTCTCGATGAACCGTTCAGCGGAGTCGACCCCCTGGCTGTCTATGATGTACAGCAGATCATCATGGAGTTGAAGCAGCGTGGACTGGGCATATTGATCACCGATCACAACGTGCGGGAGACGCTGGCGGTGGTGGACCGCGCGTATCTCATTTGCGAGGGCAAAGTGCTCCGCGAGGGCACAAGCTCTTTCCTGATCAACGACGAAGTCAGCCGCGAGTTGTACCTGGGCCCGCGGTTCAGCATGTGAGCAAACCAGGAAAAGGAGACGCACCGTGCAAATCAGCGTGACAGGCCGGCATATGGACATCACAGATGCGATCCGTGACTACACCTACGATAAGCTTCAACAGGCGTTGGCCGAGTTCCCCCGGGTGGACAGTGTGCACGTGATCCTGGATGTGGAGAAGTACCGTCACGTGGCGGAGGTGGTCATCCACGCGCCGAATCACATTCTCGTGGAAGCTCGCGAAGTTTCCGACGACATGTACGTCTCCATTGACGGCGCCACGGAAAAGGGCGCACGGCAACTTCGCAAACACTGGGACAAGATGTCCGATCACAAGTCGCGCGAGAAGTTGGGTCAATTGGAGGCCAAGGCCGAGTCCGATTCCGGAGCCATGCTGTAGCGGCGAACGTATCATCAAGGGCAGGGGGTGGCTGTGGCCGTTACCGTAGGACAGTTTCTTGAAGCAGGACGCGCCTCGCTTTCGCTGAAGATCGTGGCGGGCGAGACGGGTCTCGATCGGGTGATCCAGGAAGAAACCTTGAACCGGCCGGGCCTTGCGCTGGCCGGTTTCTTTCAGTACTTCGCGCATCGCCGCATCCAGGTGCTGGGGTTGGCGGAAAACGCCTATCTCAAGAGTCTTTCGGAGGGTGAACGCGTTGCCCGGGTCAGGCAGTTCTTCGAGAGGCAGATTCCCTGCGTGGTCTTCACGCGCAGCCGGCACGGGTTCCCCGAGATGGAACCGATGGCCGACGAGTACCGGG
>DAISJM010000003.1:0-127623 GCA_036821485.1 Verrucomicrobiota bacterium | reverse complement strand
GGCAGGACAACTACACCGAGTACGTGGCGGGGACGCAGGCGACGAATGCCGGGTCCCTCTTCGCGGCCGGCGGGGCCTCTGCTTCGGCGGGCACGAAGTACGTGGTTTCGTGGCATGCGGTCGCCGGGCGGACGTACACGGTGTACAAGGGGACGAACCTGCTGCAGTCGTTCCAATTGCTGGCGGCCGGGCTGACCACCGGCTCGTACACCGACAGCCCCGCCTCAATCAACCGCGTCTACTACCGCGTCAAGGCGGGCATCCCGTAGGGGCGTGGAGAGATTCCTCGCTGCGCTCAGGCTCAGAACCCGTCCATGAAGATGTAGGAGCGCAGGCCGGGAACCTGAACGTTGAAGGGCTGACCGCCTTCGACAACGGGCGTGTCGGGCAGCCCCGCCGGATCAAGCGTCACGCCATCGCCGATCTGGCGCCACCGCCCCGCAGGCAGATTGAAGCTGAACGGCGCCGTCGCCCCGTTTGCATTCAACAGCACGACAAATCCGTTGCCCTCGTGAATCCGCGGCGCATTCGCGATGTAGCCGAGCGTCTGTTCATCCGGCGGCAGGATCCACTGGTAATACGTCGCGGGTGGCTTGGCGGCCACGCGGAAGCTGGCGCCCTGCGGACTCTGACGCAGCCGGATCAGTCCGCGATAATATGCCAGCGCCTGCGCCGCCAACGGCCGCTCGCGATCCGTCCAGCGGATCGCATTAACCTCGTCGCCCTTGTTGTACGTGTTGTGGATGCCCCATTTGCTCCGGATGAACTCCTGACCTTCGGATATCATCGGCATGCCGAGCGAAGTGAACAACACCGTCGCCGCGAGCCGATTCACCGCCACATCCATTTCCTGCAGGCTGCGGCCATCGCGATCAGGCCGCGTGCAGAGCTCGTCGGCCAACGCCATATCGTCATGGCTTTCGACGTAATTCACTGGCTGTAAAGGGTTTGCGGCCCACGTATCGACGGACCCAATGATGTTCTTCTGCAGCCACTCACGGTTGCGGCGGCCCATGACGAAATCCTTCGCGGCATAGCGGAAATCGTTGTTCCAAGCCGACCAACCGGTGCCTTTGAGCTGGTGCTTATTCTCGCCGCGGAAACTCCACGGCTCGGAGATCAATACGGCATTCGTGTTGATCGAGCGTGCGGCATCGCGAACCGCCATCAGCGTGTCCAAATCCACAAGCTCCGCCAGATCGAACCGGAAGCCGTCCACGTGGAACTCATTCATCCAATAAACAATGTTGTCGACGATCAGCCGTCGCATCATCAGCGACTCGGTCTTCACATCGTTCCCGCACCCGCTGAAATTGCTGTAGGTGAAATCGGGGTTCAGGCGGAAGAAGTACTTCTTGTCCATCAGGTTGAACAGATTCGGCGAACCGACGTGGTTGAAAACCACGTCGAGGATGACGCCCATGCCGCGACGGTGCAACTCGTTGACGAGACGCTTGAATTCGAAATATTGCGATCCCTTGAGCGGCGCCCGCGCGTACGACGCCTCCGGCGCAAAGTAGAACACCGTCGCATAACCCCAGTTATACTCGTCCTCGCCATTGGAGAATTCGGAGGTGGGTAGCAGCTCCACAAAATTGACGCCGAGATCGCGGAGGTGATCAAGCCCTGTGCCCAAGCCCTCGCTTGCCAGCAAGCCTTCATACTTGCCCGCGAGCGGAGCCTTCACGCCCGAGGAGGGGTGCATGGTCATGTCGCGGACGTGCATTTCATAGATCAACACATCCTGCAGCGGCGGCGTTTTGTAGTCGCCATCCGTCCAGCCGGACCACCACTCGTTGGTCTCGTCAGGATCCATCACGATCGTGTTGTTGTGCGCGTGCGCGGCAGCACGGCCGTAAGGATCGCCCACGCTGGCCAGCGCGTTGAACGCCTCGCCGTTGCCGGATGGCCCGTCGATGTTGAACGAGTAGTACTTGCCGATATCGAGCCCCAGCAACGAAATCTCCCACACACCGTCTTCCGGGTCCTTCCAGAGAGGGTATTTCTCTGTCGGCTCGATGCGGCGGTAGACGGGTTTCTGAACTTCGTATTCCGGCCCCTTGTAGATGGCCAGTTGAACGCTGCGCGCGCGAGGCGAGAAGATGCGGTACGTCGTACACCCGTGTTCGCGATCCAGGATCGCACCCAACGGCTTCGCCGACACGAAAGTGTCCATCACTTTGCCTGGCGTGACGGGGTACCAAATCGGCCCCTCGTCGAGCCCGCGCACCACCACCATGTAATTGTGCGAGAGGTCCAGCGGCTGCTCCGTCGTGATCTTCAGGCTGGTGCCGCCCGCCGACTGCGGGTCAATCTTCAGGTTCGTATTGCCTTTGCCGTCGGACGAGGCATTCAGCGAACCCGCGGGTGGAGACAGCCAGCGGCTCCCGCCGATCACGAACTTGAACAGCAGGTCCTTCTCGCCGGCCGGCGCGCGCAGCCCCGGAAGTTGCGCGGTCAGTTCCCACACGCCGTCATCGTTATCATCACGAAGCTGCCAGCGCCCGCCCCCGCCATTGCCATCCCAGCCGGTGAAATTGCCGGCGACGGCAACCCGCTCCGTGGGCGAAAGCTTCAGGCCGTAAACCTGCTCGTCAAAAAGAAACGTGATCAGGCCGCCGGCGATGAAGTAGCCCTGCAGGCCGGCCGATTCGCGGCCGGACGCGATGCGCGCCTCGCGGATCGGAGTCTCCGGAACAAGCCCCACGTCGAACTGTGCGGAAGGGGAGATGCCGCGCCGGAAGTAGACGACAATCTCATCACGGCCTTCGATCGCCGCGTTGAACACGGCCTCTGACGGGCGCTCGAGCAGCCCTTCCGGGTTCAGGTAGAGCATCCGATTCTCGCCCTTTTCCCACTCGCCGTTCGGGATGAACTTGTACTCGTGCTGGCCGAAGGCTCCATTGAGCGTGCGCGTGTCGAGCGTCCACAACCCATCCATCACTTCAAGCGGGTAGCGGCCGACCCAGTCATCCCACGAACCGGCAACGAGTACATTCGTCGCGTTGGCGTTCTGGTAGCGCAACCAGGGGGTCGGGGTGACGCCGGGAATAGCGCGGACATCCGGGGAAAGAGGTTGCTCCTCGGCATACCCCGCAGCGCAGATCAGGAGGAGTATCAGGACGACTCGAAACCATTTGGACATAACCATCTCCGGCTGACGGCGCATTGAACCACAGCGCAGAGGCCGAATCAAGCGGGGCATCCGCTGAGTTTTCCAAGGGTTGGAAAATCGCTCCTGGATTTTTCCAACCCTTGGAAAAAATCACCCGGCCCGCGGTGCCCACGTCGTCGCCGCAACCGCTAGAACACGGTGGTCGGCGCGCCGGTAGACGCCATGGCGGAACGTCCACGCGTCGCCCTCGCGGCCGCCGGAACTTCGCGACACCGCCTCGTCGCCGAAGACACTCTCGGCGTGGAACTCGACCTGCAGGTCGGTCAGCATGGCCTTCTCGCGCACCTCCGCGGGCACCGTCTCGACCGACCACTCGATGTAGTTCACGAGATTTACGTGCTGGTTCACGTCAAGGTCGCTGACGCGGATGACGAAGTTTCGCTCGGCATCCGGCTGCGATGGCTCATCCAATCGTCGCGAGAAAGCCTCTTCGATTGCGCGAGGCCGGTCGCGCAGGGCGAGGGCAGCGACTTCGGCCGGCACGCGGACCGGGCGCCGGTTTTTCACATCGAGAAGAATCCACGCGCTTGCGGCGGTGCCGAGTGGGTGGCCGGCCGCGTCGGCGAGCGTGAAATCGCGAAGAGCATAGAGACGGTTCGCCCCGGACGGCCATGTCGTGATGGCGAGTTCGTCTCGCCAGCGCGGGTAACTGTTCATCCGTACGTGGAGCCGGGCGAGGACCCATGTCAGGTCCTGCTTGAGAAGCTGATCGACGGCCAGGTTCAAATGGAATGCGTGGTTGCCGGCGGCTTCCTGAAGGTAATTGCAGACGGTCAGGATTGAGGCGAGGCCGCGCTCGTCGGCTTCGTAGGCGCGCACGCGGAATTTCTCCAACCACGGTTGGGCTGTTGTTGTCACAGGAAGAAGCAGTATCGGCAAACACCGGGTGAAGTCCAGCGCTGTATTTCCGGCTTGTGTGCGTGGGTGAGTCGGTTATCTTGCTCCGCCGCGGGAGGCAACCCAATGGCCGGCGAATACATCTATAATCTTCAGCGACTGACGAAGCAGTACAACAAGGTCAACGTCCTCGATGACGTGAACCTTGCGTTCTACTTCGGCGCCAAGATCGGCGTCATCGGTTCAAACGGCTCCGGCAAGTCCACGCTGCTGCGCATCCTCAGCGGGCTGGATCGCGATTTCCTCGGCGATGCGTATATCGCGAAGAACATCAAGATCGGCTATCTCGCGCAGGAGCCGCAACTCGATCCCGCGAAGGATGTCGCCGGCAACGTGAACGAAGGCGTCAGCGAAGCCCGCGCCGTGCTGCGCCGCTACGACGAACTGTGCGAGTTGCTCGGCAAGGACCTGCCCGCGGCGGAGACGGAGAAGTTGAATGACGAGCTGGGCCGCCTGCAGGACACGATCGACTCCAACGATCTCTGGGAGCTTGATCACAAGGTCGAGATGGCGATGGAAGCGTTGCGCTGCCCCCCGGCCGACGCATCGGTGACCACGTTGTCCGGCGGCGAGAAGCGCCGCGTCGCGCTTTGCCGCCTGTTGATTTCCAACCCCGATGCGCTGCTGCTCGACGAACCGACGAACCATCTCGACGCCGAATCGGTCGCCTGGCTCGAGCAGTATCTCAAGCAGTTTCCCGGCACACTCGTCGTGGTAACGCACGATCGCTACTTCCTGAACAATGTGACCGAGTGGATTCTTGAGCTCGATGCCGGCCGCGCGTATCCGTACAAGGGCAACTACGAGTCCTGGCTGGAGCAGAAGCAGGCGCTGCTGAATCGTGAACAGAAGGCCGCCGCGTCGCGTCGCAAGCTGCTGGAGCAGGAACTTTCGTGGGTACGGCTGAATCCCTCCGCAAGGCGGGTCAAGAGCAAGGCCCGCCTGCAGCGTTACGAGGAGCTCGCCAACCAGCAGGTGGACGTGCGCGACGATGTGCTTGATATCCAGATCCCGCCGGGTCCGCGGCTCGGCGACTTGGTGGTGCGTGCAACGAATCTCTGCAAGACCTTCGGCGATAACTGCATCATGGAGAATGTGAGCTTCGATCTCCCGCGCGGCGGCATCGTCGGCATCATCGGGGGCAATGGCTCCGGCAAAACCACGTTGCTGAAAATGATCATCGGAAAAGAGAAGCCCACCTCGGGACAATTGGATGTGGGGCCCAGCGTCATGGTGTCGTACGTCGACCAGACGCGCGATGCGCTCAATCCAAACAACACGGTGTTCGAGGAAATCAGCGGGGGCAGCGAATTCCTGGATCTTGGCGGCCGCCGGATGAACAGCCGCGCCTACTGCTCACGCTTTGCGTTTCGCGGGGCCGACCAGCAGAAGAAGGTCGGGCAGATGTCGGGCGGCGAACGCAACCGCGTCCACTTGGCCAAACTGCTCCGCACCGGCGGAAATCTGCTCCTGCTGGACGAGCCGACCAACGATCTCGACGTCACCACGTTGCGCTCGCTGGAAGGGGCACTGGCTGACTTCGGCGGATGCGCGGTGGTCGTCAGCCATGACCGCTGGTTCCTCGACCGGGTGGCCACGCACATTCTGGCGTTCGAAGGCGACAGCCAGGCGCGTTGGTTCGAGGGGAACTACGAGGCCTATCACGAGTTTCTGCGCAAGACGTACGGAGATTCCATCGACCAACCCCACCGCATCAAATTCCGTCCCGTGTCGCACGACTAGGGGCTCACAGCGGCCCGTTCGGAGAACGGGCCCTACCTCAGACGGTCACCGCACCCGATGCGTACGGCGGCTGGGAACCGAGAGACTGAACCTCAACGCGAGAAGAACTCCCCGGCAACGTGACCGTGGTGGACAACTTGCCTCCGGGCAAATTGACGACGGAGACCTCACAAGACCCATCGGGCAGCCGGCAGAAATAGAGGTCGCACGAGTCCGCCGCGGCAAGGATCTCGTCACCCTTGTGAAGCTTCGGAATGGCGTGACTCTTGTCCAGGTCGTTGTGGCCCTTGATAAATGCGCAGGAGATGCGGCCGCCTTCAAACCCAACCAGCGCTCCGCTGAAAGCCGGGAGATGAATCTCAAACGGGTCCTCGGAGCCGTCTTCGTTCCGCAAGAGAACCTTGTACGTCGCAGGCTTGTCCTTGCGCGTGAGAATGTAAACATAACGGCGATCGGCGCCTGCGCGAAACTCGGCCACCTCGACCAGCGGATCCTCGCGCAACAGCCCGACGGTCGCCGTCTGCCGGACCCCGGCGATTTGCGCAGCAATATATTCAATCAGGCCTGCACTGCCCCACTCGCCGCACTCCGTCTGCCAAGGCAAAAAGCCAAGCAGGACAGCCTTGCCACGGCCACGCTCCGACACAATGCCGCACGTGATTTTGCGGCCGTCGATCGACGCCGCAACCATCGCGTTAACACCCGGGCCGAAGTCTGAAAAGGCGGCAACATTCCCCCGGCACGTGCCTTTGAAGACACCGTCCGTCATGGCATATTTGAACGAGCCGTTTCCATTCAGTGTTTCAGATCTGCAGGGGAACAGGCGATCGCGCAGGAGTGTGCACGGACGGAAGAACTCATCGAGTTCCGGCACACGCGAAGTCATCACCAGCACGCCGCCACGGTCGACATAATCCACGAGCTTCTGCTGGGTCGCCTCATCCATCCAATCGCTGCCGTCGAGGAAGAGCACGCGATAGCGGGCGAGAGCATCGAGGGGCTCTTCGCCCACGCAGCAAAATCCGTTCTGGGTGTGTGCCTTCGCACAAAGCGCCATGAAAGAATCCCAACCGAACCATGCCGCATGCGGGCGCCCGGAAAAGCCGGCGCGCTTCCAGTCTTCGCCGGAGCTGTCCCAACTCGCCGCATGGGCGTAGGGCGAGTAGAAAGCCCACGCCACAGGTTCGATGGCCGGCTGCTCGACAAGGTCGTCGCCGATGCGCTTCATCAGCGCGCCCATTTGCTGACAAGTCCAGAACGAGGCGCGATACGTACCGTCTTCGGCGATCGGATGGTTGTGCATGTACACGCCACCCGCGTCCACGGCGAGATAGTCGGTCCAGCAATCGCACGAAACACCAAGATAGATGTTGAGGCCGGTTGCGCCCCAGAGCATGTAAGCCAGCGACTGGAAGAACGACGGCTGTACGGACCAGTAATAGGGCGGGTCATAGGAATCGAAGCCCCAGTTCTCTTCCATGTTGATACCGCGCGCGTGCTTGCCGACCATCTTGTACTTCAGCCAGGCGTCCTCGTGATGCGACACGACCCCGCACCAATTTGTGTAACCATATTGCACCACGCTACTTAAGTCTGCCGCGTTGTACCGGCCCATGTAGGTCTCGAGGATCGCGCCGCGCGGCGAAATCGGCGGGTTGATGTTGATCACCATTGGCAGGGTTACGCCATGATCGCGCAAGTAGTCAACGTACGTCTGCGCCACCACCTTGTAGAAGCGCATGCCGAACTCGGCCCAGTCAATCCACGGCCGGGTTGCACCGCGTGAGGCCGGAGCCGCCCATTGCCGCGCCGCAGGCACGTCGTTGAAGTCGGCAAACGATGTGCCGCATACCTCGTTGTAGGTTGCGATGGATCCATACTTCCCGCGCAGGAATTCGCGGTAATGCCCAACCGCTGCGGCGTCGAAATGGATTTTGTCGATGGCGTAGGCGCCATCCGAGTAGATACCCTCGTTCAACACCTGTACCGCGAGAATCGGGCCGTTGGGATATTCGTTCGGCGCGATGACCTCGCGCGCGACGGCGCGGAACCAATCTTCCACGTAGGGCAGGTAATTCGGATCCATCGGCGCCGGCGGCTTCGCGAAGCCCCAGCACGCAGGCGACGCCTCGCCCTGCATGTCGATGCGAACGCTGATCGATGGATTGTTCTCCGGCAATACGTAATCGGGCAGCGAACCAAAGCGTGTCTCGGCGTGAATGTAGGGCCCGGGCTTGGCAATGCAGTACATGCCGCGCTCGCGAATGAGGCGGATGAATTCCAGCACGTCGGTGCGATCGTTCAGCTCGCCGCGGAAATCGTAACGTCCGCCCGTGCGCAACGGATCGGTCGGCGCATGATGCCGCCAGGGAATATAGAACGTCACGACGTTGACGTTCATCTTCTTGAGATTGTCCAGCTGCTTGGGCCAATCGCTTCGTTGGTCGCGATAGTAGGGGTAGTCGGCGGACCAGACGAAGGTCCTCTTGCCGTCGATAATAAGGGTGCCGTTTTCGATTTGTACGCGCGTACTCATAGGTCCTTTTTACATCCAAAGGGCGGGTACTATGCACCAGCCCGCGACGAAATAAAGGATATTATTACCGGTAACAACCGTTAAGGGCTCCGGCGGCTATTTTCTTCAGGGAATTCGCCAATTATAGGGTTTTACCGGCGGGGTTCCCGAGGGCGGTTTGTAGTCGGAGGGGTAGCGTCCCACCGCCTTCGCGTATTCTTCCATGGCGTAGGGCATCATGGCGTTGAGCGTGCGAAAGCGATCGCTGCTGCCGGGATGCGTCGCCAACAGGTTCATGCCGCCCGACGTACCCTTGCCGGATTTCTTCTCGGCCGCACCGGCTCGCTGCCAAATGCGCGCTGCGGCCCGCGGATCGTACCCGGCCTTGGCCATGTAGAAAAGGCCCACGCGATCCGCCTCGTATTCGTCGGCCCGTGTGTACGTCGGGATCCACAACATCGCACCCGCCGAGAACACGCTTCGCAGCGCGGCGGCCAGCTCCCCTTGGTTGCCGCTCTCGATGGCGACGGCAGCCAGTTCGGTGATCGCCGACGCGGTCATTAACTTGCTCAACCGTTCCGTCGTGTGCCGGCAATTCACGTGCGCGATCTCATGCGCCATCACCGCTGCAATTTCGTCGTCGTC
Organism: Verrucomicrobiota bacterium; assembly: GCA_036821485.1. Taxonomy (GTDB): domain Bacteria; phylum Verrucomicrobiota; class Kiritimatiellia; order CAIQIC01; family JAGNIJ01; genus DAISJM01. The sequence continues at coordinate 118,648 of DAISJM010000003.1, read as the reverse complement.
GCGCGTCAAACCCTTCTCCGGATCGTACAAGCCATTGAATACCATCATCTGTCCGCCGGGCATGGCTGCCGCATTGACCACGTTGTTCTGAATCAGTGTTACTTCGTATGGAAGGTTCGGCATGTCGGATACGGCCGTGATGCGCCGCATGATCGCGCGGAGCTGTTCGAGGCGGGCCGCATCGCCGTTGATGCGGACCTTTTCCTTCTCGAGCTCCGCGAGATTCTGCTTCATCGCGGACTGTCCGAGCTCGATGTCCTCCTTCATGCTGTAGATGTTGTAGACGTTCTTCTTCGTCACCGCGTCCACGCTCGTGCACGCGCTGAGAGAGAGCATCACCCCCGCGGCAACCGCGAGGAGCATCATGCGCATCAAGATTCCGGCACGCATTCTCATGAACCGTTCCGTCAACTGACTACCCCCGGCTCGGATCGTACACCAGGTCCATATTCTTGGCCGCAGCCACCTCGTCGAGACGGCCGACAGGCGTTGTAACCGGCGCATTCAGAAGCGCTTGCGGGTTAGCCTTCGCCTGCTCGACGAGTTCCTTCACGGCATGGCAGAACTCGTCCAGGGTTTCCCGCGACTCGCTTTCCGTAGGCTCGATCATGATGGCTTCGGGCACGTTCAGCGGGAAGTATATTGTCGGCGGATGGATACCGCGATCGATGAGGCCCTTCGCCAGATCAAGCGTGTGCACGCCAAAGTTCCCCAGCGGCTTGCCGCTGAAGACACACTCGTGCATGCAGCGGCCCGGCGCAACCGCATCGAAGCAACCGCGAAGTTGTTCCTGCACGTAGTTGGCATTCAACACCGCCATGTTGCTCGCCTCGCGCATGCCGTCCCGGCCCAGCATGAGCATGTAGGCGTACGCGCGGACAATCACGCCGAAGTTGCCGTAGAACGGGGCAATGTAACCGATGCTCTTCGGAAGATCGTAGTCGAGCGAGTACGTGCCGTCGCGTGTCTTCACGACGCGCGAGATCGGCAGGAACGGGCGCAGCTTCTCCACAACGCCGACCGGGCCCGAGCCGGGCCCGCCGCCGCCGTGCGGAGTCGAGAACGTCTTGTGCAGGTTGAGATGGCAGACATCGAAGCCCATCTCGCCCGGCTTGCAGCGGCCGAGGATCGCGTTGAGGTTCGCACCGTCGTAATACATCAGGCCGTCAACGGCGTGAACCGCGTCGGCGATTTCGCGGATGTTGGAGACAAACATTCCGAGCGTTGACGGACAGGTCATCATCACTCCGGCCGTTTCGTTGTTCAGCGCGGCGCGGAACGCGACCATATCCATGTTGCCGTTGCTGTCCGACGGAACTGTCACCACATCGTATCCGCCGAGCGCGGCGCTCGCCGGATTTGTGCCGTGCGCGGAATCGGGAACGATCAGATGCGTCTTGCGATTGCCGCGGTCGCGATGGTAGGCGGCCATGATCATGACGCCGGTGAGCTCACCATGCGCTCCGGCGAGGGGCTGCATCGTAAACTCCGCCATGCCAGTCAGTTCCGACAGCATCCGCTCGGTCTCGTAGATAATCTGCAGGGCGCCCTGGGTGAGCAGTCCCCCGTGACGGAGCTGCGGCCAGAGCGGGTGAATATCGACCAGGCCCGGCAGGGAGCAGGCGGCCTCGCAGGCCTTTGGATTGTACTTCATCGTGCACGAGCCGAGCGGGTAGAAATGGGTGTCGACCGAGAAGTTCCGTCGCGACAACCCGGTGAAATGGCGGACAACATCGACCTCGGCCATCTCGGGCAATTCGGCGGGCCTGTCGCGCAGCAATTCGGAATCGATCCGCGGCACTTCATCCTGCTTCAGCGAGGGCAACTGCACCGCGCGCCGCCCGGGTGAACTCTTTTCGTAAATCAGTTTCATCATCAATCTCCATCAAATGACCAATGACCAAGCCGCAATGCCCAAGGAATGACACAATGCCCCATCATGCTTTCCCTTTTCGCGCAATTGCCGCAAAGATCAGGTGCAATTCACGCGCCTCCCGCCACACTCGACGAGCATCGGGCTTCACCTCGGGCGCAGCACGCACAACCATTTGCAGCCAGTACTTCGTTTCTTTCGCCTCGCGCTTGCACACGCCGATCTTGTAGACGAAATCCTTCTTGGTGTCCGCGTCATCAGCCTCGCAGTAATTCGCTCCGACGCTCGTACCCGCGCGAACCAACTGGCTGACCAAGGGCTTTGTGACCGCATTCACAGGAATCTGCTTTGCCAGGCGGATCACGGATTCACCAAACATCGCCGTTCTGTCCGCAAGATCATACTTGCGCGCTCCAGTCGCGCTGGTCGCCATTTCAGCTGCTGTGACTTGGTCATTCATTGGTCATTGGCACTTGAGCATTGGGCATTTCTTCAGACTGCGCTTTCCAGTCTCGCCGCCAGCACGTCGATTTCCTCTTTCGTCCGCTTTTCCGTGAAGGCCAGGAGGAGCACATTTTCCATGCCCTTGTAGTAGCGTCCGACAGGGAAACCGCCTGCAATACCATGGTCGAGCAGTGTACTTACAACGTCCGATGCGTCGCGCGGCAATGTAATGGCGAATTCATTGAAGTAGTGCTGCGGGAAGGTCGGATGGACCCCGGGGATGTGCATGAGGCGCTTGCGGGCGTAGGCCGCGCGGGCAGCGCAGATCTGCGCTGTCTCAACCAGGCCGTTCTTACCCATGAGCGAAAGGTAGATGAGCGAACGCAGCGCGCAGAGCGCTTCGTTGGTGCAGATGTTGGACATCGCCTTCTCGCGGCGAATGTGTTGCTCGCGGGCCTGAAGGGTGAGTACGAAGCCGCGGCGGCCTTGGGCGTCCTTCGTCGCGCCGACGATGCGGCCCGGCATTCTGCGAACGTGTTTCTTCAGCGTGGTCATGAACCCGAGATACGGCCCGCCGAACGAGAGTGGAAGTCCGAGGCTCTGGCCTTCGCCGGTGACGACGTCCGCGCCCATCGAGCCCGGGGTTTTCACCATGCCAAGCGAGAGGGGATAGACGGAGAACACGGCGAGCGCGCCGGCCTCGTGCGCCATAGTGACGAGATCGGTCAAGTCATCCATGCAGCCGAAGAAGTTCGGATTCTGCACAAGAATCGCGGCGACGTCCTTGCCCATCTTCGCGCGGAACGCCTCGCGATCGGCGAGCCCGGCGGCGAGCGGGATTTCCTCGTAGGAGATCGACAGGTTGCTGGTGTAGCAGCGGAGCATCGTGCGGTAGATCGGGCTCACGCCTTCGTCGATGAGCACACGCGTGCGCCCGGTGATGCGGAGAGCCATCATCATGCCCTCGAACAGCGCGGTGCCGCCGTCGTACAGCGATGCGTTGGAAACCTCCATGTCGGTCAGGCGCGTGATGGCGGTCTGGTATTCGTAGATCGCCTGCAAGGTACCTTGGGAGGCCTCGGGCTGGTAGGGCGTGTAAGCGGTGTAGAACTCTCCGCGCGAGGCGAGGGTATCCACGGCCGCGGGGATGAAGTGATCGTAGAATCCGGCGCCGCAGAAATTGATGAGCCGGCTCGAGTTCCGGGCGGCAAGGCCGCGCAGGGCCTGCAGCATTTCCAGTTCCGACCGGCCCTCGGCCACGTTGAAGGACTTCGACTGAAACTCGGCGGGAACGTCCACGAAAAGGTCGTCGAACGACTTCGCGCCAATGGCCTGCAGCATGGCCTTTCGTTCCTGTTCACTCGCCGCGCAGAAGGATGTATGGGACATGGTCTTTCTCCGTAAAGTCCCATCACACTACACGTGCGGAATGCGTCCGACAAGCCGGCAGGGGAGGGGGGGGATCACTCGGCCCTGTTGGGACCTCAACGCACCCGTTGTCAGGAACATCCTACAAGATGCCCCCCTAGTCAGCGAGCGGGGATTGGGTGTAGAAAAAAGCCAGCCAGGGGGGAGCATCGCATGCGACGGAGTCTCGCGCCGCGGAAACATGTCCATCGATTCGGATCCCGTTTTTCTTTCCTAAGTATCTGCCTTCTTGAACTGCTCGTCGTTTCTTCTCTCGCGCAGAACATCGTCTCCCGCCCGGTCGGGTTCATCCGGCTGAACACGGAACCCGGCGCCTTGGCGTCATCGCCGTTTGTGGCCTTGGACTCCGGGGAGACTGCGGTCCTGACTTGGGACGCCGAGAACCAGCAATACGTCCTTACCAACACGCTGCCCGTTGCCGGACAGGGCTTCGCTCTGGCAGACAGTACCCAAGCCGTTTATCTGGCGGGAGAACTGGTTCTGGATGAAACGAACCAGGCCACGCTGTACCCCGGGCTGAACTTGGTGGGCTACCCGTACGCAGGAGCGGTCCCACGCGAAGAAACAGCTCTGAAAGACGAAGCCATCACGGACAGCAGCAACACAAACAGCCCGGCAGAACTGAAGATGGGCGAGGCGTACTGGTTGAACGTGACCGGGGAAGCCTGTCGGGTGTGGGTGGAGACAAGGCCGTACGCCAACGTGTTCCCGGAGGATGAAGAGCCGCCGGTGATCGAGGGACTGCAGGTACAGGGCGGAACCAGCGTGGTGCTGACGATTCGGGGGACAGGGGTGGAATGGGAGCGGCTGGACGTGTACTACCAGGATGTGGGGCCGGAGAGCCGATTCAGCAGCACGGGTGGGTGGGCCTTGGCCGCAAGCGATTTGCAGACTGCGGGCGAGGCCGTGATGCAATGGACGGACACGGGGCTTGAGGGGATATTCGGGCGATACTACCTGGTGGGGCGTGGCGACCTTGATCTGGACGGAGACGGCATCCCCGACGCGAGAGAGCAGTTCATCGCGGGATCAAGCGTGGCAATAGACGGAGCGCTGACCAGCGAGATGTCGGACCTCGACTCAGATGGCAGCTTCCTGACCGCTCTTCAGACCGACGCCCTGACGGTCGGAACCAACTGCGCGAGCAACGTGACAGCCTCTGTCCAACTCGCACGGATCATCTACGTGGACCAGGCGCTAGGGAACGACAGCTTCGCCGGGAAGAGCCCGATCCGCAGCCTGGGAGATGGGCCGAAGAAGACGATTCAATCAGGGATGCAGGCCGTGGGCGATGGAGGAATTCTGGTGCTTCGATCAGGTTATTACCCTGAATCACTGGACGTGAAGGGCAAGAACGTGCGCGTGCGCCTGGAGGGTCGAGTGGTGCTGACAGGAGCAAAGAACTCCGTGAGATACTCCGCGGAACCCGGACCGATGGAAATTCCAGGGGCTACTACTAACCGGTGAAGGTGGAAATATGAAAGCAGCAATGGCGTGCTGTTGCGCGGTGGTCGTAATGGGGCTGTGCCGGGCAACTCTGGGAGGGAGCGTGGAAGGGAGCGACCTCTTCATCACCGAGACATCCAAGCTTTACGGCGATTTCCAGGTTGGAGAGGGATTGGCTCCTCCACAGTGCTATTTCAGCTTCGATGCCGCCGCCACAACCGGAGTTGTTGTCTGCGAGGGGCTCGGAGCGTACTCGGGGGCTGTGTCTGGAACGGTCTCGCTTGCGGAAGGTTCTGTGGGTGGATCCTACTACTTTGGCAATGGGACAGGGAACTACATCAATGTGGCCTATGATTCAGCGCTGCAGTTGGCGGGACCATTCACATTGGCGGCGTGGATCAAGCCCGAGGTGCCAACGACGGATTCCGGAGCGCCTGGCATTATCATCAAAGGCGCGAATGACACCAGCATTGAGTATGGCTTGGCGTGGTTCCCGCCTGGCCAGATCGGGTTCTGGAGCACCGGAGGAAGCAGCAGCATCCTCACCACAAACTCACCCGCTCCCGCCGGTACATGGAAGCACGTGGTCGGTGTCTTGGAGGGGAATGAGAGCAATCAGGCCAAGATATACGTGGATGGGGTTTTGGTGCGAATGGGAACCCTGAATCTGCCCTCTGCGCAGAGCGGGGATCGCCCTTTGTATATAGGGCGTTGGCGGAGTCAGTATTACTACAGAGGGTGTATCGACGATGCGCGTATCTTTACACGCGCGCTATCTGCTGCTGAAGTGCAGACGTTGTACTCCAACACAGTGTCATCGACGTACACGGACACACTCTTGCATGTTGCAGAAAACGGCATCACGCTTGGGGGTGAGACTACCGTCAAGCATCTGATCCGCCAAGGCGATGTAGACATGGGCGTGTACACGAACGGTCCGTAGCCCAATCCACGACACTCCGCAAGGAACACGAATGAAACAGAAGGGGCATGTTTGGGCTGCGGCTTTCGTGGTTCTTCTGTGCATAGCGTTTGCTGTCCTTACTTCTGCTGAGTCGCCATCCTGGTGGGCCACCCGATCTGTTCTCAATACGAACTGGCCGGCAAATGACTACGCGCCAGTGTTGGCTGGGCAGCTCAAATGGATGGCGACGAACGCGGCGGCGGAACTGGATACGCTGCCGGGCGGCGCAGGGACAGGTGTTCACGCCCTTGTCGGCAGCTTCGCGCTGTCAAACAACTATGTTCCGATCAACCTCGGGCAGCTCAAGAACACGGCCGTGCCGTTCTATCAGAGGCTCATGGAGGTTGGCTATGCGACGAACTACCCGTGGACAGAGGACACGGCTGACGATGTCGACTTCGCGCCTGCTGTTCTCGGGCAACTGAAGTACGCCTTCGATTTCAATGTGTCCACGGATTCCGATGACGATGACCTGCCGGATTGGTGGGAGGTGTATTGGTTCGGGAGCGTGACGAGCTGGACGGGCAATGGCGATGCGGATGTTGACGAACTCTCGAACCTGCTGGAATATCAAAGCATGACCAGCCCGACCAACTCGGACACGGACGCCGATGGCATGCCGGATGGGTGGGAATTTGGGTACTCGCTGGACCCGCTCTCTGACGATTCGGCAGATGATCCGGATGAGGACGGACTCAGCAATCTGGGTGAGTATAATGCAGGAACCGACCCACTCAACGGCGGCGATCCGGGGTTCCTGAAGCCCGTGTCCTTCCGGGTGACGACAAGCGCCCCGTGGCTGTATGTCTGTGAGGAGTGGATGACCAATACGGATGTATATGGCCACTTGAACGACATGACGCGGTGTTCCCAGCAAGAGGCCGAGCAGGGTCGGGAGAGCTGCGACAACACATACGAACAGGACCCATTCCACGAAAGCAGCATCCAAACCTACACTACCTTCTTCCGCGGTGGCGCAGATAACGTTAGGCTTATCTTGGACAGTTACTGCATAGACGGCGGCTGCTGCAAGAGCTACTCCGGCAGCCTGAAACTGTATCGTGCAGTCATCGTTGATTGGGGTCTGTATCAAGCCGTGAGCGATAGCAACACGTCCTGCACCGTTACGCGCTTGTCTTCGAACGAGATCAGCTGGTCCGTCTATCTGGACGGAGAGCCGTGCGGCGGCGGGTCGGGCGGGTGCTATCCCCTGCAGGTCAACTGGCGACGGCCGACCAATGACCTTTCGATGACACCGTGGATCGACATTTTGCCCACGAACCACATATTCATGTGCGCGGGGTGCTCGAATCCCGTGACTCTCACGGCGCAGCCCTACGGGGTCACGTCTGCGAACTACACGTGGTCGATAACGCCCTCTGGCGGGGCCTACTTCTCGGGGACGACCACGGGGATGTCGGTTAACGTCATGGCTGGGAACAACCCGGGTGACTACATCGTCCAGTGCCGCCCAACGTCAAACATGAACCTCTGTGTCTTGGGCTCCGCGACGGTAACCGTCCTGTCTGTAGACTTGGAAGCATCGCAGAATCTGCTGACTCTCAAGCATGACCGGGACTGCAATCTTGAGGTCAAGACCACGCCTGCCACTGGAACCACGGTTGACGAATACCGGATCGATATCAAACGGACCAACAGTGCCACATGGTACGTTCTGAGCACCAACAAGACGATGACTCCGTGGCATGCCAACGTCGCCGGAGGTTTTCACCTTCGCGGTATGGCAAAGATCGGCGGGACGGAGTGCTATTCCACGAACATCGTGATCGTGAACCAGTTCCCGACCTACGCGCAGATTGAAGGGGATGCCGATGTCCGTACGGCGACAGACACGGAGTGGGCCAATACGTTGACCGATTGCACGGAAACCCCCACCAACCAGCGGCGAGAAAGGGGATTCTGGATACTGCTCAATACAACGAGCAATGCATATGACCATGGTGCCGTTGTGACAGGTGCTTGGTCGGGTCCAACTGGCGGAGCCAGTATCATTCTCCCGCCACGGCCAGCCGATATTCCCTCATCGCCTCTGCCAAATGCGGATGGTGCAACATATTCGGTGGCTTCCTTCCACACGCACACGCCAACCACATACACAACCAACTATCTGCCAGGAACAACGCGAGATGTTGGCCCTTCGCCCTATGACAACACCGCAGATACTGCGGATGATGTTCCGGGTGTGGTCTATGATTACACGGGATCACCCGCGGGAAGTGGCAGTATCCCGATGGGGTATCCAGAGGCATCTCCAGCGCAACGCTATCTTTCACTTGGCGTAAATCGGAGGACGACACCTTGATATGAAGACGAAAATACTACTCATTCTCGTAATCGTCGCAGGTTGTCTTGTCTGTCTTTCCCTCTGGCTCAATAGCAGACGATCAAAGACCGTCGATGTGACACCGCAGCGGCAAATAAAGAGTGTTGCTCTTGATTCTGTACAGGAACTTCAGACCGAATCTGTTGCCGCGTCTGAAGAAGCTACCGCTTTGGCCGAACATGTGGGCGGTGCGGAGTCTCAGGCGGTTAGTCTGTCTCTCGATCCTGCCGGGGAGGTAGCATCTTCTGGCCATAGTCAAACGACAAACAACTCTGTCCCGGAAGTTCCTAAAGATCAAAGGAAACCGATGAACACGACAAGTAACATCTCAGCGACCGGTGACGGTCTCATTACCGAGCAACAGGCTCGATCAATCGCCTTTGAGGCTATCGGGCAAGTAACGTACGATAAAGATGCAGGGATATCCGTTCAGCGTGAAGCGGGTCGTTACACGGTGACGTTTCCTGTGAAGCAGCCCGAGCTTCAGCCGGGAGAGCACTATCGAGGACCTTCATATGCTGCAAAGATCATCATTGATGAGAAGACAGGAAAGGTGCTTCAGGTCAAGGTAGGCAGTTAAATGGCAAGCGCTTCATGTTTCCGCTTCTGACCCCGAGCCTGTACACGAAAAAAACGGCGGCATTTCATCGGCGCGAGTTGGCGGCCAACCCGCGACCAGGGTCTCCGTCCCGATCGGTCTCGCTATCGCTCGGAAGATGCGCGCAAGACTTGGGCGCTACGCTTAATCAGCCCCCATTGCGCTAGACCCCCAATCTTGGGGATCAGCGCGTCGGTTTGCGCGGCTCGCAGAGCCGCCGCACAACCTGTCCGATTGACGGATCTGGGTATTCCCTGTAACACCATCATGCGTCATGAGAGTGGATTTACATGTTCATGCGAGCGAGCGGTCCGGCTGCAGTGTGTCCGGCGAGGAGGAGATTATCCGTGCCGCGATCGACTTCGGCCTCGACGGGTTGGCGTTCACGGATCACCAGGTACTGGTTCCCGCGGCGCGCCTTACGGAATTGAACGCCAAGTTCGCCCCGTTCCGCATCTTCTCCGGTATCGAGATACACACCATCGAAGAAGAAGATGTGCTCGTGATCGGTGTGAACGATCCCCGACTAGAGAAACGTGCGTGGAATTACCCGGCGCTTTACGAATTCGTTCGCGACCGCGCGGGCTTTCTGGCCATCGCCCATCCGTTCCGCTATCGCGAGAAGGTGAACATCGACTTTGAAGACCGCGTCCCAGATGCGCTCGAGGGTGCGTCGTTCAACATCCGGCCAGAACGCGAACTGCTCATCCGCAATCTAGCAGAGCAACTCGGTTGCCGGCTCATGTGTTCATCCGACGCGCATTTCTACGACTACGTCGGCCTGTGTCGCCTTGTGCTGGACGGAAACCCGGCGAATAATGAGGAACTGGTGCGGCTGCTGCGAAGCGGTGCGTATCAGTGCGAGACGGACGAGGATCGCATGGCGCGGGCACGAGCCGGGTTGTAGGTACGCCTTTGTAGGCCGGGGCTCTGTCCCCGGCGTTTTCTCGCCGCCCGCAGAGGGGCGGCCTACAGCGCGGGGGTTCCTCGCACACTTCCCTTTGCGTAGAACGGCAACTCCACAACCGTTGCGGCAAGTCGTTTGCCGTGGACGTCGATTTCCAACGTCTGGCCGGGCTTGTCCAACCCGGCGTCGACGTAGGCCATGGCTACGGCGAAGCCAAGGCTCGGGGCAATCGATCCGCTGGTGACTTCGCCGACGACGCGGTCGCCCTGCATCACCTTGTCCTGCGCGCGCGCGGCGCGTTTGGTTTCCAATCGGAGTCCGACGAGGTAACGGGGCACGCCCTTCTCAAGGTCGCGCAGGACCGCCGCGCGGCCGATGAAGTCCTTGGACGTATCCATAAACTGCCCGCGCGACGCGGCGACCGGCGTACGGTCGAGGCCAAGCTCGTGACCATAGAGCGGATAGCCGACTTCCAGCCGGAGCGTATCACGCGCGCCGAGGCCGACGGGTTTGATGTTCGGGTTGGCGAGGAACTTCTGCCAGAAGCGCGGAGCTTCGTTCCACGGGAAGTAGAGCTCATAGCCCCACTCGCCGGTGTAGCCGGTCCGGCTCAGCAGGCAACGCGTGCCGCAAAGTTCGATTTCCGTGGACCAGAAATATTTCAGGTCGGGCAGCTTCGCGCCGAGCGCGTATTCCATATCCTTCCGCGCGTTTGGCCCCTGGATATCGAGCTTGGCGATCTGCGAGGAAAGGTCCGCGAACATCGTGCCGGGGGAAAGATGCGAGCGGATCCAGGCCGCGTCCTGCGGGCAGGTGCCGGCGTTGACCACAAGCCAGAACCAGTCGGGTCCGCGGCGGTAGCAGGTCAGATCGTCGAGTACGCCGCCATCATCGCGCAGGAGGTAGCCGTAGCGGCATTGGCCTTCGCGGATGGTGGAGACGCGTTGCGTCAGCAGGCGTTCGAGGTCGGCCTCGGCGGATGGCCCGCGGAGCTCAAACTCGCCCATGTGGCAGATGTCGAACAACGAGGTCGCGGTTCGCGTATGCGCGTGCTCCGCGAGGATACCTTCGTACTGGATCGGCATATCCCAGCCGCCGAAACCGGCCATGCGGGCGCCCAGTGCCACGTGCGCGTCGTAAAGAGGTGTCTTGAGATTCATGAGATGTTTATATACTCACCATGAAGCAACCCCGCCAGACCTTTCGGGCGGGAGCAATTGAAAAAAGGGCCGCTGAACTGTACGTTATGGACAGAGAAGGTGTACGGCGTTGAATCTTGATATTTCAGGCATCATTAAGGGATGGGGCTACGAGCCTTCCGGCGTAACCGCGCGGTGGATTGTGGGCAAGGACGGCAAGCCGAAGGTGCAATTGCGGCTGGATTTGGGCCTTTTCCAGATGGAAGTGGAAGGCCGGCCTGACGGCACGAATCCCCGCGGTTTTCCGTCACTCCTCGAGTACTACCTGCAGGCAGCCAAGGTCGCCGAGGATCAGAAGAAGCCCTTCGCGCTGGATGCCGAAAGCTGTGCCGAGTTGCAGCAGGAAGCGATGCAGTACTATTACCGCTACCTGTCCTTCCACTCCCTGCGCTACTACGAAGGGGTGGTCCGCGACACGGAGCACAACCTGACGCTCTTCGACTTCGTCTCGGAACACACGGACGATGACGATCTCGTCTGGCAGTTTCTCCAGTTCTACCCGTACGTGCGCATGATGAACGCCCGCGCCCGCGCCGAGAAGGCGATGGGCAGCAAGCACTACGAGGAGGCCGTGACCGCGCTTCAGAAAGCGCTCGATGACATCCAGTCGTTCTGGAAGGAATACGGCGAAGACGAAACCGACGCGGCCAACCAGGAAGTCGAGCTGCTCACCGATCTTCTCCACCAAGTGCAGAAGAAGAAGCCGAAGACCGCCGAGGACAAGTTGCGCGACGAGTTGAATCAGGCGATTGCCGTCGAGAACTACGAACAGGCCGCCGTGATCCGTGACAGGCTGAGCAAGCTCGACGTGCCAGCCAAGGACGCCTGATCCGTCAGCCTCGTAGCGTCGCAACATGCTGCGCATCAAGGAGTTGTGATCTAGCCGTCGCGTGCGCGCGATAAATTTGCCTTTTTCGTGTCCAAGAAACGGGGCCCGGCCGGAAGGAGAGGCAGGAGACCACGGGTATGGACCGGCAGCAGGATTTCTTGAAGCACTTTCTGAAGCACCAGGACGACCTGCGTGCGTTCATCGGATCCATCGTCCGCGACCGGCATGCGTGTGACGATATTCTGCAGGAGGTCGCGCTGGTCCTGTGGCAGAAGTTCGACGCGTACGATCCGAACCGCTCGTTCGGCGGCTGGGCACGCGGCATCGCTGCGAACAAGATCATGCAGAGCTTCGCGAAGTCGAAGCGCGTGCCGGTTCCGCTGTCACCCGAAACCATCCAAGCCGTACTCGGCGCATTCGACGAACCTGCGCCCGAAGCCTCCGAGGAACAGGAGGCCCTTCGCCGTTGTCTCGGAAAGTTGCCGGAGCGGTCGCGGGACCTGATCCGGCTGCGCTACGAAGAATCGCTCAAGCTGCGGGAAATGGCCGAGCGCGTCGCGGCAACGCTCGACGCGGTACACAAGGCGTTGTCCCGCATCCGCACATCGCTCCGTGCCTGCGTGGAGCAGGAATTGGGCACCGGCTGAGAGATGATCATGAACGACGTTTCCAGAGCCGAAGAGCTGATCCAGAAGTACCTCGACGACATCGCGTCGGCGGAGGAGCTCACGGAACTGGACCAGTTGTTGCGGCGGGATCGCGACGCCGCACGCCTGTTTGCACGGCTGGGCCGGATGGACAGCCGTTTGTACGGATACTTCAATGCGTGCCGTGCGCGGTTGGGCCTGGCGGCGGAAATGGCAAAAGAGAACGACCCGCTGAACATCGACGCGCTGCGAGCCCGGTGGCTGTGGGGCAGATTTCTCGATCACTTGTGGGGGCCGACCGGCGCCATCCTTCTCCACATGCTTCTGCTCGTTGTGCTCATCAAGTTCACCATGATGAACACAACGAAACCGGAGGCTCCCGCCGTGCAGGTGGTCATGGAAGCAGAGGCCCCGGAACACTTTGATGAATTCGAGAAGGAACTGGCTCCCTTCGACGAAATACCACAGGAGGTCCCCACGGTCACTCCGCCGGAAAGCCTCTTCCTTGCGGAGAAGCCTGCAGAGGCGGACGTGCAGGCGCCGGGAAATGAGACCGACACCAAGATCGACTTCGCTGCGTTGAATATGGACGACAGCACGAAGAGCGCGCTGACCATGAAGGGACTCTACGCTGGGCGCACCGGCGGCGGACGCGCCGATGCACTGGCCGACTATGGCGGTGCGTGGGGCCGCTACACGGAGATGTCTGTGGTCCGCGCGTTGGAATGGCTGCGAAAGAATCAGGGCACAGACGGCTCGTGGGGACCCAACAAGATCGCCATGACCGGGTTGGGGCTGCTGACCTTCCTCGCACACGGCGAGACCACGTCGTCCGACAAATACGGGCAGACCGTGGAGAAAGCGCTGCGATTCCTGCTGACGCAACAGGACGAGAAGGGCGTGTTTGCGCAGTCCAGCGGGCAGGAAGGAAGCGACCCGGCGGTGTACGCCCACGGCATCGCAACTTACGCTGTCAGCGAGGCTTACGGGCTGACGCGCATTCCGTCGCTGAAGCCGGTGATGGAGCGGGCCGTACAGGCGATTCTGGACGGGCAGCAGACCGCCGGCGGCTGGAACTATCGCTTCTCCAAGACTGCGCGACGCGATACATCGGTGTCCGGCTGGATGATCCAGGCGCTGAAATCCGCTTTGATTGCGGGCGCCGAGAACTCGGGCATCCGCGAGGCGCTGGAGAAGGCGTCGGCCGATCTCAAGTCAGCACAGAACATGGAAACTGGGCGATTTGGTTATACGGATCCCAACACGGGATCTCTCGGCTGCACCGGCATCGGGGTGCTGTGTCTCCAACTGCTCGGGCACGGTGCGGAGAAGGAAGCGCGAGACGGTCTGCAGGCGCTGCGCGAGGCGAAGGTTGAATGGGATCCGGCGAGGGAGAATGCGTGGCCGCTGTATGAGTGGTACTACATCACGCAGGCGAAATTCCATCACGGCGGACAAACGTGGTCGAGTTGGAACGCCGAATTCGCCCGCGTCTACGTGAAGCAGCAGAATGAGGATGGAAGCTGGCCGGCTGCGTCGAAGTGGGAATCGTCTTACGGCCCCGTCTATTCCACCACGCTCGCCGCGCTCACGCTGCAGGTCTACTACCGAATGCTGCCGACCTACAAACCGCAGGTGACCCGCCCCGAGATGCGCACGAACGATGTGGAAATCAGGGTGTATTGAGTCTCGAAGGTAGGGACGGTTCTCCGAACCGTCCGCAAGATCAGGCCCGCTCGGAGATCGGGCCCTACCAAAGCAGCGGAATAGCCCGACTTACCGCGTACTCTGCAGCGCCAGCGCGAACATCGCCGTCTCGTAAACTCTTCCGCCGGCCGAACTCCAGCGGTCAGGCGTCCCGCTCCCGGCGCCCGCCGTTTCGAGCGACTGCCTGAGTTCCGCGAGCAGTGGCCGCGCGCGCTCCGTTCCTGCCATCGCCAGCGCGCGGGTCAGGAAATAGTCGCGGTAGTGATCGCGCCCTTCTGCCGGTTGTTCCGCCGTGCGCATCAGGGCAGCCAGCACTTGTGCCACGGAGGTGTCGGCGGATTCGGCTCCGCGATCGTCGGCCATCATCATGCACAGCGCACCGGCCGCGGTCAGCGTATCGCGTCCATACGGGAAATCACCGGAGCGGCTATAGCCCACATGACCGGCTTCGTCGACCACGCCCTCGAGCCACGCCAGCCCGCGACCAAGTTCCGGCTCGACCACAAGCTTGTTCGCCTGCGCCTCGAGCAGCACCTGCAACTGCCAGACGGTGATAGAGGTGTTGGCCTTGTCCGCCGCTTCACGCGGATAGCCCCAGCCGCCGACTTGTCGCTGTGTCGACCTGACGTATTCGACTCCGCGTTCCGCTGCCGACCGCCACTCATCCTTCGGCCAATGGCGACAGCCCTCGAGCAGCGCGAGCGTCGAGAGGGCGTGGTTGTAGGGCGTGCCGCTGGTCAGCGTTCCAAACTGGCCGCCGGCTTTCTGGATCCCCACGAGGTAATTCAGTCCACGCTCAATCGCCGGCCCATACACGCCGTCGAACGGATGATCATCCGACCGCAGCAGCGCGAGCAAAGCCAGCGCGGTAACGCCGGGCGCATACATCGGCTGTGCGCCCCAGCGCGTTGCATCCCACTGTCCATCCTCCTGCTGCGCGTCATGCAGCCAGTCCAGCGAGGCCTGGATGGCCGCGTTGGATTCCGCTTGGGCCGCAGCCTGTTGCTGCGCCTCCGGTCGTGTGAGCCACAGCCACGCTGCGCCCGCGAGAAGCGTCACCAGCAGCACCGCGGCCGCACGAATCAGCCACAGCGGCGCCCAAGGGGACCCGGGTTGCCCGATTCGCTCAAGGATGCCCGGCGCCAAGTCGCGCGTGGCGGTTGCCGACGGAACAGCCTTCAGCTCTTGCAGAACGGAGGAGAACGATTCCGCGTCCCGCGCACAAATCGGGCAGGCCGCCAGATGCGCAGCGAAATCCGCACGGGACTTCTCATCGAGTTCGCCTTGCAGATAGGGCGGCACCTCGGATGCCCGACGGCATTTCTGTGGATCGGACTGACGGTTACTCATCCCGCATTACCTCCCGCAGGCGGTTCATGGCCAGGAACACCCGCGACTTGACCGTGCCCACGGGAATCCGCAACGTCGCGGCGATTTCCTCGTAGGCCATGCCCTGGTACACACTCAACACGATCACGATCCTCAACTTTTCGGGCAGCTGGGCCAGTGCCGCCTGCGCATCAAGCCGGGCGCCCATGCGACCCGCCGACCGGCTGTCCTCGGACTCCGATTCGGCCGCCACAGCCTCCACCAGCCGAAGGCGTCGCTGCGCCTGCCGCCAGCGATCAATCCACCCATGCCGTGCAATGCGATACAGAAACGTCGTGAACTTTGCGCTCGGCACATACTTGTGCCGGTAGCGGAAAACCCGGACCAGCGTCTCCTGCACAAGATCCTCGGCGTCATGAATACTAACGCCCAGCCGGCGGAAGAAGTTCAGCAGCGCGGATTGGTGGCGGCGGATCAGGACGAGCAGGGCCGGTTCGTCACCGCGACGGATAAGTTCCATGAGTTCATGATCGGGAAGGTCCTGCATCCTCCTTGCTTCGCGCATTTCGAGGGGGGAGATCAACACCAAACGAAAAATGTTCTCCGTTTTTCCGGTGAACCTGTTTGGCCATATGGTCGTTTGTGTCCTGTAGTAAGGTGGTCAAAAGAGAAAGGCAGACAAGGATGATGCATCTCACGCGCAACGTTCTCATATCCGGCATGATCGCGCTCGCGGCGCTGACCGCTCGGGCCTATGACAACGGCGACTGGCAGTTCTGGAATACGGACTCGGTTGAATACAAGATCAACAAGCAGCTCAAAGCCAAGGCCGAGACGGAGTTCTACTTCGGCGACGACATGAGCGAGTGGTATTACCGCCACATCGATCTCGGGCTCAGTTACAAGGCCACGGACTGGCTCGAACTCGGCGCCAATTATCGCTATCTCCAGGAAAAGAAATCCGACGAATGGATGGACGAAAACCGTCCGCACGGAAACGCGACACTGAGCGGGACCCTGGGCCCTGTAACCCTGAGCGACCGCAACCGCTTCGAGTATCGGATTCGAGAGGCAGCCGACGATTTCTGGCGCTACCGCAACCGCTTCCGTGTCAGCGCCGCCAAAGGCTGGACGCGTTTCCAGCTTCAGCCCTACGTGGACGATGAGGTGTTCTACGACTTCAACGAGCACGAGAGGAATCAAAACCGCGTATCGGCCGGCGTCGTAACGCGCTGGGCCTCGATGTTCAAGACGGAGTTGTACTACATGCTGCAATCCTCGAAGAAGTCGGGGGAATGGAATGATACGAATATTCTCGGGTTAAATCTCAAATTCACGTTTTGATGGACGGCGCAGGTCGGGTACGATGCGAAACAGGGAGTCATGCCATGACCATCATTGAACCGCATATTCACATGTACTCGCGGACGACGGATGACTACACCGCGATGTATCGTGGCGGCATCCGCGTCGCGATCGAACCCTCCTTCTGGATGGGAACGAACCGGCGCTATGCGGGGACATTCTGGGATTACTTTCAGCTCATCCTCGAGTTCGAAACGATGCGCGCGCGCCGGTACGGCATCGACCACTACGCGTGTGTCTCCGTGAATCCGAAAGAAGCGGAGGACACCGCACTGGCCAACGAAGTCATCGACGGCATGGATCCGTACCTCGAACACGAGCGCTGCCTGGCGATGGGCGAGATTGGATTCAATCTCATCACGCCCAACGAGGAGCAGATATTCCAGCGGCAGTTGGAAGTGGCCAAGGAGCGGGGCATGCTGATCCTGATTCACACGCCGCACGACACGCCGCAAGTCAGCAAAAAGCAGGGGGTCGAACGCACGCTGGCCATCCTGAAGGAACTGAACTACGACTACGATCGCATCATCGTGGACCACAATACGGAAAGCACCATGGACCTGACCCGCAAGGTGCCGGTGTGGGCCGGGTTGACCGTGTATCCCTATTCGAAGCTCAACCCCGAGCGCGTGGTGGATATTCTGAAGCGCTGGGGCATCGAACGCACGCTGGTCAACAGCTCCGCAGATTGGGGCGTATCCGACCCGACAAGTCTGCCCAAGGTTGCCGGGTTCATGAAGCAGCAGGGCTTCCCGCCGGAACAGATTCAGAGATTGCTGCTGGATAACCCGATGGCGTTCTACAGCCAGAACCCGCGCTTCCAACCGCAGCTCGATCTCCCGTACATCGACCCGGCCCAGTATCAGCGCTAGGAGCATCGCCGCCGCGCGACTTGCCAAGGGCCCGCTTTTCCAGTTTCATAGCGACATGACCACCCTGTCACAACAACAGCGATACGAGCAGAAGCGGGCAGCCGCCCGCCCCCCGTATCTGACGATCGGCCTGCTGATCTTCGGGCTGCTGGTGGTCATCGCGCTGGTTGCCGACACCGTGCATATCTCGAAGCTGCGGCCACAACGTGACGACGGGATAAAGCAACGCCTTCAGGACATTGTCCTCGGACTCAATCATCCGCCCTTCGTCGACAAATGGAAGCTGTTCTCGATCGTAGCCCCTGCCACGTGGAAGACTGTGCCTTACCCCGATTGTCATCCCTACAATGTATCGTTCTTCGAGATTGGCGGTGCCGACCTCAACATCATGGCCACCCGGGTGAAGTACAACGATTTCGCCACGCTGCTGAACATCATCAAGGACACCGAACGGCAGATGAATGTTGATACACACATCGAAACCACGAATTTCCTCGGCCACGCAGCCGTGCGGCGGACCTGCCGCATGAGGAATTCCACCGTGGTGTCGTTCGACTTTGTGGAGAACTACGTGGCACACCACATTCTTTGTGGCATGCCGCCGAAACACTTTGAAGAATACCTGCCGGTGATGATGGACGTGATGAACACTTACAAGCCCCTCACGCCACCGCCCGGCCATCCGCCCTCGTCCTGACGCAAATGCGCTCTAGAACGAGACGCCTGCGCCAAGATGGAAGAACAAGCCTTTCAGCTCGTTGTCCTTCAACGTGTCGTGGGGAATGGTGATCTCGCCCGGCAGCAGATCAGCATTGTAGCCGCCGCCGAAGAAGACCGAGATGTCTTCCGTGATCAAGCGCTCGATATCGGCGCCGATGACCGCAATAACACCATCACCCACATCGAGGTTTTCGCGCTTCGTCAGCCCGACCTCCGCGAAATCGATGCTGGAGTCGGCGAAGACATAGCGCAATCCGCCTTCCACCGTGAGCCGCCAACCGTCCATATCAATGAGCCTGTAGAGGACGGATGCGCCAACGGGGATCAGCATCAGGTCGCCGTCAAAATCGCCGATCGTGGGCACGCCGAGATCACTGCTGTCGGACTGCGCCTGGAACTGTTCGACACCGAGAGAGAGTGCCCAGCCGATGGGATCATAGCTCCAGTTGCGATACTGCACTTCGCCACCGAAACCGCCTTCGTACAAATCGAAGTCGCCCTCGCCAATCATCACGTAGCGCGCTGCACCGCGAACTTCGCTGAGATATCCGGGCGGGAGTTCAGACTGCGCAAATACGGGAGCACCCATCAACAACGCCAACGCTGCAAGAACAATGATCTTCTTCATAACGTTTCATGCCTCCTTAGACTGAGCTATCGCAATTCCCACCAAAGTTGTATTCATTATTGCACAGGCACCCCCGCTTGTCACGGAGGCGGGGGCCGGGACGGATGCTCGATTGATGCAACCCATTGTAAAATCAAGGACTTCCGGCTGGCTTGAGCTGCTGCGCCCGCCCAATTTGCTGACCGTCCCCGGCGATCCGATTGCCGGCTATTTTCTCGCCATGCCGGCGCTGGCCGTGCAACCCCGCCTGCTCGCAACATCGATAGCCACAAGTGTCTGCTGGTATGTCGCCGGACTGATTCTCAACGACGTGGTTGATTTCGAAGAAGACCGCCATGACCGCCCGCAGCGGCCACTGCCGTCGCGTCGCGTTGCCCGATCCGCGGCCCTCACGGTCGCGATATTGCTTTTTGTCGTCGGCGGCCTTTTTGCACTCACGTTGGGAGCGGCCGCGCGCTGGATGGCGCTTGCGCTTCTGCTTTCCATCCTGATCTACGATCTTGGCGGCAAGAAGGTTCCGATTCTCGGCGCGGTGAACATGGGGCTGTGCCGCGGGTTCAGCTTGTTGCTGGGAGCGGCCGCCGCAGCCGGTCACGGGTGGTGCACGCCCCCGCCGACACTGGCGTTCGATGTGTTGGTGGTCTACGTCGCATCGGTGAGCCATCTCGCACGCGAGGAGGCCTCGTTACGCAAGGCGGGGGGAGAGCGCTGGATTCCGGCGTTTGTCATCGCGGGAAGTTTCGCCCTGCTGTCGCGCCTGCAGCCGCCCACATCGCTGACGGCCATGATGGTGTTCTGCTGCTCGTTCCTCTTCGCCTGCGCCCTGGCGCTGTTGGTGGCCGACACGCTGGAACTCGCCGTGCCGGAAGACCGCTCGGCAGATCCGCAACCCCTGCGACGCCAGTTGCGACGATGGATCGTGCCGGATTTGATCGGGCTGCTGTTGGGCGCCATCCTGCTCGTCCAGGCAGGACTGATCATGGTGTCCCAAGGCGGCGAGGCGGCCCAACTGGCCGGTGTTTTTCTGCTGGCCGCCTGGCCGTTCCACCGAATACTCAGCCGCAGCTTCTACGCGAGCTAGCCCGGACTTCTCCCTCCTGGCCAGATTCCGGACGGTTCGGAGAACCGTCCCTACCTTTCTGAATCCTGCCAGGTAGGGCCCGCTCTCCGAGCGGGCCGTCTTGGCCTTGGCGAGACCACATGTAAGGCCACGACGCGGAGGAGTCACATAGACCCGCTCGCACGGGATTCTGTAGTATGTAGGACGACTTCTCCAGGCACTCCGCATCATTGCGCAACCGATGCTCAAAGAAATCTCTCTGCCAATGGATGCCCTTTTGTGCGGCCACATATCGTTTCCACTGCGTAAGGCTCCGCTTGATGCCCGGATCCCGGGCAAAACACATCAGCGCATGAAGATGGTCAGGCATGACCACCACGAGGCGGAGCCACCATATTCCGCGTTGTTCAACGTGAAACAGGGAGTCACGTAGCCACGCGAACATATCTGGCGTACAAAGCTGGTTGTTCCCTTTGGGCGCGGTGCAAATTGTGATGAAGTAAGTACCCCCATCTTCCACCCAAGCCGGAATCTCGTGGGGCAGTCTTCTTCGTTGGGGGAAAGTCATATCTCGGCTCATGGTGTCTCGGACGGTTCGGAGAACCGTCCCCACCTTTCTGAATCCAGCCGGGTAGGGCCCGCTCTCCGAGTGGGCCGTCTTAGCCGGCCTTCTACGCGGCAGAAGGACGGTCCCTACGGACACATCAGCGCGCGGAAATCCTGCAGCGTGGTGATGTTCTTCAGCGCATCAAGACACGCGGCATCGATCTGCTTGTAGAGATTGGCCATCACGCGCGGGTTCTGGGCATAGATCCATGTGGCGCGACCCCATGCGGTCGAGCGGCCAATGACCACATCCTTCTCCGGGTCATACACCACGATGCCGATTTCGACATCGACGTAGAACCCTTCGCGCCCTTTCAACTGGCGAACGCTGTTCACCCACGGCAATAGGACGCGATTGAGCGCCAACCGATCCGCCCGCGTAATGTAGCCCTCCGCCACGTGCGGTTTGTAGCCCACGTTGACGATGGCGTCCTTCGTCCAGTTACACAATATACCGGCCGCCAGCGTGACCTCGTTCGTGATCGGCCGGCCGTTTTGCTGGTTGTAGCCGGCGATATACCGATAGATCGTCGGGTTGTAGTCCACGGATTCCTGGACCGCGAATACGCACGGATTGGCACCTTCGTACTTCAGGGGCTCGGGTCCGTACGTCGGAATCGTCGGCAGCGTGTTCATCATGGGAAGCGGCGTCACGCATGAGCATACCACCAAGCCGATCAACAGACCGGCAAGTCTGCGGGCGGCTGTTCTTCCGGGCGCTTTGTTCTTCTTCATCGTCGTAAACATGGGTGTTCCTCCGGATCGAAGTTTCAAGGTTGTTGCGGTGGCGCCACGGTGTCGGCAGGCATCACGAAGACAAGATTGATGGGAACCGCCGGATCGATGGTGAACGTCTTTTTCCTCTGTCCGCTGCGGAGGTAGCCAAAGTAGGCATCGGCAGCGAGTTCATGTTTTCCCGGGGCGAGTTTCGCCGGCACAACCTGAAGCGAGCCGGGCAGGCATTGCCAGTTGCGGATGTCCGCCTCCGCATTCGCCGCAGCGCTTACGCCCTTGGAGATGGCGCCGACCAGAAGAATCGCCAACCCGGGAATGCCCCCGACGTCGTCGGCGCTGTCAATCAGGCTGTCGCCAAAATCAGAGGTGAAGGCCTTGAAGTCGGCCTGACTGGCCAACACGTTGTCCATCTGCCGCCCACCGCGCGTGGTCGCCTGGAAAACCACATCCGCGACACCCTGGTTTGCATCCATCGGCGCGCTGCCGTCGATGCTGACTTCATAGCGGGTCTCCCGGCCTTTGTTGATCATCATGTAACTTTTCTCGCCATAGCGACCGATGCGTCCCTTGGTCGGAGAGCGGCCGCACCAGAACAGGATCAGCGTGTTGTAATCGCCGTTCATCAGGCTTTCGACGTGATCCATGGCGATGTTGCTGCTGACGGCGCCCAATTCCTTCTCCAAATCCTCGAACTGTTTCTGGCTGTCCGCGGAGGGGGTCGCGGTCTTCGCGTTGCGCGTCTTGACGGCTCTCGTCTTCTGCGCCTGCGCCTCGCTCATGAGATTCTGCTGACGGACCACAATGTCGCGCGCGGCCGGGTGCGTCATCTGGTAGGACTGCCGGGCCTGCGCGATGCTCTGGTCGTACATCTCCCGCTCGTCGCGCAACAGGTAGCAGCGCGCTTCAACAGCCTGCAGGAGGGTGAAGTCGGACTTGTACATTTCGTTGGCAACATCCGAGTCGGACAGGATGCCGTTTTTGAAACAGGCGAGGGCGTTGTCCACATCATTGTCGCGCAGGAAGAGCAGCCCAAGGAGCAGCCCGTTCATCGCCTTCTCGTAGGGGTCGCCCTTGTAGATCTTCACCGACTCCGCGCCAAAGAGGCTGGCCGCTCTTTTTTCGAGCTTGGGATCGAAGAAGGTTTCCATGTAGTCAGCGGCCGTCAGAAAACATTCCTTCGCCTCCGCATAATCGCCGTTGGCCAGATAGCACGAACCCATCTCGCACAGGTACAATGGACGGCTCGCGTGGATATCTTTCACCAGCGGCTGGAAGGCCGCGGCAGCCTCGGCATAGCGGCCGGCAAAGAACAGCGCGCGGGCCTTGTCCGCTTCGACCTCCATGGCCTTGATCTGCTTGTCCGACATCCGCTTGATGCCGTCGTCGGCCTTGGCGGCTTGCGCGGCAGGGGTCCCCAGCAGGCATCCCGCCGCGAGCAAAAGACAAAAAGCCCCTCTCCTCAGCGATACCATACTTCCTCCTTGTGTGATTCCCCGGAGGCAGAGGCTGCAGCGGACCTGCTTTACTCGCTGTAAAGCTTATCCCACGCGCTTCGGCCGCGGGACTTCCTCAGCCGGTCCTGGAACCGGATCTCCGGCGTCTGGAGAATGTCCCCCGCCTTCAGCACCGGCGCGTTGTCCACCGGCTCCACCTTCGAGAAATTCTGACCCGCTTCGATGACGCGATAGACACCGGCCTTCGTGCCGTGCGTCATGAGAAACTCCTCATCCGACATCGCCGCCCGCGCAGAGTTCTCCACGGAATCCATCGAGTAACCCTGCAACTCGTTGCCCTGGCGAAGCCCATCGATATAACCGCGGTCGATGACCATCTGCTGCTCGCGTACGCCGGTCACGTGACAGCGCCACGGCATCATCGCGAGGTTACCCTCGATCTCGGCAAGCGCGTTCCGGATCGCCTGCACCATGTCCGGCGCCGTCGCGGTGGCATCAGCCATCACCGCGCCCGTGTACGGGTCGGCCAGCTTGAAGTACGCCGTACGGCCGGACGAGCTGATGCCGAAGCGCGAGAGAAGGAGCAGGGCAGGGGACTGCGTCTCGCCGGGGGTGATCCCCGGGGCGCTCTTCAATTGCCGCCAGGCCAGAGGCAATTCCATGACGCGCATCACGTCGGATTTGCCGACGATGGATTTGGTCGCATCCAGCGCCGTCGCCCAATCCCCGGGCGAAATGGTGACGCCTTCCTTGTCGAGCAGGACCTTCCACGCCTCGAAGGCCACCACGAAGTCCGGCGATGAACCGGCCGCCGAGTCCGCCGTGGGCGGAACAGCTACCACGGCGACACGCTGTCGCAGGGTGGTGTCCTGCATCGCGGGATTGGCCGGAGTTTCCATGAACACGGGCTCCGGTACAAACGCCGGTTCCGGGGCCGCAGGTTCGACGTCGGGCTCGGTTTGACCGGGGATCTCCGACTCCGGCTCCATCACCGGCTCGCCGGACTCCTCGGCCGCAACGGGCTCTGCCTCGGCCGCTTCTTCAACCATTCCCGGCTCGTCCGCCATCGCAGACTCATCCGCCGGGGCGGATTCATCCGCTTCAGCCGAAATGTCCATGGAGGGCTGCTCCGCGGCTTCGACATCTGCCGGCATGTCCGGCGCGGTCATATCGGCCGACTCGGAGACTTCCGGCGCGGTGACGGGATTTTCATCCTGGGCAACCGCGGACAGGCCAACGGCGAGCAGAACCGCCATGACCGTAACAACAAGGTAACGGCAAGTGCGCATGACCTCTTCCTCCCTGTAATGGCTAGTGAACGATCTCGGAGATCGTGACCTGGTAATCCACCGCGCCCTTCTTGGGACAGGTGACGGTGTACTCCTCGGTCATGCCGCGGAGGATGTTGAAGGTCCGGATCGGCGTCTCGTAAATCGGTACGCTGGTCTGGTTGCCCGGGGCGCCGAACGGCTGGTTGTAGAACGCCGTCTTGACCGACAGGGGCAGATCAATGCCGCCCTTGTTGCGGCAGCCGACCTGGACCACCAGCAGACCCGCGGCGTTTTGCGACGCGGCTTCATGCGTGATTTCGAGACGGCGGCGGAGCGACTGCAACGGGTAGTTCCTGTGCGGCCGGACGAACACGATGTGCCCTTCCCGCTGCACATTGCCCGCGCTGATGCGCTTCGCATCGTAGGTGCTCTTGCAGCCCATCGCCCATCCCGCCAGCACCACGAGGGCGCCCGCCATGATCAATTGCTTCTTCATCGAAATCTCCTTTCGGTTCAGACTACCTGTAAATGATGCTGCTCTCGGTCTTCCGCTTCGTCTCGTACCCGTCTTCCCACACGATCTCGTTCGACGTGGGATCGACAAGCTGGAAGCTCATGAGTACGTAGTCGGATCGGTTGCCGCCGAGCGAAGCCTTGCTCAGCGCGCTCAACTCGCCCGTCAGCAGGAAGTCGGACCGGCCGACACCCGACTGCATCTTGCTCTCGACCTTGAGGAGCTTCTCGAACGGAACCGTGGCGGTCTCGGCATCCACAAGGCGAAGGTCGAGGTACTTCGTCACGTTCGGCTTCTTGGTCGTCTGCGTCGACGTGGTCTCCGTCACACCGGGGTCCTCGGCCGACGGCCCGCTGGTGACTTCGGTCACATCCTTCGCCGATTCCACCATCATGCTCTTGGCGATGAATTCGCCCGTGAGGAAAAGGTCCACGCCGTAGAGATCCTTCATCTGCTTGCGGTTCACCATGCCCTGGTTCTTCAGGTCTTTTTCATCCAGGATCTGCTCGGTGACCTTGCCGTTGGCCTCGCGCGAGAGGAACACGACGCGGCCGCCGGACTTCTCGGCAACCTTCGCGCGGATCAGCGCGGTCAGGCTGTCGGCATTGACGCCGGCAAGGTTCGTGTTCTTGACCGGCAGCACGGCCACATGAAGCACGCTCGGCGCATTCTTCACGACGGGCGAATCCATGATGGCCTTCGCCGCCTGCTCGGTCAGCACATCCCAGATATCCTCCTGCTGCTCCTCGAGAATCTGGGCACGAACGCCCTGTCCCATGCCCTGGGCAAAGAACTTGATCTTGCCCTCCGAGACACGGTTCAGTTCCAGGCGCAGCCGCTTGGAGAATATCTCCTTGTCGATCACGTAGCGGGTGGAGTTCTTGATCGGCGCGAGCGCAATGCGCACCGAGTCTTCGCGCTCTGCGATCTCCGGCACCGAGAGGAGAGCCGCCGTCATCTGCGCGGCAATCGTGCGAATATCGGAACTCTCAATGAAACTTCC
The DNA here is from genome assembly GCA_036821485.1 of Verrucomicrobiota bacterium. Taxonomy (GTDB): domain Bacteria; phylum Verrucomicrobiota; class Kiritimatiellia; order CAIQIC01; family JAGNIJ01; genus DAISJM01. The sequence continues at coordinate 92,705 of DAISJM010000003.1, read as the reverse complement.
GCCAATGTCGTCTTCCTGATCCGGCGTAAGCACGGCGGTGCGCGAGAGCTGCTGGCCCTTCGGCGGGGCATAGCAGCCTGCGGTCAACGCCGCGAGGAGCATCAGGACGGGAAGAAACCAGCGGGAACGGAACGGACAACCTACCATGCGCATCATTGCCTCCTTCGCCGAGGGAGAACCGGCCCATGCCAATACCCCCAACGGCCGATTTGCGTTGCTGCAGCAATTCAGATTGCTCTCAACCATCCTAGCTTGGAGCCCCGCCGCTGCAAGGAGAATCCATCTCCCCCGCACGTTCTCACAACAACCTCACGCCTTCCTCGCTGGCCCCCAATACTTGAGTGAGAGCTTATACACAGGCCCGACAGGTTGACAGGGCGCGCGCGGGGGCTATCCTGATGTCCGCTGCGGCGTACCCCGGCGGCAGCGGGCGACCGGACGGAGGAACATGGCGCATGGCGAGTTTGATCCAGGGAATCACGCGGGCCGCAACCGTGTTGCGCACGATGGGCGCCACCGGCCGGCTTCGTCCACGCGATGCGCTGCTCTGGCCACGCGCGCTCGGCCTCTTTCAGAATCTCTCCGCGTTCCAAATCGACAACGAACTCCTCGGCCGGCTGTTCGAACTCTTCTTCCTGCTCCAGTGCGAGTACAAGCCTATCGTGTCCGGCAACACGAACCGCGCCGACGGACGTAGCCCTGCAATGCCAGGCGGCCCTGCCGACAGGACACCCCGCGTGGCACTCTTCGCCGATGCCATGGATCACATGAGCGGCGTCACCACCACGCTGCGCCAGTGGTCCGAGCAGGCCCGGCAGCGCGACCACTGGTTCAAGGTGCATTGCGTTGAAGCAGGCGACCCGTTCCCCGGCGCGGTACGTTTCCACCCCGTCGGCATTCTGCGCGTTCCCGTCTACGAGTATCTCAAGCTCAACGTCCCGCAGGCATCCGACGTGCTGGCCTACCTCCAACGCGAGGATTTCAACATCGTCCATATCTCCACGCCCGGCCCGATGGGCCTCATCGCCCTGCTGGCGGCGCGGCTCCGCAATGTGCCCGTCTGCGGCACGCACCACACCAACTTCCCCGCCTACGCCAAGTACCTGTCCGGCGATCTCGCCCTCGAGGAAATGTCGTGGCGGTTTCTCCAGTGGTTCTACGGCGAGTTTGATCTCATCTCCGCGCCGTCGCGCTCCGCGGCCGATGATCTTCTCGCCCACGGCATTCCGCCGGAGAAAATTCGCGTGGTCGGCCGCGGCGTTAATACGAACCTCTTCACGCCGGAACTCCGCGACAACTCGCTGCGCGCGACGTGGTTCCCCGATCGGCCCGTCAAACTCCTCTATATCGGCCGCATCTCGCGCGAAAAGAACCTCGCATGTCTGGCCGGCGCCTTCCACGAACTCTGCCGACAGCGCAGCGACGCGGCCCTCATCGTCGTGGGCGATGGCCCGTATCGCGAAGAAATGGAGAATGAGCTAGCCGGGCTCCCCGTATATTTCACCGGCGAACGGTCCGGCACCGAACTCGCGCGCATCTACGCATCGTGCGACCTCTTCGTGTTCCCGAGCGAGACCGATACGCTCGGCAACGTGGTCCTCGAAGCCCAAGCCTCCGGCCTTCCCGTCCTCGTCTCGAACAAGGGCGGTCCCAAGGATTGCGTCAGCGATGGCGTCACCGGGCTCGTGTTGAAGAACATGACGCCACACGCTCTCGCGCGCGCCATCGCCCGCCTGATCGAACAGCCGGACCGGCTCGAGACCATGCGCTGCGCCGCCAGCGCCCACGCCTCCTCCTTGTCGCCCGAACAGTCCTTCGATCAGTTCTGGAATATGCACGCAGACTGCCTCCATCACGCCAGCGAGGTCCCCGTTGAGAGTCTGTGACATAGCCCAGTGGTACGCACCGCAAAGCGGCGGTATCAAGAGATACATCCAAGCCAAGTCCTCATGGCTGGGTGGGGCAACAGACCACGATCATGTCATTGTAATTCCTGGTGATTGTGACCGTATTACCACGGTTGGACGCTGCACCACCCACTTGGTTAAGTCACCGCGTGTTCCGGGGTCGGGCGGATATCGCTTCTTCCTCCGGCTGGGTGCCATTCGCCGGATCGTGGAAAAGGAGCAGCCGGACATCATCGAGGCGGCTGACCCGTATGCTTCGCTCTGGGCCGCGCGCGCCGCCGCGCGGCGACTGAACATCCCCGTGGTCTGCTACCAGCATTCCGGGTTCGTTCCACTCCGCTATCTTCCCGGTCACAGCGAAGTCCACAACGCGCTCCGCCGGTGCAACGAGGCGTTCGAGCGGTGGCAGCTTCGCCGGACCGACGCGGTGTTCGTCGCAAGCGACACCTTGCGCGCACAGCTGACCTCGAACAGCGTCCCGCGCGTTTGCACCGTACCGATCGGCTGCGACCCGGCGGCGTTCGATCCCGCGCTCGCGCATGGCCGCTCGCTCAAGGCCGAACTCGGGTTGCCCGATGACGCGATTCTTCTTCTCTACGTCGGGCGCTTCGCCGCGGAGAAACGCCTGCCCCTGCTTCTCGATATGATGCGGCACCTGCGCGCTCGCGGCGGTCGACGCCTGTGGCATCTCGTGCTCGCCGGCGATGGGCCGTGCCGTGCCGCGCTCCTCCGCGATGCCATCGCCATGCCCACCGTTTCCTTCGAGCCGTACACCACCGATACGAGCCGGCTCGCAACCTTGTACGCATCGGCCGACGCATTTGTGCACCCCGGCCACGGCGAAACGTTCGGACTCGCCGCGCTGGAGGCGCGATTCTGCGGGTGCCCGACGGTGTGCGTCCGCGGCAGCGGCCTCTCCGCCGAGCTGATGGACAACGCGGGCGAGGTCGCCGGTTCGCCGACAGGCGAATCGCTGGCCGAGGCAGTCGTGCGGGCCGTGGACCGGAAGTTCAACCGCGCCGCGCTGCGGAGCGCCGCCATCGCACGATTCTCCGCCGATGCGTGCTTCAAGCATCAGCTTGGGCTGTACGACGAGTTGATCGATATCCATCGCTCTGAAGCGCGCGCCGCCACGGCCGCCGCATGTCCGGCAGAACACAGCGCATGAACGATTCGTACACCATTCGAAGCTACCGGCCGCACGATCGCGACTCGATCCGCCGCATCTGCTGCGACACCGGGTTCCTCGGCAAGCCGGTGGACGAACTCTTCCAGGACCGCGAGCTGTTCGCGGATTTCCAAACCGCCTATTACACCGATGAAGAGCCCGACTCCGCGTGGGTGATGGAAGAGAATGGCCGCGTCGTCGGCTATCTCATCGCCTGCCTCGACGAGACGCGTCACGCCGCCTACATGCGCCGCCGGCTGCCCGCCCTCGCCGCACGCGCACTCGCGCGCTGGATCACCGGCCGCTACAACCGCGCCACGCGGCAATATCTCCGCTGGCTTCTGCTGCGCGGCTGGCGCGAGACCCCGCGTCGCCCCGCCGATGCCGCACATTTCCATTTCAACCTGCTGCCCGGCGCACGCGGCGCCGGCGCAACAAAAGCGCTTTTTGATGCGTTTGCCGCGCGACTCAAGACTTCACACGCACGCCGCGCCTACGGACAGATCATGGTTCGCGACACACGGCGGCGCGCCTTCTTCGAGCGCTATGGCTGGAAGCTGACCGACCTCAAGCCCGTCACCAAGTTTCGTCACGCAACCAACGAGAATTTATACCTGGCCACACTTGAAAAGGACCTCCGTGCCACAACGTGAGCTGATAGTCTCAATGCACGATGCATCGCCCGCGTCCTTCGAGGAATGCCGCCTCGTCGCTGCCGCATTGCGTGAGCGGGGCATTGCGCGTTACGCGTTGTTCGTCATCCCCGATTTCCACGGCCGGCACCCGCTCGACCACGCGCCCGATTTCGTGCGCTGGCTGAAGACCGAGGAAGCGCTCGGCGCGGAAATCGTCCTGCACGGCTGGAAACACCAAGTCGCGGATGCGGGCGCGACATCGCCGCGAAGCTGGTTCTTCAGGAATCTCTACACGGCACGCGAGTGCGAATTCGAGGGTCTGGACCGCGCGGCGTTTTCGGAAAAGGTCGAAGCCGGGCTCCGCATCCTCCGACGCGCCGGCTTCCAGCCGAAGGGCTTCGTCGCCCCGGCGTGGATCATGCCGCGTTCCGCCCCCGAGTGGCTCGGCAACGCAGGGCTGCTCTACACCGAGACGCTGACCTCCGTTCGAGTCATCAGTCCGCGCCGCATAATCGCCTCGCCCTGCCTCGTCTACAGTTCGCGCTCGATATTGCGCCTCGCGACCTCGCATCTCTGGAACAGCCTGTTGCACGCCACGGCACGGCAGGCGCCACTGCTGCGCATCGGGTTCCATCCGGCCGACGCGCGGTGCGATTCCGCCCGCCACGCGCTGCTCCGGCACGTTGAGCGCGCGCTGGAACATCGCGCGCCGATTACCTATAGTAGCCTCCTGTAACGAAGGCCCGGTCGCCCAACGGAGCTGGCATGCCCAGGAAGAAGCTATTGGTAGTGGAAGTCGCCGCGCTTGGCGCGGATCTCGTCTCGCGCCGCCCGCCCACCGACTCCGTTCTGTCGTTCCAATCCGCGCGCGCCATCTTTCCGGCCGTAACCTGCACTGCCCAGGCTTCCTTCCGTACCGCCGCACCGCCGCGCGATCACGGCATGATCGCCAACGGCCTCTTCTTCGGCGATCTCAAGAAGGTGCTCTTCTGGGAACAATCCGCGTCGCTCGTCGCCGGGCCGCGGATGTGGAATGCGTTTCGCGGCGCGGGCCACCGCGTCGGTATGCTCTTCTGGCAGCAGAGCCTCGGCGAATCCGTCGACGTGCTTCTCTCGCCGAAGCCCATTCACAAACATCACGGCGGCATGATCCAGGATTGCTACAGCCAGCCTGCCGATCTCTACGACCGCCTCTGCCGCAAGCTCGGAAAGCCGTTCGACCTGATGAAGTACTGGGGCCCGCTCGCCTCCGCGCGCGTGAACGATTGGATCGCGGCGGCGACGACCGAAGTCATGCGCGCATCGGACCTCGCTCCGGACCTCCTCTTCACGTATTTGCCCGGGCTCGACTACGAACCGCAGCGGCGCGGACCGGACGACCCGAAAGTTTTCCAAGCATTGGAAAATACCTATGCCACACTTTCCAACCTTTGGAAAAATGCCGCGGAGGCGGGCTACGACTGCCTCATCTACGGCGACTACAACATCGAGGCCGTGACCGGCGCGCCGGTTTATCCCAATCGCGCGCTTCGCGATGCGGGCCTGCTGTCCGTACGCCACGTGCGCGGCATGGCCTATCCCGATTTCTTCACCAGCCGCGCATTTGCCGTCGCCGACCACCAGATCGCGCACGTGTACGCGATGGACAGCGACGCCGTTGCACGCGCCCGCGACGCGCTCGCGAAGCTGGACGGCATCGGCGAAATGCTGGATCGGCCCGCGCAGCACGAGGCGGGGCTCGACGCGTCGCGATCCGGTGCGCTCGTGCTCGTCGCCAAGCCCGGCCGCTGGATCGCGTACCCGTGGTGGACGGACCCGGCCGAAGCGCCGGATTACGCCAATCATGTCGATATCCACAACAAACCCGGCTACGACCCGTGCGAGCTTTTCTTCGGCTGGCCGCCGATGACGGTCAGCACCGACGCCTCACGCGTGCGCGGCACACACGGGCGGCGCGGCCCGGGCACGGACATCGCGTGGACCGCCTCGTTCACGCCCGCGCGCAAACCCGAAACACTCCTCGATCTGGCCCGTGCCGCTCAGGAAAGGATGGCTGCGTCGTGAGCGTGAGTCGTACCTATCGGCAGAAACTGAGCGTCGCTTTCGATTTTCCCGTGGTGTTCACGCGCGACGCGTTCCGCGCGTCGAATCCCGCGCTGCATAAAGCCATGACACGCCTCCGCGAACGCCGCGTACATCGCGCCGCGGTGTTCATCGATGCCGGTGTCGCGCGCGGCCGTCCGAATCTCGCCCGCGATGTGGCCCGCTATTTTCGCGCGCACGCCAAGTCGATCCGCCTCGTCGCCACGCCGCAGATCGTGCCCGGCGGCGAGAGCGCAAAGAACGACTTGTCGCGCGTCGCCGCGATCATGCGACGCCTGCTGCAGTGGCGGCTCTGCCGGCACTCGTTCGTCATCGTCATCGGCGGTGGCGCGGTGCTGGACACGGTCGGCTTCGCCGCATCGCTCGTACACCGCGGGCTGCGGCTGATTCGTTTCCCGACCACGGTACTCGCGCAGGGCGATTCGGGCGTCGGCGTGAAAACCGCCGTCAACTTCGGCGCCGGCAAGAATCTGGTTGGCACGTTCGCTCCGCCGTTCGCGGTGATCAACGATGAGGCATTTCTCGACACGCTGTCGGACGCGGACTGGCGCGGAGGCGTCGCCGAAGCGTTCAAGGTGTCGATCATCAAGGATGCCGCGTTCTTCCGCTGGTTGTGTGCCAATGCGGCGCGACTGCGGCGACGCGATCCCGCCGCGATGCGGCGCTTGATTCGCCGATCCGCGGAACTTCATCTCGACCACATCCGCACCAGCGGCGACCCATTTGAATTCGGCCGCGCGCGGCCGCTCGACTTCGGCCACTGGTCCGCGCACAAACTCGAATCCATGTCGCGTTACCGTGTCGGCCACGGGCAGGCCGTGGCAATCGGCCTCGCGCTGGACGCGTGTTATGCGGCGCGGAAGGGCTGGCTGACGGAACGCGACTGCACGGCCATTCATCGCGGGCTGGGGGAGTGCGGGTTCACGCTTTGGCATTCGCTGCTGGAACGGAAAACGGCAGACGGAAAACTGGAAGTGCTCGCCGGACTCCGCGATTTCCAGGAACACCTCGGCGGCGAGCTCTACATCACCTTCCCGAAAGGCATCGGCCGCAAGTTCGAGGTGCAGGAAATCAGCGCGGCGCTGGTCGCGGCCTGCGTCCGGGAATTGAAGCGCGCCGCAACGTAATCATGCAGATTCAGCACCAGCCGCCTGTTCATCTGACCTACTGCCTGAATATTCATCCCGGCGAGACGTGGGCGGAGCAGTTCACCGCGATCCAGCAGAAGGCGCTGAAGGTGAAGGATCTCATCGCGCCGGATCGGCCGTTTGGCCTTGGCCTCCGCCTCAGCCGCCACGCCGCGGATTCGCTCGCCGCGAAGAACCGGCGGACCGATGTCCGGAAGTTTCTCGACGATCACGGGCTCTACGCATTCACCATCAACGGTTTTCCGTACGGCCAATTCCACGGCGCGCGCGTGAAGGAAAATGTCTACGCGCCGGATTGGCGCACACCGGAGCGGCGCGAGTACACGTTGCTCCTGGCTGACATTCTCGCCGACCTCTTGCCCGATGGCGTGAGCGGAAGCGTCAGCACCGTGCCCGTTTCATTCCGCCCGTGGATCGCCAATGAATCCGACCTGAAAGCCGCCGTCGCCAATCTGAGCGCCTGCGCCGATCGCCTCGCCGGAGGGAACATCTGCCTCGCGCTTGAGCCGGAGCCCAGCTGTTTCCTCGAGACAACCGAAGAGACGATCCGCTTCCTGACGGAGCAATTCTCCGACACCGCGCGACAGCACATCGGCGTCTGCTTCGACACGTGCCATGTCGCGGTTCAGTTTGAGGACGTGACCGCCTCGCTGAAACGCTATCTCGACGCGGGCGTCCGCGTGGCGAAGATTCAACTCAGCGCGGCAATCGAAACCGACCGGCTCGATGCGCTGGAACCATTCCGCGACGAAGTGTACCTGCATCAGACGAAACTGCGCCGAGCGGATGGCTCGCTCACGGGGTGGAACGATCTGCCCTCAGACGGCCCGCTCGGAGAGCGGGCCCTACCTCGGACCTTCCGAACGCATTTCCACGTGCCGCTGTTCTTTGAAGGAGACGCGACTCGGCGGTCAACGGCGGCCACGCTCACCCCGGAATTCTTCCATCTGCTGCGCGACGGCGTGTGCGAACACCTCGAAATCGAAACCTACACGTTCGATGTGCTGCCGCCGGACCTCGGCCTGAAAGACGACGTGATCCGCTGCATCGCCGAAGAATTCAACTGGGTCCTCCAGCGATTCGGCTGAAGACGGGTGAATATAAGTGGCAGAGGGGCAAAGGCACAGAGGCACAAAGAGGAAGAGGCCATCTCCGGACCTTCGTTTGCGTCGCTAACCTTCCTGGAGAATGAATCAGACAGGATCTACAGGATCAACCGGATCGGAATCCTGTCCATCCTGTTAATCCCGTCAAATTCCTTTGATGCGATTCTCCCGCTCTCTTCCGGCGCTTCTTGAGCTTTTTTTTGTGGCAAAATCACTCGGACTCTTCATCCCCTTCCTTCGGCCTTCGGGTTCTTCCCGCCCCTTCCGCCTTGGCCTCCGGCCCCGCATTCGCCATAATTGGTGGCCACGAGGGGGGGTGACTATTGAACTCCGGACAGTCCTCCGGACATCGTAGCTGGGCGCGCTGTTTTTGCTCCAAACCCCTGTTGCCCCCATCTGAGGCATATCACCCATTCTGCACTCTCAGTCAAAACCTGTAATGAGGCATAAGATACTGTTGGCTTGAGAAGATATGATGACCGCAAAGGAAATGGCTGACGAGGTGGTCCAAGCGGTGCGGGAGCGACTTCCCGCTCAAGCACTCCAATGCTCGACACACTCAGAGTATGAACTCGTCACCATGCCAATGTCGCAATCGAGTGACTACGATTTTGAACTCTACTGTTACGGATCAGGCGAAGGTTCCCTGTGCGCCAAACCCAGAATGCAGGACAAATCGCAAACAGACACGATCTTCTGGTACGTTCCATTTGAATCCTATCGTGGCGAAGAAGGTGCACGCCCAGTGTTTGATTACATGAAGGAATGCGTGTTCAAGGTCATCTCACATCCAACCCGAATCACACATCGCAAAGGGCTACTGTTCGGATCGTTCAGGCTCGAGTCACAGATCAACGGACAATGGACGGGCGTCTACAAATACAGCTACCTGCGAATGGGGGTCCGTACTGCTCGAGTCACAGGCAAGCAACAGGTCTTCAGTGCTGAACCGAGTAAATGAAAGACAAGCCAACCAGCGGGTGGAGCGTACGTCGCACCCGCGGCGGGCGCGACGTCCGCTCACCCGTAACGTTGGCCCATGAAAGAGGAGATATGAAATGAACGACAGCAGAAAGTACGCAGCATACCCCAGCAACCTTGACATACCCCAGTCATTCGAACGCCTTCGGGACCACTTTCTTCAATCACAATATGAAGAAGACATCGGGTGTTGCGAGAACATCCGATACACCCTTAACGTAGACTCAACCCGTAGTCTTCGCGCAGACGATTTCGATGAATTCCTCAAGTCTCTGCGAATCTATCCCCGACCACTGCCAATCTGGACCCATTCGCACTGGAAACACTCAACTGCGCCGAAATTCATGTGCGCCATTGAAGTGCGCGACTCGGGACTTGAGGTCACAGTCGAGTCGAAGGATATTAACCTGATTGCTGCCATTCACGAGAAAGCACGAGACACCTTCGGCGCATGGAACCCTCCAGCTCATAAGTCACCGTCTCTGGACCGCTACAAACTCAAAAGAACAGTTTTCCTCGCCCATAGATTTGACGATGAAGGACGCGGAGCAGCGCATATACTGAACCTCTTTCTCATCAGGCTCGGGTTTTCGATCTCTGAGGGTGAAGGCTATGAAACACGGGATATCCCAAGCAAGGTGTCAGATCGAATTAGAGGGCAAGACATCTTCCTCTGTCTACTAACGCCTGGCGACCACACATGGGTGTTGAGCGAGGCTGCTTTTGCCAAGGCATTGGGTAAGTACATTGTCGTCTTGGCGCAAGATGCTTCAGCCTCGAATCGGGGAATCATCGGAAACGACTATGAACACATTCCCTTCCCAAGAGGAAACATCGAGAAGGCATTCTCCGACCTAGTACAGGCGTTGCCTTGACAAACCGGGCCAACAACCGGCTTCACCGCGTACGCGAAGCCCGGAGCGGCAGAAAGAATTATGATAAACTCCGGGGCGGGCATCGCGCCGGGTGAAGCTGACGTTCGGCAAACAGAGAACACATGAGAGACATACTCAGAACACTCGTAACCGCGCTCTGGGCGATGGTCGGCACCCTGAGCTTCCACATGGCATATGGGCCACTGCTCGCCAGATTCAACCGAGAGGAACTCTGGGATTTGGAGCGATCCCTTGGAGGCTTCACCATCCATATCACCAAGACAATGAGCATGGATGTCCTGTGGTTTCACGTTGTGAACATCGCAGTGTTCCTTGTTCTCTGGTCCGCGCTGTTGGTCGGGATTATGAATAGCTTGGAGAAGATGATGCCGAACCAGCGCTTTCAGGCTATCGGCGACCCGAGGTCGCCTCAGCCTCACGCGTAACGTTAGTAGATAGGCCCCGCCGGGGTCAGATCTACAAATGACAAATGAACGTCTTCTGATGTGAATTCTCTTTCGCGATCGTTCGTACTTTCTCGTGCACCGTCCCGTTCTTCTTCCCGTCTCTGATCTCTGGTCGCTTGACCTTCGACCTCTTCTCAATCTCCAATAGCCAATAACGAATCTCTCCTTTTCGCGTGCATTCGTGTTTTTCGTGGGCAGATATTTCTTGCGCGTCTTGTGCCTTTTTGTGGCTCAGCATCTGCGTCGATCTGTGTGATCTGTGGGCTCATCTTGTCGGCAGGGGCGATTCTGTGCGGACGGTTCGGCGAACCGTCCCTACCTGTGCCCCTTGTGCCTCTTCGTGGCTGACTCTCTTTCGCTCAGCTCTCAGGTTTCTCCTCATTTTCCGGCTTGTTCAAACCCCGGCTGCGTTTCAGAATCAAGCCCGTGAGAATCGTCTGCGCGGCCAGCGTATTGTTCGGTCAGGAGGCTTTCCGCACGATCGGAAATGTCACCGTTGTTCCCGACCGGTTGATCACTCGCGCGGAAGTGCAACATGCCGATGCGCTGATCGTCCGCTCCAAGACTCCCATCACCGCCGAACTGCTGGAAGGCACCAGCGTATCCTTCGTCGGAACCGCGACGGCGGGCACCGATCACATGGATATGGATTTCCTGAATACCGCGCCCATCGCCTGGTGTGCGGCGCCGGGCTGCAACGCGAACAGCGTGGCCGAGTACGTGATGGCGGCGCTGTTTTGCGTGGCACATCGCCAGTCGATGCCTCTCTCCGGACGCACGCTGGGTGTGATCGGGGTGGGGGAGGTCGGCAGCCGTGTGGCGAAGAAGGCGGAAGCCATCGGTCTGCGCGTGCTGCGAAACGATCCGCCGCTGGCGGTGACCACGGGCGAACCCGAGTACATCGAACTCGTACCGCTGCTGGAACTGTCGGACATCGTGTCCCTGCATGTGCCGCTGACGGAACGCGGACCGTTTCCGACCTACCATATGGCGGACTGCCATTTCTTCGAGCATCTCCGGGCGGGCTCGTTCTTCATCAACGCCGCGCGCGGGGAGGTGATGGATTCGGAGAGCCTCACGCTGGCGCTGGAGCGCGGTGTGGTCCGGCATGCCGTGCTGGATGTCTGGGAAGATGAGCCGTACCTGTCGCCCGCGATGCTGGCGCGCGTCGATCTCGGCACGCCGCACATCGCGGGATACTCCTTCGAGGGGCGCCTCAATGGAACCGTCTCGGTGTACAAGGAGCTGTGCCATTTTCTTGAAGTGGAACCGCGATGGAAGCCCAACGAGCGATCCCTCCCAACGGGCTATTCGATCCACATTGATGCGCGCGGAAAGAGCGATGAAAGCGCCCTCTGGGAAGTGCTGAAAGTTGCCTACAACATTGAGGGTGACGATCTGGCGTTGCGGCGCGGCGTGGAATCCGCGCAGGACGATGCCACGCGGGCGATGCACTTCGACGATCTTCGGCGGGAGTATCCGGCACGGCGCGAGTTCGCAGCGACGCGCGTCACATGTGAGCACGCGGGGGACGCGCTGATCGAGAAAATCCGCGCTCTCGGTTTCCACGTCTCAAACGCGTGAAACACCGCCTGATCAGTCCCCCGTGTACAGCGTCCAGAGATTCCCTTTCGCACCCAAGGCTGTTGCGAACGCTGTTTCGTCGGCCCGCATGTATTTCACCGCCATGCTGGACATGAGGTAGTTCCCGCCCTTGCCGCGCTCGTGGACCTGAGCCGCAACATGCTCCATCGCGGCGAATTTTACTCCGCCGACAAGTCCGCGGTCGCCCGCATTATTGCCCGGACGTTCGCCGATGAGAATCATGTCACCCTTGTTGTAATCGAGGTCGCCGAAGCGAAGCGGACCGGAGGGTGAGCCGCCGGGGTTGCCGAAGGGAAACTTGGGCGCGGTTTCCGTACCGCCGTTGACGGCGTATGTCCGAGGGTTGCCGCCACTACCGCCGGTATAGGGATCGCTCGGACAAACGAGCACATTGGTGGCATTGTTCATATACGGCAGGAGTTGGAGATCCCAGTAGGACTGCGCGTTCAGGGACACGGCGGGCAGGCGTTCGCGATTGGCGTCGGACCACATGTTCAGCGCCTTGCCAAGCTGGCCCATGTTGTTCTGGCAATAGGTGCGGCGGCCGCGCTCGATGCTGGAGTTGATCGCCGGCACCAGGAAGGCCGCGAGAATGGCGATGATCGCAATGACCGTGAGCATTTCGATCAGTGTAAAAGCCTGCCGGGCGCGTGTCGTAACGTCGTGCTTCATGCCGATTGTCCTTTCCGGGATGACAATGAATAAACTATACCCTTTTACAGGTTCGAGCGACAATAACGTCGGCGGCGCGATGAGGCGAAACCGCCGATTTTCAACGTAGAGGCCGGGCTGAAGTCTGTCACTATCCAGCGAATGTTGAGGCAAAACGGCACGTGGTGTTGGGTCGGTGCTGCCGTACTTCTCCTGTTGTGTTCCTGCGGCCACCGCAAGCAGCATCGCGTGCGGGCTGTGCCGCCGTCCTCCGCGATTGTCCTGGCCGAGCCCGCCACGTCCAACCGCGCCGCGCGCATCGCGATGGACATCCTCTCCCACATGTTCCCCGGGGCCGAGCACCTTTCCGCCGCCGACTTCCCGCAGACGCTCGCGCGCATGGCCGATGAACAGCGCATCCTGATCATTCCCGAACTGAGCCGGCTCCCGATGCAGGCGTGGACTCCGCTCCGCGATTACCTCGACGCCGGTGGTGCAGCTGTCTTCCTTGGTTGCGATCCCTTCCGCGCGCGCGTTTGCATGGTGGATGGGAAACCGCAGACCGAGCAACGCCTGAAGCAGGACCTGCTGGCCTCCGCGCGGGTGGTGGACGGGTTCTCATCGCTCTTGGCCTGGCAACACCTGAATGACTCCGGCGCCATGCGCGGCGCGGTTCGCCTGGCCGCCGCGGATCAAACGCTGCCGTGGCCCGGTGTATCCGTCGAAATCCGCGGACTGACACGATGGGACGCGCTCGTGCTGGACACGATTCCCAAGGGCACGATCCGGGAGGAAGAGAACACGCTCGCCTTTCACGCGCGCGGCGACGACAGGACAGCGCAGTTGGTGGTGATCTGCGAAGAACGAAACGTCGGCGCATGGTATGCCACCGCGCCACTCACGAGCGACTGGCAAGTCCACACGCTGCATGCAGCCACGTTCCGTGCCGTCGGGCGGGCACGCCCCGACGCAACCTTCTCGCTCGCCCGCGTGAAGAAGATATCGATCGGCCTTTTCGTTGCCGTATCGCCGCAGGAACCCGGCGATCACCGGTTCGACATCTCCGAAGTACGCTTGGCCGCCGATCCGCGCCCTCCGGCTGAAGCCACCACCTGGCCGGACATTCCGCTCATGTCGCCGCCGTGCCGCTACTACGACCTTCGCGCGCCCGAGGTGCGTCCGGAAGGTGCGGATGACCGCTTCTACCTCGGTCATACACGCATGCAGAGTCCTTATCCCACCGAGCGGGGCTGGGGTGGCGAAAAGGGTTCTCCCGCGCGCTGGATTCCCGTCTACACCGCCTTCAGCGAGAACCAACGCGTCGGCGGGTGGCCCGCTTCGTTGTTCATTGAGCCACGCACCAACGGACCGGCACGACGCTGGGCCTGGATAGGCATGGACCCCGATTCGACGGCGCGCGAGTTGATCGAGGAGATGGTGTCCGAGTGCGTTTCGCGTTTGTACTCCGGCCTGTTTCTCTACCAGGCGGGTTGCGACCGCTTCACCATTGATCCGGACGATACGCTCGATGTCAGCGCGCGCTGGACCACAAACCCCAAGTACGCGGCGACGCTGCGCGTGGCCGCCGAACTGATTCGCGAAGGTGAATCGTACCCCGCGCGCCGCATCGTGATGGCTCCCTCGCAACCCGGCGGCCCGGCGACCATCCACCTCGGTCGTGTACCCGACATGGCGGACGGGCCCGGCAATTACCTGATTCGTGTGTCGATCGAGGATGCGGAAGAATCCGACCGCGTCTACGATTTCATCGAGCAGCCCATCAAGATACTTCCGGCAACCGACTCCTCGATGCAAGGCCCCTGGATAAGCACATCCGGGGCGCGCTTCACGCTGGGTGGCCGGCCGCTTTTCCTTCTCGGCTTTTCGTACGCGCCGCCGGGGCTCGAAAGCGCAAGCCCCAAACGCATGTCGCGCTGGCTGTCGCCCGCCTGCTTCGATCCCGAACAGGTCCGCCGCGACCTGGCGATCATCGAGGGCATTGGCGTCAATACCATCGCCATCGCCTATCACGACGAAGACGAAGCCCCGCAGCTTCGGTTCTTCCTCGATGAGGCCACCCGGCGCGGTCTGTGGGTCTACCTGGCCCTTGAGGATCTCGATCCGATGGCCCCCGATGTGGGGAAACTCCGGAGGATGCTCGACGCCGCAGGGCTGAAAGATCAGTCCCGCGTGTGGGCCATGGCCGTGGCGACGGACGCACGGGTCGGGCGATACGCCGAGCGCTGCCGGTTCGACGAGGCCTGGCACAGCTGGTTGCTCGAGCAGTACGGATCTGTCGAGCACGCCGAAGAGGTGATCGGGCGGCCACTCTGGCGCGCGGGCAGGAAGATCACCGGCCCCAGCGATATGGAGTTGAGCGTGGATGGAGACTACCGGGGCGCGGTCGCGGTCTACCGACGGTTTGTGGACGACTACGCCAGCCGCCAGTTGGGCCGCGTGGTCCGCACAATCCGCGATGCCGGCTGCCGGCAGTTGGTCACGCTACAGACGGGTTTTCTCGGCACGGGCTCGGCGGCAGGCAACGCGTATCTGCCGCTGGATTCCTCGGCGGGTGCCGCACATTTCGACTTTGCCGCCATTCAGGGCAACGAGCTTCACGGGGCAACGGATGACTTCAACGCTGCGGGTTTCCTGACCGCCTATGCCCGTGGCATGCTCGATGGCAAGCCCGTCGCATGGCTCCGGTTCGGCGCGCCCGTCGGCAATCCCCCTGCGCCGGCAGGCCTGAAGAACCAGGCGCGTGTGTGTGATGAGATGTTCAATCTGGCGCTGCGATCCTACTCCGCATCCTGCATCGGCTGGCGTTACACGCCGGGCGAGTGTCCGGAAGAGCGCGGGGATTACGGAGTGGTGAGTCCGGATGGCGAGCCACGCCCGGCCGCGGAGACCTACCGGGAATTCGCACACCGCCTGCGCATCGAACGCGATGTTCCCGCCACCTGGCAGGGACGCGAAGTCCATCGCGATGCGGACGCGAGGGGCCTATCCGCCTTGTGGAATCAGTGGAAGAAGGATTATGCGGACGCGACCGCCGCCCGGCGTCTCATTGAAGTGCGGCGGGCGGGATTCGGGCGGCGGACGAGCGAGGTCCTCCTCCGCCCTGTTGGCGGTGAAGCCTACCAAGCCCCTGCGGCCATCGAAGGCATCAACGCCGAGTGGGGTCGGGTGGAAGTGGACGGCAAGCCCGTCGACCGCGTTCCCGGGGAACCGATTCGCGTGACCGCCCGTCAGCTTGTGAGGTTGGAACTCATCAACACCGGCTCGATCACGTGGGATGCAGCGCAGGAGAATCAGCCGCGAACCGTGTGGGTGGCCCTGCAGAATCCGCGGGGCGGCGTGCAGTTACTGCCCGTGAAGGCCGCGCGGTTCGGAGAGAAAGTGTGGATCACCGTGACGGTCACCGATTTGGGACACTGGCATCTTCGTCCTCAATTGGCGGACGCAGGCCCCTTCGGAGAGGCGGCAGAAATCGATGTCGCCGGCGATGCGGACGTGCTTCCGTAGCCGCGCCAACAAGGCTTTTCCGCCCCGCAGAAGCCTCAACAATCCCCTTGCGCGCCTGCAGGCGGCAACGTACTGTATGCGCCATGTTACTCCTTCGGGCTCCTGAGCTGCTGGCCCGATGAGAGTATGGTGTAGTCATGAGCGGCGGTTATGAGGAGCGACGAGTGAACATATATGTAGGGAATCTGTCCTACACGGCGACGGACGAAGATATACGCTCAGCCTTTGAGGCGTTTGGGCAGATCACGTCAGCGCGAGTCATCATGGACAAAGAGACAGGCCGTTCTCGCGGCTTCGGCTTCGTTGAGATGCCGAACGACGAGGAAGGTCGCAAGGCCATTGAGGCCGTCAATAACAAGGAGATTGCAGGGAGGCCTGTGCGCGTCAATGAAGCGCGGCCCCGCGAAGACCGCCGATAAAACAGCAGCAATTTCCATAGTTTGAAAAAGAAGACGCCCCGGGGAGACCCGGGGCGTTTCTCTTTTCCGATAGGTCAGAAAGTTCAGCGCTTCGTGAACTCGTACTTGTCCTTGATGTTCTTCACGAAGTAGGAGCCCTTCGATTCCGCCTTCTTCAACTCTTCGTAGACGGCCGCGGGCACGCCCCTGTAATCATACACGTCTTCGCTGTTCACGAAGACCACCGTCAGAACCTGCGTTGCCGCGTCATAGCTGATCTCCTTGATCAGCGTCGACTCGACCTGTTCCATTTGGGCACCGGTCGCCGCTTCCTGGGCGAAGCTCACGCCGGCCCAGACTGCGCACAGCACTACCACTGCAACTACTGATAACACGCGCTTCACTATGCACCTCCTGTGGGTAAAGCACCGCCGAAATGTACCACGCCAGAGGGTTGGGAACAAAAAGAAACGAGAGGGCCGGAACACCTCACCGTACCGGTAGCCAGACCTTCACCTTTTTCTTGACGCGCCCCCAACGAATCGCCTCGGAATGACGCGGGAAGAACAGATCAATGTGGTTGCCATGGATGGCGCCGCCACGATCCTCCACCCGCCCGTAGCCGTAGCCCGGAATGTATATGATGGTACCGAAGGGGAAGACTTTCGTGTCCGCCGCAATGGTGCCGCGACGGGCCTTCACGCCGCTCGCCGTGATACCCACCTTCTTCGGTTTTCCCTTCATCGGCCCCGAGGAGTACACCGGCTGGCCGAAGAACCACGAACGCTTCCAGCTACAGCACTTTCCACACGTGCAGTAACCTGTGGTGTCCAGCACCATTTCCTTCGGCGCGCGGTTGCGTGGAGGGCTCAACGGCATCCACCGCAGGTCGCGGACATAGCACCCGGAACCCGCCAGGAGAACGAGCATAAGAACGGCGATGCGAAGCAATCGTGTCACCATGCGCCCTGCATCATGCCGCCCGCAGGCCGCGCCGTCAATGCCGACACCAGCCTCCCGTCATTGTGAGGAAAGCCCTACAAGGTGACCCGCTTTACAGAGAGGGCAAGATGGGTTAGGTTGCGCTGAGCATCGGACAAAGCGGATTTCAAGGGGTCCCCAAAAATCATGCGACTTTTTGACGGCGGCGGTGAATCGGACGAACTGGAGCAGCCATCCAGTCTGGATGTGCTCAAGAGTGTCTGGAAAATTTCGGACAAGAAAATCCCCCGGGAACAGCCACCGGAAAAGGTTAACACCAACATCTACAACGTGCCGCAAACCGGGCAACGCATACCGCACCGGCCACGTCCTCCGCGTTAAGCCGGCCACGCGGGCCGCAAAAGAACTCTACCGATTCGCCCCCTTTGGTTACTCTGTTGTCCCATGACCAAGGCGGAACCACAAAGTCCCGGAACATCACGGCAGGTTGCCGCCCGCGCGATCGCGCGCTGGCTGCAAACCGGCGATTTCCCTGATCGGCTGATCGAGTCTGTTGCCCGCGACCGCGCCTTCGTCATGGAAACCGTCTATGGCGTGGTTCGCCAGTTCCGGGCCCTGGATTTTCTGTGTGAACTTCTTGTGCCGCGAGCGCCGAAGCCCGCCCTCCACGCGTGCCTGCTTCTCGGCCTCTACCAACTGCTTTTCATGGACGACCAGCAGGATTTCGCAACAGTTCACGCTACCGTCGAGGCGGCCAAGGCCGAAGCGGGCCCCCAGAAAGCCGGCCTCGTCAATGCCGTCCTGCGCCGCGTCCAGCGGGAACGCGCCGAACTCCAACAGGCGCTGGCCCGGGCGCCTCTCGCGGTGCGCGTGTCGCATCCCGATGTTCTCTTCGACCGCTGGACCGCAGCGTTCGGGCAGGACACGGCCCGGCACCTCTGCGAGTGGAACAACTCACGGCCCGAAACCGTGCTGCGACTGAATTCGCTGCGGGCCGACATGGACACCTTCACCCGGGCTCTTCGCGACGCCGGAATAGAGACCCATCCGCATCCCTTCGCTGCGGAGTCCTGTCTCGTCGTCGGGCGCGGCGTGAAGCTCACCGACCTTCCCGGTTTTCGTGAAGGATGGTTCTTCGCCCAGGATCCATCCGCCGCTGTCGCCGCGCTTCTCCTGGCGCCGAAACCCGGCGAGCGCGTGCTCGATGCCTGCGCCGCTCCCGGCGGCAAGACCGTCGTACTCGCCGAACAGATGCACGGGCAGGGCGAACTGGTGGCCATGGAACTCCACGAGGACCGCATCGTACGCCTGCTGGAAAACGTGGAACGGCTTCAGCTCGCCAACGTGCGGATCGTCAAAGGCGACGCATCGCAATGGCCGTCGACGCCCGACGAGCTTCAACTGGCGGGGGAGGGGTTCGACCGGATTCTTCTCGATGTTCCCTGCACGAACACGGGCGTTATTCGCCGCAGGCCGGACGCACGCTGGCGTTTCTCGCCGGAGCGTCTTGCCAAACTCAACGCTGTGCAAAGAGCCATTCTAGACCGCGCAGCAGGCCTGGTGAAACCTGGCGGCGTCATCGTCTACAGCACCTGCAGCCTCGAGCCTGAAGAGAACCTCGGTATGGTCAACTCATGGCTCGCCGGTCACCCGTTGTTTTCGCTCGAAGAACAGCGACTGCTGCTCCCGCCGGAAACCTCAACCGACGGCGCATTTGCGGCGCGTCTGCGAAAGGCGGCGAGATGATGCGCCGCTTTGCCGTCACGGTCGTTCTCGTGCTTGTTGTGTTCGGTGCGGGATGCCACACGCCGCCTCCCGCAACACCCCCGCACGCCCGCGCGAAGCTCGCCATCTGGTGCGAGTTCATGCCGTACAACGACGTGATACCCACGCTGCCGGTGCTGGCCGCTTACAACTGCGACCTGCTCCTTCACGTCGGCCCGCTGGACGTCGGTGATCCCGCGCTGGCCGAACTTTGTCGCGAGGCCCGCCGCCAGAACGTGAACGTTGCCGCCTGGTTTCTGCTGCCCTATGAGGATCATCTCTACGTGGGCGAGGAAACTGTCGATGCCATTCGCGACCTGTCGCTCCGTTTTACCGCGTGGGCGCAGCGCGCAGATCTGGGCGTGCAGTGGGTGGTTTTCGATTGCGAACCTTCGCCCCTGCTCGGCAAGCGACTTTTCGAAATCGCCCGGCATGGACGGCTGATCTCCCTTGCCGAGACCCTGCGCGCGGAACAGGACCCGGAACGCTTCGAGCAATCGGTCACGCGCCTGAATGCGCTCATCGACGATCTTCACACGGCGCATATGAACGTGATGGGCGCCGGAAACCGGGCGTTTCTCGACTTCCTCCGGCACGACAACATCGCCGTGCAGGATGCGCTGAACGCTCCCTTCAGCATGATCCATTGGGATCGCGCGTCGTTCATTTCCTACCGCTACAAGGCCTCGCAGCCGCAATACGTGGCCATGATCAACCGCTACGCAGAACTCGCGCATGAATATTTCGGCGAGCGCGCCGCGCTGGACCTCGGCCTGCTGGGCGACCAGCGCAATATTCCAGAGCATCGCGAGCGGGCCGAGCTCTTTGGCGGCGGCGATGAGTTCATGGAATACCTCGACGGTATGCGCTCCGTCTACGATTTGGAGGAAGTGGCCGGCGTAGCCTTGGGCCGCGGCGTGCAATACATCAATTTGTATTCACTCGACGGCGCGGTGACCTCCGTCGCCGGACTCGATCGCTGGCTCAAGGCCGCCGCGGACAGCCGGCCCATCACGGGCTGGGAATGCTGGACCCCGCTCTCCTCGGCGAAGATTGGCCTGCAAGGCGTTCTGCTCGACGGCCTCTTCCGCGGCATGGTCGGCACCACCGCGCGCACCCCGGAGAAGGTGGAAATCGCTAATCCTTGACGCCCACCATGTAGTACGCGGAGGTCACACTGCTGACCGTATCCGTGTAGCTGTTCATCGGCGCCGTCGCCCCAAGCCCCGTCGCAATCGGCGAGAAGCCCTGCGTCAAATCCACCGAGCGGTACAGCGTGTAGGTCCGGCCAGCCACGCTGTGCCAATGCACGACGAACGAAGCTCCCGACGGCTGCGCCGGAACCGTCGCGGCAAATACCGACTGGGAATCGCGCGCATCCGTACCCGCAACAAACTCACCGTAGTTGGATAGGCCATCGCCGTCAAAGTCGTCGCCCGGCAGCACGTCGGCCGGCCCGAATATGGCGTCACTCAAATTGGCATCGGCAATCTGTTGTTCCCAGGCATCGGACATCCGGTCCAGATCGTGATCGTCCGGCACCGCGTCAAACAGACCCAGCCCCGCGTCATCCTCCGCCGTTAGCACGTACGGCCCCGACGCCGCCAGGCGCAGGATTCGAGTCACGCGACCGAGTGACGACTTGGAGACCGGCGTGAGCGGCGTCGAAATATCCATGGCCTCGAGCAATGCCGAAGACCCGCCGTAGGTGGCCAGGTAGGCCGACACCGCCACGTCATCGACGGGCCCCTGGCCCGCCGAGGCGTTGACGAGCGCGGGCGCGGCCGGCGCACTCACGTCGAGCAACACCCAGCCCTCGGCGCCATCCGCCACATGTGCCTTCGTTCCATCCAGCGTGACCGCCACGGCCATCCCCGCCGTGTCATAGAGACCTACCGGTGACAGAGCCGGTACCGACAGGATGCGCAGACCGTCGCCGCCCGCCGCGGCAAACACATGGTTTGCATTCATCGCCAAATCGAACACATACCCGTCCGACAGATACTCCCCGAGCTGTGTCGGCAAAGACGGACTGCTGAGGTCGAGCAGCAGAATGTGACGCCCGTCCGTAACGGCCGCCCGCGAGCCCGACACCGCGGCACTCCGCACAAACACCAGGTTCGTGCTCGTGAACGTGCCGAGAATGTACGGTGCAGCCGGATTTGTCACACTCACCACGCGCGCGCCGCTGATGCCGTCGCCCACCACCGCGAGCCCGCCCGACAGCCCGATGCTGCGCGCATTACCGATACCCAAAACGGAACCGAGCGCCACCGGCATCGCCGCGTTGCTGATGCTGAAGATCTGAAGCCCGCGCTCGCCGGCGGCGATGTAGGCCAGCGGCCCATTCACCGCAACATCCGACACGCGATAGCCCGCCGGATACGTCCCCTGCAGAGAGGGTGCCAGCGGCGAGGAGACATCGAATGTCTGCACGCCCGCATAGCTGGACGCAATCGTCACTGAGGACCCGGCCAAGGTGACCGCCAGCGCCGCGTCGGCCGTCGCGTTGGTGTGGGCCACGGACGGACCGGCCAGGTTGATCGTCAGCAGTCCCGCATCACCCGCCGCCACGTAGGCCACGCTGCCCGTCGCCGCGATCGATCCGCTGAACGCGCCCAGGTTCAAGCTGCCCGAGAGCGTGGGCGCCGAAGGTGTCGCCACATTGATAAGAGAGAGCTTGCCGTTGTCGTCCGCAATCACCGCCGTGTTGCCGCTCAGCGCCAATCCGCGCGCGGCGGTCAGGCCGGAGTACGTCCCGAGCAGTGAAGGCGCCGCCGGCGATG
This sequence comes from Verrucomicrobiota bacterium, assembly GCA_036821485.1. Lineage (GTDB taxonomy): Bacteria > Verrucomicrobiota > Kiritimatiellia > CAIQIC01 > JAGNIJ01 > DAISJM01. Next base: position 70,644 of record DAISJM010000003.1, on the reverse strand, counting down.
ATACGTCGAGAATCAGCAGCCCCGCGTATTCATCCATCACGTAAGCGCGCGACGAAGCGGCGGCCACGGAAATCGCGGGGCCGGTCGAGTACCACGCACCCGCCAGAGAGGGGGAGAGCGGGTTGGCGATGTTGATGATGCGGAGCCCGGCGATGCCATCCGCCACGTAGAGGTAGTTGCCGGAGCAGGCCAGCGCGCGGGCATCACCCGAACTGTCGAATGAGTTCACATGCACGGGACGGGCCGGCGTTGAGATGTCGACAAACTGGACACCCGCCGCGCCGCACGCCGCGTACGCATAAGAACCGTTGATCACCACGGCCTCCATCATGCCGGGGAGCCGCAGGGCCCCGACCTTGGCCGGAGCCAGCGGACTGGTCCGATCCCACACTTCCAATGTGGCGCCCACTCCCACGACAAGTACGTTGCCCGAGGCGGCCACCGCCGAGCAACGCCCGCCGATCGAGCCCGTCGCGTTGACGGCATTCAGACCGAATCCCGCGCCGCTGAACGTTGTCGCCGCGTTCGCCACGCCCGCATAATTCGTGACGCCACCGAGCACCGTGTACGCCGCAAGGCCATGGGTGCCGGAGGACACGCCCAACGTACTCCACAAGAATTGAACCTCTGTCACTCCACCCGCAACGAGGTTGCTGACTACGCGCGATCCAACGACCACGCCCGTGTTGGTATCGACCAGTACGACGGTGAAGGTTTCCACGGCCTGCCCGGCGTTGGTGACGCCGATGTGAAAGACCCCCTGATCACCGGAAAGCAGATTGTCCGGGGCATCCAGTGCCGTAATGCCCACCTGGTGTTGCAACGCAAGGACCGGCACCACGGTTACGAGTTCAAGGTCATACGCCAGATCGGCAGCTTCGGGCGAAGGAATGACCTGGGCGCTGTTGAGCGCATTTGTGGAAGATGTGGCCGGGCCGCTCCACGAGAACGCCGAATACTCAACACCTGTGCCGACCAGTTGCAGCGATTGCGCGAGCGGTGTCGTACTCGCCTCGGACACGCCAATATCCGTGGCGACCATGCCGGCTGCGGCTCCAACCGAGGCGGTGAAAACCCCTTCGTAGCTCAGCAGTTGAACCACGCCGGTCGGCCAGCGAACCAGCGCCACGCCGTCGGCCGGCCCATTCTGCATGCCAACGATACTGAACCACAATGCGCCGCAACCATTCGTCTGATTGGGAAGGATGCCGGTCAGCGCGTTGGTACGGTAGATATTCGCTCCGCCGTCATACATCAGCAGGCGATATGCCGCCAAGTCTGTACCCGCGGCACCCGCGACCTCGACGCCTTCGTTCGTATCTGTGCCGGTGTTGTCGTAATGAATCTCGTTGATCCAGACCGACGACACCATCGGGTAGGCCCCCGGCGCCTGGTGTACTTCGGCGGCAACCACATTACGGCCCGACCTGAGCGCCGACGGATTGATCGAGCGGCTGATGTAATTCGTTTCCGCACCGCCATACACCGCGTTCGTTGCCGTGGTCGCCGAGGTTAGCGCGTTGGTCGGCAAACCGTCGCGCATCACTTCGGTGCCGTTGACATAAAGCGCCACGCCGTCATCGCGTCGCAGGTTGACCGTTGCGAGAAGCGGGGTGGCATCCAAATACGCATCGCGCCGGAAGTACCACGTCGTGCGACCCGCCTGTGTGCCGGTCAGCGTCGCGTCATCGAACTGTAGCGACCCGCCCGCGCTCATGGCTTCCACGCCAACGATGAAGCGCACCCAGACCGTGCCGGCAGGCGCGACGCCCTGCACGGTGCCGCGCGTCCACACTTCGCCGGGGAGGGAGATGCCGGCCGATTCCTGGGAGATAAGCTGCTGGGCCGCATCGTACCACTCAATCTTCAGCGTGTATTTGCCCGAGGCGTTCGTGAAGTAGATGCCCGACTGCCCGTTGTCATTCCACGCCCAGATACCGGCGGTCCATATGGAGCCCGGCCCGAGATTGTTGGTGACCTGTTGCCAGAACCCGGCGCCTATGCCGCTCGCGCCCCAGTCGTGCACCGTGCCTTGCCACGATCCGCTGTGGGCCCGCCACGACTCACGCGATGCACCGCCCCACGACCCGCCCATGATGACGCCGTTCTGCGCCTCGCCGTTCCAGTTCGACGCGAAGCTGGCGCCGCCCACACCCGCCAGTTCGAAACTCGCGTTCAACAGGTTGAGGGCATTGGTCGCGGACGCCGGATTGGCGAGCACCGTGGCCTCGCCTCCGTTGCCGAACCCGAGAACGGCCGCGCCCGCGGCCCAATGTCCATCATAGTACGAGGCTTCGCGCCACGGCGTACCCGAGAGATTCAACCCCTCATCCTGGTAGCGCCATGTACTGCCTTTCAGAATGATCTTGTTCGTGGCAATTCCCTGCGCCAGCAGCACCGAGCCCGTCATCACGTTGTCGGTTGTGCGCGTTTCTCCGGCAACAGGCCCCGCCGATGCAACCAGTTGGTGATAGCCCGTCGACGAGGTCGCCGTGTTCCACGTAAAAGCGACATTGGTCCGTCCACCCGCAGGCAACCCCGTCGCGCTGCGTGATCCGATCAGCACGTGATCGGTCAGGTTCGTCAGCGCTACGGTGAAGGATTCGGTGTAGTTCCCGCGATTCGTCACGACCACAACCACGTCGGTAACCGATCCCGGCGGAATGAAGGCTCCGGATACAATGCTGTCGACGGCAATGTCGTGGACCGGGGTGGGGGTGACCGCCATGTAGTTGAAGTTGAAGTCCGCGGTGTCCATGACCACGCGCACCTGCCGCGCACCCGCATTCAATGTGATGTTGCTCGCCCAGGCATTCGTCCACACCTGCCAACCCGCGCCGCCCGTGTCAAACGTCACCGCGCCGGTCACGTTCGTGCCGTCCACCTCGACATGAAGCGATTTTGCGCCGCTCACGCCCGAAGACACGCGGAACCGGAGATCGTACACGCCCGTCGTCGCCACATCCGCGACGAATCCGAGCCATTCGCCAGCGGCGATCCAGCCCACGTCGTATCCGCCCTCCACGCAGGCTTCAATATCGACGTCGTCGCTGCGATACACACCGCCCTGGTTGCTCACTGTCGTGTCGCTGAAGGTGCTGTAGTCCTCCGCCTGCAGCGTGCCGGGAATCGAGGAATTCGGAATGCTCGCCGGAATGTAGACGATCATCATGTTCGTGAAGTTGGCCTGGCTCGGCGGATAGGAGGTGACGCTGGAGCCGCCCTTAACGAACGAAACGATGCTCGTGGAGGTCCACGGTCCCTGCCCATTGTCTTCTGTGAACTCCACGTAGAAACGGTACGTTCCGTCAGGAACAACGACGTTGCTTACGTCGCGGCAGTTCCACGTCAGCGTATGGGTCTGGTGCGAGCCCAGCGTTGCGCCCGTGATGGCATCGACCACATTGCTCTTCGAGACATCGCCCCATTGGTAGAGGTAGCGGATGCGCGTGGCGGCCTGCCGCTTGAGGGTCTTCACAAAGTTGGTTTGCGCGTCCGTGACCCAGATGGCCAGAACGTGGTTTGGCGAATACGCGCCGCTGTATGATTTTGTGCTCACGCGGAAGGTGGCAGTCCCGTCCGTCGACACGGCCATGACAAGGCCGGCCGATGCAATCAGGCCGGTCACAACCAACATCAGGGTTTTGAAGCGGATATTCGTCCTCATGATGGAACTCCTTGAGCGGGGTGCAGGGCCCGCTCCACAATTGATCTCACCGCCTCCGCCATCCGCGGCAACGCCGCCTCCACGGCCGGCGACAACGTCGTCCCGTAGCCAAGCATCGCCGGCTCCACGCCCACAATCACCGCCGGGGGCAACGCCTTGCCGGGGCAAAGCATCCGGTAGCTGTCCAGCAAGCCAAGGCTGTGCACCGAGGCTGCATTGCCGCCCTGCCGGATATCTTCGGGGTGCAACACGTAGACATCGCCCGGCGCACCACCACCCTCCACCGCATCCAGAATCACCACCATCCCGGCCCCGTCGATGTGCGGCACGGCATCCAGCACCGCGGTCCCCACGTCGACCAGCTTCATGCCCGGCAACGGGTCAGCCCGAAGCAGCCAAAGGGCGTGAACCCCGGCGCCATCGTCGGACATCAGCAGATTGCCCGCGCCCAGAATGACGGTCTTCTTCTTCATGTTTACATCAGGCATGTTCCGGTCTTGCAGACCACGGCCCCATCTTTGACCCGCATCACATGCGTCGCACAATCGAGGCACGGATCGACCGAATGGATCACGCGCAACACCTCCACCGGCTTCTCCGCATTGGCGACCGGCGTACCCATCAACGCCTTCTCCAGCGGGCCAAGCTGCCCGCCCGTATCGCGCGGCGAAATCGTCCAGCACGTCGGCGTGATCACCTGGTAATGAGAGATGTGTCCGTCGGCAATTCCGATCCAGTGCCCCAGTGCGCCGCGCGGCGCTTCCGTCAGGCCAATGCCCGTCGCCGAGGAGGGGATCGAACACGGCGTGTAGGCGCTCGTATCGGTCGACAACGCCGTCAGCCAGTCCTGCATCGCCAGCGCAATCTTCAACGCCTCATGCGCCCGCGCGCGATGCCGGTCCATGACCGACACGCCATTCTGGTATTCGCCCAGCATCCACATGCGCGCCAGCGGTCCGCATTCATACGGCGCACCGCTGTAGCGTGGCGCCTTCAGCCAGCTATAGGCATCGCCCTTGGGATGCACGGCCACCGTGTCCTCAACGGCGGGATGCAGGTTGTTCGACGCATTGTCATACCATGAATACGCCACATGTTCCGTGATGGCCGCCTGGTCGAATCCCAATACCGACGGCTGCGCGTCCAGCGTGCGCCCCGCCGTGAACAGCTTCGACGTGCCCGCGTCATTCAACTCGAACGCGCCGAACGACAGCAGGTTGCCGTAGCCGCGGCCGATGGCGAAGTAGTCCGGATACAGCGAGGCCAGCCTCTCGACGTCCGGCATGTACACGTCGCGGATGAACGCGATGATCTCGTTGAGCTTCGACTGGAAGAGCGTCTTGTCGCCCGACGACGCCACCGCCGTAAATCCGCCGCCGATGTATGCCGGTGTGTGCGGCAACTTGCCGCCGAAAATCGCGCCCATCTCGTGGCATGTGCGTCGCACGTTCACGGCCTGCAGGTAATGACCCAGCAACACCCCGGCCGTCGCCTTGTCGACGCGATCACCCACATCCCAGCCCGCCTGCCACGGCGCCATACCCGGCCCGCGGATGTAGTCCGGCATGCACAACAGATAGAAATGGAGGATGTGCGATTCGAGATAACACGCGCCGTGCACGAGGTTGCGCAGGATGCGCGCCGTGGCAGGCGGAGTAACCCCGATCGCCTGGTCGAGCGCCAACACCGCCGCCATCGCGTGCGATGTGGGACACACACCACAGATGCGGGAAGTGATGATCGGCGCGTCGCGCGGGTCACGCCCTTCGAGGATTTTTTCAAATCCGCGGAACAGCGTGCCGACCGTGCGAACGTTGACCACCTGCTGTACGCCGCCGATCGTATCCACGTCGACGTCCACCTTGAGATGACCCTCGATCCTTGTGACCGGGTCAATGGCTGCGGCTATAACGGGCATGCTGGCCTCCAGTCCCGACTACGGGTTGTACGGCTCAAAAAACGAGTGCGGTCCGGGGAACGTGGGCTCCACGCAGCCCTGGCACGGCGAGTTCACGCCGATGCACCAGTGGCCCTGTCCCGCGATGCCGTTCCAGCACGCTTCGCAGCGCGCCTTCGTATTCGGACCGCGGCAGCCAAGCTGAATCAGGCAGCGTCCGTTGCAGTCCGCGAAGCTGGTCGCTTCCGCAGGCGCTCCGGGGTTGACGAAGATGTTTCGCGGGCACTTGTCGTGAATCAGGTCCGGTGCCGCGCCGCCCGCGATCGTCTTGCGGTAGAGATCCACCGGCCGGTTGTTGCCGTCCAATTCCACCGAACGCCCGAGGAGAAGTTGCACCACCGCCCAGACCACCCAGTCCGGATTCGCCGGGCAGCCGGAAATGTTGATCGTGGACCGGCCCGTCAGCTCCCCGATACTGACCACGCCCGTCGGATTCGCGCCGGCCGCCGGAATGCCGCCGAATGAAGCGCACGTGCCGACACTGATGATGACAGCCGCGCGCGCGGCGATATCCTGCACGGCCTTCTGGTAGGGAACCTCTTCACCATTAAAGCTGTAGACGATGCAGGCCGCACCGTTGAACGCCGTCGGCACACCGCCTTCGCAAACGAGAATGTAGCCGCCCTGCTCGTACACGCGCTTCAACTCCGACACCGCGGAGTCGCCCGCAGCCGACATCAGTGTTGCGTGGAATACGAGATTGATGGCGTCGGTGAGTACTTCCTTCACGGTCGGCGGTTCGCCCGGCAGATCCGAGATCCGGTTCAGCAGCGACACCGAACAGCCGGTGCACGAGCTGCCGTGGAGCCAGATCACCGCCGGACCGGCGGGGTTGGCCAGCGCGCGCCGCAACAACCCGAGGTCCATGAAGTCGAGCCCGATCGCCGCCGCGGACAACCCGCAGTACTGAAGAAACCGCCTTCGGGTAATATCCATAACATCCTCCCGGTCGCCGTCACCCCGCGCGCAGCGTCCAGCTATGTTTACTTCCTACCTCTAGAATACCCCGGCCTGCGCTGCGCCCCTATAGTACTATCCTACGAATACGGAGACATTTCTACCCCCAGTGGCAATATTTATGCCGTGGTCAATAGCACGCTTCTATGTTATGCTTCAGCACAGGTGAATCATGATACCCGCCACACATCTGGAATCGCTGGCCGTGGAGCTCTGCCGGCATCCGGCCATGGCGAAACTGGACGCTCTTCTTCGGGAAGAGACCGGCCTTGGCCTGATGATTCTGCTCCCCAAGGAGAATGAGAAACTCGAGGTGGTCACCGCGGGTGACCTGATTCGTCTCCCGGACTTCTGCAAGCTGATGCGCGCCAGCGAAGTCGGCAGCCAGCGATGCATAACCTGCCGATCTCTCACCTCGTTTGCCGCCATCAACCGCGGGCTCGTCCAGCACAGTTGTCACGGGGGCGTCTCGCTGCTGGCCGCGCCGGTGGTCTTTTCTGACGGAGCAGCCCCGGAATTGTTTGTCATCTGCTCCTGCGCGTTCTCCTCCGGCTCAACCGACGGCGGCTGGCGCGCAGCGCGACGCCATGTAAAGGGCGCCGACATCGATATGAAGAAGTTACGCAAGTCCTACTATGCCCTGCCGTGTCTCAAGGGACACAAGTTGGCTCTTGCGCAACGCTTGCTCGACGTGGCCGCAGTCGTCCTCGCAGGTCTGCTCGCGGCCCGCACCTCACCTCCGGCCATCGCGAAACCGCGCGCACCGCGATTGGAGAAAGCCTTCAGCGATGCACTGAACGTAAGCCTCGGCCGCCAGTTCGAGGGGCTTGGCCGATCCACCGGCGCCGCCTTGGTCCAAGTCGTGGCCGGCGTGGTGCGCCGGAATCCGGAGATGCCCTACAGCGTGACCGAGATCGCCCGCGCCGCACACATGTCGCCCAACCATTTCTCCGCGCTCTTCCACCAGCATATGGGGCAGAGCTTCTCCACCTTCGTCGCGTGGATGCGCATCTCCCTCGCCCAGGAACTGCTGCGCGACCTTACGCTCAGCATCCAGGAAGTGGCTGAACGGGCGGGATTCGACAATGCGAACTACTTCGCCCGCCGCTTCCGGCAGAAAACCGGCCTCTCTCCGCGACGCTGGCGCTCCGCGCTCTAGCCCGGCGTTTCCTTGTCATCCCCGCGTTTTGTGGCACATTAAGAACGGGTCACAACAAGGAGCGCCCCATGTCCCAGGCAACTATCGGCTTGATCGGCCTCGCCGTGATGGGCGAGAACCTCGTGCTCAACATGGCCAACCACGGTCACACCGTCGCCGTGTTCAATCGCACCGTGTCCAAGGTGGACGATTTTCTGCGCGGGCCGGCCGCCGGCAAATCCATCCTCGGCGCGCACTCGATCGAGCAACTCGTCGCCCTCCTGCAGAAGCCACGCCGGATCATGATGATGGTCAAAGCCGGCGCCGCCGTAGACATGCTGATCGAACAACTCGTTCCGCATCTTGAACCCGGCGATATTCTCATCGACGGCGGTAACTCGTTCTTTCCCGACACCGAGCGCCGCGTGAAGGAAGCGGAAGCACGCGGCCTGCTCTACATCGGCACCGGCGTCTCCGGCGGCGAAGAGGGCGCTCTGAAAGGTCCCAGCATCATGCCCGGCGGTTCGTCCGCCGCATGGCCGCACGTAAAAACCATCTTTCAGGATATCGCCGCCAAGGCCGGCACCGCACCCTGCTGCGACTGGATCGGCCCCGGTGGCGCCGGTCACTTTGTGAAGATGGTCCACAACGGCATCGAGTACGGCGATATGCAGCTCATCTGCGAAGCCTACGCGCTCATGCGTCAGGCCCTCGGCCTCTCCGCCGCGGAACTTGGCGATGTCTTCGCACAATGGAATGCCACCGAGCTGGATTCGTACCTCATCGAGATCACCTCCAAGGTCCTCAGGAAACAGGACCCCGAGACCGGCAACCCGCTGGTGGAAATGATCCTCGATGCCGCCGGACAGAAGGGCACCGGCAAGTGGACCAGCCAGGTCGCGCTCGACCTCGGTGTGCCGCTTACACTGATCACCGAAGCGGTTTTCGCGCGCAACATGTCCGCGCTGAAGGAGCAGCGCACAGCCGCCGCCAGCCTGCTCAAAGGACCGCGCGGCGCGTTCAAAGGCGACCGCGTGAAGTTCATCGAAGACATCCGCAACGCACTCTATGCCTCCAAGATCTGCTCCTATGCGCAGGGGTTCGCCATGATGCGCGCGGCCGACGCCGAATATCGCTGGGGCCTGCAGCCCGGCCAGATCGCGCTGCTCTGGCGCGGTGGCTGCATCATTCGCGCGCAGTTCCTCAACCGCATCCAGGAAGCCTTCGACCGCAAGGCCGACCTGCCAAACCTGCTGCTCGACAAGTATTTCAAACGTGCGGTCTCGAAAGCCCAGACGAGCTGGCGCCGCGTCCTGCGCGAGGCCGTCCGCCTCGGCATCCCGGTGCCGACGTTCAGCGCCGCGCTGAACTACTACGACAGCTACCGCAGCGCGCAACTGCCCGCGAACCTGCTGCAGGCGCAGCGCGATTTCTTCGGCGCACACACCTTCGAGCGCATCGACAAACCCCGCGGGGAGTTCTTCCATGCCGACTGGAATTAGGCGCTCTTCCATCATTCTCGCCAGCTCCTCCCCGCGCCGCCGTGCGTTCCTGAAACAGCTCGGCCTGCGATTCCGCATCGTCGTGCCCGACACCGATGAACGCCCGCGTCCGAACGAGCAGCCCGTCGCCTTCGCGCGCCGCGCCGCCAGGGACAAGGCCCACGCCGTCGCCCAGCGCGTGGGCGATCGCCCGATCATCATCGCGGCGGATACCATCGTTGTGTTGGGTCGAACGATACTCGGCAAGCCGCGCAACGCAGCCGATGCGCGTCGCATGCTGAACCTGCTCAGCAGCCGCACGCACGAGGTGATGACCGGCGTCTGCGTGCGTTGCGGCGGCAGGGAACAAAGCCTTGTCGCGCGGACACGCGTGGAGTTCAAGAAGCTCACCCGGCAGGAAATTGATTTCTATGTGAACTCAGGCGAGCCCATGGACAAAGCCGGCGCGTACGCGATCCAAGGCATCGGCAGCTTTCTCGTCCGCGCCATCCGCGGTTCCTACACAAACGTGGTCGGCCTGCCCGTCGCGGAACTGCTGGATGTGCTGGAGCGGGATTTTGGGATGAAGGTCCCCCTGTAGCCGGGTGTAGGCCGCCCCTCCGCGGGCGGCGGAGAACTACAGCAGCTGCGTCGTGTAATCGAGGAGCACGTAGCGCGGGTCGCAACGGAGCTGGTCGGCAATTTCCGCGAGGCGCTTGTCCACCACGTCACGTTGCGACGCCACGGTGACAAACGAAAGTTCCGCGGCCTGCCAGAGATCCTGCTTGTCCGTCTCCGCGACACTCACGTTCCATTTGTTCACCGCGCGGTCCTTGAGACTCCGCAACACATGCCGTTTGTCCTTCAGCGAATGCGAATCCGGAATGCTCAACTGCGCCTGTAGAAGTCCGATCACCATGATGTTGCTACGGTAGCCGATGGCGCCGCGCGATCAAGCCGGAGTTTTTCCAACCCTTGGAAAAATGCCCGTCGCTGAAAGATCAGAACCAGCTGATCGTTGCCGCGCCAGAAGCCCGGGTCAGGCTCCGTCGGCCTTTGGCCGACGCATCGCCTCAATGAGAAGGCTTGCTGCATGAACCGCTGCGCACGGGCATCGATTTCCGCTCCTCCCGGCCGCTTCAATCGGCCCGCCACGACATAGTCGTATCGGCCATCCGCGAGCGCGTCTTCGACCTCGTCCCACGGCGCGCTCGCGACTCGCGCGCCGCTACGCGCACGCTCCGACGGCAATACGGCAAGCTCTTCGACGAAGAGAACGGCGCTCCCCGGTCCGACATTCTCGCGCAACCAGTTCACCGCCGCGACGCGCGAGTCCACCAATCGCAGCCGCCCGAGTGCGTACTCGATATCGGCCTGCGCGAAGAGCAGCAGCGCCGCGCCCGCCGCGGCGAGATCGACAACAAGTTTTCGCGATACCCGCGCGCGCAATACGGCGTAAGGAAGCGCGGCCAGCACGCACGCGAGAGGAACCAGCGGCACCAGGTAGCGGAATGGCCGAAAACGGAAGAAGAGCAGAAACCCGACAAAGACGCCGCCCGCAACCAGCCAGCCTGCGACCGTGCGCCGCATCGTCCGATCACGCAACCCGACCACAGCGCCAGCGGCGCAGAAGATCACGAACACCGCGCCAAGTTCAGGATGCGCCAGCGGCTGATCCCATTCGGCGCGTACAAAGAGTTGCCGCAGGTAGGAACCAAGGGCCAGCGACTGGTTGTCTGCGCCCGGCGTGCTCATACCCCAGAAGACGCGCATCGGTTCGGTCCACAGTCCGGGCATCACCACAACAGCCGTCACCGCGGCCGCCACGGCCGCAAGTGCAACCTTCCAGCCACGCTCACGCCACGTGCCAGCGCCCGCGAACAGTTGCCATCCCACGCCGATCGCGAGGAGGATGGGAGGATACTTCGACGCGAACGCCAGGCCCAACATAACCCCGGCCAGCACAGCATCGCGTCGCGCCTGCGCAGTAGCCGCAGCGCGATGCGCCAACAGAAACGCCGCCGTTATGAAAAGCGTAACCCACATATCCACACCCGCGATGCTGCTGCGAATCACGAGCGCGGGCGCGAGGGCGGCAAGCAGCATCGCCAACAGCCCAGCTTCACGTCCCGCGACGCGGCGCGCGAGCAACCCGGTGAGGATCACAACACCAAGCGCCGCGGCAAACGTGAGCGTGCGCGCGATGCGGATAATCCACGGCGGCGCGATCTCGTCGTAGTAGGTATAGGGTGTCGGCGAGAGGTCCGCTTCAAGCGGCCGCCCGTGAACGCGTTCGTAGAGCGGAGCGGTTGCGAGGGCCGCGAGTTTTGCGACGTGAAGGGGAAGCGTGGGATAAACATAACTCAGCGGCGACCACCCGCCGGTGCGAAGCATGTGAACGGTCTGATGAACGAAGTGTCCTTCGTCGATGTAATCAATGTACGGCAGACCCGCGCCGAGGTTCGACAGGCGCGCGGCGGCGGCAAGCAGCAAAATCGTGATGAACAGGGCGCGTCGCATCAATGCGCACATGCTAGCAGAATCCTCGCGCGGTGCAGTCTTGATCTTCCGTCGCGAAGGCGGATAATTGATGGATTCACGTAAGGGAGCAAACCAATGAAGACAAAGGCAAAGAAGGCTCTTTCGGCCCGGGAATTTGAACTCATCGACGCGTACTGGCGCGCCGCCAATTACTTGTCGGTCGGCCAGATTTATCTGCTGGATAATCCGCTGCTGAAAGAGCCGCTGCAGTTGAAGCACATCAAGCCGCGGCTCCTTGGCCACTGGGGCACGACGCCGGGTTTGAATTTCCTCTACGCCCACCTGAACCGGCTGATCAAAAAGCTCGATCTCAACATGATCTACATCATCGGGCCCGGACATGGCGGCCCGGCAACCGTCGCCAACACCTATCTCGAGGGGTCTTACAGCGAGTACTATTCCAACATATCGCAGGACGAAGACGGCATGCGGAAACTCTTCCGCCAGTTCTCGTTCCCCGGCGGCATTCCCAGTCACGTGGCGCCGGAAACGCCCGGCTCCATCCACGAGGGCGGTGAACTGGGCTACGCGCTTTCGCACGCGTACGGCGCCGCGTTCGACAACCCGGACCTGGTCGTGGCCTGCATCGTCGGCGATGGCGAGGCGGAAACCGGGCCGCTCGCCTGTAGTTGGCATTCCACCAAATTCCTCAACCCTGTGCGCGATGGCGCGGTGCTGCCGATTCTTCACCTCAACGGATACAAGATTGCCAACCCGACCGTGCTCGCGCGCATGCCCGACGAGGAACTGGACCAGCTCTTCTCCGGCTACGGCTATAAGCCGTACTTCGTCGAGGGGTCCGATCCGAAGAAGATGCATCCGCTCATGGCCGCGACGCTGGATAAGGCAATGGCGGAGATCCGCGCCATCCAGTCGAAGGCCCGGCGCAGCAAGACCGCCCCGAAACGCCCGCGTTGGCCCATGATCGTCATGCGCACGCCGAAAGGCTGGACCGGGCCGAAGTCGGTCGACGGGAAAAAGACGGAGGATTACTGGCGCTCACACCAGGTTCCGCTGTCAGGCCTTGCGGAGAAGCCTGAACACATCCGCATTCTCGAAAAATGGATGAAGAGCTACCGGCCGGAGGAATTGTTCGACAAGGACGGCCGGTTGGTGCCCCAACTCGCCGCGCTCGCGCCCAAGGGCAAGCGGCGAATGGGTGACAACCCTCATGCCAATGGCGGTCTGCTGCTGCGCGACCTGCGCATGCCCGATTTCCGCAAGTACAGCATCATGGTCACGCAACCCGGCGCCATCGAGGCTGAGTCCACGCGCGTGATGGGCACTTTACTGCGCGACGTAATGAAGCTCAACCTCGGTTCGGCGAATTTCCGCGTCTTCGGGCCCGACGAAACCGCGTCGAACCGCCTTGGCGCGGTGCTCGATGTGACGCCCCGCACGTGGATGGCCAAGCTGCTCGCGGAGGACGACCACCTCGCGACCGATGGGCGCGTGATGGAAATTCTGAGCGAACACACCTGCCAGGGCTGGCTCGAGGGTTACCTGCTCACGGGGCGCCACGGGTTCTTCTCCTGCTACGAGGCCTTCATCCACATCATCGATTCCATGTTCAACCAGCACGCCAAGTGGTTGAAGACCACGATGCACATCCCTTGGCGGCGGCCCATCGCTTCGCTGAACTACCTGCTGACATCGCACGTCTGGCGACAGGATCACAACGGGTTCTCTCACCAGGATCCCGGCTTCATCGATCACGTGATCAACAAGAAGGCCGAGATCATCCGCGTGTACCTGCCGCCGGACGCGAACACGCTGCTCTCGGTCACGGACCACTGCCTGCGCAGCCGCCATTACGTCAACGTCATCGTCGCCGGCAAGCAGCCTGCATTGCAGTACCTCAACATGGACGAGGCCATCCGGCACTGCACGAAGGGCGTCGGCATCTGGGACTGGGCGAGTACGGACCACGGGGAAGAGCCGGATGTGGTGCTGGCGTGCGCGGGTGACGTTCCCACGCTGGAGACGCTGGCGGCAGCGGACATCCTGCGGCAGAAGTTCGCCGACCTGAAAGTGCGCGTGGTGAACGTGGTGGACCTCATGACGCTTCAGCCAAAGAGCGAGCATCCGCACGGATTATCCGACGAGGATTTCGACAGCTTGTTCACCACGAACAAGCCGGTGATCTTTGCCTTCCACGGATACCCGTGGCTCATTCACCGGCTGACGTATCGCCGGACGAACCACGACAACTTCCACGTGCGCGGCTACAAGGAAGAGGGCACGACGACCACGCCTTTCGACATGGTGGTGATGAATGAACTCGACCGGTTCAATTTGGTCGACGACGTCATCGACCGCGTGCCGAACTTGCAGAAGCGTGCGGGGCATGTGAAGGAGTGGCTGCACAACAAGCTGATCGAGCACAAGGAATACATCCGGGCCCGCGGTGAGGATATGCCCGAAATCCGCGACTGGAAGTGGCCGTATTAGGCGATGGAAACCAGCGAGGCGTATCTCGCATAGCGTGCTACGGCGGGTTTGAAGAGTGTGCGCCACCGACTCCGGAATCACTCTCGAGTAGCATTCGTGATGAGGTAGACGTAACAACTCCTCGTTGTGTTGTCGCCGCCTCCACCCCCGCCCTTGCATCCGAGTTTGATGAGTGCTGCTTCAACAGCCCTGGCATCGTCAGCCGTTGAGCAGGTGTCATACGCCCACTGCCCGTTGTTTTCATCCACGCCATGCTCCACAAAGAGCCTTTCTCTGGGATCTGCAGCGATACCGGCATACCATGCCGATGCTGGGTTGCTGAACCGCCTCAGATAGGCTACGAGGGAATCGTATACTTGCTGTGCCGTCTTCATGATTATCCAGACTCCTTTCTTGATTGTTGGACGAACATATGCCACCGATGCGATTGCGTGTCAAGACAGTATCTAGATTTCTGTATTTAATGTTGACACGCGCCAAAACATCACGTACTTTAAAGTCAAACACTGGAGATGGATATGAGCTTCTCTGATATTCTGCGGCCTCGTAAGGACGTGCTTAGCGGCGACGGAGTTGAAGGCATTGTTGACCTCGAAAATCTTCGGGACTCGGCTGGAAAGCATCTTGAAGCACAGCCTCGGGAGTTCATGAACCTCACCTACCCGACTGGTGACATACGCTTTGTTCTCGAGAATCTCCACCAGCGTTTTGGCAGCAGCGCTCGCAGCGCCGGCCTCTACCTGTTCGAGGGGTACAAGGGCAGTGGAAAATCGCACCTGCTCCTTCTGGTCTATCATCTGGCTCAGAATCGGGCGCTGGCCAAGGAATGGCTTTCTCAGCATGGGCTCAAGTGCGACCTCCCGGACGATATCGAAGTGATTGTTCACAAATTCACCGACTTCCCTCTTTACGCCCTATGGGACCTTGTCATGAAGGGACACGCCAAAGGCGAAGGGCGTCCGAATCTCGATGAAGTGAGACGGGCTATCAAGGGCCGTCACATCTTCCTGGTCCTTGATGAACTTGAGATGGGCATCCGGAGCATTTCCGACAAGGCCATTCAGGACCAGAACTTGGCCTTCCTCCAGATGCTGACAGAGGAAGCCGAACGTTCAGACACCAGGAATATCACAATCTTCGCCAGCATCTATAACTCTGCCCAAGAACCCGGCGCGACACTGAAACGGGTGCCGCGCATCGACGTGAAGTTTGCGAACGCGACCGATCGAACGCGGATCGTGCTGCATCGCCTTTTCGAGAACAGCGACAGCGTTGACAAGAAGAAGGTTGAAGGCGTCCTGACAAGCTATCGCAACGACTGGAAGCGCAAGGGGCTCCCGATAAACGACGACTACATGACGAAGGTTCAGTCCGCGTACCCCTTCTCTCCTGAACTCCTGCAGCTTATTCAGGAACAAGCCCGCAATCTCTTCCAAGGCACGCGCGGAGCGCTGGGACTGCTCGGCGCGATGGTCAAAACCGCCCACAAGAAGACCGATCTGATCACCGCCGCATACGCATCCATCGGCGACCGGAGCATTCTGAACCGCCTGATTGACCTCGATCCGGGGATGGATCTGGTCAAGTGCGCGCAGAGCGACTTGGGAGACCTCGGCAAGAACCGCTTTGCCGATGAAATCGTCTCAAGTGTCTTGCTGGCGACGCTGGCCGCCGCGGGCAAGACACGCGGAATGACTGAGGAACAACTCGCGCTTCAAGTGCTCAAGCCCGGCGATGACATCAACGACTTTCGCGGGACGCTCAAGGCCTTCCACAAATACGGCACGTTCTTCCACGAACAGGAAGGCGTCTTCTTCTTTGATCGGGAGGAGAAACCGAGCGCAAAGGTTGAGTACAAGTCCCTCAGCGTTGAACCGGCCAAGGCGCTGGCAAAGGCCTGCGAGTTCTGGACCGGCGAGTTGTTCAATGACCGCGACGCCATCGTGTTCCAGAACCTGGAGCAGACACAGGCCGAGCTTCGCCTCCGGGACAGCCGCCGCTTGCGCTACGTCCTGGCTCCGCGCCGCCTCTCTGCCGAGGATCGGCATGGGCTGTATTTCGGGCAGACCAATCGGAACATGATTGTCCTCCTCGAGCCTCGCAGTAAGGATTTCGACGCATTGAAGAACGGCGACATTCTGAAATGGGCGCAGCGTTACATCGCGGCCAGCGACCTGCAGGCATCCGCCGGGACCGTCGAGAGGAAGAAGCAGTTCGAACGAATCGCGAAGGAGGACAAGACATACATTCTGGATGCCTTCCGCAAAGCTGGGCTGACCTACATTTGCATTCAGAAGTATGGGGCCAAGCCGGAGGAAGATCAGGTTGAGCTTGAGCAGTTGGGCAACTCCTGCACCCGGTCGGACGTGGAGGGCAAGTTGAGCCAACAGTTCTTCCCGGTCCAGCTCTTCGAAGAGCATCTGCGTGAGCGCCTCACGGATTGCATGGGCAAGCGCCTGAAGGACATCGAACGGGTCTATCGGGAGACGCTTGGGTACCCGGTCCCGACACACGTAACCAGTGTTCGCGGCGCACTGATCGGTCTCTGTGTCCGGAAGGAAATCGGACTGCGCCACGAGAAGGATAGCGCCTGCGGCCGTAAGCCGGTGCTAGCCGAGAGCGAGTGGCCCGATGTCGTGGTCTCGGAGCCGTTCGTTGACGAGAAGATGGCCCCGGAATTCGGGTTCGGGGACAAGGATCAACCCACGCCGGACGGCGGCGGCCCTGAAGGCGGGGAGGGGAAAGAACCCGTGCCGGTGCCGGAGGACCAGGAATCCATCACTACGGTCGAAACTCCTTTTGTCCAGAGCCTTGGCGCGTTGCGGCAGGAGGTCGCGGTGAAACTGTCCGACTATGCGGACAGCATCGTCAAGGAAGTGACGTTTCGCATCTTCTACGAGAAGAAGAATGCGGACCTCGGATCGTTGCCCGCCGGTCTTCGGGGTGCCATGACGGGTTTGGGCAACATTACCGCCGACCTGACGATCACGCGCACGGGGAACCTCGGAAAGAGCGATGTAGAGCAGGTGGTCGAGAGTCTGCCCCAATTCCCGGACGGTGACTACAAGGCGGAGATGAAGATTCAATCTCCTGCTGGAGGGTGAGCGCATGGGAACACTGAATCCAGAAATGCTGAAGAAACTGACGAGCCCCGAGCCGCGTCTGCCGTGGGTGACGAAATGGCTACTGGATGAGGTCTGGACTCCCCAGCGCTTCAAGACGCTCACGCCCGAGGATTACCTGGTGCAAGGCGAGCAGGCCGTCCATGCGTTCGAGGAATTGCTGGCGTCATCCGCGGGCCAGTTCTACGACGAACTCGCCGCCAGCTCGGTTCAGGCTCCGGGCTTGTTGGAAGACTTGGCCGCAGGCTCTGCCGTGGTCGTGTTTGACGGTGCTTCACTCCGGGAAATCCCGCTATTGCTTGGCAAAGCGCAGGAATCGGGCTTTCGCGTGCTAGAAGCCACCGTTGGAATGGCCGCCCTGCCGAGCACAACGACCGCTTTCGTCTCTGCCCGGCTGATCGGAAAAGAGATCGCCCCGAAGACCCTGCCGCAGCGCAAGGAGCTCAAGGAAAAGGGCGTTCGGGCGTACTACATGGACGACGCCATTTCGACGCATCAGGTCAACCCGGTCAACGGCGAGACCATCCTGATCTGGTCCGCCTTCCCCGACATCACCTACCAGGACAGCGATGCACGGTTCGCCCGGCATTTCGCCGACATGCAGAAGCTGTACGACACGGCCTGGCGAAATACTGTCATGCAGATCCCGCGCGGGCGGCGCATCGTCATCACCAGCGACCACGGTTACATCTTCTTTGGAGCCGGCTTCGACTCCACGCGGCCGAACGATGTCTGTGCATTGCTGGATCAGGACCGGTTCAAGGTCTTCGGAGACGACGAGAAGATGCCGAACCGGGCAAACGAGCCGGGCCTTCAGGTCTTTGACGAAAGGCGGCTGGCGATGCTTCGCGGCCGGATCAAGAATCGGCCGAAGGGGCCGTCGGCCAACAAGGTATATCGTCACGGCGGCTTGTCCCTCATGGAAATGCTGACGCCGTGGATCGTCTTGGAGAAGGAGTAACGAACATGAAGAGAAAGATCGGAACCGTCATGGAAGTCGACGTCCTGGTCGAGGCCAAGGAGCGGGCCGCGCGTGAAGGGCGGGCGTTGGCCGACGTCATTCAGGACGCGCTGATCAACTACCTGCACGAAGAGGTCGCCCGCGGCGATGCCCTGCGCGCCTGCGACAAGTTTTGCTCGCACGGTAGCGCTCTTGGTCGGCACGAGATCGACGAACTTCTTCAGGAGGACATGCTCGCCTCATGAATCTATCCGAAATCAGGGCCGGTGAATGGGTTGTCATAGACACGAACATCCTTGTCTATGCCAACCAGCAGAAATCGCCAGAGGCCGTCCAGCTTCTGCGCCGGTGTGCCTCGCGCGAAGTGCTCGGCATTGTGCCCATGCCGATGGTCGCGGAACTGGTTCACACGCTCATGCTCGTCGAGGCCCGCGAAAACGGCTGGATCGAGAAGTCGAACCCGGCCCGTGCCCTTTCCGAGCGCCCCGAATTGGTCCGCAGACTCTCCCGATACGAAACCCAGGTCCGCGAGTTTCTCGGCATCGGTCTGCGCATCGAATCGGCCACCACGGTTGATATTATCGAAGCGATGAACATCCAGCGCGAGTTCGGCCTTCTGACGAATGACGCGCTCCTGCTGGCCGTCGCGCGGCGATTGAACTGCTCGGCCATCGCTTCGGCCGATCAGGCATTTGGGACAGTCAAGGGAGTCTTGGTCTATCGGCCAAGCGATCTGGAGGGATAGAATGCTATTCTTCTTCGACGAGACATTTCGCGATTCGTGCATCTACAAAGGCACTTCCTTGGGGGCGCTCTGTGGAATCGCCATCCCCGAGCGGAACCTCGCGCGGATCACGACAGATATCTACCAATTGAAGCTGAAGCATCTCGGAGCGGACTTCGCCCGGGATCAGGAGATCAAGGGCAAGGAATTGCTGAAGAACTGGGTCTTCAGGCTGGCAGCGAAGGGTCAACCATCCAAGAACCTCGCGCTCGCAAGCGACCTTCTTGGCTATATCACGAGAATGGGGCTCAAGGTCTTTGGCTGTGTCTGTTTCGCCAGAGACTTCCGGAATTTCCGCTGCGAGGACATGACCTCTCTGGATTTCACATTCCGCTATCTCTTCGAGCGGATCGATAACTTCATGAAGATTGAGCGCCCGGACAGTATGGCGAAACTGGTCTTTGACGACCGCGATTTTGAGACCAACCGGCAGAATGCAGAAGCGATCACGAACTTCTTCGTGCGAAGCGGTTTGGGTGCGGCGATGGACTCGATAATAAAGACTCCCTTCTTCGCCATTTCACAGGCGCAGAATGTCGGACTCCAACTGGCAGATTTCGTGGCCACGGTGATCGGCTTGAAGTTTGCCTCCAACCGAAACGTGAATCCGTATTTCGAGGCTCTGAAGCCGGCCATCTATGTGTACTATGATGCGGATGGTCGGAAGATAAGCGGTTTGAAGGTCATTCGCGGAGATAAAGAAAAGGCGCCAGGCGGCCTTGCGGCCCGCGGTCAGGACAAGAAAGCCCAACTCCCAGCGCATGAGTAATGTACCCTACATAAGCCGCTTTGTGCAACGAGAAATAGAGGGACCCCTTCTTTCGTCCCTCCAGGTCAGCCTTATCCCATGAAACGCGCGATTGAAGACAGTTTTCCGATTGTGGAGATCAACCGGCTGGCGGTGCCGGAGCGGAACTCCTTCAAGCCGATCTACCAGATGCACAAGTGGTTTGCCCGGCGGGCGTCGTGCGTGTTCCGGGCGATTCTACTCGGTGCGCTGAAGCCTCTGCCGGTGGACAAGGACGGCAAGCCGACCAAGTCCGGCGCGCAGGTGATCATGGACGAGTTCTACAAGGACCACACCCACGATCCCGACACCAACGGCAAGGTCGTCCTCGATCCGTTCATGGGCGGTGGCACCACGGTCGTTGAGGCCCTGCGCCTGGGCTGTAAGGTCATCGGCATCGACCTCAATCCTGTCGCCTGGTTCATCGTCAAGACCGAGATCGAACCCGTGGACCTCGACGAACTCCGCGCCGCGTTCGACCGGCTGGCCGAACGCAAGGTTGAATGGTCCGGGAAGCCACTTCGGGAAACACTTCTGGACCTGTACAAGACCAAATGTCCCTGCTGCGGCGGCGAGGCGGACAGCATCTACACGTTCTGGGTCAAGTCGGCCATCTGTACCGACCAGAACTGCAAGAAGCAGGTGCCGCTTTTCGGGGACTACATTGTCGCGCAGAAGACCCCAAGCATCCGCCACTTCCCCGACTGCGACTGCCCGCAATGCGGAAAGGTCTTCGATTGGGAGATCGAACCTGCCGCGATGGTTGGCGATCCGAAGCTCCTTGTGAACGCAGGGAAGTTTTCCGCCGGTCAGGGCCGCACCAGCGCGCGCTGGGCGTACGGACGCAGAGAGAAGGCCGAAGCGACTTGCCCATGGTGCCAGAAGAGCGTCAAGCCGCGCCCGAGTTCATCGAAACCCAAGCGCAAGAAGGTCGAGTTGACCGTTCTCCTGTGCCCGAAATGCGAGTCCGTCTGGCAATTTCGCGGTCCGCTAGATGAGAAGGTCCAATGCCCCTGCTGTCGGCATGAATACGATCCCCGGCAGGGCAACGTCCCCGACAAGGGCGCGTATCTCTGCGCCTGCGGCAATCAGGGCAAGATCATTGAATCCATCCGGTCACTACCGGAAGACCAGCTCTTGCCCATGCGGCCCTACGCCATTCAAGGATACTGCCCGGCTTGTGATGGGCCGTCAGCAGAGGACGAGGAATCTGATGGCAACGGCGAGTTGTTTGATAAGGACGACGAAAGCACCTGCAAACAGAAAGCCAATGCGGCAACAGGAACGAATCCGAATTCCATCCTCTGGAAGAATAACGGAAAGTTCTTCCAACGGTTGGACAACGACGACTTGTCGCGGTACCAGGCAGCCTGCGAGTTGTGGGACACGCACAGGGGCGCTCTGCCGCATCCAAAATCGAAGATACCTCCCGGCCAAGAGACGCAGCGCCTTATCGAGCACCACTACTTTCACTGGCATCAGATGTTTAATCCGCGTCAGTTGCTCGCGCTGTCAACGATCGTCCACGCGGCGACAGCGGAATCTGACGTCAGTCTGCAAGAGTCGCTACTGAGCGCATTCACCCTTGCACTAAATAACAACAACTCGTTCTCTCGTTTCCACCGTTTCACTCATCGCGAAGGCAAGGTTGAGGGCGTTTTTGCCAGGCACGACTTCCAGCCGAAGATGACCGTCTGTGAAGCAAACTGTTGGGGCGTGCCAGCCGCAGGCTACGGCTCCTTCGTGCATTCAATTGAGAATATCATCGAGGGGAAGCAGTTCGCTGCTCGCGCATTCGATTGGCGTGGTTCGGAAAAGGTTGAAGGCGATCCGATTGCGGGAACCGGAGCGCTGTCGTGCCAGTCGTCGGCTTCGAATATCCCAAAGACGCGCGCCGAACTCGTTGTAACCGATCCTCCTTACGCAGGGAACGTGAACTACGCAGAACTTGCGGATTTCTTCTTTGTGTGGTTGCGGCTAGCGCTGGCCACTCGGTATCCGCATTTCGCGCCGGAGATAACGCCGAAGGCGGAAGAAGTCGTTGAGAACAGGAGCCGTGGCAAGTCGGCGCAGGACTTCGAGGCGGGGCTGACCGCCGTCTTCAGCCAATGCCGCGCAGTTCTCGACCCCGCCGGCCTACTGGCATTCACGTTCCATCACGCAGAAGGATCTGCGTGGGAGTCTCTCCTTCAAGCAATCTGTAACGCCGGCTTCCAGATTGACAGTGTCATACCGATTCATGGCGAGTCGGAAAGCTCTCTTCACTTGTTGGACAAGGAAGGCGCGATCTCGTACGACCTCATCCACGTGTGTAGCAGTCGACTGGAGGATACGAAGCAACGCTCATGGGCGGGTGTGAGGCAGGAAATCAGGCAACGTGCGCGCGAGGAAGTGAAGATGATCGAAGGCGGCAGATATGGGCAGGAGCCGCTGGCGCCGACTGATCGCAATATCATTCTCATCGGCAAATGCCTGGAACTCTACAGCGAGCACTATGGCAAGATTGTGGATCATGAAGACAAGCCGGTGCCGCTCCATGCCGCGCTCGAAGAAATCCGCATGATGGTAGACCAGTTGACCACTACGGAATCCGCCCTGCCGCCGGAGTTGGAGGACATAGACGCGCCGTCCTACGTCTATCTGACCTGCCTCTGCGACCGGAAGGAGATCAAGAGCGACGAGGTTCACAAGGCCACTCGCGGAATCACAGAGCCATCGACGTTGATGGAGCGCGATCTGATGATCAAGGGCCGGGCGAAGCGCGGGAGGTCGTACGAGGTCAAGTCGCCGCTGGAGCGACTGGACCTGCTCAAGAAGAAGTTCGGGGCCGGTTCGGCGAGCCTGCAGACGACCCTGTTCGACGAGGACCTGACGCAGGTCGTGACGCCCGGGGTCGTCTTCATAGACTACGTGCATTTCCTGATCGGCCTGGCGGAGAACGGCGAGAGCGTGATGGAGTGGCTGGAGAAGTTTCGCGGGAAGCGCCCTCAAATCCGCGCCGCTCTGGACTACCTCGCACGCCGCAATCGCAATTTCAGCGAGCCGGTCCGGAAGATACTCGGGCTGATGGATGAACGTACGTTGTTCACAGAAAAGAAGAAGGCGGATGAAAGCTCCGCCTGAGGTGGCCTATGGCACAGTACTACATCGTTGAAGAACAGAATCTGTCAGCGCTCCCTTGGACGGAGAAGGCCCAGCGGATGGGCTTCCTGGACTTTCTGCGCGCGGTTCAAAACGATCCGCCCGCCTTGCCGCGCGATGAAGCCGTGCGCGTGGACGGCATTGAGGATGTTCTTCTGGCTTCCCGTCCGAAGATGGAAGACATGGCCCGCGAAATCCACCGGACATTGGCCAAGGCCGCCAAGAAGCTACAGCGATTGAATACGCACGTTGCGATTGTCATTCACACGAGACTGGTCCCCGGTGATCAGCTCTGGGTCGAGCATCCGACGGCAAGAATCCCGCTCTACCTGGTGTTTGGCTCACCGTCCGGCGGGCAAGACTTCTACCCCGTGAGCTTCAATCTTAGTTCAGGAATGTGAACAATGTCTGAAGAGCATGCAGAATACATGCCGCGCGCCGGCAATCGGGTCACCGTCAAAGGGCGGAAAGACCTTGGCGTCGGCGAGGTCCTGCGCGTGGCCGAAAATTACGGCGCTTACGTTGCAGATGTCGTCTTCGACGCTGAGAACGGCCGACGGCTGGAGACGCTACCGATCGAACGCCTGGAACTCGTCCCCGACATCTGGGAACGGGCGCAGCGAGGCGATTGGGACAACCCGGAAGACTTCTTGCTCAAGCAGTTGGCTTTTCAATTCCCTCTGCACAACACAGGCGGTCAACTCTCCAACAGCCGAACCGATCTTCTGCCCCATCAGATTCTGCTGACCCGCGATGTGGTCCGGGCCGAACGGCGGCGATTCCTGATCGCCGATGAGGTCGGGCTCGGGAAGACCATCGAGGCGGGCATGATCATCCGGGAACTTGTCGCGCGAAACGAGGCCCAGCGCATCCTGATCATCTGCCCGGCGGGACTGATCAAGAACTGGCAGAACGAACTGCGCGATGCCTTCCGGCTGCCATTCGAAGTTCTCGGGCTGGATTTCATGGATTACGGGGCGGCATCCTGGGAGATGCACAATCGCGTTATCGCCTCGATTGACGCGCTGAAACGGCCTATTCGCATGGATCGCCTTCTGGGGGCGCCTCGATGGGACATGGTCGTATTCGATGAAGCTCACCACCTCAGCCGGACCCGGTACGGTACCAAGATTCAGGCGACACAGAACTACAAGCTGGCGGATGCGCTCAGAACGCATACCCGCGACTACCTTTTCCTCAGCGCCACGCCACACCAGGGCGATGCATTCCAATTCTGGTCGCTGATATCTCTGCTCGATGAACACCTCTTTGCCTCGCCGGAATCCATCGAGGAACATCGCGGGTTGCTGAATCGGATCATGTTTCGCCGCACGAAGCGCGAAGTGACCAATTCCCGCGGGGAACCGATCTTCATGCGACGGCAGGTTCAGTCACAGATTTTTGACCAGGCCGCCCGTGAGCGTTTGTTCTATGACCGCCTGACCGAGTACCTGCGCGAGGGCTACAACGCGGCGGGGATTGGCGAGAAACGGACTACATCCAAGCAAAGGGCGATCGGCTTCGTGATGGCAACCTTTCAGAAGATCATGTCATCCAGTCCGCGTGCAATCAAACAGGCGTTGCGGCGCAGGCTCATGGTCCTGCTCATGCGCCACATGCTGGAACTCGAACACAAGCGCAAGAAAGCTTCGACCGGGGCTCTTGCCGAGAAAATTCTGAATCTTCAGGATGAGATTCGCGCGCTCGCGGAACAGATCGTTGAAACGCGGCGTGATCTCGGGGAGAGCACGGATGCCGACTTGTTGGTGAACGCGATCCGTCAGCGCGTCACGCGAAGCATGATGGAAGAAACATCCTGGGCTCTGGACGGGGACGAAGAAGGCGACGAAGGAGTCTTTGCAGACGCAAACATCCCGGATGAAGCCGAGAAGGTGCGGGACCTGATCAAGCTGGTACCGGACGGGGCCGACCGTAAGTTCGTCACATTGACCCGCGCGATTGACGAGCTGCGCAGAGAGAGCAAGGACGAACGTTTCGTAATCTTTACTCAGTACCTCGAAACGCTGGCCTTCTTACGCGAAGAACTCGCCAAAACCTACGGCATGGAGAAGATCGCCGTGATTCGGGGTGGCCCGCTGGATGAGAAGATAGCGGCGGTTGAGAAGTTCTGGTCTCCTGACGGCGCAAGGTTCCTGATTAGCACGTCGGCAGGTGGTGAAGGCATAAATCTTCAAGTCGGCCGCATTCTGTTCAACTATGACCTGCCGTGGAATCCGATGGCTGTCGAACAGCGTATCGGTCGCATTCATCGCTACGGCCAGCAGGACACGTGTCAGGTGTACAACCTCGTGGCCCGCGATACCGTGGAAGAGCGGATTTACGGCCTGTTGGATCAGAAGCTTGGCGACATTGCGCGGACAATCGGCAAGATCGACCCCGCGACGGGTCAGCCGCTCGAAGACTTCCGTTCAGACATCCTCGGCTTTCTTGGCTCCTCGCCGAACTATCAGGCGCTCTACATGAAGGCGCTGGTAGACAAGGACTTCAAACGCACGGAGCGCGAAATCGAGGAGGCTCTCAAGAACGCCAAAGAAGCCTGCGAAGCCGTGAATTCACTGACGCAGGACCTGAGTACGTTCAATTTGCAGGACTACTTACAGATCGAAGGTCGGGTCACGCTGGGCGACCTGAAGGAATGGGCTGAGCACGGCATTCTGAGGCTCGGCGGAACCGTTCTCCCGAATGACGAGGCGTTCAAGGTAGAGGTGCCGTCGGAACTGCAGAACATCCGGGGCGTCTCGGCCCGGTATGAGATGGTAACCTTCGACCGTCAGACCGCCATGCGCAAGCGAAGGGTCGAATTGATGGGTATTGGTCATCCCCTCGTTGACGCTCTACTGTCGTTCCAGCAGAGCTCCAGCTTCCGCGGCGAAGTGACTTGCCTGCCCGGCAGTGACAACGCACAGCCCGTGCTGGTACTGCGAGCGCTTCTCACGATCGAGGCTGAGGCCAAGCACACGCACCGCGAAGTCAAAGTGGTTCAGATCGATCAACAGGGTCAGGTCAAAGTCCTGTCCGATGAATGGGACTTGGAAGTCCTTCGATCGTCGCATTTCAAGGCAACACGCGCGCCGGCCAACCCGTCTGACCTGCCGTGGGGGCTGTGGAAACAGATCTACGACGGCACGATCGGCGCTTTGCTCACGCAGACCCGTCTGAAGGTTGACAACCCTCTATCAGCTCGAGTTCAACTCTTGGGCGCCTCGCTGATTGTGTAGCGAAGGGCTGGTGGGCGATACTGGGCTCGAACCAGTGACCTCGTGCATGTGAGGCACGCGCTCTAACCAACTGAGCTAATCGCCCATAAGGGAAACGACGGGATACTTTCCGACTTCCGGGCCCGACTTTCAAGTTTCAAGTTTCGCGGCTCTTTATGCGTTCATCAGCTTGCCGCGGACTGCCTCGTCGTCCTTCCATCCCCGCGGCTTGTGGATGCCGATGAAGTTGATGACTTTCACGGTCAACTGGTTGCCGCGGGCCTTGACGTTCTTCACCATGACTTCCTCCGGAACGAAGACCTGCTGGTGAATGCGCTGGCCCTTGGCCGGCTCGTACCGCACATACAATTCCGGCGGAGTTTCATCCGAGAAGAACAACAGCTTCGCCTCGGGCAACGTGCAGCTGTAATCGCGGTTCATGATCGTCCCGCCGAATGAAAATCGCTTGATGTAGGAAACCCCGCCCGCTTCGTACACCGCCGTCATCACCCGGTCGCGATCAAACCGGCCGCAGTACAGCAGGTTCTTATCCACGAACATCTTGTCAGGCGGCGGCAGCATCTGGTAGCGCCCGTCGTTCCAGACCAGCATCACCCGGTCGAGCGACGAGCATTCAAACTGCGCGTCGCCATCCACCGCGTGGCCCAGGTAGCCGGTCGCCCGGTCGTAACGGATGCACAACTCGCTGGCGGTCAGCTCGCGCACCTCAACCTGCTCAAACCGTTCGATCCGCGTGCGGCGCGGGTACAGCGGCGCGTATTTCTTCTGCAGGTTCTTCAGGTAGCGCACCGCGTACGGCACCATCCCGCCGAGGTCCTTCTCCACACGGTCGAGCGCGATCAGCAGGTCTTCGATGTCTTTCCGGTTCTTGTTGATATCGAAGAGCGAGATCCGGCGAATGCGGACCTCCAGAAGCATGTCCACATCGTCCTTCGTCACATCGCGCCGCAACTGATCGCGGTACTTGTTCACACCGTCCAGCACGGCTTTCACCACGTCGGGTTGCGTCTGGCACTGCTCGATATCCTTGTAGATACGGTGTTCCACGAAAAGCTGCACCAGCGTCTTGGCGTGAATCTCGTCGAGTACCCGCTGGCGCTCCAACTGCAATTCCTTCTTCAGCAGCGCGACAAGCTGCTGGGTGCAGTGCTTGATGATCTCGTCGACATCCATCTCCACCGGCCGGCGGTTCCGGATCACGATGATGTTGCTCGAGATCGGCACTTCGCAGGACGTAAACGCATACAACGTCTGAATCGCCTTGTCCGCGTCTTCTTCCGGATCGAGCGTGATCGCTATTTCAATCTTCTCCGAAGTGAAGTCGTTGATGGTTCGAATCCGCACTTTCTTCCGTCGCGCGGCGTCCTCGATGCTGGCCATCACCGAGTCGGTGGTCGTGCCAAACGGTATCTCGCGAATCACCAGCGTCGTCGCGTCTTTCTTCTCTATGACTGCGCGCACACGGACGCGGCCCTTGCCCTTGGCATACTCGGAGGCATCCATGACGCCGCCCTGCGGAAAGTCAGGGAGAAGCCTGAACGGCTCGCGGTTCAGAATCGCAATCTGCGCCTCCAGGAGTTCCGCGAAATTGTGGGGAAGGATGCGCGTGGCAAGACCAACCGCAATCCCCTCCGTGCCCAGCATGAGAAGAAGGGGCAACTTGGCGGGCAGCGCGACCGGCTCACGATTACGCCCGTCGTAGCTCGACACGAATTTCGTCAGATCGTCGTTGAAAAGTTGCGTGCGCGCGAGCTCGGTGAGCCGGCATTCGATGTAGCGCGGTGCGGCCGCGCCGTCACCGGTGAGAAGATTACCGAAGTTGCCCTGACCTTCGATGAGGTACGACTTGTTGGCAAGACCCACGAGGGCATCCGTGATGGAAGCGTCGCCGTGCGGGTGATACTGCATGCAGTAGCCGACGATGTTGGCCACCTTGATGAACTTGCCGTCGTCCTTCTCGTGCAGCGAGTAGAGGATGCGACGCTGCACCGGCTTCAAGCCGTCAGTCAGGTCCGGAATCGCGCGGTCGCGGATCACGTACGACGCGTATTGCAGGAAATTGCGGTCCACGAGCTGCCGCAGCGGACCAATCGCGGACACAGCGGGATCGGCCGGGACGGCCGGCGGCGGCGCGTCGGCTTGCGGCACGGGGGTTTCGACGGGGGGCGCGATCTTCGGGGGCGCGCCAGCGGCGAACGGAATATCCATCTGTTCCGGGGTTTCGCTCATTCCTCTTCTTCGACCACAAGGTTTTGCATGATGTAGTTTCGGCGGTCCGGCGTGTTTTTGCCCATGTAGAAGCCGAGGATGCCGGGCACCTCGTGCTGCTTCTCCACGACCACGGGCGTGAGACGCATCTCCGGCCCGATGAACGCCTTGAATTCCTGCGGCGAGATTTCGCCCAACCCCTTGAACCGGGTCACCTCGCAACCGCGGCCAATGCTCTTCATGGCCTCGTCGCGCTCCGCCTCGGAATAGCAGTAGATCGTTTCCTTCTTGTTCCGCACGCGAAAGAGCGGGGTCTCGAGAATATGCACGTGACCGTCGAACACCAGCGGCTCGAAGAACCGCAGGAAGAACGTGATGAGCAGGTTGCGGATATGCAGCCCATCCACGTCTGCGTCCGTCGCCATGATCACCCGGTTGTAGCGCAGCCGTTCGATGCTCTCCTCGATGTCCAGACTGCGCATGAGGTTGTAGAGTTCGTCGTTCTTGTAGAGCGCGTCGCGATTGAGATCGCACACGTTGAGCGGTTTGCCCTTGAGGGTGAACACCGCCTGCGTATTTACATCGCGGCAGCTCGTGATCGAGCCCGCCGCCGAAAGCCCTTCGGTGATGAACAGCATGGAATCCGTGCCCGTATCGAGCTTCTTGTCGAAATGCCGTTTGCAGTCCTTGAGCTGGGGCACGCGGATCGAGACGGCGCGCGCGCGTTCGCGCGCCATCTTCTTCACGTTCTGAAGTTCCTTGCGGATCTTTTCCGTGTCGTGGACTTTTTCCAGCAGGCGCTCGGCGACTGCCGTGTTCTTGTGCAGCAGGTCCACCACGGCATCGCGGACTTCGTTGACCAGCGTGCCGCGGATCTCGGTGTTGCCGAGCTTGTTCTTGGTCTGCGATTCGAACACCGGATCCTTCAGGCGGATCGCAATGGCACCGACCATTCCCTCGCGAACATCGTCGCCCTCGTACTTCTTCTTGGAGAACTCGTTGACCGCCTTGAGCACACCCTCGCGGAACGCGCTGAGATGCGTGCCGCCATCGGTGGTGTATTGACCGTTCACGAAGGAGAAATGCGTCTCGTTGAAACGGTTCGTGTGAGTGAACGCAATCTCCAGCGCCTTGCTGCGGAAATGCAGAGTCGGGTACAGCGCCTCATCGCCCGTGTCGTCATTGACCAGGTCCAGCAGGCCGCCGGAGGAGACCAAGGTGGTCTTGTTGTAGCGGAGTTCGAGGCCCGCGTTGAGATAGGTGTACATCCGCAGCCGCCGCAGCACGATGTCCTCGCGAAACTCCACCGTTCCAAAGATCGACGGGTCGGGAGTGAACGTCACCTGCGTGCCGTCCGGCTCGCCGGGCGCGCGCCCCTTCTTCTTTTCTTTCAGCAGGCGGCCGCGCTCAAACGATGCCTCCGCATACGTTCCATCGCGGAAGCTGCGGACCATGAAGGAGGACGACAGCGCGTTCACGGCCTTCGTGCCGACGCCGTTGAGGCCCACGCTGAACTGGAAGACGTCGTCGTTGTATTTCGCCCCGGTGTTGATCGTGGACACGCAATCCACGAGCTTGCCCAGGGGAATGCCGCGGCCGAAGTCGCGCACGGCAACGGAAGATCCTTCGATCTGGATCTCGACCCGCTTGCCGCACCCCATGATGAATTCGTCGATCGAGTTGTCGATGACTTCCTTGAGAAGGACGTAGATGCCGTCGTCGTAATGCGCGCCGTCGCCGATCCGGCCGATATACATGCCGGTCCGCATGCGGATGTGCTCAAGGGAGGAGAGCGTCTTGATCTTGCTCTCGTCGTAGCTGTGGCTCTTTTTGGACTTCGTCACAACGCGCATTCCCCGGGACGGATGAAAGGGGATATGACACCTTGGTGAAGCGTCCGTGTCAAGAAAGCGCGGGCAGGAAACAACACTTCAGTCATCCCACTCGATCATAAACGAGTTGTGGGCGTTCGGCACATCGTCCGAGGTCCACCGCCCACTGAAAATCTTTGGCCCAAGCTTAAATCCCTGCAAGGGGTCGATGAAATTGGTGTAGTCAACGGGCTCGTCGGTAACCCAGGCGAACCCCTGCTCGCGACGCTGTAGCCCCATCCAGAACCAAGCTCCGTGTGAGAACAAGCGGTTCAAGTACTCATTCTTGTCCGCCGTAGTGATGGTGACGAGGTGTCCGCCCAGTCGCCGACACAAAGCCTCCGCCTCGTCCCACGTCATGAGCTTTGGAACAAGGAGGAGGTGATGACCCTTGTATTCGACCGCCATGACACGCAATCCCTTCAGGTCGCCTTTCCGCAGCGCAAGGATCACGGCCACATTTCGCGCGTGATCGGCACATCGAAAATCGCGCGACCACGCCTCCCGCGCCCACTCCAGCTCGCGCGTCGGAATGGTGTCGCAATCGAACCGGAAATCGTCCGGCGGATTCTTCACAAACGAGGCAATACTTGTCAGTTCGTTCCCGCCGCACACCAGCGAGGCCAACGGAAGGCCCCTCAGCGGTTCGATCGATTTCAGACGGTTGCCCTGGCAACTGAACATCTTGATCTGCATGCCCTTCAATGGCTCGACGCTTGCAATGCGATTGTCGCCACAGTGCAACACGTTCAACGGCATGCCGCGCATCGGTTCAAGGCTTTCGATCTCGTTGCCGCTGATATTCACGGTGACAAGGGGAAGACCCCGGATGGGCTCCAAATCCCGCACCCGGTTGGCGTTGAGCGAAAGCCAGGTCAGTGCGTTCATGCCGCGAAGGGGTTCCAGGTTCTCGATCCTGTTGCCCCAGCAGCTCAGGAAAGTCAGCGGCATGCCGCGCAGGGGCTCGAGCGAGACCACGCGGCCTGCGCCGACGTTGAGAAGGTGAATCGGCATGCCGCGCAACGGTTCGAGGTCCTCCACGGGACAACCCTCGGTCACGAGAATGTTGATCTGCATCCCGCGCAGCGGTTCGAGGCTGCTGATCGGATTGCCCGTGCAGTTCAGCGAAACCAGCGGGGCGCCGCGCAGCGGTTCGAGGCTGCTGATCTTGTTGTGCGAGCACACGAGCGATGTAACCGGCATGCCGCGGACGGCAGAAAGGTCGGTGATGCTGCCCGGCGGGATTTCCAGCGAGAAGCCATCCGTATTCAGCCCAAGATGGAATTCCGCACCCGGCCACGCCTGCTGCAACTTCTCCCGCCAAATGCTGATCTCCTTCGACATGCGCTCCCGCCAGCGCGCCTTTTCCTGGGCCTTGCGAGCGCGCTCGAATCGGGCGGCGTCGGGATAGGAATCCAGCACCTCCTGCAGCAACTGCTGCGCCACGGCGTAGTTGCCCTTCTGCGTCTGCCGCTCGGCAATATCAATCACATCGCTCTTCCACGGCGTACCGAGCGTCGAAATCCGCACATGCGTATATACCGTCTCCGCCGCCCAACCGAATAATCCCAACACGGTCCGGTCCGCGCCGGACAGGGGATCCGAGTCGATGACCGACAGCACCTCGCAGCCATCCACACACAAGCGCAGAAGCGCACCTATGCGCTCGGCGCGCACGCGCATCATTTTTCCCTTTTGCAGCGGCGAGGCGTGTTCACTGGCCACGGGCCGGCCCGCACGCTCGATCACGTTCAGCGAATTGTCGAACGCGCCGTATTCAAACTTATAACCGTTGAGGGGAACGTCGCGACGGTTCTCTGATCGCACGGCCCCGAGGAAACAACCCACGGCGTTCAGGTACACCGCTTCCTGGCGGCACTCAAACTCAATACGAATGTCGCCCGAGATGTCGCCCCTGTAGAGCAACACCTGGGGCTCGCCGTGCGACACGTGGAGCTCCCCGTTGCGGATTTCAAACTGACCGCCAAGGGTTTCCCAATGCTGCAGCGCATCGGGGTCGGTGAAATCCTGATCGACCACGACGTGCCACACCAGCCCATCCTGGTACGCTTGCACTTCGGCCTGCATGTCCAGCACCGTGGCATACCGGTCGGCTGCGTGAGTGGCCAGCGCCCGCATCGCAATATCGGAAAGGACGGCGGGCACCAGGCCGTCAGGGCAGTGGGGCAGGGAAGGCTGGCCTGCTTCTTTGGAAGACACGTTGAAGACAGTGGGCGGAGCGATTTCTCCTTCGAGAATCTTGCGGAGGACCTCTTTGACGTCCTTGCCCCCAAGCGGCGCGCGCAGGCAGAGAATGCTGTAAAGTGTCGCTCCCAGGGAGTAGATGTCGGACCGCGTGTGCACGGGCGTTTCGGGCACAAGGTGTTCCGGCGCCATGAAGCCGGGTGTGCCCAACACGCGACGGCTCGTATCGCCCACCGCCGTTTCCGTGCGCATCACCTCGATGGTGGCGCCGGGCACGGCAGCCGTCGCCTTCTTCAAATCCATGACGTCGGTCGATATGACCCGCGGCGGGGGCTCGCTCCTTGTCGCTGTCGCGTCATCGCCCGCGACCGTCGCCAGGCCCCAGTCCATGACCACGACCTCGCCGAATTCGCCGATCATGATGTTGTCGGGTTTGAGGTCGCGGTGCACCACGCCGTGTGAATGGGCAAACGCCACGGCATCGCATGTTTTCTGGAAGATGTTCAGCAGGCGCGAGAGGGGGAAATCGCGCACCGTGTCGGGGTCGTGCTTGCGAAGGGCAATGAGAATGTCGGTCAGCGTGCGCCCCTGCACGTATTTCATCGCGTAGTAGATGCGCCCTTCGGCATCGAGACCCAGTTCGTGAATCGGAACGATGTTCGGATGTTCGAGCTGCGACGTAATCTGCGCCTCTTCCACAAACCGCAACTGTTCTTCCTTCGGAAGAATCACATCATGGGGAAGAACCTTGATCGCCACGGTGCGACGGCAGTTGAGATCGCGCGCCTCGTACACCACGCCCATGCTGCCGCTCGAGAGCACGCGCCCGAGTTCATACTTGCGGCCACCCCGGGCGGAAAGGATGTGGGGATTTGCCGAAGCGACGGGGCGCATGAGGTCAATCCCTTCACCCATGCCCTGCGTCTGAAGATATTCCGTGATGGTCTTGCCGGTCGGGTAATCGAAGGGCTGGGTAGGGGCATGGAGAAGCCGATCAAGATCGGCATCGGCCATATCAGGTATCACCCCGTCGGCGGACGGCGTCTTCTTTCTCTTCCTCATAACCCCCCTGCTTACATAACAGCTAACCAAGGAAGGCTAAAGCGTTAAGTCGGCGCGATCGACTCAGGGCGTGGGGGACAGGCGATCCCGAAGCATCTGCTTCAACTCGGCAATCCCGGTGCCGGCCGCGGCCGCCAGTTGGAGCGGGCGCACCTTGGTCCGGCGGATGAAATCCTTCAGTTGCGGCGCGGCTTCGGGCAAATCCATCTTGTTGGCCACCACCATGAAGGGACGCTGCGCAAGCTCCTTGCTGTACAGCTTGAGCTCTTTCTTCAGGTTCCGGTAGTCCTCGACGGGATTGCGACCATCCACGCCCGCCATGTCGATGACGAAGAGAAGGAACTTCGTCCGTTCGATGTGTCGAAGGAAGTCGTGACCGAGCCCGACACCCTTGTGTGCGCCGTCAATCAGGCCCGGAATGTCCGCCATCCGCAGCGTGGAGAAGTCGCCGAAATCGATCGTACCAATGGACGGATGAAGCGTTGTGAACGGATACGCCGCGATCTTCGGCCGCGCGCGACTGACCGCCGCCAGCAGCGTCGATTTCCCGGCGTTCGGATACCCGACCAACCCGATGTCTGCAACCGTTTTGAGTTCGACCAGGAGCTTCTTGATTTCCCCCGGCGTCCCGTGGGTGAACTCCCGCGGAGCGCGGTTCGTCGACGATGTGAACTTCATGTTCCCCATCCCGCCGCGGCCGCCGCGCGCGACCAGCAGCACGTCGTGCTTCTCCAGCACCTCGCCGATCAACTCGCCCGTTTCAAAATCGCGCACCACCGTGCCGCAGGGGACATCGATGTAGACATCTTCCCCGTTCCGCCCGGTGCACTGCTTGCTGCGACCATTTCCGCCGTGTTCGGCGCGACGGAGCGGCTGGTAGTAAAGGTCGAGCAGCGACCCCGCGTCGTGGCTGCCCCGCATGTAGATGCTGCCGCCATCACCGCCATCACCACCGTCGGGGCCGCCAAGGGGGATGTACTTTTCGCGGCGAAACGACGCACAGCCGTCCCCGCCGTTGCCGGCAAAGACTTGCGCACGCACGCGATCAACAAATGTGACACCCTTCATAACGCGAGACCTTTAACGCTAACGCAAAGACGCAAAGAGCATACGACAAGGTTAAAGACCATTCACTACCCGATGAATACCATTCTTGACCACTTGTTCACCAAAATTCACCAAAATCCCGAGCTTGAGACCGGTCAGCCGCAAGTAGGTCAGCAACTGTGAGCAGAACAGAGGATTATGCTTCTCAACAGCTTTCACCTCTATGATCACCTTTCCTTCAACCAGCATGTCCAGCACCAACGGTTTCGCCACCTTGTGGCCCTTGTACAGAATCGGGACACCGACCTGTCGCTGAACCTTCAGGCCGCGCGCCTCAAGCTCTCTGCAGAGACACTCTTCATAAACCTGCTCCAGTAGCCCCGGCCCGCCCAGGGTCCGATGAACTTCAATCGCCGCGCCAAGAATGACGTGGCTCAACTCATTCTCAGTCATCGCCGCGACCCTTTTCGTTTGTCTTTGCGCCTTTGCGTTAGACACAACAAAGGCGAGTCCGGGGACTCGCCTTGTGCTGGGATTCTATGGAACAGGATCAGGCCGTCTTGGTCGCCGCAGCGCGGACATGGACCCGCTTGCCACCGCGATCGAATTCCACCACGCCCGCCTTCATCGCAAACAAGGACCAATCGCGAGCCACGCGAACGTTTTCGCCTGGGACGTAACGCGAACCGAGCTGGCGGACAATGATGCTGCCCGCGGTCACTGTTTCGCCGGCGTAGCACTTCATGCCCCGACGTTGACCGTTGCTGTCCCGGCCGTTCCTGCTACTGCCCTGTCCTTTTTTATGTGCCATGGTACGTCCTCCCGCTCACTTACGCGCCCACGCTCTCGACGCGGACTTTCATCAATTCCTGGCGATGGCCGATCTTCTTGTGAAAACCTTTGCGGCGTTTCTTCTTGAAGGAGATCACCTTCGCGCCGCGATGCAGCTTCACGACTTCCAGCGTGACCACCGCTCCGGCGACCACCGGCGTGCCAACGTTCAACTTGCTGCCATCCGACACCGCCAAAACCTTGTCGATCTTGACCTTGTCGCCCTCTTTCGCATCCAAAAGCTCGATGTCCAGCACGGAGTCCTTCTGGACCCGGTACTGCTTCCCGCCTGTTTCAATGACCGCATACGCTTCCATGACAAACCCCTCTTCTCAAACCTGACCACGCTCACCGCTCCAACGGGAGGTGCTCCAAGGTCAACAAGGGTGCAGAAAATACGTGACTATTCCGCGGTTGTCAACGTTTTCGCCCGTCGCAAAGGGCTCCCGCCTCAACAACGCCGGGTCTAGCGACCAAGGCATTTGCGCACTTGCAGCGACATCCCATCTATAAACCGTTGGAATCCAAACGTTTCCGCATGACGACGGATCGCCGCAGGATCCCATTTCCGGCCTGCGCACTCTTCGACGCCGCCTAGAAGAGCCTCTTCTGTCTGCTCCCGGAAGAAGACGCCCGATGTCTTCTCGTCCACGGATTCCAGCACGCCGCCCCGGGCAAAGGCCACAACCGGACGGCCGCAGGCCTGTGCCTCAACCGGGACAATCCCGAAATCTTCTTCGCCAGGAAAGACCAGGCAGCGGCATGCGCGGTAAAGCTCGCGCGTTTTTTCGTCCGGCACCCAGCCTTCGAACGTGATGTTCGGGCCCGCGCTGTGACGCAGCTTTTCGTATTCCGTCCCCACGCCCACCACCTTGAGCGGAAAGCCAAGCCGGTTGTAGGCGCGAATAACCAGGTCCAGTTTCTTGTACGGCACAAGCGCCGACACCACGAGGTCAAACCCGCCCGGCTCCCCACCCGGCGTGAAAAATCCGGTGTTCACCGGCGGATACACCACCTCCGACTCGCGCCCGTAGAATTCCAATATCCGCCGCTGCACGTGGCGGCTGAGCGTGACGAAGTGGTCGACCCGCTCCGAGGCCTTGCGATCCCAGTCGCGCAGCCGCGCGAGTACCGGGCTCAGCATCGCCTTCTTGAGCGGATTGCCGCCGAAGTACTCGTCGTAGAACAACCACGCATAACGCATCGGCGTGAAGCAGTAGCAGAGGTGCTTGCCCCCGGACGGCGTCCGGAGGCCCTTGGCAACGCAATGGCTCGTGCTGATGAGGAGATCCGCCGGAGGCGGCCGCAGCCCCTCGACCGCCCCGGGGAAGAACGGAAGGAAGTAGCGGTAGTACTTCGTCACGCCGGGCACGTGCTGCAGCCACGACGCGTGAATCTCGTGCGCGTTGATCTTTTCGGAAAGGCGCGATGCGTTGTGAATCAGCGTGTAGATCGGCGCCGTGGGGAAGCCCTCACCGAGCAGCTCCAGCACCCGCTCGCCGCCGCGCATCCCCGTCAGCCAGTCGTGCGCCAGCACGGTCCTGAGTTGTGCCCACTCGGCGGGAAATGTCGCCGGGGCCGCCTGCGTACTGGTTTGATCGGATGCCGTCATGGTCAAAACATGGTGTTGGACAGGCTCTTACCTCTCAAACCGGCGGCCCGTTGGCAACCGGAAAGCGGTCACACGCGCCGGGCGAGGTCGTAGGCCTTGATGGTTTGTTCAGCCGTACGCTTCCACGTGAACGCCGCCGCGCGCTGCAAGCCGCGCCGCGAAAGATCCGCGGCATGGGCCGGCTCATCCAGCACGCGCACGATGGCAGCAGCCGCATCCTCAACCCGATCGGGATCCACCACCGCCGCCGCGTCGGCCGCGACTTCCGGCAGCGAACTGCGATTGCTGCACACCACCGGCGTCCCGCACGCCATCGCCTCGAGCACCGGCAATCCGAAACCCTCGTACTTCGACAGCAGCACGAACACGTCCGCCTGTTGATACTCGCGAATCAGTGCGGCGCCGTCGACATAGCCCACCCAGTCGATGAATGGATTCAACCCCAGCGATTCCGCGCGCTGCCGCGCCTCGGGATAGCGGGGGTCCGGCGGGCCCACCATGCGCAGCCGCACCTCCGTCTTCGTCTTCTTCCGCACGGCCGCGAAAACGTCCATCAAACCGCACGCATTCTTATAAGGATCAAAGCGGCCGACGTAGAGTATCGTCTTCGCCGCACGCGGCTCCTTCGCCGCGGGCACGTATTCCGGAGCGACGCCATTCGGCACAACCATCACGGCGCCGGCGCGCTCCGGCCCAATGTGAAGCTGTTCGAGCACGTCGCGCCGCGACGATTCGCTCACCGTCACAATCACATCGGCGCGCGCGCCAACCTGCTGCATCAACCAGCGGTACACCGGAAACATCCGCGTCTTGCGCGAACGCGGCGCGTGATCGGGGAAGAGCAGGGGAATCACATCGTGGATCGTCACCACGCACCGCAGGTCGCCGGGCCGGCCCTTCGGAAACGCGAATAGCGGCAGCATGTAGTTCGGTGAATGAAAAACGTCGAGGTTGAGGCCGCGGAGTTCGGCCGGGAACCGGGCCTGGCCCGCGGGCGAAAACACGCCGTAATCGAGAAGCCGCGTCGAGAAGTTCGGCGCATCGCTCAATCGCGCCGCCCCGGTCACGTCGTCCGCGATTCGCGCATCCTGGAAGAACAGGACGTATTCGTTCTGTCGGTCGAGCGCCGCCAGTTCGCGAATCAGCTCGCGGGTGTACGTGCCGATGCCTGACACCTGCGGAAAAATCCATCTCGCGTCTATGCCGATACGCATCCGTTTACCTCAACCCGCGACCCTGCGATACACCGCCCATGTCTGCCGTGCGGCCTCGTCCCACGAAAATGCCCGTGCCCGTTCCAGGCCCTGCCTTACCCGCGCCGCGCGCAGCGTGCCATCGCCCAGGAGCTTCATCGCCCGGTCTGCCCACGCGCGCGCGTCAAACGCCTCCACGTATTCTGCCGCATCGCCCAGCACCTCGGGCAGCGAGCCGCCACGCGACGAAACCACCGGCGTCCCGCACGCCATCGCCTCAAGCGGCGGAAAACCAAACCCTTCGTAACGCGACGGGAACAGGAACAGATCTGCGCCCGCATACAGCGCGGGCAACTGCGCGTCGGCCACGTAGTCGACATGCCGGATGCGCGCCGCGCGTTTTGACGCCGCGATCCGTTCGAAGATCGGCTCGAATTTCCAACCGCGCGCGCCGGCGATCACCAGGTCGCCGTCGAACTTCTCCATCTGCTCGAACACTTCGACGAGGAACGCGATGTTCTTGCGCGGCTCGATCGTGCTCACCATCAAAAGATATGGACGCTCCAGCCCAAGCGCGCGCCGCGTCGCCGCGATCACATCCGCGGACGGGCGCGTGATCGACGGCTCGAGACCGAGCAGGATCGGCGTCACCTTTCCGGCGGGCGTTTTGAACAGCTCCTCGATCTCGCGCGCGGCGAAGGCGGAGTCGGTGATGATCGCATCCGCGCGATCCACCGTATTGCGGATCTGCGCGGCGAGGTAGCGAAGATTGCGCGGCTCCGTCGTGTCGGGATGGCGGAGAAACGACACGTCGTGGACGGTGACCACCGACCGGCCGCGCGAGAGCGGGGGCCGGATGAAATTGGGGAAGTGGTAGACATCGGCCGCGCCCGCGAACCAGTCGAACGGCGGCCACTGAAAGGTCTTCCACGCCTTCTGCACTACGCGGCCGGGACACCAGCGAATAGCTTTGGTACTCGCGCCGGGTACGGGGAAGGGCATGCCGCGCCGCTGGAAATCAAAGTAGAAGAGCGCCAGCTCGTCGGAGCCCGCTGCCGCGCCAAGATGCTCCACCAACGCCTTGGTGTAGCGGCCCACACCGGCCCGTTGCGTGATCGCGGCCTGAATATCAATGGTGACACGCATGGCGTGATTAAAGCAGGTCCAAAGTCCGAAGGCGAAGTCGAAAGTCGCTCTAGAAAGGATCGAACAGCGAGTTGTCTGCGGAGCCAAACCAGCCGATATTCCACTCTGCGAACGCGTTGTTGTTGGTCACGGCAAGGGTTTCCGAACTCACATGTCCGTCGCACCACACCACGTTCGCCCGGGCGTTGTGGCGGAAGTGGATCGATGGTTGTGCCTCGCCCTCTTCCTTCGGCGGCTGGCCGTCGACAAAGTGGATCGCCTCGGCAAAGGAATACTCGATGAGATAGCGCGGATCGTCGTACGGCTGCGGGAACGCCGCATCGCAGAACATGACCGTCTGCGCGGGATCGCGGATCGCACTCGGCGGCATGCCGTTCTCCGCGCCGCGTTCGGTGCGGCCGTGCCAGTACACTTGCGAACCCACGCCACGGTCGTTGTAACCGTAGCCGCCGCAGGACGATTCAAAAGCGTTATCTGCTGCGCTGCTGCGGAACCCGGAAAGCGATGGGCAACTCCGAATGCCGTCGCACTTCGAAAGGTATTCGTAGAGCGCCCCGCGAGAGCCGTTGAACGGCTGGCGGATCGATGATCGCGCGCCATGCCAGCGGGTCAGGTTCGCGCCCAGGATATCCGGCGCGGCCGCAACGTAATTCCCGTGCTCCGCCGCGTAGAGCGTGTTGGCCACGAAGAGCTGCCGGATATTGCTCGCGCATTTTGCCGCCCGCGCCTGTTCCGTGCCGCGACTGAGCGCCGGCACGAGCAGCGCCGCAAGGACGCCGATCACGGCGATCACCGACAACAGCTCGACCAGCGTGAAGCCGGCGCATTTTTTCCAAGGGTTGGAAAATCCTTGTGTCGATTTTCCAAGGGTTGGAAAATTCCGTGTTTTGCGTCGCTTCACGGCCCCATCTCCCTGATCACCCGGTAATATCGGGCTCCACCCGTTGTGTTGCTGTCGGTCATGGACACGCTCTGATTATTGCCGGTCACGATTCCGCCGACGTCATACCAGTCCGTACCCAGAAGCGAAGTCGAATATTGCAGCCGGTAGACGCGATTGCTCAGCGCATCGAATCTGAGCGTGACCCCGGCAGGACCGATCGATGTGGGCTGACAATCGCCCGCGAAATTGATCACCCCCACCGCGTCGAGATCAAACCCACCGGAGCCGATGGTCGGCTCTGGATCATAGATGATGTTTCCGAAGGAGTCCGTGCATGAACCGTCCCCGACGATATCCACGATGCGGACATATCGCACGTTCATGGCATCAACACCGGTGCCCGCCGGCAGATCGGTCAGATCGAACGGCGTGCCCTGGCCGACAACATACTTGCCCGCGAGGTTGGCAATATTCGTGGCGTAGAGCGAGCCGAAGGGGGACACGTGACTTGTCGTGAGCGAATGATTGGGGAAGCGCACGAAGTTGGTCCCATCGCTGGAGACCTCGACCCACGCGAGTTCGAGGAAGTTTTCCGTGAGGGCGTTTTCGAACACCGCGAAGTCGAAGCCGGGACCATTGGCGATCGGCACACCGAACGTCAGCGTGATGGAGCCTCCATTGCCGAGCGTTACCACATTCGTCACATTCTCCGTCGCCGGGCCGAGGGCGTGGGCGGGCGTCGCGAAGTTGTTGGAGATGTCGCCGCCCATGTTGTAGTCCATCCAGCCGGTTGCCCAAGCGACGAACAGATTCGTTTCAAACCCGAGCGCGGTGGAATTCGTGTAATCGTCGGCTGGCGCATAGGCGACGCCGAGATTATCCATGGCGAAATAGGACGGCGTGTTCATGCCCCAGTCGCCGTTGTCGCTGGACGACAAAACGAAGTGGAGCGTCTTGACGTTCGGGCCAAGCGGGGAGAGGTCGACCCATCGCCAGTCGGATTGGATGTAGTCCTCGGAATTCGTGGGCGAGCGGAAGTCGGCAAGGTAATGCTCGACCGTGCCGACGACGTGGCCCGCGGAATCCTTGCCGATGATCGTGAGCAGAAACCAATCGGGATCATTGCCCGTGACGCCGCCAAATTTCTTCGATACAAAATCGCCATCGCGCATCGAGATTGCCGCGTAGGTTGTGTTGTTCACGAAGAAGCCGGAAACGAGAGCGGGCAGGGGAAGCGTGACGACATCTTCCTCCGACCATGCGCTGTCGTAAACAATTGCATAGGAACCGGTTGTGCTCACGTCTGTGCCGCCGAAGCAGGCGTATTGGTTGAACCAGCCCGCCGTGTTTGTGTCGTCGACGCGCGAGCGGGCGAAGCCGCTCCAACTGGACCAGTTGGTGTCGTATTCATTCTCGAAGAATATCCACTGGCTGGTAAATCCGCCGGAGAGGTCCGAGCCGTTCCAATACGAGCCGACGGTCTGCGGTGGATCATCGAACGACGCCTCGAAGCCGTGGGCGGCGGAAGCTGCAAGGAGCAGCGCGCCGAAGACGGCCATGTTGAACTTGTTCTGCATTTCTCTCTCCGGCTCCTTACGCGGGAGCAAGCGATCTTCCGCGGAGGCCGGGGAGGAGAAGGAACAAAAAAGCCTTCACCTTTCCCGTCGGGAGAAATGTGAAGGCTTCGTGAAGATGCCTGCCCATCCTCTTCCTTCGCGAAAGAGTTGTTGAGCATGTGTCGGGACTCGTCTTCTGGCTTCGGGTATCAAACCTACTTCCCCGCCTTCCCATCCTTACGGATGGTGGCTACGGGGGTTTCGTAACCCGTTACAGCGGCGCGACCGCGTCCGATTCTCACGGACTTCCGTGGGTCCCGTCACAAACTTGTTTCAAAAGAACCGGGTCGAGACTAGGAGAGCGCCGGAGCGATGTCAAGGAAGGGGTGCCTTTTTGCATCTCATGAAACCCTTTGCGGGCCGGACGAATGTGGATATAGTCCGCTAAATCATCGGCAGGGGGGGGCTTATGGCGCAGACAGAACATCCGGGCGTTTTCATCACCACCAATGGTTGCCGGCGGCGTGCGCTGGATTCGGGGCGGCTGGCGGACTACTTCAGGCTGAACGGCTGCCGCGTGCTGACGAGTCCGGCGGATGCGGACTACCTCATCGTGGTCACCTGCAGTTTCATCGAGAGCCGCGAGCAGGAGTGCTACAAGATCATCAGCGATCTGCAGCAGCACAGGGGCGAGATCATCGTGCTCGGCTGTCTGCCCGCGATCGCGGAGAAGACGTTTCCCAAGCTTTTCAACGGGCGGTACCTCATCACGAAGGACCTGGTCGAGATCGACAAGTTGTTTCCCGATTTCAAAGTGAAGTACCGCGATGTGCCCGACGCGCACAAGGTGTTCGGTGCTTTCGGCACGGGTCGCACGGGCCAGCGGACGTTCCTGCAGAAGCTGGCATCGTTCCGCCCGAATCGCAGCACGTGGAACGCGTTACGGCAGGCCATTGCCGCGAGGCTGAGCGAGAACACGCCAACCGATCTTCGCGCGGCACACCTGCGGATCAGCTACGGTTGTGTCAGCAACTGCGCCTACTGCTCGATCCGCAAGGCCACCGGCAAACTGAAGAGCAAGACGATGGACGAGTGCCTTGCCGAATATCGTGGCCTGCTGGAGCAGGGACGGCGCGATTTTGTGATCCTGGCCGACGACGTTGGAGCCTACGGACTGGACCTGCACAGCACGTTCGCAGAGCTGCTGAAGAAGATGTCCGAAGTCGACGCGGGCTACAACGTGGGCTGGCAAATTCGTGAGCTGCACCCCAACTGGGCTGTGAAGTATCGGGATGAAATCGGACGCCACATCGCCAGCGGCAAAGTTAACCATATCCTATGCCCGATCCAGTCCGGCAGCCCGAAAATCCTGAAACTCATGAACCGCTTCCCCGACGCGGAGAAGGTCCGCGACACGCTCATCGGTTTCCGCAAAGCCGGGCTGAAGCGGCTTGATACGCACATGATCGTCGGCTTCCCGCAGGAGACGGAAGAGGATTTTCGCGCGTCCGTCGACCTCGTCAAGGCCGTGCAATTCAACTACGTCAACGTCTTCCCGTTCTGGGCCGGTTACGACACCATCGCTTCGAAGCTGGACGGACAGGTGGACGCGGCCATCGCGCAGGACCGCATCAAGATCGCGGTGAAGGAATTCGAGGAAGCCGGAATCCGCATTTCCTGGGACACGCCGCGCTAACGTCCGAGCAACCGCGCGGCGAGCGCGCGAATCCGCTTCGGCAGAGCATGGTTCACGCGGTCCGCCTCACGAAAAGCGTTCTCGGCGAGCGCGCGGAATCGCTCCGGGGTGATGTGCCGCGTCAGCGGGTGATCCATCGTGTGCCGCCCGTAACGGCCCCACTCCGGCGGATCGGGAATGAGACCCATCTTCACCACGCGATCGTACAGCGCCGACCCGGGGTAGGGGCTGAACACATTGAGCGAAACATAACCGGCGCCGCAACGTTTCATGTGTTCCACCGTCATCGTCAGATCCGACTCGGTCTCATCGGGAAACCCGATCATGTAGTACGCGTGGTAGGTCAGCCCCACCTTGCGGCAGGCCGCCATGGCGCGATCGACATCCTCGATCTTCTGCCCTTTGTCCACGCTTTCCAGGATCGCCGGGCTCGCGGATTCCACGCCAAAAACAAGTCCTTGGCAACCCGCCCTTTTCAACAGGCGCAGCAGAGGTTCATCCACGAGATCGCAGCGCGTGATGCACGTCCAGCGGATGCCGAGACCCGAAGCCATCAGCGCGTGGCAGAGTTCCTCGGTTCGTTTTGGGTTCAGCGTGAACGAGTCATCGAGGAACGCGATGCGTCGTGAACCGGTGAGGCGAACCAGCGTTTCAATTTCCTTCAGGATGCGCGCCGTGGAGTGGAATCGGACCTTCCGTCCCCACATCGCTGCGGCCGCGCAGTACTCGCAACGAAACGGACAGCCGCGGCTGGCCATGATCTGTTGTCGACCATGGCCGCGCGCGGGCCAATCGAGCGGCGACAGACCGGCTTCCCAATCGGGTGAAGGCAGCCGGTCGAGTTCAGGCTCCAGCGGGCGCTCAACCCCGGTCACCCCGCCGCCGTTACGGGCGAACACGCCGGGGATTCCCGCACACGACCCGCCGTCGAAAAGTCTTTGCGCCAGTTCAACGATCGTCCGCTCGCCCTCTCCCTTCACGGCAAAATCCACTTCCGGCACGGCAACGCATTCCGCCGGACGTATCGTGGGGTGGGGTCCGCCCCAAACCACGAAGGCGCGCGGGAGACGTTTCTTCACCAGGCGGCTCAGTATGCGGGCCGACTCGAACTT
This sequence comes from Verrucomicrobiota bacterium, assembly GCA_036821485.1. Classification (GTDB taxonomy): domain Bacteria; phylum Verrucomicrobiota; class Kiritimatiellia; order CAIQIC01; family JAGNIJ01; genus DAISJM01. The sequence continues at coordinate 25,996 of DAISJM010000003.1, read as the reverse complement.
CTCCGTCATTACGGTGAAACCGACGACGGAGGGATTTGTTGTGCAGAAGACGTCTTCGGCTTCCTTCCAAACGGGGTGGTCTGCAGTGGCCAGCGCCTTGATGTAATCGTCGTGACCCGCACACAGTTCCGACTGGCGCAAGTTTCGTGCTTCGCCCCGCCGACGCGGCGCTTCCGCATTGTAGATTGCGGCCGGGATCCCCGCCTCCTTGAGCGCGCCGGCCAAGGCTGCGAGGCCGAGAGGGAGGTGCGCGCGAAAGCGACCCTGCAACCGCTCAAATGGCGGATCCACGAGCAGGACTCTGGGGCCGGTTGTCATGCGTATCGTTTCCTGCCATCCACAGCAACTGTCGTGCCCTAGAATTTGTAGACAATTGCTGTCTTCAACACGGTATCGTCTCTCTTCTTGTCGTCGGCAGGCCGCGAATCGTGCTTGGTCGCAACAACGGCCCTGAGGCTGATACCGCCGGTTACCTTCGCCTCCAGCCCAAGCTCGGCGTTGAGGAGATATTTGCCGTTGGCCTGCAGGTCGGGCAGATATTCCAACGTCTGCCACAGCTTGGCATCCTTGCCCCATTTTTGCTCGAATCGTTCCGCGAGGCGCAGGACGTAAAAGTCGTCAAGCTCCCCCTCAACGCTCTCGCGGACATAGGACGGACCGAGTTCGGCACTGAGCTGCGTCTCTTCTTTTTTCACCAGGTAGTAACCGAGAGCGGGACCCACGATGAGGCGGTAGTCGAGATCGGCCACAGCGTCGTATTCCATCGACACGCGCATGGAGCCATAGGGTCGCGGACCGAATTGCTGGTCGTACTGCACCGCGGCCTTGGCTCGCTCCTTGGTGGTGTCACTGTCCGTTTCCCCGTAAGCGGCTTCGGCACTCACGTCGAATTTCGAAATCTCATCCTGCCGCTTGATACGCAGACCGACTTCGCCCTCGTCCTGCTCGGTATTGCCGCGCGCGATGTTGAGACCCAGCGACAGCTCCCGCTCCCACACGCCCAGTTTCTTCTTCGACACCGCCCGCGCTGCGGGGAGCATCGCTCCGGCCAACAGCACGGCTAACAGGACAACCACTGCACGCCTCATATCTTCTCCCTGTCTATGACCGGATACCCAAGAAAAGTCGCGACCTCGCTCACGCGTCGCATGAGCAGCATGCTCTCCGCCTTGGCCTGGGCCGCTTTGAAATCTGTGCCGCTGATGACTTCCTGTATCTGCGGCAGCCGTCGCGAATCCATGCTGAACTTCGTCAGACCGATGCCCAACAGAAACGGAATAAGCCGCGGATCCGTCGCCATGTCGCCGCAGATGGAAAGGTCCGTCTGCTGCTTGGTGGCGGCATCCACGATCCGCTTCAGCGCGCGGAGCACCGCCGGATGATACGGCACATAAAGATCGGCGATGTGTTCATTCGTGCGATCGACGGCCAGGATGTATTGCACCAGATCGTTGCTGCCGATGCACAGGAAGTCCGCCTCGTCGGCAAGGTCGTCGGCGATCTCCACCGCGGAAGGCAGTTCCACCATCACGCCGACTTCCGGATGGGGCTGATGCGGTATACCCGCTTCCGCCAGAGCGTGGGCGCAGTCGTGGAGAATATCCCGCGCCTCGACGAAATCATCCACGGAAGAAACAAGTGGAAACATGATGCGCAGCGGGACCCCCTCGCCGGCGCGCAGCAACGCTCGCAGTTGTCGCTCAAATATCTCGCGGTGCCGGAGCGAGAAGCGGATTGCGCGCAGGCCAAGGAACGGGTTCGATTCGTTGACCGTCGGGAAATACGACAGGATCTTGTCGCCGCCAATATCCAGGGTTCGGAAGACAACCTCCCGCCCACCCATCTCGCGCACGATACGGCGGTAGATGACGTATTGCTCCTCCTCCGAGGGAAAATCGTTGCGAACGATGAAGGGAAACTCGCTCCGGTAGAGGCCGATGCCTTCCGCCTTCAGGCGCAGCGCCACGGGCAAATCGCTCAAGAGGTTGATGTTCGCCAGCAGGTGCACGCGGCGGCCATCGCGCGTGAAGGTTTCCGGACGCACGTTCTTCTCGGCGGCTTCGGCCTGTACCCGTGCCCGATCGAGTTCCCCGTAATTCTTCAGTACGGTTTCTTCAGGATTGATGAACACCGTGCCCTGGTCGCCATCAAGCAGCAGCCGCGTGCCCGACGGCAGATCCAGCACGCGACGATCGGACACGATCACCATCGGCACGCGCAATGAACGGGCGATGATCGATACGTGGGACGTGACCCCGCCGCCGGCCAACAGCAGGCCCGCGGCGCGCTGGCCGACCACCTTCAGCATGTCGGACGGCATCAGGTCGGCGCAGACCACCACGCAACCGTTGTAATCGGCGCGATCCATTTCGCCGCCCACAAGGTTATGCAGCAGGCGCCTGCCAAGATCGCGGACATCCTGCGTCTTCTCGCGCAGGGCCGCATTCTGGCTTCGCGAGAAAAGGGCCGCGTAACCCTCCACGACTTCGTGAACTGCGGAAAAGGGCTCCTCGCCTCCGCGGATGCGATCCGACATGGCCCCGGAAAAGGACTCATCCTTCAAGATCAGCAGGTGCGCGCTGAAGATCAGGGATGCTACATCCGAGAGGCGCTCCTCCATCTCGTGTTGGAGAGCCTCGATCTGCTGCTCGGTCATCGCGACGGCCTTGGTGAAGTCCTCCAACGTCAGATGCCGTCCGGCAGCCCCGACATATTCCGCCGGGTCAAACCGGCCGAGTTCCACGGCGGTTCCCAGCGCGCAGCCGCCGGAGGCGCTCGTGCCCTTGATGAACTTCGCCATCTCCTCGCGCGGCCGGGGCGTCGGAGCCTTCGGTTCCTTCTCGCGCAGGCCGATCAGCAGTCGGGCGTTTTCGATCGTGACCGCGAGCTGGGAGGCTATCGCGCGCAGGGCTTTCTCGTCGTTCTCGCTGAAATAGTCCGCCACGGGGTCCTGCACCACCAGCACGCCGATCCGCGAAAGGCCGCGGAGGAGCGGCACGGCAAGGAACGCGCGGTAGGACTCCTCGTTCAAACCGGGCACAAGTTTGAAGTATGGACTTTGACGGCCATCCGCTTCGCGGACCGATTTGGAATTGGCAAAGGCCTGACCGACGAGACCCTCGCCGGGGTTCATGCGCACATGCCGGACGAACTCGGGATTCAAGCCCTGCGTGGCAGCGAGCACGAGTTGTTGGCTGTCGTCATCGAAGAGGTAGACCGAGCACACAGCGGCCTTCATGTGGTACGCGATCGTGTTGACCACCTTGCCCAGAAACCCATCGAGGCTCGAGGTCTTTTCAAACAACACGGCCAGTTCGCCGATGCTGCAAATCAAGTCTACGTTGTCTTTGGCCATGGTGCCTTCCGTCTCACTGCGCGTGCCCCACCAGCATATGCGGGGGGACAAGGAAATGGAGCTCGCCCTTGCCGATGCGGTTCACCTCGACCTCCGCGCTGGCGGCCTTCTTCATCTCGATACGTGCAACACCATCGCCGATGACGCGGGCGAGGATGCTGGAAAAATCGGGTTCATGCCCCACCACGGCAATGGCTTCATGCCTGCCGTGCAATGGCGCAAGGAGTTCGACGAAGCGGCGGTGATCGCTGCCCGGGTTGAGAAATTCGGATTCTCGGATCGGCACATTGTTAAAGGCAAGGCTCAGGATTTCGGCTGTCTCACGCGCGCGGACCGCCTGCGAGGAGATGATCAGCTCGGGCCGGTCGGCAAATTCGGCGAGGCGCCGAAAGGCCGCCCGCGCCCGGGCGCGCCCTTCATCGGTCAGAGGGCGGGCCATGTCGGATCCGTACGAGCCGGCTTTGTCGGCGGCGATGGCATGTCGAACAAAAAGGACTTTCATAACCATTCTCTTGGCCGGAACGCTCCCAGCTCGGTCATTGACTTACGGCCGCGACTGCCTAAAATACGCGTCCGAAAACTGTTGCCCGATGGTGTAATGGTAGCACAACAGACTCTGGATCTGTTTGTCTAGGTTCAAGTCCTAGTCGGGCAACCATCCGAACCCTGCGGCCCCGCACGGCCGTCGCATCATCACCGGACCCCTTTTTTGTGTCAACCCCTTAGGCCCTACAGTGCCTCGGATTACGCTGGAAACAGCGGCCGCAGCGTGGCAGATTGCGGGGCGGGCAATTCCAATCAGGCATCGATTCGAGCGGGAGGGGTTCATGCATAAGAGCTTTCGTCTGTGGGTGGCACTGATTCTCGTGGTGGGGTCTGCAGTCCTCGTGTGTCATGCGGAAGATTCGCGTCTGGAAGCAGCCCGGGCCGATCTCGAGGCGGCGAAGCAAACGCTGAATGAGGTCACCGAACCGCGTGACAAGGAAATCTGGGGTAAACGCGTCGAAGTTCTCGAGACGGAAATCGCCAACATCCAGCGTCTGGCGGAACTTGAGAAGAAGGAGGCCGCAGCCACCGCCTCCCGCAATCCCAAGACCGAGCAGGAGATTCTGGTCGAAACGCTCAGCTCCATCGACACCAGCACAACCGAACTGGAGAATAAGCGGAATGTGCTGACGCGCGAGATTCAACAACTCAACCTCCAGCGCACCATCATTTCCGACCAACTCAAGGGCAAGACGGCTGTCACGGACGAGGAGATCGATCGCCAGGCCGAGCTCGAACAACAGGGCAAGAACCTCGACGCACGCATCCTCGCCGGCACGTTTGACCGCGATAAGTGTGACATGGGCATCCGCGTCCGCACCGATGCCGTCCGCATCAAGAAGTATCTCGATGCCCAGGAGTGGAACCCCAAGTTGAGCATCCGCATACTTTTGTCCAAGCGCAGCATGATCGCTGCTTCCGCGGATTTGTCCAACGCCTACCAGACACAGGCCGCCAATCTGCGCGCCCAGCGCGAGGAAACCGCGGCATGGCTTGCGCTGGCCCGCGAACGCATCGGACAGGTGAACAACGAATACGAAAATCTGCGGCAGCGTTATGCCATTGAGAAGAAAACTTCGGCCACGATTTCCGATCCGGAACAGCGCTCGGCCAACCAGAAGCGGCTCATGCGGATGCTGAGTTCGTCGAAGTTCGAGGCGCGCATGCTCGAACCCCGCATCAAGTTCCTTGAGGCGCAGGTCGCCTCGCTCGACGAGACGATTGCCCTGGCCGACAAGGGTTCCGATCTTGTGAACCAGGAAGTCAGTTTCCTCTACAGCGAATACAACGCTCTGCGGCAGCGCTACACGCGCCAGATGATGATTCTCCTCAGCATCATTGCCAGCATCATGGTCCTGGATCTGGTCATCGAGCAGATCCTCATTCATCGCTCCCGGAAAGAGCAGGCCTTCGTAGCGCGCCGCCTCACGCGATATCTCTGTGCTTTGCTGGTGTTGATCGTTCTCACGTTCTTCTTTTTTGAGGATCTTCGCGCGATTGCCACGATCCTCGGTCTCGCCACCGCCGCGGTCGTCATCGCCCTTCAGGACCTGTGCTCCTCTTTCGTGGGTTGGTTCGTCATCGTCATGTCCTCCAAGATGAAGATCGGCGATCGCGTGGAGATCAACGGCATCATGGGCGATATCCTGGATATCCAGATTCTGCGCACCACGATCCTGGAGACGGGCAACTGGCTGCAGACAGGCGACCACACCGGACGCGTGGTGATTATCCCCAACAACTTCATCTTCAAACACCACGTGTTCAATTACTCCTACCTCCACCCGATGATCTGGGAGCGGCTGGACATTCTGGTGACGTTTGAGACGCCGCCGAAAGAGGCGGAAGATGTGTTGACGGCGATACTCCAGGAGGAGTCGCGCGAAACGCTGGAGCTGTACCGCAAGGGTGACGAGAACTTCTCCAAGTATTATCACGTCGCGAAGTCGAAGCGTGAACCGAAAGTCCTTTGCACGATCGGCGACAGCGGCATCCTGTTCTCGCTCTTTTTCCCGGCACATTTCCGCGGTGCGTCGTCGTTCAAGAGCAGGCTCTCGAAGCGTATCGTTGAGGAATTCGCCAAGCGGCCACAGATTCAATTCGCCTACCCGACGCAGCGACTGATTCCCACACCCGAAGGCCCGGCATTCAAGGTCCAGATGGCGCAGGGTACACCGCCCGGACCCTGATCACAAAAGGGGCGGTTCCGGGTATAGTACCGGCGGGAGGGGGCCATGAGAAACGTCCTTCTGTCGCTGGTGTTCCTGTCTGCTTCCGCGGTTTTCGCGGAAACGAACGATGCGCTCTTCATCCATCATTCCGTCGGAGAAAACTGGCTGAACGACGGGCTTGATGCCGCGCTCGTGGCCAAGACCTATATTGACGAGCGCAACGACATCACCTACGGCACCGTGCTCTCGCCCGACGCAGGGCGGCCGGCTTCTCTCGGCGGCACCCCCGGCGACCTGACGGACATGGAGGCCTGGATCCTTTGGTTCAACGACTACCTCGGGCGCATCAAGAGCCACGGTTGCGCCAATGGGTTCAACCGCATCATTCTGTTCAAGAGCTGCTACCCCAACAGCGACATCGGATCCGACGGCACCGAACCGGGCGACCCGTTCAGCAGCGAAAGGACGATCGCCAACCACAAGGCCGTCTACCGACATCCCTCCGGCGCCGGCAACACGTACAACAACGGCGGCACGATCTACCGGCCGCTTGAGGATATCTTCGCGGCACACCCGGAAATCCTGTTCATCCCCGTAACCGCGCCGGCACTCTGCTATGGATGCACGACTGACGCCAATGGCCACCGCGCGCGCGCGTTCAACAACTGGCTCAAAAACACCTGGCTCCCCGCCTACAACACCGCACACCCCGGCATCAACAACGTTGCCGTGTTCGACCTCTTCGATGTGCTGGCCTATGCCGACAACCACGCGACGCATCCGAACCGGCTGCGTGGCGAGTACGGCGGGTCCACCGGCGACTCGCATCCAAACTCGACAGGAAACGCCGCGGCGACGGCGGCATTCGCCACGACCACCACGAGTCTCCTCGACATCGCCTGGGCCGCGTTTGCCGCCGCCACGCCACCGAACCCCGCGCCGGCTGTTGTGCTCACTTCGCCCACCAACGCGTGGTCGATCGACGAACCTGCCGATGTCGCGATCACCGCTTCTGCCACCGATCCAGACGGTATCACCTCCGTACGTTTCTACGCCGAGTCGGTGCTGATCGGTGTGGCCACCTCCGCACCATACGCCGTGGTGTGGTCCAATGTGCCGGCAGGACTGTTCCCGTTGACGGCGCGCGCCCGGGATGCGCTCGGCGCTACAGCCACATCGCCCACCGTCTGGGTTCGGGTGCTGCACACAAATGCCGTGATCGCTGGAGATTACGACGGCGACGCACTGCCCGACCTCGCCGCAGTCTGGCGCGCCGAAGGCAATTGGTACATCGCCCGCTCAGTGTCGGCCGACACGTGGGCCTTCAACTGGGGCTGGAACGAGACGCTGCCCGCGCCGGGTGATTTTGACGGAGACGGAATTTGCGATCCTGTCGTCTTCTGGCCTGCCAACGGAACCTGGTACATCCTGCAGAGCCGGAGTCACTCCATCCGCGCGCAGAATTGGGGATGGGCCGACACCCTTCCGATCGCCGCGGATTTCGATGGCGACCAGATCACCGACTTCGGCGCGTACTGGCCGGCCGCCGGGAACTGGTACATCCTGCTCGCCTCGGGACGAACCATCGTGGAGAACTGGGGCTGGTCGGAGACGGTTCCCGTGCCGGAGGACTATGATGGGGACGGCGCGTGTGACCTCGGCGCCTATCATCCGGCATCCGGCAACTGGTATGTTCGCTCGCTGTTATCGGGCACGCTGGCCCTCGGCAGTAACTGGGGCTGGAGCGCCGCCGCACCGACGCCCGGCGATTACGACGGAGACGGACGCGCCGACTTCGCGGTCTTTCATCGCGAGACCGGAAATTGGTATGTGCGACGTCTCACCGGATTGACCTTGCTCTCCGGCGTCAACTGGGGCTGGGGCGAAACCCCCGCGATCCCCTGCGACTTTGACGGCGACGCCGTGGCCGACATGGCCATCTACTTTCCTGCCACCGCCCAGTGGTTCGTGCGTAAGCTGAACGGCGACGTGTTGTCGCCCGGTCGCAACTGGGGTTGGAGCGACACGGAGCCCGGCCTGCGCCAGTACCAACTAAACCGCATGTTGAATCCCGGCGAGTGGTGATGGAGATTACAGGGGAGCCGTAACGCATGCGCCTAATGTCGTATATCCTGTTCTTGGCCCTGGGTGCGGCACTGCCCGCCCGCGCGCAGGAATCGGCTGCGCTCCCGAAACACATCATCCTGTTGATTGATGACGGCGGCGGATTCAACACCTTCCACGCCGCGGGCTACTACGAACACGGCGCACTCGGCTTTGAACCCTATGACGATTTCTCCGTCCAGCTCGCTTGTTCGACTTACCCGCTCCACATCGGAACGACACCCGGAAGCGGCGGCAAACTCGGCGCCTACGATCCGGTGGCCATGTGGTCAAACTTCCTCTACGCGCGCAGCAACCTGACGGACTCCGCGGCCGCGGCGACCGCCATCGCATCGGGAAGCAAGACGTACCGCACGGCGATTAACTGGACCGACTTCGGTGCGCCGGTCATCCCGATCGTCCGGCATGCCAAGTCGACCGGCAAGTCCGCCGGCCTGGTGACCAGCGTGCCTTTTTCCCATGCGACCCCGGCGGCTTTCGCGGCGCACAATGCCTCGCGAAACAACTACGCCGCCATCGCCGCCGAGATGATCACCAACAGCTTGCTCGACGTGCTCATGGGCTGTGGCCATCCGTTGTACGACGACAACGGGGCGCTCAAGTCGTCGGGCTTCGACTACACCTACGTCGGCGGGTCGACGCTGTGGAACAGTCTTGTGGCCGGAACCGCGGGCGGCAGCACGCCCTGGACTTTCATCGACGCGCCCGCGCAATTCACCGCGCTTGCTGCAGGGGCGGTGACGTATCCCCGCGTGTGCGGTGTCGCGCGGGCCGCGACCACGCTGCAGGAGGAGCGCAGCGGCGACACACATGCCGCTCCGTACGTGGTCCCGTTCACCACCAATGCGCCATCGCTCGCAATGATGACGCGCGCGGCCCTGCGCGTGCTGGAGCAGAACTCCGCGGGATTCTTCCTCATGGTGGAGGGCGGCGCCGTGGACTGGGCCGCCGCCGCCAACCGGTCCGGACGCCTCATCGAGGAACAGACGGCCTTCAATCAGGCGGTACAAGCCGTCACCAACTGGATCAACGCCAACAACGCGTGGAGCAACACGCTCGTCGTCGTCACGTGCGATCATGAAACCGGCATGGTGTGGGGCCCGGCTTCCGGCGCAGGACAACCCAATCCCTGGGACCCTGTTGCTAACCTTGGAGCGGGCGTGATGCCGGGGCTCAAGTTCAACGCCACGGATCACTCCAACACGCTCGTGCCCCTGTACGCTCACGGCGTCAGCGCAGATCTGCTGGCGACGTATGGGGAACATACGGATCCGGTGTACGGTCCTTATGCGGATAACACCGATGTATTCAAGGCCTTGCGTTACCTGCTCCTCGGCGACCCCGCGACGCCGGCGGATTTCGAGGGCCGGCACAGGGATGATCTCGCCGTCTTTTGGCCGGCACAGGGCAACTGGTATATTCTCGGCGCCGCGGGCCTCATTCAGGTCGCCAACTGGGGCGTCGGCCAGACGCCGGTTCCGGCCGATTACGACGGAGATGGGTTGAGCGACTACGCCTCGTTCCGCCCGTCCACGGGCACGTGGACCATTTTCCAAAGTGGGCTCGCGAGTGCGCGACAACAGACCTTCGGCAAGATCAATGGCATTCCCGTGCCGGCCGATTACGACGGGGATGGCCGCGCCGATCTCGCCACCTATGAGCGCAGCACCGCCATGTGGCGCATCCTCTTCAGCGCCTCGGGCCTGTCGCATACACAAAACTGGGGCTGGTCCACCACCATACCTGTGCCTGCCGATTACGATGGCGATGGCAACGCGGACCTCGGCGTCTATGATCCCGCGCACGGCAACTGGTACGTCGCTTCTCTCTCCCGTGGCGTCCTCGCTCTCGGATCGAACTGGGGCTGGTCCGCTGCCGTGCCCGTTCCGGCAGATTACGACGGAGATGGGCTCGCTGATCTTGCCGTCTATGACCCCGCAGCGGGCAACTGGTACATCCGCCGGCTGACGGGATCGGTGCTCCTCGCGGGCGCGAACTGGGGTTGGTCTGCCGCCGTGCCGACACCGATGGACTATGATGGCGATGGCGCGGCGGAACTGGCTGTTCACTGGCGTGATGGAGGAAGCTGGTTCATCCGGAAATCCTCGGGCAGCATTCTTGCCGCGGGCGCCAATTGGGGATGGAACGACACGGAACCCGTGATTCCGCAGTATCAGATTCTGCACGCCTTCGGTATAGTTCCATAGAACGAAACGACAAGGAGAAGCATCCGATGGTCAACATGCTGCGCGCTGTCTTCGTCGCGTGGTGTGTAGTCACCTATATACTCGCCTTCGTCTTTTCAGGCAGAATGGATGGAACACCGACGGCGTCGATGCTTCTCAGCACAGGCCTCATCTTCTACATCTTTGCCGCCCTTGGCCTTCAACTCGCCCACGCCAAGGACAAGCGCCCCGTCAGCGATCTCGTCCTTGTTGCCGCGTATCCGGTCCTCCTCTATTTCCTGCTCGCGCGCGGCTTCGACGCCTCCCGCCGTTTCTGGATATTCGTCGGCTACCTGCAATTCATCCTGATCACCGGCGGGTTCCTGCTCGGCATCCTGCTGGGTCCGGTCATTGCCTGGGGCAGGGGCATGCCCGCCGAACAGGCGCGGGGCGTTGTCCAGTTTGGCCTTTCCTATATGCGACTTTTTAGGCGCCGCGTTGTCTTCCTCATCTTGCTGTTTGCCGGGACATTGGCCGGCATGGTGGTGTTCGGTATCCGCCTGCTGCACACCCTGCCCGAGGCAACGCCCGTTCGCGACACCCTCTTCGCTGTGCTGTCCGCCACCGGCCTCGTTGTGGTCGTCGCCTTCACCTACCGCCACACGGTGTTTAACCTCCTGCAGAATCCTGAACTGCGCAAGGCCTACACCCAAGGAAACGCCGCCTCATGATGACCGCCGCCCGCTCTTTTACGTTCATCGCCATCATCAGCCTGGCCCTCACGGCACAACTCCCGGCGGCCACGAATTCAGTTCCGGTCAAAGACGACCGCGCTTCCTGGGAGAAGAAACCGAAAACCGTGGTGGAGCATGTGGCCACCCATGGACTCCGCACGCTCGACAGGGTTCACGGGGCATTGTCTTGGGGGCTGGGCGAGACGGTGGACACCTTTGACGGTTTCTTTGGCGACGAGCGTGTTTCTGAGGAAAACAACGGTTCGCTCCTGCGCGTTTCCTTGCCGTGGACGTTCATGGAGAGCCGCGAAGTCGACTTCAGCCCGTCCGTAAATGCCCGCGTCGCACTGCCCCAGTTGCAGAACCGCCTCCACCTGATCCTGGACGAACTGACCCCGGCAGATGATGGTGCCACCCCGGCCGATGACAACGAGGAAGATCGACAGGTTTCCCTCGGCTTGCGTTTCATCGCAAAGGAGCGGCTCCACATACGCTTCAACTATGACGCGGGCGTACGATTCAACTCCGGGCTGGACCCGTTCCTCCGCGCACGGGCAACTCGCGCGTTTGTGTTGCGCAAGTGGGTCCCGCGTATCACCGAAGACCTGCTCTGGACGGAGAAGGAGAATCTCAAGAGCACCTCCACGCTCAACTTCGACCGGCCGATGGTCACCACCGTGTTGTTCCGCGCGTCGAGCAGGGTGATCTGGAAGGAGGACGAATATGGCGTCACACCCAGCGAGAATCTCTTCCTCTTCTGGCGTCCGTCGGACGTGCGCGCGGCATCGCTCAACCTCGGTGTCACCGGGGCCACCCACCCCGCGACCGTGGTGGACAAGTACCGCGCTGCAGTGACCTATCGTCAACGCGTGATCAGGAAATGGATCTTCTTCGAAGTGACCCCCGAAGCCCAGTTTCCGCGCGAGCGCGACTTCAAATTCACGCCGATGATCACGCTGAAGATGGAGATGATCTTCGGTCCGGATTCCTGACGGTCAACCCGTCACATTGTTTTCACCGAAGGCCTGTGCGGCCCACGCCAGGGCGTTGCGCAGGACTTCCTCTTCGGCCCGGGCCTTCTCGCGAATCTTCTCCAACTGGCGCAGGTAGGTTTTGAGCACGTGCCGCACGTCTTCGCCCATTTCCTCGGCCTTGAAGAGTTCCGGCGCTTTCCCGCCGAAATCCAGGTTCGATTGCACCGCATGCGCATTGAGCGGAAAGCCGAGGTCGTGGTCGGTCAGCAGCAGGCGCCGGTCCGGGCGATCTGAGACCGTGCCGCACGAATCCAGGTACCACGTGTCGGACTCGCTCAGGCAGTCGACATTCAAGAGCTCGAGGATCTTCCTTTCCTTGCGGAAGAGATCGCTGATGTCGTCCACCTTGACGCTCAGTACACGGAGAGCGACGACCTTCTCCATGAAGTAGAGATACGCCGGCGGGTAGCCCGATTTCTTGTCGGGGATGTGGAGATCGAGGGCAATTTGAAGACTCCGGATATACGCAGGCGGGCGACCTGTCGTCCGGCACAGTTCATTGAACGTATACTTCTCCGCCATGTTGGTCTCCGCGAAATGGGCCTTTTGGAAACGCGGGAGAAGTATAGCAGAGCCTCGGGGCTCTCTCACTTTAAAAGGAGCCGGGCCACGGCTTTCTCGCAGGGAGTGAGCAGCAGTCTTCTTGCCCTGAACAGGCAGGAGGTCTATGCGGTTGAGATCACCGCGGCCCGGCATTCTTTACAGTTATGATCCGTCGTCGGTGCAACTCTCAAGAGCATGCACCGCATGGGAATCGGGTGAAGTCTCACATGATGATCACAAAGAGCGAATGGCTCTCCGCCAAGATTGGAAACAATATCGTACTGACGATACAGTCTCACGTGCTGCTTGCATTCCACCGACACCATGGCTTGTGCATTCATAGCAATTCTCCCGGGCAACTTGCGCCGAATCACGCGATGTACACCGACCACACCATGCGGAGTACAAGCACGGCGAGGCACGCGACGTAGATGACATTGACGCCAAGGAAAACCCGCAGAATCCATACTGCCGCATAGCTTGCCGCTTCCGTTTGCATACGCTCCCCCCAGGTTTCCTTCATGTCGCCCTCTATACGCGCGAATCATGCCAACACCCGGCAATAGTCATAATATGTTGGCGGCAAGAAGGTTGTGAATATTCCGTCCCTGTGTTATCGTCTCACACTGAAACGGAACGTCTCAGATACAGAAGATCGGGGTTGTTTTCTCGTGGCCACGAAGCTTGAGCGAATGAGTCACATTACCGAGGGGCCCGCGGCCGCAGCTATCGTGCGTCTGGCTGCGCCGATGCTCGTGGGCGCCATCCTTCAGAATATCCAGAGCCTCATCGATCTCTTCTGGGTGGGCCGTCTCGGACCATCCGCCGTCGCCGCCGTCGCCATGAGCGGGACCATCCTGATGGTCTTGTTTCCGATGTTGATGGGGCTCTCGACCGGCACCGTCGCCCTGGTCGCGCGTGCCGTAGGCGGACGCCACCCGGATGAGGCCTCCGAAGCAGCCGGCCAGTCGCTCATGCTCGCCCTGGTGCTTGGCACCATCTCGGGCGTGCTCGGCTGGTTCTACGCCGACAAACTGTTCTCGGTCCTGGGCGCCGGCGCGGATGTTATTGGCGATGGGAAAGGCTATCTCCAGATATCGCTGCTCGGAAGTTTCACCGTATTCATACTTTTCATCGGCAACGCGGCCCTCCAAGGTTCCGGGGATACTCTCTCGCCGATGATCGTGATGGGTATCAGCAACCTGCTGAACATCGTGCTCGATCCGTTGTTCATCTTCGGCCTGGGTCCGTTTCCGGCGATGGGCGTGCGGGGCGCGGCCATCGCCACGGTCATTGCGCAGGCCATCGCTGCGCTCGTTTCGTTGTTCATCCTCTTCTCCGGCCGCTCGCACCTGCACGTGCGGTTGCATCACGGTATTCCCAATCCCGTCCTCTCATGGCGCATTTTGCGCATCGGCTTGCCCGGATCCGGCCAGATGGTTTCGCGCAGCCTGATGAGCGCGGTGATGATGCGCATCGTTGCGAGTTGCGGAACGACCGCCGTGGCGGCCTATGGCATCGGCATGCGCTTCCACATGATTCTGCTCATGCCGGCGTTCGCGCTCGGTGGTGCGGCTGCAACGATGGTGGGCCAGAATCTTGGCGCCGGGAAACCCGATCGGGCGAGACACGCCGCATGGGTGGCTACCGCGCTCGACGCTGCTGTCATGGTGCTCGCCGCCGTGGTCATCTTCCCGCTGGCCCCGGCCCTGATCGGCGTCTTTAACGATCACGCGGACGTGGTGGCCATCGGTGCCCATTACCTGCGCGTGGTTTCGCCATTCTACCTGTTTGCGGCGCTCGGCATTGTCTTGGGCCGCGCACTCAACGGGGCGGGGGACAGCATGGGACCCATGTTGATCACCGTGGTGACGCTGTGGGGTCTGCAGGTCCCGCTGGCCGTATACTTCTCGCGGCTCTGGCAGCCGGCCACGGAGGGCATCTGGTGGGCAATGGTGGTTGCTTTTGTCGTACAGGGGGTGCTGACCACTCTCTGGTTTGAAACCGGCCGCTGGATGAAGAAGAAAGTCTGACCCCGAACTACGGTTCTGCCACGGTGGGAGACCCCGCCACCGACCCCGCTGTGTGCTCCCGCTCGTATAACGAGGCAAACGTCGTCCGAAGGTATGCTTCCACGGTCTGGATCGTCGGACCGTAACCATCTTTGTAGATGTAGTACTCCAGCGCCCGCGCCATTTCATTCGTGTCCTGGAACCGTCGGTCCGGATTGGTGTCCAGCATTCGGCGCAGCACATCGATCAGGCCTGCGCCCGTGGTCGCCGGGAGGTCCTCCCACGGTATGGGGATCAGTGCAAATCCGGGATCAAGCGGACGGGCATCTGCCGGGCGGACCGGGATCCCGGCGAGCATCTCGAACAACACGGCGCCCAACGAATAGATGTCGGACCGGCTGTCGACGGAGAGCCGCATGGCCTGTTCGGGCGACATGTATTTCACTTTGCCCGTGAGCCAGTTGTCGCCGATGACTGCATTGCCGCGTGCTTTCGCGATACCAAAGTCCGTCAGCTTCGCCAACCCGATCGTGGTGATGATGATGTTCTTCGGGCACACATCCCGGTGAACAATGCCCAGCGGCGTGCCGGTTTCGTTCTTGAAAGCATGGGCATAAGCGAGGCCACGCGCGATCCGGCTGGCGATGTGTACGGCCAGCGCTTCTGGAATCTTCGTTCCCCGCCGTTCGTGCTCGGTCATGAAGTCGTGCAGGGAAATCCCGTCGGCGTACTCCATGACGATGTAGGGGATGCCCGCATCCATCTGGCCGAGATGATACGTCTGCACGATATTCTCGTGAACCAGGTCGGCTACGAGCTTGGCTTCTTCCGTCAGCAGCTTGAGGAAACGCGGGTCGCCGGCCGTCTTCTCCAGCATCATTTTCACGGCAACTTTCTTGTCAAATCCTTGCACGCCCACAAGGCGACCTTCATACACGACGCTCATGCCGCCCCGCCCGATAACGCGGGTAAGCTCCAGGGGTGCCGTCAGCAGAATGGTGGGCAGTGAAGTATCCATGATGATGCGCTGATATATAGCCCAAGCCCTCCCCCGCAGCAATACAACAGGGCACGGCCAAAACGCCTTGGAGCACTTCCCTTTTCCGGGGGGATAGGGTATGTTTTCCGACCGATGGCCAGAATCTTACTAGTCGACGACGAACTACCGGTCCTTCAGACGGTCAAGATGCTGTTCATGGGTGAGGGTCACGATGTGGTCCCCGTCCGCGACAGCCGCAAAGCCGTGGAGTTGATACGCTCCACGGAACACTTTGACCTGCTGCTCACCGACATCCGCATGGAGCCGGTCGACGGCATGCAAATCATCAAGCTTGCCCATGAGTTGAGGCCCAAAATGGCCATCCTGGTCATCTCGGCCTATTGCTCTGAGAAGACCGTCAAGCAGGCGATGGAACTCGGGTGCGTGGCGTACATCAAGAAGCCGTTCAAGCTCGAGGAAGTCATCAACGCCGTCCGCAATGCCCTTTCCGCTGACGGGAAGTCCTGAAGTCGACGCGCCGCAGGAACGCTTCCAATAAGACCATGGACGGGCGGGGTCTGCAGTGGGTCCCAGGCGAGAATTACGCGCGACAGCGCGAGCGATGCACAGCCCCGGCTAATCCAATTTCCACGTCGGAACATCGTGTTGCCAGGCACTGCCCGCTTTGCGCTGCGGCTGCGGGGTCGCGTGATGCACGGGCGCATGTTCAACCACCGAGGGCTCAGGGGCGTCGGTCTTCCTCAATTCCTCAATCTCCTGCTTGAGGCTCCATACCCACAGCGAGAACAGGCCCACTATCAATGTTGCCAGTAACGCTTCCATAACCATGATCTCCCTCGCCTTCCTGTCTGCTGTCCGGTTCCGCTTCTTTCCACCATCTACCTCTAAAGCATTTCTCGCGCCTAGTTCGTTTCGCATGCCAAGAGCGTTCCAACAGAATCCTCGAGTGATGCTTTTGTAACGTGTTACTAAATAGATTGTTATGATATATTCTGAGCAGAAATATCTTCGGTTTACGCGCGTTGCTGAAGACCATTCTATTCGCGGTTTTGCGAATAGAGCAGCTTCTTGAGGGTGTCTCAGTCCCACATTGATCGCAGGCGGGAGTGGATTTCTTCGCGCTTGGCAGAGGAGGGGGTGGCCGTCGTATCCGGTGCATCAGCCTGGGTCAGCTTGAGGCGCTCGAATGCGTTGCACACACCCGCCGACAGGAACCGACTGGCTTGTGCATGGCTGTGATGATCCGTGAAGCGTTGCTTCCGGTGGTAATAGCGAAGCGGCCATGAGACATAGAGAAAATCCTTTGCCCGCGTCATGGCTACATAGGCCAGCCGGAGCTCCTCTTCGATCTCCTCCGCCGAGCCGGTGGACATGTCGGACGGCAGGCAGCCGTCGGACATGTGCGTTACGTACACCACGTCCCACTCGCAACCCTTGGCGGAATGAATCGTCGAAAGCACCAACCAATCCTCGTCCTTCATTGGCGGTCCGGCAAGGTCACCGGTCGACATGGGCGGATCAAGCGTGAGGTCGGTGAGGAAGCTCCTCGTGGAGCGATAGCCGGTGGCAATCTGTTCCAAGTGTTCGAGATCACGTTTGCGGACGACGGGATTCTCGTATCGCTTTTCCAGAATGGGATCGTAGAAAAGTCGAATGCGTTCCACCCGCGCGGAAGGCGTTGCCCCTTCGCCGAGCTGGCTGAACATGGCTGCCAGACTCCTCACGCCTTGCCGTGCGGCCGAGGGCGCCGGAAATTCAGCAAGGCTACCCGGCTCGTCCCGGTGGCCGTGCAGGAACGCCACGGCTGCCGCGGCCGTGGCAGGCCCGACGCCGTCGAGCAGATGGAGCACACGGAACCACGCCATTTCGTCGCGCGGGTTCTCCGTGATGCGCAGGTACGCCACGAGATCCTTCACGTGCGACGCTTCAAGAAATCGAAGCCCTCCATATTTGTGGTACGGGATCTTCCTGCGCGTCAGCTCAACTTCCAGGGAATCCGACAGATGTGCCGCGCGGAACAGCACGGCCTGGCGACGCAGCGGAATGCCCTGTTCGTAATGCTCCAGCACTTTGCGGATCACGAATTCGTCCTGCTGATCCTCATCCTTGCAGGTCACGAGATACGGTTTCTGTTCACTCGTTCGCGAGGACCAGAGATCTTTGGTAAATCGCTCGCGCGCCTGCGCAATCAACTGGTTCGTCGCTTCGAGGATGGGTGACACCGAACGGTAATTCTGGTCGAGGGTAATAACCGTCGCGCCCGGAAACTGCTTCGGGAAATCCAGCATGTTGCGCACAGTTGCCGCGCGGAAACTGTAGATGCTCTGCGCGTCGTCGCCGACCACCATGACGTTCGTGTTCGTCTTTCGCATGCCCTGCAGGATCCGCGCCTGCACAAGGTTCGTGTCCTGGTATTCGTCGACGAGAATATGGTCAAACCGTCGTTCCACCGTTGCCGCAAGGTCCTCATCGCGCAGCAGTTGTTCCCAGTAGAGAAGGAGATCGTCGTAGTCGAGAACGTTGAGGGCCTGCTTGCGCGTGACATATTGTTTGAAGAGCGTTTTCAGCTCCTTCTCCCACATCGCGCACCATGGGAAGAACCGCTTCAGGACTTCGTGTAAATCCTCGGTTCCGTTGACGCATCGGGAGTAGATATCGAGGCAGGTCTTCTTCAACGGGAAGCGTTTGTCGCGGCTGGCGAGATTCAGTTCGTGCCGGACCACGCTCATCATGTCCTGCGCGTCAGACTCGTCCATCACCGTGAAGTCCGCGTTTAGACCGGCAGCGGGGCCGTAGATGCGCAGAAGGCGATTCGCGATGCCGTGGAAAGTACCACCCCACACCTTGGCGACCGCTGCGTGACTTCGCTGGGTGATACCCACCGCGCGCTTGATCATCTCCTCGGCGGCGCGGCGCGTGAAGGTCAGCAAGAGGATGCGTTCGGGATCCACGCCTGTCGCGATAAGATAGGCGACACGGTAAGCGATGGTGCCGGTCTTCCCGCTGCCTGCACCGGCGACCACGAGCAGGGGCCCTTCGCCGTGAGTAACGGCCTTGCGCTGCTGGGCATTCAGCTCGTTCAGCCAGGGATACTCTTCTTGTCCGGTTGTCATGGCGGGTGAAAAACCGGGGGCATGCTAGCCCTGTTCTCAGCACGTCGTCAACAAGAGTTGCCCATGGTACATCCATTACGCGTGTTTCATCCGATGATGCGGCCGCATCATTGGATGCAACACTTTGAAGCAAGGCTAAGGGGGGGCTTTCTTGAAGTCGAGCGAGACGGAGTTGATGCAGTAGCGCATGCCGGTTGGTTTCGGCCCATCCTCGAAGACATGCCCCAAGTGGGCTTTGCAGCGGGAGCACAGCACTTCGGTGCGCGCCATACCCAGGCTGGTGTCTGTCTTCTCCACGACGCTCGTATTCTGGGCCGGTTTCCAGAAACTCGGCCAACCTGTGCCGGATTCAAACTTGGTGTCGGAACTGAACAACACTTGTCCGCAGGCGGCACATACATACGTGCCCGTATCCTTGGTCTTATAGTACTTCCCGGAGTAGGGCGCCTCGGTGCCCTGCCGTCTCATCACGTCATATTGCTCTGGGGTAAGCTTCTTTCGCCATTCGGCATCTGTCTTTGGGATTTCATCCATAGCTTCCGATCCCTCCCCGCACAACACCGGCTGCGCGTTGTCCTGCGGCGCCACCGCTTCCTTGTCGCCGCCTCGCGACACGTTCCACGCCGCGAGTGAAATTGCGCCTGCGCCCATCGCCACCAGCAGCCAAACGTGTGTTCTTTGATGTGATTTCATGTTGGCCAATGCCCCGAGTCAATATCCGCCGCCTCCGCCGCAAGTCAAATGCCGTGCCAAAGCCGTCAAAACCCTCTACACTCGAACCTACTGGGGGTAATAGTTTGGGTTATTGCAGGCCAACGGGGCCCGGAACCCGAATCAACAAGGTCTGAAAGGAGGCCTTCATGCGCAGAGTCATCGTGTTCGCCTGTGTCTTCGCCATTATCTTTTCTCTCCAAGCGCCCGCTCGGGCAGCCAAGGACACCACGACGCCGGAAAAGACCGCGAAAACGGCCGAGAAGGATGCGAAGGCTATCCCGGTCGTTCCGGCAAAACCTGCGCCGGTTGCCAAAACCTCCGGCAATAAGATGGAATGGGCCAACGATCGCGTGCGCCTCGGCGTCGCCGGCTGGATGAGCACAGGCGAGGACAAGTGGGAGATCACCTTCGAAGGGTGGGATCCCGACTACGGATATATCAGCGGCCGGTCGAAACTGGACTGGAAAGATGTCGATGCCGACATGATCATCTTCTTCGGCGAGGTTGGTCTCGGCCCGTACTTGAGCATCGGCGGCAGCTACGGCGCGGCCGACATCAGCGGCGGCAACAATACGGACGGCGACTGGCTGGATGACTGGGGTTCTGAGTTCCAGATATCCGAATCCGTGGCCGATACATCCGGTGACACCGAGATGTACGATCTGAATCTCTACCTGCATCTGAAACCGCTGCTCCTGAAGAAGTGGACGGGAAACATCGACATCTTCCTCGGCTATCAGCACTACCAGGACGATCTGAACGACGTAAACGGCGTGCAAACAATCATCGATGAAGTCCCGGTTAACATCCCGTTTGCCGGCTTGGACTCGACTTATCTCTTTAAGTGGGACGCTGCCCGCGCGGGTGTACGTCTCGAGATACCGGTGGCCAAGCCTGTTTCCATCAACGCGGAAGCCGCGGTCCTCTTCGCGGCCAGCTATGATGGCGAGGGGTTCTGGAACCTGCGCGATGATTTCAAGCAAAGCTCGCCTAACTTCACCCAAAAAGCGGATTCCGGCTTGGGCGGCGATGCCAAGGTGACCGTCTGCATTCGGCCAATCAAGAATGCATCCATCGACTTGGGCTACCGCGTTTTCATGCTCCATGGTCAGGATGGAACGGACACCACGTATTTCTCGGATGGAACGAGCGAGAGCACCGATTTCACGAGCGTGGATAGCCTGCGGCACGGCCTGTTCGGCGCAGTGACCCTACGGTTCTAGCCGCATGACAGCGGTTCTTCGGGGGCCACGCTTCGGCGTGGCCCTCTTTCTTTCCGCCATCCAATAACGCTTGGTCTCCCGGAGGACGTTGTGTAGGCTTTTGGGCTGGGCGGTACCTGCGTCACAACATCTGAAGGGGAGGTGAAGAACCTATGAAGACATTGCTTCAGTTGCTCGTTGTCCTTGTCCTTGTTTCCTTGGTCAGTGGTTGCGCCATGGTACAGGCACCGGTGGTCGGAATTCTGTTCACCGACGTCTCGGCGCCGCTGGTGGCCACATCGGAAACCGCGCATTCCAAGGTCGGCGTTTCGAAATGCAACGCGATCATCGGCATAGCCACCGGCGATTGCAGTATCGAAGCCGCGATGAAGAATGGCGGAATTCGGAAGATTCAGCATGTGGACTACCACGTGAAGAGCTACCTGGGTCTCTACGCGGAGTGCACCACGACAGTTTACGGCGAATAGGATCGCTTTCGAGACGGCGGGTACCGCCCCATTACCCGCCTGTCCAGCCCGCCGCGACCGTGTACGGATGCAGAACTAGTTCATCCGCATCGGCATCAGTACGTAAAGGAATGGGACATCCGCTTTTACGACGCCGGGGCTAAGTTCGTCTGTGAGCTCAAGGAAGATCTCGTCCTTGGCCAGCGTCCGTAGCGGATCCATCAGGAAACCCGGATTAAACGCCACGGTGAGCTGCTTGCCGGCATAATTGACCGCCAGCGTTTCACGGGCTTCGCCGACATCCTCGGAAATCGCTGTGATCTCCAGCTTGTTCTTGGCGAAAACCAGCTTCACGGAATTTGATTTCTCGCTGGCTACGAGCGAAACGCGCTTCAACGCGGTCAACAGGGCTTCGCGCTCGACGGTGACGC
The DNA here is from genome assembly GCA_036821485.1 of Verrucomicrobiota bacterium. Taxonomy (GTDB): domain Bacteria; phylum Verrucomicrobiota; class Kiritimatiellia; order CAIQIC01; family JAGNIJ01; genus DAISJM01. Next base: position 4,385 of record DAISJM010000003.1, on the reverse strand, counting down.
GCTCGCCAAACTGTGCCGGAATGACCTGCCGGAAGTTCGGATAGGTGCCCTCAAGAAGTTTGGAGACAACCAGCATTTCGTCAAATTCGAACGCAATCTGGTTCTCTGTCGCCTGGATTTTGACTGTTCCCTCATCCTTCAGCGTCTTCAGCAGCTCATCCACGGTCTTGAAGGGCAGGACAACGTCGCCTTCGCTGGCCTTCGGGAATTCGACTTCCTGCTCATAAAGGGCCATGCGACGTCCATCGGTCGCCACAACGGCCAGTTTATCGCCCTTAAAGCTCAGCAGGACACCGTTCAGGATGTAACGTGACTCATCGGTCGAGACGGCGAAGCTCGTGTTCTTAAGCATCTCCTTGAGCGCGAGCTGGTCCATGGTGTAGGTCTTGCCGCCCTCAAACTTCGGGAGCGGGGGAAACTCATCCTCGGACATGCTGACAATCTTGAAGACCGAAGCGCCACAACGAATGGTGGCCTTTTCATCAGCCTCGATCTCAATTTCTGCGCCGGAAAGTTCGCGAAAGATGCTGAAAACACGACGGGCAGGAACGGTGGTCGCGCCAGGCTTGATGACTTCAGCAGGAACAGAAGCTCTCACGCTGACTTCAAGGTCAGTGGCGGAAAGCCAGAGTTTGTCCTTATCAGCTTTGAAAAGGATGTTCTGAAGGATGGGGAGGGTTGTGCGAACCCCCACGATAGACTGCACTTTCTGGAGACCCTCAAGAATGGCCTCCTTGCTAACCTTAAGCTTCATCGCATCGCCCTCCTGACATTCTCAACAAGCTGATTGATAGATAGGGTTTAAGTAATCGAGCTTCTTATTCTTATTATGCGTTGTGGACAGCGTGAACAGCAAGCAGAGATTGCGGCTACGAGGGCCTAAAGTGTGTGTCGAAGCTGTGGATAACTCTGTGGGGGCGGCAGGGATAACCGGGTCAATCTGGTGGTAACCTCGGGTTGTGAACAATGCCGTCATGAAGTTAACAGGGTTAGTCACGGAGTTATGCACGGACCCACCACGTAGTCATCACCGCTGACCAAGCCGCTGCTTCAGCACAGACACGGTCTGACGGAAGGAGGGATCTGCCTTGAGGCGTTCGCCGATCAGCCGGCACGCGTGAATAACCGTTGCGTGGTTGCGCCCAAAGGAGTTTCCAATGCTCGGAAGCGACTGGTGTGTCAGGGTGCGACAGAGGTACATGGCAACCTGGCGCGGGAAAGCGATGGCGTGGGGGCGCTGCTTGCTGGTCATATCGCCGAGGCGGATGTCGTAGTACTCGGCCACGGCGCGCTGCACCGCTTCAATGGTGACAGCTTCGTGTTGTTCCTGATCCAACGTGTCGCGGAGCAGGTATTCGACATTTTCGGGCGTGAGAGAGCGACCGGTTAGCGAGGCGAAGGACGCTACACGGATGAGCGCGCCCTCGAGGCGGCGGATATTAGAACGGATATGCTCGGCGATGTACTGGATTACATCATCCGGCAGATCCAATTTCAGTTGCTCTTCCTTCTTGCGAAGGATGGCAATCCGCGTCTCGATATCGGGCAGTTCGAGCTGGGTGACAAGACCCCACTCGAAACGAGACACCAGTCGCTGTTCGAGGCCTGGTATCTCGCTCGCCGGCCGGTCGCACGTCAGTACGATCTGTTTATGACTCTCGAAGAGGGCGTTGAAAGTGTGGAAGAACTCTTCCTGCATGCGCTCCTTGCCGCCGAGGAAGTGGATATCATCGATCAGCAGGAGGTCGATACTGCGGTACTTCTTACGGAACTGCACCAGGCACTTCTTCTGCAGGGCATCGATGTAGTCGTTGGTGAAGGCCTCGCACGTTGTGTAGCACACGTTCATGCGCGTCTTGTCCTGCACATGGTGACCGATGCCGTGCATGAGGTGCGTTTTGCCGAGTCCCACGCCGCCGTAGATGAAAAGTGGGTTATAGGCGCGGGCGGGGGACTGGGCGACGGCGAGCGACGCGGCATGAGCAAAACTGTTGGATGGGCCGACAACGAACGAATCAAAAGTGTACTTCGTGTTGAGCGTGGGTTGCAGGCGCGCCCGGTGCGGCGCAGGAGTTTCCACGCGATCCCGGTGCCGCTCGGTGGTCGTTTCAGTGGCCGCAACCTTCTTCGATGGATCAACCTCGAGCAGAATCTGCATCTCGTGACCGACCACGCTCTGAACGGCGTCGCGGATAAGAGGCACGTAATTCTCTTCGAGCCAGGACTGGTAGAAATCGTTGGCGACACCGAGCGTCATCACATCGCCCTTGAGCGACAGCGGCTCGATCACGGCAATCCAGCGATCAAAGACGTCCTTGGAGAGAGTGTCGCCGAGGTGCTTGCAGGCCTTCGACCAGATCGTCGTCGTTTGCGTTTCCACCATTCAAACCCTCTGCACAGACACCGGACCCTGCTTGATGCTCACGACTGCGGGGGAGATGCAGTCACAACGACGTCAGATTCTCTACCGGGCTTCCGAACTTGCCGAGCGGAAAAGGGAACACGCGCAAAAAAACATTCGTTGACTATTGGCGCGACCTCGCTGAAATCTCTTACGGTTCTCTTTTCAAATACTTACGAAAACCCAAACCCCTCACCCCGTACGTTATCAACAGTTTATCAACAAGCCTGCTGCTTGTTCGTGTGCCTGTACGGGGGGCACCTTAGGCGAAAAGGAAAAAGCGACAAGGGGAAAAACGCATTTTCAGCGATAAAAATGAAATGCTACAAGAGCTTGTGGGTGGTGATTTTTTTACCACGTAATGTGGGTGGTTCGTTAGGGGACGATTTTGGACGTGTTCATCGCGTTATCATCATGATGTTTGACTTTTTCCGGACACTTTTTCGCGTTAAGGTGCAGTAGTGAAGAAACGGTTCACCGACGCAAAGCGGCATATATGAAGAAGTTAACAGCGCCCATTCTTCTTGTTGGAACACCTTCGGAGCTGGCTGATTTGCGCTACGCGAGCGGCTTCTCCGCTGTGGATCCCGTTGTCTATCTTCATGCGCTGAGAAAGCGCTGTTTGGTCGTGCCGACGATGGAACTGGGTCGCGCACGCCGCGAAGCGCACCACGGTGTCACGGTGTGCACGCCGGCAAGTCTCGGTCTCACACACAAGGATCAGCGTCGTATCAGCTCATGGGCTTTGGGCGCTTTGCGTGCTGCGCGGATTCGTCACGTGATGGTGTCGCGGTTTTTTCCGCTGGGTGTTGCGGAACGTCTCCGTCGCAACGGTATCCATCTCGAAGTGGCCGACGTGATGTTGTTTCCGCAGCGTGAGGTGAAGAGTGCCGCGGAGATTCGCTGGATACGTGAATCGCAGGTGGCCGCGGTGGCCGCGATGCAGAGTGCGGTGGCGATGATTCGGGCGGCGAGGGTGAATCGCGCGGGCCACCTTGTGCATCGCGGGAGCGTGCTCACGTCGGAGTCGGTGCGGTGTGCGATCGAACACGTGCTGGTGGACCACAACTGCATCGCGCGGGAGACGATTGTATCGTGCGGTCGCGATGCAGCGGAGCCACACGCGCGCGGAAGCGGGCCATTGAAAGCGGGCGTGCCGATCGTGATCGATATTTTCCCGCAGCACAAGGAACACGGTTACTGGGGGGATCTCACGCGTACTGTCGTGAAGGGTCGCGCAGATGAGCAGCTGAAGAGGATGTATCGCGCGGTATTCGCCGCGCAGCGGGTGGCACTGGATGCGCTGCGCGCGGGGGTGACCGGGAAGACGGTGGATGGAAAGGTCCGTGATGTTTTCGAAAAGAGGGGCTTTGTTACAGCGGTTTCGGGGGGTGTCGCGGAAGGTTTTACCCACAGTACCGGGCATGGCGTGGGGCTTGATATTCACGAATTTCCGTCGCTCAGTCCGATGGGGGGGCGGCTCAGGGCGGGGCACGTGGTGACGGTGGAGCCCGGACTCTACTACCGGCGTTTCGGTGGCGTGCGGATTGAGGATACTGTGGTGGTGACAGCGCGCGGTTGGAAGCCGCTGGCGAAATGCGCCTGCCGGCTGGAGGTGTGACTGCATGACGGCCTGGACAACCGTGTTGGTCCGCGTGGGTCGAGTGGCCGCGGTGCTCGCGGCCGTGTGGTTCTACCTGAGATGGTTCGAATGGCGAAACATTTTCCATCCGGTGTCCGCGTTGTCCATGACGCCGAGAGACATGGGGCTTGAGTTTGAAGAGGTCACGTTTGTCAGCGAAGATGATGTGCGACTTAGCGGCTGGTGGATTCCCCACGACAAGGCACGCGGGACCATCATTCACTGCCACGGGAACGCGGGGAATATCAGCGACCGCGTATGGATGGCGGCCGACATGCACCGGCTCGGCGTGAATGTTTTTCTTTTCGACTATCGCGGCTATGGCGCGAGCAAGGGTATTCC
>DAISJM010000002.1:167582-176720 GCA_036821485.1 Verrucomicrobiota bacterium | reverse complement strand
TGGCCACCGGTGGCGTGACAGTTACGGGCGGATCGTTCACCTACGAGTTCGAGCCGCTCTCGGTGTACCTCTTCACCTTCTACGGTCAAACGAATCCTCCGGCGGAGCAGGCCCCTTTGACCTATCTCAACGTCGATCCCGCCCGCGTCGATTCTGGACCGTATGAATCGGGGGTCGAGGTGAGCTCCACGGAAGACGAAGAGACGCATGAAGTCACGGTGGCAACCAACTACACCCGGTGCATCAAGATCGCCAACAATCGAAACAGCAATACCGTGTGGTCTGCTGCCGCAACTTCATCGTGGCTCCGGTTGGTGGCACCGGTATCCGGTACAGCGACGGTGTGTGACCGGCTGTTCCTTTGCGTGACGAACAGGAATCTTGCGACGGGTGTGTACAGTACGGACGTGCACGTGGCGACCTCCGAGGGCCTCGCGCGGGTGCCGGTGACCATGGAAGTGCTGCCGGGCGAAGCACAGGGCGAAATCCGGCTGTTCGACGTGGAGACCCATTCGCTGGCGCATGCGTGGGGCAGCACGGAGCCGTACTCGCTGGGCGTCTATGACGGGCATGGCAACACGGAAGACCGGTCCGATCCTTACATCTATCTCTTCCGGATGGACTATGATGAAGTTTCGCCGCTGGGCGGGCTGGCATCCCTGCGCGTGGATTTTGACCGTTCCGCAGGCGACAATTCAGCGGGGCGGCTCTACACGGCTTTTGGAACCTACGGCCACTATGGCACGACCATGTGCTGGGTGCCGACGAACGCGAGCGCGACAAACTACATCTTCAAGTTCGACGTGAAGACCAAGACCGAGGGCACGGGTTTCACGAAGACGCGCCTTCTTGTGGTGATCACCGACGACTCCGCGCAGACGAACAAGGGCAAGCCGGACGTCCAGATCAGCAGCTTCAAGGAAAGCATGGAGCTGGAAGACGACGTCTGGCAGACGATCTCGATTCCGCTCTCGACGAACTTCTTCGATTGGAAATATCCGGGCGGCCAGGATGGCAGTCTGGTTCAGCTCGACTTTTCGCGCATCCGCCAAGTGGAGTTCTGTCCGTGGGCCGGCCGGGAAGACATGAAGGGTACGCTGTGGCTGGACAATCTGCGGATCGAGACCGTTACTGCGACGACCAATCGTTACCCGGTGGCGGTGGCCGCGCCTGTCGTTCAGCTCATGGGCACGAGCGAGACAGCCCAACTCGTGGCCACCAACAGTTATGATCCGGATGGGTCGATTGCCTCCTACGAGTGGTCTCCTCCGACAGGGCTCTCGGCTACGAACGCCGCCGTGGTGACGTTCACGCCGCCCGGGCCCGGCGTCTATACTTTCAACTGCCGCGTAACGGACAACCGTGGTCTCGCCAGTCGTAACCCGGCCCAGGTTGTGCTCAAGGTGATTCCGACGCTGGTAGGCACAAGTATCCAGCTGTTCCGGCAGCCAACCTTCACCGATGCCATCGGCAGCGTGGCCAGCAACAGTCTGGACGTCTACGTCAAGCTGACCTGCAGCGCCGGCGGTTCAGACGAGGATGAAGACTTCACCATTGCGACCGTACGGTCCAGCGATGTCTATGGACCGGATCACTACAACGACGTGGACCCGATCAGCATCGTGCTGGAGGAGACGGCTCCGACCTCGCGCATTTTCACGGGTCACTTCCGGCTGGCGGCGTTCAGCGACGAGTTGAGCGAACGCATCGGCGCCTCCGAGGGGTGTACGGTCACGGTCAGCAACGCCGGCGTCAGCTCGGCGGTCACGGTCGGACGGCAGACGTATGGCTACGAGCGATGGGTGGACCATATTGAACGCGGTGCGGCGGCGATGAACAACTTCGAAGGTCCATGGTTTGCCTACGCCGATAATTACAATCAGAACACCAGCGTGGTGTTCCTGGCGACGACGAACGCCGGTGCCCATGGCGCCTCATCGCAGAGCATGCGCGGCTATGGCGAATTGAGGTTGGGCCCGACGGGTTCCGTGGATCAGCTCTTTGCGGGCGTCGCGACGAAATTGACGGGGTTGTTCGAGGAGACCACGAATGCCGTGTGCGATCTGAGCAGTACGACGGGTTTGCGCGGCGTCAGTTTCTGGATGAAGGGCAATGGGAAGAAGCTCGCCGTCGTGTTGCGGTCGATGGTGATTACGAATTACGACGATTATCTCTACACCATTGACTACACACCGACCAATGGATGGCGGAAGTACACGTTGCTGTTCACCGATTTCAACCAGGAAGGGTGGGGCAACGATGCGGTGGAGCGCGACACAGCGCTGCGCTACGTCAACTCGATCCAGTTCAAGTTTGCGTCGAAGATCAACCATGAGACCAACGAGGTCTTTCTGGATGACGTCGCCTTATTCGGCGGAACAATGGCGTACTCCAGCAATGTGATCTATCGCAAGGATAACACGGTGAGCATGGAGGGTTACGGCGGCTTGAGTCTCACGAATGCCTCGTTCACCAACGCCGGCGCGTCGGCCTCGGCGATCGCAGGGTGGACCCTGACGGGCAATGTTCGCGGCGAGGACTGGGGCGCCAACGGTGGCGACGCGGTGTTTGAATCGTGGAACGGCCTCTCGGGCATCATCCATCAGGACGTGCCGGGCATCGTCAGCAACAGGCCATACCGATTCCGCATGGACCTGACCCGCTCGGTGGATTTCGACGGGGCGATCTACCTGGACATGGTGTGGTTGAATGCCAGCGGGACGATCCTGTCGACCAACTCGTCGGGCAACCTGACGCCGGTGATCACCACGGCCGACTGGCCGCCGACATCGGTGGATGGGGGTCTCGTCACGGCGCCGGCGACTGCGGCCAAGGTCCGCATCCGTGTGAGAGCGGAGGGGGTGACGAACGGCAATGCCAAGGCGATCGATGCGCAGGTGGTGGCCGATCTGCTGCCTGACAACGGCTGGCAGGTGTGGGTGGACGGGTTCAGCGTCCGCTACACGAACAACTGTGCCGAGGGTTATGGGGCGGCCGTGTTTGATTCGACGAACACGGATTGGGTGGCGGGCATGTACGTGCCGGATGTCTGGCAATCGCCGCCGCAGCACATGACCAACTTCTCCGCATTCGACGGGCTGGCCATCAAAGCACGTCGCGTCCCGGGCTATGCGAGTACGGGCGGCGCAGACGCGCGTATTCGCCTTGCCGTGGTGACCGGCACGACGGAAGTTGCGAAGACGCGATGGTACCCCGTTGATGCCAGCCAGTGGGAGGACTATGTGGTCTTCTCGAAAGACAAGTTCTACACGCTGGACACGGCGGACACGAACTACGTGGGAGGGCTGGTCCCGTGGACCAACGACTGGAAGGGCATCGACCGAATCTACATCTACTATGGGCCTGGGACCAATGGCCTCACGCCGTATGACATCATGGTGGACGATTTCCGGCCGTGCTCGGGAACCTATCTTCACTGAGGAACACCCATGAATAAATACATCATACTTATTTTGGCCATCGTGGTGGTGGGGCTTGGGGTTGCGAGTGCGCCGGGTGCGCTCACGGTCCTGCATGAATTCACCTCCGGCGTCTCGGATGGCGGCCGTCCGATGTCGGGCCCGGTGACGGCGGGTGGGGTTCTGTACGGCATGACGCCCTTTGGCGGTGTCAGCAATTTCGGTACGGTCTACAGCTTGCGCCTGTCGGACACGAACTTCACAAGCCTGCATGCGTTCACCGGACCGGACGGGAAGTACCCGCTGGGAGGGTTGCTGGTTTCGGGTACGAATGCGTTCGGCATGACGAGCCGTGGCGGCACAAACGATGCGGGCGTCATCTTCCGCATCGGCACCAACGGCACGGGGTTCGCGGTCCTTCACCATTTCCATGGAACGAACACGTTGGATGGGGCGATGCCGTGGGCCAACCTGATTGAGAGTGGCGGCGTGTTGTACGGCATGACGTACAACGGCGGCATAACGAACCGCGGTGTCGTGTTCGCCATGAACGCCAATGGCACGGGCTACACGAATCTTCACCGGTTTGTCGGCGGGTACGGTGACGGCAAACACCCGAAGGGTTCGCTTCTGCTGCAGGGCGGTCGGCTCTACGGCATGACCAGCGAGGGCGGGTCGAACAACGCCGGTGTGGTATTCGCGCTGGATACGGACGGCACGGATTACACGAACCTCTACGAATTCACCGGCGCGTCAGGTAACGCACAGAATCCATCCGGGACATTGACCACGGATGGCACGTGGCTGTACGGGGTTGCGTCGTCCGGTCGCGACAACGCGGGCGTCGCCTTCTGCATCCAGGCGGCCGGTGGCACACTGAACTTCCTTCGGTTCTTCTCCGGCTCGGTGGCCGATGGTGCGGATCCGTATGGATCCCTTCTGCATCACGACACGAAGCTTTATGGGGTGACGCGGTACGGCGGACCCGGCGGTGCGGGGCTTCTCCTTTCCATGGGCGCGGCCTACACGAACCAGTATACGTGGCCTTCCGGTGGCGAGCCGGTGGGGGACCTGATGGCCATTGGTGACTTGCTCTATGGCACGACGACACGCGGCGGATCGGCCAATCACGGGACCCTGTTCCGGTTCGACGCAGACACCAATGATGCAGCGGCCGCCTGGTGCCGTCTGTCGTGGATCGACAATGGGGGCTTCAGCAGCACGCTGGCCGGCGACGCAAATACGGGCCGGATGTATGTGCAGCATGGCTGGCAGAGTGGCGTCCCTGATTTTGCCTACATGGGGTATGGACTGACACCCAATGCTGATGACACGAGCTGGCGGTGGGTGGCGCTGACGAATTTCGGCGGCGGAGCGGGCGTAGACTATGAGTACACCGGGACCTTTGGGCGCGCCTCGGCCGGTAACTACTACGTCGCCGCGAAGTTCATCAAGGGTTACCACGTCTACTTTACGAAGCCCCCGGATGACACGGGCTGGAACAACTGGGGTGACTGGAACACGGCGCTGGCCGCCACGAATCGCTGGCTGGTGATGGTGCTCACGGCGCCGAGCAATGCCTACGCCCGGTTTGTCGACACGAACGACATTGATGTGCTCTTCCAGCCGGACGGGACACACTGGGTGACCGTCTTCCGAAAGGCGGGCGACAGTCCGTCCTTTGCGCCACCGGCGGATGGCACCACGTACTATGAGGGCGACACGTATGAAGGTGAGGGCGAATGCATGTACCGCGGTGCCGCGAACCTATATGCCGACACGGGCCTGGTGGAGAATACCGTCTACCACTACCGGCTCTACACGGAGAACTACTCGTACTACTCCACCGGCGTGCTGGCCTCGGCAAGTACGATTCCGGGGCGGGACGATGATGGCGATCAGATGCCCAACCAGTACGAAGTGGATCAATCCTTTGATCCTGGCCTGACCTCGGACGGCGTGGGCGATGCGGATGGCGATGACTTTGTGAATTGGAATGAATACGTTGCCGGCACGGATGCGCGCAATCCGACCTCGCTCCTGGATATCGTCGAGGTGCGGGGCGTTACGAATCGTTATGCGGTGGGTTGGTCGAGCGTCGGCGGCAAGCAGTACACGTTGTGGCGCGGCACCAACCTGACCTCGTTCAGTTCGGTCGCGAGCAATCTTGCGGCGACGGCTCCGCAGAACACATACACGGATATTGTCGGCGTGGCACAGACTTACTACTACCGCGTCCAGGTTCAGCGCTGATCGGCGTGGCTGGACTTGCCCCCGTTCCTCCGTAGAATAGGAGGAAGGGAGGGTGTATGCGCGCAAATAGGCTGTCTGGTGTGCTGGTCGTGGCGTGCCTTCTGGCTATCGCCGCACGTGCCGGAGAGATTCACGGCATAGCCAAGATGGGCGACGCGGAGCGGATGAAGGCGCTGCTTGCGGCCCAGCCTGCAACGGTCAGGGAAACCAGTAATGACGGCAAGACGGCCCTGCACTATGCCGCGCTCGGTGGCAAACTGGCCGTGGCGGAATTGCTGATCGGCGCGGGTGCGGACGTCAACGCGAAGGATCGCGACAGCTGGACGCCGCTCCACTGTGCTGCGCTGAAGGGGCAGACCCGCATCGCTGTATTACTTCTGCTCAAGGGCGCGGATATTCACGCCATCGACAATACCGGGGCGGAACCTCTCTTCTGGGCCGTGCAGCGGGACTACGGCGAATTGGTGAGGCTTCTGCTGGATCGCGGAGCGGTACTCAACGCTCATCGCAACGACGGGAGAACCCCGCTGCATGCCGCCGCCGGCGGTACCTACATGGACATTGCCACCCTGCTTCTGGATCGCGGGGCGGATGTGCGCGCGCGCGACAACGAGGGGTTCGCGCCTCTGCATATTGCGGTGCTGAACAATCAGAAGGGCATGATCCAACTCTTGCTGAGCAAGGGGGCTGACATCAACGCCAAGGATAATCGGGGGCGAACCCCGCTGACGCTTGCCCAATCGAAACACTTTGCGGATGTCGTCCAATACCTGCAGACGCATGGCGCAAAGGAATAGGGCCTGCTTGGTTTCCCGATTTTGTGGGGTAGATTGACGGCAACAGAGGGCAAGGAGGTTGTGTGATCGAGTTCCTTCAGAGCTTCACCCCTGTAACGCAGGCATTGTTCGCCACGATTTTCACATGGCTGATGACGCTGCTCGGGGCCGCCGTTGCCTTCTTCGGCAAGGAAGTCAGCCGCAAGATGCTGGATGCCATGCTCGGATTCGCAGGTGGCGTCATGATTGCGGCGAGTTATTGGTCCCTGCTTGCTCCGGCGATTGAAATGTCGGAGGGACGCTCGCTTCCGGCGTGGATTCCTGCTGCGGTCGGTTTCATGCTCGGGGGTGTTGTGTTGAGGGGCATCGACTTGATATTGCCTCATCTGCATCCGGGGTTCCCGCCGTCTGAAGCGGAGGGCATGCATACGACGTGGCGGCAGACGACACTTCTTGTGCTGGCCATCACGCTTCACAATATCCCCGAGGGTCTGGCCGTAGGCGTGGCTTTTGGGGCCGCTGCCGCAGGCTTGCCCTCTGCGACGATCGCCGGCGCGATCTCGTTGGCGATCGGCATCGGCATTCAGAACTTTCCCGAGGGTCTGGCTGTTTCGGCCCCACTTCGTCGCGCCGGGTACAGCCGGTTTCGCAGCTTCTGGGTGGGGCAGATGTCCGGCTTGGTTGAGCCGGTGGCCGGTGTGATTGGTGCCGCGGCCGTGCTGGTTTCCCAAGCGCTGCTTCCCTATGCACTCGCATTCGCTGCGGGGGCCATGATTTTTGTCGTGGTGGAGGAACTGGTGCCGGAGTCCCAACGGGGTGGCAACGGCGATCTGGCGACGATGGGCGTCATGGTTGGATTCACGGCGATGATGATTCTCGATGTGGCGCTTGGGTAAGCGTGTGCGTTGCGAGCGAAGAGGAGTTATGGGAGAAACAAGCCGTCAGTTCCGCGTGGCGCGTCCGCCGGATCGGCCGGTGATGATCTACGACCGGGACTGCGATTTCTGCGTCCGCTGGATTCGTCGGTGGCAGATGTTGACCGGCTCCTTCATGGATTATGCCGCCTCACAGGATATTGCGGCACAGTTTCCCGAGATACCCCCGCAGGCCTTTTCCGAGGCCGTGCAATTGGTCGAACCCTCCGGGGTGGTGAGCAGCGGGGCTGCCGCAGCGATTCGATCCCTGGCGCATCGGCGCGGGGGCCGGGTAATGGGGTGGGCCTACAATCACGTGCCGGGGGTGGCGGCCGTGGCCGAAGTGACCTATCGATTCATTGCCCGGCGTTACCATTGCCCGGTTCGGCGCCCATAGCTTCCTGCGGGCTTGAAACGTTCCCATCCGGTCGATACAGTACCGGGCAAGTTTGTCATCGTTGAGCAACGTATCCAGAAGGGAAACGCATCATGGCCAGAATATTTAACTTCAGCGCAGGTCCCGCCGTTCTTCCGTTGGAAGTGCTTGAACAGGCCCAGGCCGAACTCGTGGAATACAAGGGCACGGGCATGTCGATCATGGAGGCCAGTCACCGCGGCAAGGACTATGAAGCCGTCCACAACGAAGCGGCCGACAACGTGCGCAAGCTGTTGAATATCGGCGATACCCACGCGGTGCTGTTCCTGCAGGGGGGCGCGAGCGCCCAGTTCGCCATGGTGCCGATGAACCTGTTGGGCGAAGGCCAGTCCGCCGATTATGTCAATTCCGGGGCCTGGGGATCGAAGGCGATCAAGGAAGCTAAAATCGTCGGCAAGGTGAACGTGATTGCGGACACGGGCAAGGACATTCCCACCCGGTTGCCCGATGTTTCCTCGTTGAAGTTCACGCCGGGTGCGGCGTATGTGCATATCACCTCGAACGAGACCATCGCCGGCACGCAGTGGAAGACCTTCCCGAAGACGGAAGCGCCGCTTGTGGCGGACATGTCCTCGGACATGCTGTCGCGTCCGTTTGATGTGAACCAATTCGGTCTGATCTACGCCGGTGCGCAGAAGAACCTTGGGCCCGCGGGCGTCACGCTGGTGATCCTGCGCAAGGACCTGGCCGAGAAGGTGTCGGAGAAAGTACCGACGATCTTCCGTTACAAGACGCATTTGGCGGAGAACTCGCTGTACAACACGCCCCCTTGTTTTGCGATCTACATCCTGGCGTTGGTTACCCGGTGGATCATGAAGAAGGGCGGCTTGGCGGGTATCGCGAAGCAGAACGCCGACAAGGCGGCGAAGATCTACTCCGTTCTGGACGGCTCGCCGTTCTACAAGGCCACCGCGGTGAAGGAATTCCGTTCCGACATGAACGTGACCTTCCGCCTGCCGTCGGAGCAGCTTGAAGAGACCTTCATCAAGGAAGCGGCCGCGCAGAAGCTGAAGGGGTTGAAGGGGCATCGGTCGGTGGGCGGCATTCGCGCGTCCATCTACAACGCCTTCCCGCTGGAAGGCATTGACGCTCTGGTCGCTTTCATGAAAGACTTCGCGCAGAAGAATGGTTGAGAGACGGTGACCAGTGATAAGTGAGCGGTAAAAAGTAAGTAGTGAGAAGTGCCCCGCATCTTCACTTCTAACTACTCACTGGTGATTTGTTCATGTGCCTGTAGCTCAATTGGATAGAGCGTTGGCCTCCGAAGCCAAAGGTTGTGGGTTCAATTCCCGCCAGGCACACCAGTCTTCGTCCGAAGCGCAGCGAAGGGCGAAGACTGC
>DAISJM010000002.1:0-167482 GCA_036821485.1 Verrucomicrobiota bacterium | reverse complement strand
CACGGCGAAGTGCCCGTCCGCGGGACGAAGCCGGGCGATACGATCTTCTCGTTGCGCTTCGAACTACGCCTTGGCAAGCCCGTGAAATCCTACAGCTACGTTTACATCCTGCAGAGCGAGCCACACCCGGAGCGTCATTACACGGGGCTGACGGACGACATGCCGGAACGCCTGAGAAAGCACAATGCCGGGGAGTGCCGGCACACGGCCAAGTACCGGCCGTGGCTGCTGAAGGTCGCGATAGCTTTTGCGGAGCGAGACCGGGCGGCGGAGTTTGAAGGATATCTGAAGACACACTCGGGTAGGGTGTTCGCGTCGCGGCACTTCTAGGGAAACGTCCGAAGCGCAGCGAAGGGCGAAGACTGCCACGGCGAAGTGCCCGTCCGCGGGACGAAGCCGGGCGATACGATCTTCTCGTTGCACTTCGAACTACGCCTTGGCGCGGTGCGTCATTCCTGCTACAACCGCCTCCATGAGTGATACACCCAAAACGTCTTCCCCCCGTTCCGACCACCGCAAGGCGGGAGAGCTTCGTCCTGTCACCTTCGAGATTGGCGTGGCCCCGGCCGCGGCCGGATCGGTGCTGATCAAGGTGGGGCGCACACAGCTCATCTGTGCGGCCATGGTGGAAGAGTCGGTTCCGCGATGGATGCGGGAACAGAAGGCCGTTGGCGGGTGGCTCACGGCTGAATACAGCCTGCTCCCATATTCCACGCGACAACGCACGTCGCGCGAAGTGAATGCGGGGCGAGTGGGCGGGCGCACCCAGGAAATCCAGCGGCTGGTGGGTCGTGCATTGCGCGCGGTCACGAATCTGGAGAAGTTGGGTCCGCGAACAATTTGGGTCGACTGTGATGTGCTGCAGGCGGATGGGGGTACGCGCACGGCAGCGATCACGGGCGCCTTCGTGGCTTTGCGGCTGGCGGTGAACCGGTTGTTGAAGGACGGACTGCTGAAAGAAGATCCCATCCGGGAGGCGGTGGCGGCCGTCAGCGTGGGGATGGTCGACGGCAAGGCGTTGCTGGATCTCTGCTACGAGGAAGATGTGAAGGCCGATGTGGATATGAATGTTGTTCTGACGGCGGGGGGTGCGTTTGTTGAGGTACAGGGCACGGCCGAGGGCGAACCTTTTCCGGACGGGGATTTGCAGAAGATGCTGGCGCTGGCGAAGAAGGGAATTGGCAGTCTGTTGAAGGCGCAGCGCGCGGCCCTGGCTGGCGCGTGAACCGAAAGAGTTGTGATGTGAACTCCGGAAGAATGTTGATTCTCATGGCCGCCCTGTTGGCGTTCGCGGCAACGCAGGTCCGTGGCGAGCCCGCGATTGCGAAGAAGGCGCGCCTTGCAAACGAGGCCAAGGAACAGCGGCGTATCATGTTCGAGGCGCTGGACCGGAATCAGGACAAGAAGATCAGTCGCGAGGAACTTCACGAGGCGTATCTCAACGCGCAGATCGATTCCGCGCGCGTCAAGAAGCTGGAGGCCGGCGTGGCCTTGGAAACCGCGGTGGTTTCAGAGAGTATCTTCAACCTGGTCGACCTCAACAGCGATCTCGGCATCGATAAGAAAGAGGTCGAGGAGGCGTTGCTGGCGCAGGTGATCGTGTACAAGTATCGCTACCTGCCGACCGACGATGAAAAGGCGATTCTGCAGGCGGCGCGCGTGAAGGCGATGAAGAACCCGGCGATCCGGAGCGGGGTTGAGGAGGCCGCTGCACTGCGCGAACAGGCGAAGGTGCAGTGGGACAACGCATCGCTTCAACGCAAGGCCAAGGACGCTACGGTCAAAGCCGACAAATCGTTGCGCCAAGAGATGATCCGCATCGACGAACGGGTCAAAGGCATCCTGGAGAAGATGACCGCCTCGGAACCGCTGTAGTACCCCCCGGCTCCCCGATCAGTCCGCCATAAACGGATCCAGCTTCGCGCGAAGGGCGGGTTTGCCCATGGCGCCCACCATCTGCTGCTGAACCACGCCGCCCTTGAAGACGAGGAGGGTGGGGATCGAGCGGATGCCGAATTCGCCGGCCAGCTCCGGATTCTCATCCACATTGACCTTGGCGATCTTCAACTTCCCGTTCAGTTCGGAGCCGAGTTCTTCAAGGACCGGGGCGATGGCGCGGCACGGACCGCACCACTCTGCCCAGAAATCCACAAGGACGGGTACCGATGAACTAAGGACTTCGCTCTGCCAGTTATCCTGCGTGATATGAACCACATTGCCTGCCATGTCACATTCTCCTTAGCGTATGTCTGCCCGTCAGTTGCCTACCTACTATTCCCGATGATCGATGAAATTCAAGAACGGATCGCCAATACCTGATGAACAAGAAAGATTCAGCAATCACTCTGGTGATCACAGTCTCGCACCCAGCAACAATAACTGCCGCCTAGATTCCGCCCGGGAACGGCAGAATGGGGGCGGCAAGGGTTTGGATGGTCGAGACTTGGGCGACCAAGGCGTAAATCAATACCGCGGACACCAGCACGGCCAACACGGCCACCCATGAGAAGATGGGGCCGGCTTCCTCGTCAGACGGGCCGAGGACGATATCCGGCGTGGCCACGGAGTCCGTCGTGCGGCTGATCACCAGCGGCTTGCTCGACGAGGTGCCTTCCGGGCGCTTGATGCGGATGGTCTTGCGCCGCGTCGGGGGCTGCTCGGTTGCTTCGGGCGGGAGATCGATGCGCGCAGTCTCGCTCTTCCTGCCTTCAATGCTGGCCGCAAGGGGGCTAACGTCGGCGGCTGGGGCTTCCTCGGCTGGCGAAGGCTTCATTACCGTGGTGGGCGGGGTGTCGGGCCGCTTGATCTTGATCGTGCGAGGAGCACCCGCCGCTGTCTGTGACGTGGTCCCAAATTTGCTGGCATCCAGCAGCGCCGTGCGCCGTTTGAAAATGTCATCATCGCCGTCGAGGACTTCCTTGAGGTCGATGCGGGACGTCTTCTTCTTGGACTCCTGATCCACGAGCAGCCCTGCGGCGTCGAGCCGGGCGGTATCGCCTTTCGCGCGTTCCTCGTCGATTTGAACGCGTACGGTGGATTTCTTGGCCGCTTCCTGCTTGTCCTCTTCATTGATGGGGGACATGCCGGCTGCGGTTTCGATGCGGACCGTGGTTTTCTTGATGACTTCCTGACGGTCGATCTCGGAAAGGGGCGACATCTCGCCGGGCATGTGAATGCGCGACGTGCTTTTCTTCAGCTTGTCTTCTGCGTTCTTGGGTGTGCCGCCGGCCGGGATCTTGGCGGCCTGGGCCGCAGAAATATCAATACGGGTGGTCTCGCTCTTGCTTGGCTGGGCGGGGGGGGTGCCCGATGAACCATTGCCCAGCTTGATCTTGGGGGGTTGCTTTGCGGACCCTGTGTCGAGATTCTCTTCAGCCATCGCGGTTCTCCCGGATTACGTGTCCCCAACATAGTCCTTCATCCATGAGGGGTCAAAGCAAAACCGCTTGGGCAGGGGGATGGCCTGCTGGTATGATGAGGGCTCGAGGAGCACCGGAGCCACGTATGCCGAAGCCACGGATTCAGCAATCATGCCTTTGCGCCATTGTTCTGGTGACGGCGCTGATTTTGACGGGCTGCAGCCCGGAATCCGATGCGGAACGCGCTTATGCCCGTGCCCGTCGGCAGGAGCAATTGCGTCAGGGTCAGCTGCGGTCGACCCTGGAGGGGGCCACGGAGGAATCTGCCGCGGTGGATATGGCCAAGCAATGGCCCGCCTTGGAGGGAGAGGGCAACACGGAACAGTGGACTATGCGCCAAATGCAGTCGAGCGGTGGCAACCCGCTGTTCCCTCACTGGCGCGCACAGCGGCGCGGGCGCGGGCGCTACGATGTCACCTTCACCTATACGCTGATGAACGAACTGGGCAGCGTGGAGAAGAAGGGATTCCTGTGGCGCGTGGACCTGGTGTTGAAGCTTGTGTCGGAGCCCCGTGAAATGACCGCTGCAGAAATGGGGCGCAGCGTGAATACGCGGGCGTCGCGGTCCAAATCTGTCCGCAGGGATCGGATGACTGAAACCAACGATGTTCTTCTCCTTGAGCGGTGAAGCAGGCGGATGAATTTCTCCCCGGCATGAAGACGATGAAAGTCGCCCCATCAGTAATTCGCGCGTTCCGTCGCGATCTCGCGTCCTGGTTTGCTCGGCACCGGCGATCCCTCCCGTGGAGGACGCGCCGTACACCCTATCGCGTCTGGATTTCCGAGCTGATGTTGCAGCAAACGCGGGTGGAGCAGGTGATTCCATACTTCCGCCGATTCATGAAACGTTTTCCGAGCGTGGTCTCGCTGGCCGAAGCGCCGCGGCAGGATGTGCTGAAACTCTGGGAGGGGCTGGGGTATTACGCGCGCGCACGCCGCGCACAGGACACGGCGCGTTACCTTGTTCGTGAGGCCGGCGGCCGCTTTCCCGAGACGGCCGAGGGATTGCTGGCGCTCCCCGGGATTGGGCCTTACACGGCGGCGGCAGTGGGCAGCCTGGCACTCGGTCTTGATATGGCGGTGGTCGACGGCAACGTGATACGCGTGCTTTCACGGGTCATGGCCTATCGCGGTGATGCGCGTTCGCCGGCCGCGCGCCGACAGTTTCAGCGATGGGCGGAGGACTTGATAGTTCCCGGTCGCGCGGGGGAAAGCAACGAGGCGGTGATGGAACTCGGTGCGCTGTGCTGCACGCCGAGAAATCCCCAATGTCCGATTTGCCCGTTGCGCCGCGTCTGCAAGGCACACGCACTTGGACGCGCGACGGCATTTCCCGTTCAGGCCCCGCGCGGCAAAGTGCCTCACAAGGTAGTTGGCGCAGGGGTCGTCATCGGTCGGGGTCGACGAGTACTGATTGCGCAGCGCAAGGAATCATCGATGTTGGGCGGGCTCTGGGAATTCCCCGGCGGCACGCGTGAGCCGGGCGAGACGATGCCGCAATGTATTGCGCGTGAGCTGAAGGAAGAGATGGGTATCAGCGTGATGGTCGGTCCTCATCTCGTGACGGTGCCGCACGCGTACAGCCATTTCACGATCGAGCTGCATACTTACTGGGCGAAGATTCGCAGCGGGCGACCGAAGACGATTCATTGCGCGGATTTCGCGTGGGTGAAGCCGGCGGAGTTGAGAAAATACCCGTTCTCGCGCGCGGATTTGGAAATTGTCCAATGCTTGGAAAAATGGAGCGGCGATTTTCCAAGCATTGGAAAAAACTGACCCGATTTTTCCAAGGGTTGGAAAAACTGCGTCCGGATTTTCCAACCCTTGGAAAAAGTTGTGAGGACAGGGCCGGGACCTAGACGGTCATCAGCTCTTTTTCCTTGGCGGCGAGCATGTCGTCGATCTTCTTCGTGTAGGTGTCCGTGTATTTCTGGACATCTTCGAGACCTTGATCGCGTTCGTCCTCGGTGGCCTTGCCGTTCTTCTGAAGCGTCTTGACGTGTTCGTTGGCATCGCGCCGTACATTGCGGATGGCGACGCGGGCTTCCTCGGCCATGCGGTGCGCAACCTTGATGATTTCCTTGCGGCGCTCTTCGCTCAGTTCCGGGATCGGGATGCGGATGACGCGGCCGTCGTTCATCGGCGTGACGCCGACATTGGCGGCGAGGATCGCGCGTTCGATGGCTTGGAGCGAGGAAGGGTCGTAGGCGCTGATGACAATGAGGCGCGGCTCGGGTGTCGCGATGTTGGCGAGCTGGCGGAGCCGGGTCTGGGTTCCGTAGTACTCGACGTTGATGTTTTCCACGAGACTCGGTGAGGCCTTGCCGGAGCGCAGGCCCGAAAGTTCCTGCTGGAGGAATTGGACGGCCTTGTCCATGCGGTCATCGGATTCGAGAAGGATATCGTCGAGGGATTCCATGATGTTCTCCTTTGTGCGTCAGGAATGGACCAGCGTGCCCACGGGTTCGCCCCGCAGCACGCGGATGATTTCGCTTTTTTTGAAGAAGTTGAAAACGATGATGGGAATCTGCTTCTCCATGCAGAGGGAGAAGGCGGCCGCATCCATGACCTTGAGTTGGCGGCTGAGCGCATCGGTGTAGGTGATGTCCTTGAAGCGTTTGGCCTTGGGGTCCTTCATCGGATCGGCGGTGTAGATGCCGTCGACCTTGGTGCCCTTGAGCAGGACATCGGCGTCGATCTCGCTGGCGCGCAGCGCTGCAGCGCTATCGGTGGTGAAGTAGGGGTTGCCGGTGCCGGCGCCGCAGATGACCACGCGACCCTTTTCGAGATGGCGGATGGCGCGGCGGAGGATGAAGGGCTCGGCGACGGCCGGCATGCTGATGGCGGTCATCACGCGGGTGAACACACCTTCTTCTTCAAGAGCTGACTGAAGCGCGAGACTGTTGATCACCGTGGCGAGCATGCCCATGTAGTCGCCGGTGGTGCGGTCGATGCCGCAGGCCTCGCCGGGCATGCCGCGGAAGATGTTGCCGCCGCCAACGACGATGGCCACCTGGATGCCGAGGTCCTTGACCTCCTTGATCTGGCGGGCGATGGCGCGGAGGACGGTGGGGTCGAAGCTGTGGCCGCTGCTCCCTCGCTGCAGCACTTCGCCGCTGAGCTTGAGCAGGATGCGCTTGAACCTGCAGGAACCCTTCTTCTTCGTGGTCGGCATGGGTCTGTCCTTTCCGCGAACGGATGTTACCCGGTTGGGGCGGATGATAGGAAATGGTGCCCGCGCTTGTAAAGGGAAAGGAAGACGGGCATCAGGGGGCGGCCGTTGCGCCGACGCTGAGGGCGGGCAACGTTTCGTCGCGAAGCGTGTGGCTGAGGTCGAAAAGCATGAATCCTTTCGCGCCGAGTCGGCGCAGGGCGGCGACCTGTTCGATCACCTGGTCGGCTCGCAGTTGGCTTTCATCGGCCGTGACGCCGATGCCGGGATAGATGCGGCCCTGCGCGCCGGGCAATGCAAGCTGGGCGTGGGTGAGGGTGGAGAACTGGGAAAGGTCGACGGTGTAGTTCATCGGGCAAACGAAATCGACGTAGCCTTTGCGGAGCCAGGAATCCCAATCCTGACCGACGCTTTGGATGCAGGCGGGGTAGTTGCCCCAGACTGCGGCGGAAACCTTGATCGATGGCCGGAGTGCGCGTGCGCGCTCGCTTGCCGTGCGGACGAAGGACGTGATCTGCTGTACACGCCATTTGCGGAAGGAGGGCGCGAGAGGGCCGCTGCCCTGCACGGCGGCGGGCCAGTTCTTGATGGGCTTCCCGAGCCACGCGCCAAAGGCCGAGCGGCAGGAGGAGCAGTAGCAGTAATCCGAGCCGGGGAAGCGGACGTAGTCGAGGTGGAGCCCGTCGATCTCGTAGCCGGACACAACTTCCTCAATACTCGCGAGCGCCATCTGCACGTTGGCGGGATGCGAGGGGCAGAGCCATGTGGTCTTCTTTCCGCCGGATGAAATCTGTACGCGGTTCTCCTTCTGCATCTGTTCGACGAACTCCGCCGGCGCGACGCTCAGGTTCCAGCAAACATCCCAGACATGCACCTCGAGGCCGCGGCGATGTGCGCTCTCGACGCAGTCGGCCAGTTGGTCGCCGAACTTCTTGAAGGTGTAGGAGCGCGGCAACACTTTGCTGGGGTAATGGGCAAGGCCACCCCAGAGCATGTTGGGGAAGACGGCCGTGATGCCGTTCCGGGAGAGGACCTCGCAGGTGCGGTCCCATTTCCCCGGGTACCAGCCCGTGCCGTCGTGTTCCCAGACGCCGCGGAATTCATGCGCTCGCGGCTGCTGCGTGCGGCCGTAAGCTTCGACGAGCGCGGCGCGCAGGCCGGCACACATCTCGATCGTATCCGCGTAACGGCCGCGCTCGAACAGGGCTTGCGCCTTGGCGTGCAAGTCCTCCGCTTCCGTGAGGGGTTGCGTGACGCGTTTTGGATCACGGCAGGATTCGGCTGAAGCGCGGAGTGCCGTGAGCGTCTGCGGCAGCGAGGTGAAGGAGTCGATTTTGCCTGCGCGATCGAGCGCGCCGCGCGCAGCGGCTGCGAGGGCTGCCGGTTCAAAATGGGACACGAGGCCGAGCAGCATGTTCTGTTTGTTGATGGGGTCGTCGTCGAGGAGCACATGAGTCATCCAAAGTCCGGCGGGCGAGGCGAGCCACGCGGCATCGTCCGACCGTCGGCCTTGGGTATCGGTCCACCAGGCGATGACTCGGGTACTGTCATCGGCGGGGGTGGCGGGCATGATGTTGGGCGATTCCTGGTATACGTGTTGAGGTGTGCTCCACGCGGCTGGGTCGGTGAAGGAGAACGAACTCCACTGGCCGGGCAGATCGGAGCGTTTGTACGGCAGCAGTCGGACGCCCATGAGTTCGGCCAAGCTGGGGTCGGCACCGTAGAAGACGATCAGCTTGCCGCCCTTTTCAACGAATCGCCGGAGGGCAGCGACCTCGCGCGCGGGAGGGTGGGGGTTGTACGGCAGGATGGCGAGGGTGGCTCGACCGAGTGCGCCGTCCTCGACCTCGTCGTCCGTGATGACGCCGTGCGGAATGCAGAGGGTGGTCAGCCAGCGGCTGATGCGCTGCAGAATCTTGGCGGAATAGCTGCGTTCGGCCGGGCTGGGCGTGGACAAGGTGTTCTTGATGAGAAGGATCGAATCGACGCGTGCCTGTAGCGCGTAGATCTTCAGCGTGGCGCGACCGGGCACGCCGCGCCACGCGGAGAGCCGGACGCTCTCGATGCGGTTCCAGCCGGCGGGTTTGCCCTCCTGCGTGAAGGCGTTGCGCGGGATGAACAGACGCTGGCGGCCGGGCTCGGGGACGGACGTGCTCCAGACATACCAGCCGCTGCCGCTCTTCAGATAGATGTTGAAGGACCGCATTGCATCGGTGCGATCGCAATCGAAATCCAGTTCCAGGCTGGTTGCGCGTGAGAGATCAAGTTTTGCGTCGTGATCCCAGTAGACGCGATCAACCTTCGTTTCGAAGGGACAGGTGAACGCCACACCGCCATCGGGTAGTGGGGAGACTTTGGGCGACGCGGGTGAAGCAACCCATGCGCCCGAGGCCATCGCGGCATTGGCGAAGTGGAAGGTTCCGAGCGGAAAGACCTCGGCGGCCTGCGCGGCCACGGCGCAGAAGAGCCACGCACCCAGAAGCATCCACCGACCAAGCTGTTCTTTGCGTGAAACCATGAAATCCACCACGGCCGTTCTGGGGCAATGTAGCTTTCGGAACGCGGAAGGGGAAGCCCTGTGATCGGTCGGCCGGTTAACAGCGTTGTGAAAAGGGGTTACATTGAGCGCGCGGGTTGTGTGAGATCATGAGAAGGATACTCCTCTCCATCTGCGTGCTTCTGGCTGCGTCGTCGGCACATGCGACGTCGGTGACCGGCTCGGACTGGATTGTTCATTACAGCCTGCCCGATCAGGTGCTGTCGGAGGCGCCGGGGGAATATGACATCCGCGATGCCTTTCTGGCGCGGATCAATGCCCTGCAGAGCGGGCAGTCGGCCGTGTTGGCTACCTACACATTTTCGGCCTTCAGCACGGCGGGAAAGATCGTTTCGGCCATCAGTAACGCATTGGATCGCGGGGCGTCGGTCAAGTTCATTGCCGACTACACGATTGCCGTATCGACGGACTACAACGGCGCATCGCTCAGCACGTTGGCGGCGAGATCTGTCAATCCGCTGGTGCTGGTGCAGGCAACGAGCCCCTCCGGCATCATGCATGACAAGTTGGGGTTGTTCGATTATGGTCCGACCAACCGCTGGCTCTTCATTGCCTCGTGGAATTTCACTTCCGGCGCGAGCTATCAGCAGTGGAACATTGCGATTGAGACAAAGAACGCCGCGCTCTTCTCGGCCTACACCAACGAGATGCGCGAGTTGCTGAGCGGGCGGTTTCACTACGATCCGTCCAAATCGCACGCGCATGATGGTTCGCGTTTTCGCCTGACCGAATCTTGGGGAGACTGTTGGGTGCGTTTTGCACCGTATCCGGACAGCAGCATCGGTGGGACCAATGCCCAGACGGATATCACGAATCTCATTGCCGGGGCCGAGTCGGAGATTGTGTTTGGCATCAACCTGTTGACGCGTCCGCTGATCGCTTCCTCGCTCGTGGCGGCGGCCGATCGCGGCGTCATCATCCACGGGGTGATTCCGAAGAGCGACCAATTCGTCACGGATTCCGTCTATCCGTTTCTGACGAATGCGGCGAACTATGCGACGACCAACGTGGTGAACTTTGTGACGCCCTTCAGCAAGGCGGATGGGTCGGCGCTGGACGCAGGCGAGTCTGATTTGGTCCATGAGAAGTGGATGGTGATTGATCCGTGGGGTGAGCATCCGGTGTTGATTCACGGGTCGGCCAACTGGACGGATACGGCATTGGCGAGTGAGAACGGCAATGATGAAAACGTGCTCTTCCTTCGGCATCGCGATCTCGCGCGGATCTTTTATGCCCAGTTCAAGCGAATGACGGGGATGTGGACCACAAACCGGGATGACGCGTGGTGCGAGTTGGGCCGGACCGGCTCAACATGGAGCGTGGATGCATGGATGACGGGCACGAACACCTTCCAACTGCAGCAATCGGACAGCGTGCTTTCCGGCTGGACCAACTGCACCCCGGTGCGGACGGGTTACGTGGGTCGAGTTTCGTTCCCGACAAATGGCGGAATATCGGCCCGCTTTTATCGGATAGTGCGGCCCTGATCCTCCACCCCGCCTGTTGCATCCAGTGATGCGGCCGCATCACTGGATGCAACAGGCGGGACGGGCGCTGCACCTTGACAGGGCCGATTACGTTGTGTCACGATGCCGCCGAGGTTTTCAACCTTGTGCCGTCTCGGACGAGAAAGGGGTAGCGATGGGTCAGATCATTTTCCATTGCACGCATTGCGGTTCCAAGTTGGCTGCGGAACTTGACGAAGCCGGGGCGGATTTCGATTGCCCGGAGTGCAAGCATACCCAACTCGTTCCCGGCGGGGCGTCGCCGCAGGCGTTGTCGACGGCTACTTCGCCCGGTACGGTCATCAGTCCTCGCACGCCGTCCGCCGCGGGAGCCAACATGCCTGTGGTTCGTATCCCGAAACGCAAGATTGTGATTCCGAGCACGGAAACGCAGTCGTCTCCCAGCCACACGGATGACGATGAATTCGTCGAGGTTGAGGATGTGGGCGGGACCGGGGTGGGTCTGTTCGCCGTGGCCCTCGGCACGTCCGGTCTGCTGCTCTGCGCGATCTCCATGATCTGGATGCTGGTCCAGCAGCGCAGTGGTTCAGAGAACTGGTGGATGTCGCTGATCGTTTTTCTCTCGACCTTCCTGATGGGGTTGATGGGGCTCGTGCTCGCACAGCTCGCGCGGCTTGTGGTTCGCCTGGCGGACCGCGTGTCGATGCTCAGCGTGGACGAAGAATAGCGTCCTCGGATCCCGTGCGGAGCAGTTGTTGTGCGGCCGTCCACAGGCACCAGCACACCGGTCCGAACGGCAGATATCCCGTGTAGCCTACCGCCGGCATTTCAAATAGGTGTGCCGCGTTTACGTACGGCACGCTGTAGTGCCACTTCGGCAGGCTCAGGAAATTCCACATCTCCCAGAAGAACCCACACATCAGCGCAGCGACGGCCAGCGCGAACAACGGACCGTAATCGCCGCGCCCCGCGTCGGAAAACGGTGTGCGTATGCCGGCCAGGCTCAATGTGGCTCCGAGCAGTGCCAGCGGGGCAAGCCAGGTCATGAAGAACATGGGGTTGGGTGCGAGCGCGAGCAGGATGAGGCCCGCAATGCCTGTCCATGCCACCACGCGGAGCGGGAGGCTGGACGATGCACGCCAGCGGGGACCTTGCGCGTAGGCACTTCGGAACCAGGGGAACGACAGAAGCCATTGGCAGGTTTCGAATACGGCGGGCAGCACCGTCGAGAAGCACAACGTCGCAAACAGCACGTATCTCCCTGCCGTGAATTGCGTGATGCCCTCATACCACCAATTCTGCACGAATCGATTGAGGAATTCGAAGTACCACCACACGAGCGATGAGACGGGAAACAACGCGAGGAACAATCGCGGTTGGGATGCCAGCATCGAGCGGCCAGTCCGACGGAACACCAAGCCGTCCATTACAAGGATGTAACCGAGCCAGAGCGGGGTGAACGTGTGATCGCGCAATGGGCCAAGCCAGGAAGGCCGGGTCCACGCGCAAAACCATGAGAGAAGATTGAGTGCCAGGCCGATCCAGAACCAGGAGGGGAGTTCCAAGTTACAGGTTTCAGGTTTCAGGTTCTCGGATGGTCTTCCGAATCCGAATCGCGAGGGCTTCAGCAACAGTCCGGCCGCCAGCAATCCGAGCGCGCCGAACAAGACGAAGAGCGGCCGCGCAAACGGTGCGTGATCGATGTATCGAGTCAGCGGCGGGATCTCCGTGAAGGCGGTGGGAAGGCCTGCCACGAAGCCGCCCGCGAGTGGGGCGATGGCCAGCAGCAACAGAGCGGATGCGATTCTTGTCCGGACCGTCATGGCGGCATCTGCCTTCAGGGTTGAGTTTCTTCCCTCCACATCCTATTTTCTGACGCATGTTGTTTCAAGCAAAGAGGTCCAGCATGATCCGGACGTGGACGTTGGCTGCATTCGTGGGGCTGCTCGCCACCGGCGCGCTCGCCGAAACACTGGTGGAGCGCCTGCTCAAGGAATACGAGGCCGTGCAGACGCTGACCTGCGATCTTCGCAGGGATAACGAGGCCGGGGCGGACAAGATGCGCTTCCTGAGCCGGATCTATTACGCGCGGCCGGACCGGCTTCACGTGGAGAACACGGCTCCGATAGAGCGGACCATCGTATCCGACGGCACCAACTTCTTCAGCTACATCGATGGCGATCCCAAAGGCTTCTCGCGGCCCGTGGATAAGTTGGACGTCGAGATGCTGCGTTCCCTCCGCAAGGTGCCGGGGACGGCCATGGATCACCTGCTCCGGTTGAAGGATGTGCCCGAGACCGAATTGCCTGCGACGGCGGAGTTTCCGGTCCGGCGAGGCTACGATGCGGGCAAGGTTTTTGCCGTGTTGTCGATGGAGGCTTCGAATCGCCTCGCGCGCATTGAGTTCTACACGGCGGCGGATCAGAAGAACCTGACGGGCCAGTACGATTACAGCGCGTTCCAGGAGGTGGTTCCCGGCGTTTGGATTCCGTGCCTGCATCAAGGCGTGATGCGCGTGGCCGGCCAGGAAACGCGGGAGACCACGCGGGTGAGTAACCTTTCGGTGAACACGCCGATCGCAGAAGGCCTGTTTGTGCCGGCGCCGTATTTCAAGGGCGTCGAATTCGTGGACAGCTTTAAGGCGATCTACGAGATGTGAGTTGTCAGAAATTCACCGCGGCCTTGATGCTGAGGTAGACCTGCAACTTGTCGTCCGGCACATCTTCGATATTGCCGTCGTCTGAGCGGCGCCGATCTTCGCGGTCGAATGCATATACCACGCCGAGTCCCGGCGCGATGTCGATGAATCGCAGCAAGGTCATCGAGAAATTGAGTTCCGCGCCCGCGGCGTTGAGCCACTTGTTCTCCTCGCCCGTATCCGAGGCGCCGCTCCACGCCTTGCCGCCTTCGTAGTAGAATTCGCCGAAGACCTGCTGCAGGTAGATCGGAATGGTCGGGCTCATGCCCTCGTACAATCGCAGGATGGGAAAGCGGTAGGCGACACCCGCCTTTGCCACGTCCTGACCCACCTGGGTATTGTCGTCATAACCGCGGAGCAGGATGTTGCGCGGAAGTCCGGGGGTTGTTGCGGACTGGAGCGTGCCGTATCCGCCGAGACCAAACGCGCCCTGCGCAATCTCGTCGCCGCTGCCCGTACCGTAAAGCCCTTGCAGTTTCAGCACGTGATTTTCGCTCCACGGCAGCGGGACGTATTCGCTCCATTCGCCGAGAAACCGCGTGCGCTCGAGCTCGCCGCCGAGACTTTCGTTCGACCATTCACCGCCCACGGAAACGAGGCGGCCCTGTTCCACGGAGTGGCTTCGCCCAAAGAACGTACCGTTGAAGAATTCCAGTTTTCCGAACAGCGCGCCTTCGCCACCTTCAAACAAATTGGTGGTCAGCAGGTCGCGGCCTGCGTAGTCGTCTGCCTCGTCGTCGATCACGCGGCGGTCGGTGAATTGATAGCCGGCCGACAAGGTGACAAGCCTGTCCACGCGCTCCCACGGAAGCGTGATCATCGCCCCCGCGACGCCGACCTTTTCGGCGTAGTCGTAGAAGATGCCGTCCGTATCTTGAACGAGATCGAGATAGCTGTCCGGCTGGTAGTTGCCGTACAGCGTGAAGAGGGGATACAGCCCCGAGTACTGATAGACGATGGAGCCAACCGGCATGCCGGCATCGGAATCGCCGCCCACGAGCGCAAGTAGGTTTTGATAGCCAGCCGGGTCGGAGAACTGGGCGGCAAGTCCACCTTGCACGCCGTTCTCGCTCGCCGTCAGCCAGGGTGTCCAGTAGTCGAAACGCAATTCGCCGGCCGAGCGATAGGGCTGTGATGGCGGGAGGGCGGGGAGCGGTTCCGATTCCAGCTCCTTCGCGAGTTTTTCATTCGACGCCATGCCGGGCCAAACGGGTTCGAGGGTCGGCAGTGGGCCCTGAAGTGGTGGCGGATTGTAGTCGAGTACGGCGAGATGGAAGCCATACGAATCGTAGGTGGAAAGGGCCAGCTTCCGGCCGTCGGGCGAGAAGCTGGGTGTGAACGCTCCACCGATTACATGCGTGATGGGGGTGGGTGCGGCGATGGGATCGAGCGGCATGCGGTAGAGGTTGTAGACACCGTTACGATCCGCGCTGAACACAAGTTCCTTGCCGGACGGATGAAGCGTGGGTGACAAAATTATGCATGGCCAGTCGAGGATCGGTTCGTCGCGGCCGGATTCCGGGTCGACTGCCCGGAGTTGCGAGCCATCACGTCCGGCTCGAACATAGAAGATGGTCTTGCCATCGGGCCCGAATACAGGATCGATCAGCGCAGCGTCGCCGGACGCTGTGGCGAGCTCCTTTTCCCTCTCGACCTTGCCGGCGTCCGGGAGGGCGACAACGACGAGTGAGCTTGTTCCCTGTTCATTGCGGACGGCGGCAAGCCGGCGGCCGTCGGGGCTGATGGCGGGGAACCGGTAGCGGCCGAGCCGCGAAACGGCGCGGCTGCGGTTCTTGCGCACATCGTATTCGCGCAGCTCACTCCAGATCCGGTCGCGGCCGACGATGTTCAGGCGTGTGTAGTAAAGATGATTGCGGTCGGGCGCTGCGGCGAGGCGGCTGATGCCGGACTGCACGCGGGCGCCATCAAGTTTCTCCAGCCGCGCGGTATCGAGATGGTAGCGATACAGCGTGTCGCGTTCCGCTTCGCCGTTCGCGGTGAAGAACACGGCACGGCCATCGGCGGAGAAAACGGGCCACGCCACCTGGAGCCGTTCGGGCGTCAAGGGGATCAGCGGGGTCGGTGGAATCTCCTTCAGCTTGGCGATACGTGCGGCCTGCCGTCGCGATTCCTGGAGCAGCGTGCCGCGCGTGAGGCCGGCGAAATCCTCGCCGGTGACCGGGCGCGCGCGGTGGTCGAAGCTGAACATGAAGGAATGAGAGACGGAGTCGGCCAACTCGCCCGTGACATTGCGCTCGGAGCGGTTGGTGCCGTAGCGCGCCTGTGCGTACTGGATGGTGCGCATACCGTAGAGGTAGGCCGCTTCGCCGTAGGGCCACTCGGGCAGGCGCAGGTTCCATTGTTCCGCAGGCAGGAGGCGGTTGTCGGCCACGGGCATACGCATGATCATGTCGGCGAAACTGTTGCGGCCGCGTCCGGGGCCGGTGAATTCCGTTTCGGCCCAAACGGAGAGACCCTCGAGATACCAATCGGGGGCGAGTTCGCCGGGCGGTGCGGCGCAGAACGTGAGGAGGATCGAGAGCGGATCGCCTACGGGCATGATGCGACCGAAGACGGCGGCGATCACCGCGTCGGCACCGTACTGCGCATCCATGGCAAGGATATGGGTGAACTCGTGAAACACCGTGCGTCGCAGGAAACTCCCGGGCTCATAGATGGAGGAGGGTGGAGTGGTGTCGGCCGCGATGAGCATGATGGTCGGGCGCGGGGAGACGCCGGCCATGCCGTTGTGCTCATCCCACGCGTCTTGAAAAAGAATGAGCGTCTTTTCCTTCGGCGCCCACCGGAAGATCGGTGTCAGGATTCGGTACGCATCCTCGCAATCCTTCATCAGTGCGGGGACTTGGGATTCCAGCGCCTGCTGGTAGATATAGACGAAGTGATCGCTTTCCACCTCGCGGTTATCGCCCCCGATGGGCATGAGGTTTGCCTTGATGGCGGGCGCTGTCAGCATCAGCGGGAATGCGAGGGTTGCAAGGACTGTTCGCATATAACGTGTCATGGCGGCACTCCTCGGGATCGAGATTCGAAGCCTAAACACGGTTTATAGCCTAGCAAATCCGCCTTGGGCGGGCGAGTGCACTACGGGCCAGAAAAGACTTGCAGCGCTGGGGCGGGCCGATAGACTTGCTTCAAGTTAATTGGGAGGTGTGTTGATGAAGAAAGTCATTGCCTTGATTCTTGTGGCGGCGTTCATGTTGACGGCTCTTCCGGTGCAGGCTCAGAAGGCGGCCGGTCGCGGCGGCTTCATGGGCTTCATCGCGGGTTGCTGCTTCGGTATTCGCGCTGGTATGGCGTATAACGACGGCAAAGAGATCCACTGGCGTGAGTGGTGCCGGATCGTTCCGTTCGTCAGCATCGTGATCGCGATCTGGGACGGTATTGATTGCGCCAACGGGAAGACGACGACTGACTTCGCGGCCCAGTATGGCGCGATGTATTACTAAGTCGTTTGGAATTCCCATGTTTGTCTTGAGGATCCCGGGCCTCCGGCCCGGGGTCCTTTTTTTTATTCTCTGCGTGGCGGCGAGTGCCGCGCCGTTGGACCTCGCCCTTCAACTTTTCGACGAGGGAGACTGGGCCGCCTGCCGGCGAGAGTGCAGTCGCGAATTGATATCTGACTCGTCCAACGAGACTGCCCGCTTGATGGAGTCCGTGTGTCGCTTGCGCGAGGGTCAGGATGTCAGCGGAGCATCCAAGATGCTTGGTGAACTTGCGGTATCCGCGGGCGACGTGGAGGTCCGTTCGATGGCGGCATATGAGCTCGGCCGCGTCGAGTGGCGAGCGGGCCGTGGGGAGGAGGCGTTCGCCTCGCTTCGACAGGCCTATCTTGGGACGCATGACCAGGAGCTGTTTTTGCGCGCCGGTTGCTCTCTGTATTTTCTTGGGCAGGATTTTCCAACCCTTGGAAAATCCGACCCGTCACTTTTCCAATCCTTGGAAACTTCGCGCCGGTTGTGGACGGCAGCGATCCGCGAGGAGTGCCGGTCGCCGAGCGCGAAGGCCGGCGGTGTGTGGTCGGCGCCCGGTCGATGGGTGGTTGCGGGCTATCGCAAGCTGGTGCGTCCGGCCATTGGATCGCGTTGCTCGTTGGAGCCGAGTTGTTCGGAATATTTCAGGCAGGCGAGTCAGCAGCATGGATTGCTGGGCGTGCCGATGATTGGCGACCGGTTGATTCGCGAGCCGTCGGTAGTGGCGGCGGATCGGGAGCGGGTGAAGGTGGGTGACGCGTGGCGGATTGCCGATCCCGTGTCGGACCACGATGGATGGATGGAGAAATGATGGTCACGAACAAGCGCAAGAAAGCGCAAGCCGTATTCAAGGTCAGCATTCCTGTGATTCTTTGTGCCTCCTTGTGGCTGATTCCCTTCTTTGCATGGGCGGAAGAAACGCAGGACCCGACTCTTTCGCTGGCGCGCGGTCTTGCCTTGGAGGGCGACCATGCCGGCGCGGCCGTGGAGTTTCGCCGGCAGGGACTGGAGGCCGGCGAATCTGTGGGGCGCGGGGGATATTTCTGGGCGTCGGCTTACGAATATCAGCAGGCGGATCGGCATGAGGTGTCCGACAGGATGCTGGATCGTGCGGAGGATGCGGAACCGGGGTTGGGGGTGAAGGCTTTGCTGCTGCGCGCGGAGAATACGGCGGCGCAGAAGCGGTGGAAAGAGGAGGCCTACTACCGCCAGAGCATTCTGGACGGTCAAGCGCCCGAGGACATGAAGCGATATACGGCGCTCCGGTTGGCTGAGGCGCGCCTGCGCTTGGGTGAGATCGATGAGGCGCGCGAAGCGCTTCAAGCGGCGCCCGGTTGGAACAGCGTATCGATGGAGGCCATTGATGAGTACGTGGCCGGCCACGACAAGAGCCCAAAGACGGGTGGTTTGTTGGGCATGATTCCGGGCATGGGCTACATGTACGCGGGCGAATATGGCAACGGGTTCCGGTCGATCATCCTGAACAGCCTCTTCATCTTCGGCATGGTGAGTACGGCGCAGGATGACCAATGGGGTGCTTTCGCGGTCATCACGTTCTTCGAATTCACCTGGTACTCCGGCAGCATCTACGGCGGCGTGGATGCGAGTCATCGCTACAATCGCGACCGGCTGGAATCCTGCATTGACCACGTGCGCGGCGATGCGTCCTTCGAGCCGGATTACGAGGTGCTGCCCAGCATCTCGCTGAAGTTCAAGTTCTGAGTGTAGGAGAGGGTTTATCCCTCGACGGGCGAGTGGGCGACATCGAGGCGTAAAGCCTCTCCTACAGAACTACGGCAGGGGCGGTGGCTTCGGCCGGCTTGCGTTCATCACATCCACGATGTTGGCGATGTAGACGATGAGGGCCAACAGAAAAGGGATGATGATGCCGGGCAGCGAGATCAGTTCGAAAGGCCGGTTTGCTTTCAGCTGTGCCCAATCCAGCGCGGCCGTTATGTTGTGGACCATGGGCGTGATGGCATTGACCACCAGGGCGCCGAGAAAGACGGTGAACAGGGTCGCGAAGAGAAAGCCAACGATCCAGCGCTTCTGCACGAACTGGCCCGCCCCGGGGTAGACGAAAGCAGACAGAAGCAAGGCAGCCCGTTTCGATTCAGTCGTGGCCATGTGTTTCCGCCTCCTGCCGTTCGCTGGTGAGCGACGGCTCGTTGTCGACAGCCTTTCCCCGCAGCGTGAATGGGGCCGTCCATTCAACGCGAACGTTTACCAACTGTCCCAGCCGGTCGCGGTCGTCTTCGAAGAACACCAGCTTCCCATGCACCGTGCGTCCGCGCCAGCGTTTGTTACGACCTTGATCCTCGGCAAGAACTTCAACTTCCTTGCCGAGCAGGCGCCGATTCTTCTTCTCGAGGATATCCGCGAGGACCTCTTCCAGCAGGGTGCGGCGCTGTTCCTTCACATCGGCGGGGACATCGTCGGTGTATTTCTCCGCCGCGAGGGTCAACGGACGTTCCGAATACTTCGCAATGTGAGCCATGTCGAGTTCCAGCTCCGACAGGAGGTGGAAACTGTCCATGAACTGCTCCTCGGTCTCGCCGGGGAAGCCGACGATGATGTCCGTGTGGATCGCGGCATCGGGTGTGCGGGCGCGGATGCGGTCCACGAGCCGGCGGTAATCGTCGGCCGTGTAACCTCGTTTCATCCGTTCGAGAATTTCGTCATTGCCCGACTGGAAGGGGACCTCGATCAACGGACAGACGCCGGGTGTGGAAGCGATGGTGTCGAGCAGCCGGTCGGACAGCCAGTTCGGATGGCTGGTCAGGAAGCGGACACGGCGGATGCCGTCGATCCCCGCGACGCGCGTCAGGAGGTCGGCGAGGTCGGAGGAGCCGTTAAGATCCATGCCATAGCGGTCGACGATTTGACCGAGGACGGTGACCTCGCGCACACCGTGGTCTGCGAGCTTGCGGACCTCTTCGAGGATTTCCTCGCGGGGGCGGCTGCGTTCAGCGCCGCGCCGCGAAGGGATGACGCAATACGAGCAGGCGTAGGAGCAGCCGAGCACGACGGGCACGAACGCAGTGACGGCGCGACCGCGCTCCGATTCCGGCATTACGCCATCGCCGTTCTGAAGCATCTCCCGCGTGGTGCGGGTGCGGACGTCGTGCACGCGGCCGGTTGAGGCCGAGCCGTTCTGTTCGAGGTGTTCGAGCAGGGGGCCCGTATCGGATGGCGGCATGAAGACATCGACGAAGGGGAATCGCTCGAGGAGTGAGGCATCCGACTTCCTGCCGACGAGGCAGCCCATGACGGCGATCGTCTTGCCGGGTTGACGTGTCTTGAGGCCTTTCAGGATGCGGAGGCGGTCGTAGGCTTTGTCCTCGGCCTGTTGGCGGACGACACAGGTATTAAGGATGATGAGATCCGCGCGCGAGGCGTTGTCGGTGGGCGTATAGCCGAGCGTCTCGAGTTGGGAAGAGAGGTAGCGCGAATCGGCCTGATTCATCTGACAGCCGATGGTCCAGATATGATATGTGCGTCGGTGCGCGGTCATGGAAGCGGGGAAGTATACATGAAATGGCGTGGCATTACAGCCGGGATCAGATGACGAAATCGCCGGACTGAAGGGCGCGTGAGCGATCGCGTTCGGCGAGCCGGTCGAACTTTACACTGTCGAGCACGGAGGAGAGCGCCGTCTCGGCCTTGGCCCATATTTCCTCGAATACATCTCCGTGGTTCTTCTTGCCGCGGTGTTCCCCGGAGGCCAAGGGCCGCTGAAAGATGCGGACAATCTGGCCGACGGTGATGGCTTTCGCAGGTTTGGCGAGCCGGTAGCCGCCTTCCTTGCCGCGGACAGAACTGCAGTAGCCTTGCTGCTTGAGCTGGATGAGTATGGTTTCAAGAAATCGCGCAGGGATGCCTTGAGCCTTGGCAATGTCCGTGATCGTGACAAGTCCAAAGCCTTCGTGCTTGGCCAGTTCCAGCACAGCCTTCAAAGCATATATGCAGCGATTTGAGAGCATGGGGAGGCAAATCCTATCTACGATAGATATGCGCCATTTCTGGCAAAAGTCAACTCAGCCCACCTCCTTCCGCCCTTGCTTCTTGAACGCATTCGGCTACCTTGACCTTGATGAGCAACGCGCCCAAAACACTGATGATTTTTGTGGATGGGCTTGGCTTGGGAGAGCAGGACCCGGCCACCAACCCGATCTGCAGCGGGGCGTGTCCCACCCTTCAGCGACTGCTGGGTGAGCACGCGACGCCGCTGGACGCCTGCATGGGCATTGCCGGCTTGCCCCAGAGCGCCACCGGGCAGGCGAGCCTGTTGACCGGCTGCAACGCTGCGGCGGTCATGGGCCGTCATATGGAAGGGTTGCCCGGGCCGCAGTTGAAGTCGCTCATTCAAAAGAAGAATCTGTTCACCCGCTTCATGGAGCGGGGCTACAAGACGACGTTTGCCAACGCCTATTTCACGACCGATGTGGAAGAGGTCAGGCAGCGCCGGCACCAGTCGGTGACGACGGTTGCCACACTTGCCGCGTTCGGTGCCGTGCGCGATACCGCGATGCTGTTGGAGAACAAGGCCGTCTACCAGGATCTCACGCGCGAGTTCATCGTACCGCGCGGCTTTACCGGGCCGATGGTTTCGCCGCACGATTCGGGGGAACACCTGCTGGCGCTTGCGGCGGAATACGACTTCACGCTGTTCGAGTATTTCCAGACCGATCTCATTGCGCACAAAGGGGAGCGGGCGGATGTTGAGCGCGTGCTGCTTCAACTCGACGAGTTTCTCGACGTTGTGGTCCGGTTCCCGGATGAGCCCGGACGGTTGCTGATTCTGACGAGCGACCACGGCAACATTGAAGACCAGACCACGCGGTTGCACACAAAGAATCCGGTGCCGCTGGTTGCGCTTGGTGAAGGTGCGGAGCAACTGCGCGGAGCTGCCCAGTCGCTGACCGATGTGGTGCCGGCTTTGATGGCGCTGTATCCGCCGCGCCAGGTCAGCGTCTAGGTCGCGCACTGACATCGGCATGCCAGGCTTTCCCCGGCTGAAGGGTGCGGAAGGATGAGCGCCGCCGGTCGGTGACGGTCTCCAATTCCACCTCTTGGACTTTACCGCTTCGGTTGATGATGTCGATGGCGCACTGTCTGGCCACGGGAGCGACACTTATTTCGGTGGATGAACCCTCAATCAAGCGGAGCCCCACCAGCTTCAGTTCCAGTTCGTCCACGTAGCACGCAATCGGTTCGTCCCAAACGGGCCGCTTGCGGTTGCCAAGGATGATGACTTGAGGATCGCCTGTTTCCGGCCATGCAGCGAGGCGGAAGACGGCATTGGTGTCGAGTCCCGCTGCCTCCATCGCAGCCAGATCATGGACGGCGACAAAAGCGGCCGTGGAGCCTTGAAGCAATTCGACGGCTCGTGTGGGAGTCGTCAGGGGGCGAATTTCATCCATGGCCATTTGAAAGGGGATGGGGGTATCGACGTGGGTCAGCGGAAAGAAATCGCCGGCAATAGATTGCCACCAGAGGGCAAGTTCTGCCATGCCCTCGGTGGCGCGGACCTGCTTGCGGCGTGGCTCCTCGATCAGCATGTTCAATGTCATTCCAGCGATGACCAGAACCGCGGCCGCGCCGGTTGCAAGGTGCGCGACGCGGGGTTTCCAGCGGGCGGTCCATCGGGCCATTTCCGCGCCGGCCAGCAGGGCGCCGAACGGAACGAGGGGAATCACGAGTCGTGACGGCTTGTGAGGGGTGAGCATGAAGATGATAAGCCCGGCGAAGATGACGCATGTGAGAAAGCGCTCGAAACGTCTTTCCACGGCATTTGGCGCCGGGCGGAAAAAAGAGCGGAGCATCGCAACGGTCGCGGGCAAGCTCCAGAGGGCCAGGTGCCCGAACCATGATCCCAGGGGGCGATGCCAGGCCGAGCTTTCGCCCGTTTCCTTGAGGCCCATCGCGTGGCCCATCAACTCGCCCTTCAGCATGGTATCGACGAGTTCGTAGCCGACTTTCCAGAGGGCCATCGTGAGCCATGTGCCCACGATGAGGAGGAAGAGCGCGAGGCCGCGAAGATGCGAACCGCGAATGGGGCGTGGCTCCATGCCGGAGGCGCGTTCCCACGCGGCGGCGAGCAGGCCGCTGCCCGCCAATACGATGCAGAGGGGTCCCTTCACGAGCGTGCCTGCCGCGGCCACCACCCAGAACCATGTCCACCCGCGTTCCTTTTCCCATGCGCTGAATGCGAGAAGCGCGCCGCCGAGAACCGTCAATGCAAACAAACCATCATACCGGGCGGAGACCATCATCCCCATCGCGGCGGGGGAGAGCAGCCACGCGAGGGTGGCGAGGAAGGCCGCAGGGGAGCCCAAGCGCCGGCGTCCGGCGATCCAGATCAGTGCGGCGATCGCGTAGACCGATGCGATGGACGGAAAGTAGAGCGCAAAACGAGTTACTTCACCTCCACCGATCAGGGTGGCAAGGGCAGCGAGCCATGCGTAGGCGGGCGGCTTGTTGACAATGTAGCCTCCGGCATCGCGCGGGCAGATCCAGCCGCCGTTCTCCAGGATGTCGACTACGTACGTGGCCATCCTGTGCTCGTTGTTCAGCAACAGGTCGACCGGCGCGAACGCGGCCATGACGGCCAACGCAGCACCTGCCAGCAGCAGAAATAGTACGGTTAGCCGCAGCGGCATCTCCAAGGGATGCGGCACTGTGGCTTTGGACGGATTAGCCGCCTCCGTGAAAGCACTCATAAGGACAGAATCTACTACGGCGTCGTGAATGGGCCATACTGGCCGGGAAAACGTGCGCAAGTCTATGGATTTTGGGCGGGAGATCAAAGTTTTTCGTCCCCCGTTTGTCCGGTCGAAGCGGGCTTGAATCGTCGGGGGTGGTCCGTCATGCTGACGGGCATGTCATCCAGGAAAGTGATTCGTCCCGACTGGGACACGTATTTCATAGACATCGCGCACGTGGTCGCGCGACGGAGCAACTGCCGCCGGCGGCAGGTCGCGGCGATCATCGTGTTGGACAAGCGGATCATCTCAACCGGCTACAACGGTACGCCGCGCGGGATCAAGAATTGCTTCGACGGCGGCTGCCCGCGTTGCGCGAGCGACGCGAAGTCGGGTGACCACCTGGGTGACTGCATTTGCGCGCACGCGGAGGAGAACTCCATCGTGCAGGCGGCGTTCCACGGCATCTCCGTCCGTGGCGGCACGCTTTACTGCACGATTAGTCCCTGCCTGATGTGCACGAAGATGATCATCAATGCCGGGCTCGCAGAAGTCGTGTACGAGAACGAGTATCACTTCTCCAAACAGGCGCGCGCCCTGCTTCGCGAAGCCGGTCTGAAGTGCAGGCGGTTCAAGAGGAAGTAACACGTGGCCTCCAAGGAAATGCAGCACGGCTATGAAGTGTGGACCATCGTCTCGCCCGACGGCGGCACGCGCGCTTCGTTTGTCCCCGAAAAAGGCGGAACGGGTTCGTCGCTGATCGTGCGCGGGCGCGAACTTCTTTTTCTCCACGACTATTTTCAGGACAGGCAGAAGGAACGCATCCCCGGCGGCTGGCCGTTCCTCTTCCCGATCTGCGGCCGTCTCGAGCGCGGCGGAGAGGCCGGGCGTTACCTGCTCGACGGCCGCACGTACCGGCTGCCGAGCCACGGGTTCGGTCCGCGCATGCCGTGGCAGGTGATCGAGAGCGAGCGTGCCGACACGTTGGTGATGAAACTCGCGTACGGTGAGGAAACGCTGGTTGTCTATCCGTTCCGCTTCGAGGTCACGCTGGCCTATCGCGTCGAGGACGGCGTGCTGGTCTGCGAGCAGACCTATCGCAACCGCGGCGGTGTGCCGATGCCGTACTACGCAGGGTTCCATCCGTATTTTCTTACGCCGGCGCCCGGGGCAGGCAAAGAATCGGTTGTGTTGGATTTCAGCCCCACAGGCGCGTTCCGCTACAACGAGCGATTCACCGATCTCGCGGGGCCGGTCGGGCCGCCGCCGATCCCCCTGTCGGTGCACGCGGCGCCGGTACTGGAACAGTGGCTGACGACGGTGGGAGTCGATCGCACGACGCGGGTGGTCATGCCGGATGGGCTGGTGATCCATATGGCCGCGGAGGGCGTGGAGGATCCGAACCTCTTTCCTTATGTGCAACTCTACACGATGACGGAGAAGCCGTTCTTCTGTGTGGAGCCGTGGATGGCCGCCCCCAACTCGCTCAACACGGCGAAAGGCTGCCGGTGGCTTGAACCCGGCGCGGTGGAGCACGGCGTGTTGCGTCTCTGGGTAACGAATGGAGTCACATGAACCAAGGCAAGATTCTCGTCACGTGTCCCAAGGCCATCCCGCCGATTCTCGCCGACGAGTTACGTGCGCTTGGGTTCCCGGTGTTGTCGATGGTTCCTGCCGGCGTGGAGACCGAAGGAACGCTGGCCGATTGCATGAAGTTGAACCTGCGTTTGCGGACGGGGCACCGCGTGCTGCGGCTGATTTCGGAAGTGACTGCCAACACGCCGGACGAACTGCACGCGATGCTGGTTCACATTCCGTGGGAGGAATACCTGCGCGAGGATGGTTACTTCAGCGTGAGCGCTTCGGCGGAAACGCCCAGCATCAAGGACGCCCGTTATGCTGCGTTGAAATGCAAGGACGCGATTGCCGATCGCATCAAGAGTATCCACGGCCGCCGGCCGGACTCGGGTCCCGACCAGGACCGCGCGGTCGTGTTTCTCCACTGGAAGGGCGACAAGGCCTCGGTCTACTTTGACACCTCCGGCGAGCCGCTGTCGCGCCGCGGTTACCGGCTGATTCCGCTGCGTGCGCCGATGCAGGAGACGCTGGCCGCGGCGGTGGTGCTGACGACAGGCTGGAGCGGGCAGGGGTCTTTCATCAATCCCATGTGCGGCAGCGGAACCCTGGCTATCGAGGCAGCGCTGATTGCGACGGGGCGGGCGCCGGGCTTGCTGCGCAAGAATTTTGGATTCATGCACACCAAGGATTTCGATGTCGCGCAGTGGGAGGCGCTGCGCAGCGAGGCGGAGGCAACACCCGACCGGCCGCTGGAGCACAAGATCATCGCGACGGATATTGAGCCGGAGGCAGTGGACGCCGCGCGGCAGAACGCAGCGCTCGCTCGCGTGGACCACCTGATCGAATTCGGCGTGTGCGACTTTGTCGACACGCCGGTCGCGGAAGGTGGCGGCGTGGTCGTTTTCAATCCGGAATACGGCGAGCGGATGGGTTTTGAGCGGTGGCTCGGGCCGGTCTACTGGGGCGTGGGCGAGTTTCTCAAGCGGAAGTGCAAGGGCTACAAGGGCTACGTGTTCACCGGCAACGAGCGGCTGCTGAAGAAGATCGCGCTCAAGCCGAACCGCACGCGGCGCTTTTTCAACAGCAACATCGAGTGTACGCTGGTCGAGTTTGATTTGTATTGAGGAAGTGTCGGGGAAGACGGCTCAGCGCGGAGGCTTCGCCCTACCGGCATCCTTTGGCAGTCGACAGGAAACGGTCTTCTCTTTGCGGTACTGAATCGATTTGCTGGCCCGCTTGATTGCCCGTATTCGCTGAATCGTTGTCTGCCTGTTATTGGCGCCGCGCATGGTCGATTCTCCTTTGTGGCGGTTTCGGCGAAACCGCCCTACCTGAAGAGCGGACGGTTCGGAGAACCGTCCCTACCATCTAGAATACGAAAACCGGACCGATGAGGAATGAGAGGTCATCGGTCGTCTGGTGTTGCATGTAGTCCACGCGAGTGGAGATGCCCCACGTCCGGTTGACGAAGACGCTCAGCCGGCCGCGCAGAACCTGGAAGTCTTCCTCGATGTCCTGGCTGTCCTGGTAATAGTAATTCACCGCGCCTTCGATCATCCGCCAATGCAGGTTGGCAGTGAGACCGTAGAGGATCGAATTGTTGTTGAGATCGCCGTGTTCCGTGTCGATGCGCTCCCATGCGTAACCGAGGTAGGGATTCAGCGACATGTGCAGCGCGGGGATTTTGAAGCGCGGGCCGGTCTTGATCATGGGCGTGTTGACGCGGATGTCTTCATTCTCCGGCTTGATCTTGTGATAGAGGTAGCCGGCCCCGAAGTTCCAGGTGAAGACCTTCTCCGAGTTGACGAAGTAGTTGGCAAACAGCAGGTCGCCGAAAACATCGGCATCATTTACATCGGCCCAGAAGATAAAATTGTTCACGACGAGGTTGGGGTGGACCATCATCAGGAACATGCCGTATTCGGGACCCGTGTCGGTCAGCGTCATACGGGCGCCACCCGGGCCGCGGGCGAAGAGCTTGTTCTCATCCCAGCCGGCGAGCGGGGCGACGACCCACATCACGCGATTCGTTGTGGAGAGGGCCTCCTCGGCGCGCGCGCGCAAGGGCACGAGCTGGGAAAGGATCGTGCCCAGCAGCAGCAACGACACAACACGGAGTCCTGTCTTCAGCATCGTGTTTCTCCCGGGGTCCCTTACAGCGTGAGTTCCTTCTCGTAGCCCTTGGATGAAGGCCATGTGACGCGCAATCCCTCCGTTGCCAACTCGACTTCTGTCGGGCGTGCGCTGAGGCGGATGGGGACGTCGGGGTGCCGGGCCTTGAGGATGGATGCAAGGCAAAGCGCGCGCTCGAATCCGTCGCCGCGCCGATAGTTCCACACCTCGTCGGGCTGTGCCGCGCGGGTGGAGTCGTAGATGGATTCATTGGGAAGCGCGGCGAGAAAGGCCGCCACTTCGTCGTCGGTCTTGCCCTCGGCGCCGCTTTGCGCGACCGGGCTGCGATGTATCGCGGCCTTGGTGAAAGGGGCCCAGTCGATGCGCGACAGATCGCGGTAGGTGTAGAACGCGAGATCGG
Organism: Verrucomicrobiota bacterium; assembly: GCA_036821485.1. Taxonomy (GTDB): domain Bacteria; phylum Verrucomicrobiota; class Kiritimatiellia; order CAIQIC01; family JAGNIJ01; genus DAISJM01. Next base: position 139,864 of record DAISJM010000002.1, on the reverse strand, counting down.
CGATCCGATTCGTCGCACGCTGCGATTCCAGTCGGGCGATCAGGTCCTCGCGGGTGATGCCGGGCTCGAGATCGATGACGGGCCCCTCTGTGAATGTTTTCACAGCATCGGTATCGGGGAGCCGGGGATCGAGCCGGGTGAATTTCAGGATGTCGCGGATGATCTCGCACGCGTGGATGTTGTAGCAGTTGAATTCCTTGGCCAGCAGTTTGAGGTCGTCCTCCTTGGCCATGTCGATCTTATGCGTCTTGAAGAAATCCTCGAACTTGTTGAAAGGGATGCGGCCCTCGATGGGCTGGGCGAAGTATTCGTCCTCGTCGATTTCCTCCAGCAGCTTGTCGCGGGTGGCATCGCCGACCTTGAACGAACTGGTGTGCTCGTAGTGGTAGACGCGCTCGGCGGGGATGTAGCGCTGCTTGCCGCCGAGCGTATGCACGAGCTGGAAGCACTTCTGCGCCTGTGAATTTTGCCGGAGATAATTCGCGAGGATTTCGAGATCGATGTTCGACGTGAGAAACGCGCGGAGCTTCTTCTTGAAGCGATCATACTCGGCCCGCCGTATCGTGGCTTCGGGATAGACGACGTGGATGAGTCCGGTGCGGTGGGCGACGATGGTGACCTGCTCGTGCCGCAGCGCGCGCTGGGCCTTGGCGGTCAACTCGGTGCCGTTGAACCACATGTTCTTGGTTACAACGCGGCGGTTGTTGGTGAGTACGCCATCGGCGGCGTCGATGAAGTTCTGCGAGTGGAGCGGGGTGCCCATCAGGAAAATGTCGTCCAGCGGGATGCCGCAGACGATGAACAGGGCGGCGGCGTAGAGCGTGGCGAGCGAGACGCACTCACCGGCGCCGGTGGCGTAGCCGTCCTTGAACCGGAACGCGTCCATGGCCTCGACGGTTTCCGTTTTCCAGTAGGGGATGACGTTGGTGTTGTACTTATCGAGGCCGAAGTGCCGGCGGATATCGAGGTCGAAGTAGTACTTGTCTCCCTCGTAGCCGAAGAGGGCGTTGCTGCGCTCGAGTGTGGCCGCATCGATGAACGGGCGGAAGCGTTCGATCTCGCGCTCCTTGGTGGTGAGGCCCCACGTGTCGAGGTCGAGGTTGAACTCGTAGTGGTCGATGATGAACTGCTTGAGGCGCAGCACGCGGCGGTACGGGGTCATCTTCCCGATCTTCGCGAACCACGGGTCGTCGCGCCAGGCCCAGATGCGGGGCGACATGAGGTTGGCGAGGAGGAGGCTGTAGAGCAACTCGGGGAAGATGAAAATCTCCATGTCGGACAGCGTCATCGCGGAGGAGTATTTCTCCATATCCGCAGCATTGAAACCGGGTTGCGCGTTCATGGTGCCTAACGTGTACTCTATCGATAGGGCGACCGCAACCGCGCGTTGCAGGGGGGGGTGGCCTTTTCGGTCCCGGCGGGCATTTCGCTGTATTTCTTCCAATGTTTGGAAAAAACTGGTATGGAGTTTCCAACCTTTGGAAAAATACCGTGGATAACGAGACGTCACAGCCGCAGCCGAAGTCCGAACTAGACCTCGACCTCAACTTTGTTCCCACGTGGGCACGTCAGCCCGCGGGGAAGAACCCCTACGCGCAATTCGAGGGTGGAGGACGTGGTGGCCGTCGCGAAGAGCGCGGTTCGCGGCCGTGGGGCGATCAACGCGGGCCGAGGCCGCCGCGTCGCGATGGTCAGCGTGGCGAACGTCGCGGGCCGCCCGCGCAGGGAGGGGAGCGTCGTGGGCCGCCGCCGGGCGGGGACCGGCGTGGTACGCCGTCGCAGGGCGGGCGTCGTTTTGAGCGCGACCGCCGCGGGGAATTTTTCGACCGGCCGGTATTGCCGCCGATCAACGTCAGTTTCATCCCCGAGCGCAACCGGCTCGGCGCGGTGGTTCACGATCTTCATACATCGATGCGTGCGTATCCGCTGATGGAAGTGGCGGGCGGGTTTCTCGGCAACCCGGCGTTCTATCTCGTCAAGGCCGAGATGCGGCCGGCGGGCGACGGCAAGAAGCCGCAGCCGCTTTTCCAATGCAAGGAGTGCAAGGTGGTGTTTCTGAAGCGCGAGGCGGCCATGGCGCACGCGCGCGGGGCGCACCTGGAACTGCGGTTCAACAAGGAGACGGTGTCGACGGAGCCGCCGTCGGGAAATTTCGTCTGCGTGGCGCGATGCCGGCTGAGCGGACAGTTGCTCGGGCCGCCGAATCATCACGGCTACAGCGAACGCGTGCAGGAATTGTGGCGTGCGCGGTTTTCACAGATGTCGATTGACCAATATCGTTCCAACATCGAGACGGTACGTGATCCCGAGCTGATCGAGAAGTGGAAGCAGGAGCAGACGACGCGGACGGTCTACAAGTTGAAGGACCAGGAGAATCCGGCGGAGATGAAGCTGGCGGAAGCCGAGAAGTACTTCGCCGAGCATTTCACCGAAGGGCTCGTGGTGGAAACGCAACGGTTCATCGTCCCGCCCGAGGTGGTCCATCGTTTCGAGGATGCCGGGCTGAAGGCCGCGGTGAGCGAAGCGTGGAATCGCGAGAGCCGGAAGCCGTTCTCCCTGATGCTGGCGTTGAGGCCGGCGTTTAACCATATGCGGCTGCATCTTTTCAAGGCGGCGGGGCGCGTGACGTTTGTCACGGCTGTGCGTCCGTATCCGATCGAGCCGGGGCAGGCGGTCCAGCCGATTGCCGAGGTGCTTCAGTTCCTGCGCGAGCATCCCGGCTGCACGCGGAAGCAAATGGTCGATCAGCTTCGACCCGATGCCGGGGATGACTCTGCGAAGGTGGCCGAGGTGATCAGTCCGCTACGCTGGCTGATCGAGAAGGGGCACGTCATCGAGTTCTTCGACGGGACGTTGGCGGTGCCGACCGCTGCCGCGAAATCGGTCCCACGCTCCGCGTAATGTCTTTAACAAGAACCCATTCCGCTGGTATGTTGCCCGTTCGGATGGGAGCGGTATCATGACCAAGGCCACATCGCCCACCGAGCAGGTGGACTTCGAACGGTACGAGGCGAAGTACATTATCCATCCGTCGCTCGTGCCGCAGATTCGTGAGTTCATCCAGCCCTTCTGCATTCCCGATCCGAACACATCGGGCGACATTCCCGAGTACACGTTGACGACCTTGCAACTCGACTCGCCGGATCTGGCTTTGTATCGGGCGAGCCGCGAGGAGGCGATCAATCGTTTCAAGCTCCGCGTGCGTGCGTATGGCACTGAACCCAAGGGGCCGATTTTCATGGAAGTGAAGCGGCGGATCAAAGGCGTGGTGGTGAAGAGCCGGTGCATGATTCCCCGCGAGTTTTTCGGGCCGCAACTTGCATCGCCGCGCAGGACGCAGGTGCCCCCGTTTCGCACGCGTCGGGAGCGGTCGCATTTCATCGAGTTCACGCGGTTGATGGACATGCTGGGCGCGCGGCCGGTGATGTTGATTCGCTACACGCGCGAGTCGTATTTCGGTTCACAGGATTCCTACGCGCGGCTGACATTTGACCGGAAGTTGTGTTACTCGCCGACGCGCAACTGGGACGTGCAGCCGCGGAATGTGAAGTGGTGGGCCATGGATTCATCCGAGGCGATGGATCGGCCGTTCTCGGGATTGGTGCTTGAGATGAAGACCTATCGGGACACGCCGCAGTGGATGGTTGAATTGACGCAGCGATTTAGTCTGGTTCGCACGGGATTCTGCAAGTATGCTCTGGCCATGCGGCTGGAATCGGAGTTTACGGGTCTTCCGTCGCCGAGTCTCGACAGCTTTATGTACAGCGCGGTGGGGGGCTGACGATGAACGAGTTCATGGAGGTATTTGGACCGGCCCGGGTGCTTGGCCTCGAGCAGATCCTGGTGGCCCTGCTGGCGAGTTTCGTGCTCTCGATGGCGATTACCGCCGTGTACCGGTGGACTTACCAGGGCTTGTCGTACTCGCGCTCCTTCGTCCACACGCAGGTGCTTGCCTCGCTCATCACGGCGATCCTGATCATGGCGATCGGGAACAACCTCGCGCGCGGCCTCGGCATCCTGGGCACGCTGGCGATCGTCCGTTTCCGCACGCCGATCCGCGAACCGCGCGACATCATCTTCCTCTTTGCCTGTCTGGCCATCGGCATTGCGTGCGGCGCAAGCGTGTTCACCGTGGCGATCATCGGCACGGCGTTCTTCTGCGCGGTGGCGATGTATCTCCACTGGTCGCCTTTTGCGTCCATGCGTCTCTACGAAGGCCTGCTGCGGTTCTCGTTGCCCGCGGGTTCCTGGTCGCGCGAGAAGATTCGCGAGATTCTCGGCCGCTACTGTGCCTCTGCGATCCTGGTGGCGATGCGCGAGGCGGTGCAGGGCGAGGCGATCGAATATTCCTACCAGGTCAAGTTGCTGGATCCTTCGTTCCACGCGGATTTGCTGGATGCGCTGCGTGCTGTTGAGGATCTCAAGGACGTGAATCTGCTGATGCATCGTGCCACGGTGGAAATCTGATGATCGACAAAGTTCATATTCCGGAAGAGATCAGGCGTCACCCGGCTGTATGGAGAAGCAGGGTGAAGCATTGCTGGCCGGTGTGCGTGTGGCTGGCGGCGATCATCATCGGTACGTTCCTCTATTTCCACGGCGGCCAGTTCGGTGGGATGAGCGGCACGGTCGAGGTGATTCGTGAGGATATCGCGCCACTGGAAACGGCGAGGCTCCAGGCCTTGAAGGTGGAACCGGGCCGTCATATCAAGGCGGGCGATGTCGTGGCGGAGATGGACGCCTCCGTACTCGATGCGGAGATGGCCGTGGAGCGGCTGCAGATGGATCGCCAATTTGCGCAGGCCGTGTCGCGCGCGGAAACTGCGTTGCGCGATGCGCGGATCCAGCAGGCGGAAACCGCGGGTGAACTGGAAGTGCTGGATGTCGAAGTCGAGCGCATGAAGGGGTTGCTCGCCAAGCAACTCATTGATGCCCAGACGGTGGCGAAGACGCGTGCGCGGCAGAAGGCCCTTACCGAGGCGGCGGGATTCTACCCGGCGATGATCAAGGATTTGGAAGCGGATCTCGAGCAAACCCGGCAGCGAATGAAGGACCTGAACCGGCGGATGGATGGTGAGTCGCAGGAGAGCGGGGAACGACTGGGGTTGCTTGAACTGCGGCGTGGATCCTACACGCTGCGGTCGACCACGGATGGCATCGTGTCGCGCGTGGACAAAGAGGTGGGTGATGTGGTGCAGGCCGGCTCACCAGTGGTGAGCGTGGTAGCCGACGGCGTGCAACGAATCATCGGATTTCTTCCCGAATACAATGCGCGCGCGGTGAAGGAAGGCATGACGGCCTACGTGACGCGTTCGACGGGTGGTGGGCAGGTGGTCGAGGCTCGTGTTGTGGCGTTGGTTCCCGAAATTGTCGCATTGCCCACCCGCGTTAATCCGTTTCCGTCCCAGACGTTGCGAGGGCGGCGCGTGATTATCATTCCCGAGGAGCCGGGCGACCTGCTGCCGGGCGAAGGAGTTTCGATCTACTTTGAGCGGCCCTTGCTGACCGCGCTGGCCGATCTGTTGGGATGGGGGAAGAAACCGGTTCGCGTGAAGGAGCCGTGATGAGACGGTTCGCCATCACGATACTGCTTTGCCTCGCTGCAGGTTGCGCCACGCCGCCGTCCGGCCCGAAGTCTGTGGAATCCGTTTCGTTGGTTTCAGAGGCCCCCGCATGGAATCCTGACCAGCCCTTGCAGCTCGATCAGGCGATCGAGCTTGCCCTTCAGAACGATCCCCGTCTTAAGACGATGCGCGCGGCTGTGGAGGTGGCGCGCATCGCTTCGCGCGCAGCCACCACGCCGGCGAATCCGGAATTCCGGGGCAGTTACCAGGAGAACAACGGAGACGATGACCTGACCGGTGCCTCGGAAGACACGGAGGATGTGGGGGGCGCGATCCGGTTTTTCCCGCAGCGGCCGTGGGAGACGCGGGCCAAGAGGCTTGCCGCAGATGCGGCGGTGCAGGTGGCCCAAGCGGAACTACGAGGCGCAGAGTGTGCCGTAAGATTCGATGTCCGGCGGCGCTTTGTTGAACTTGCCGGTATCGACAAGGATATCGAAATGCTGCGTCGCGTGGTGGCCGCTCGGAAGGCGCGCTATGAGGCGTTGAAGGCAGGGTCTGAGCAGGGCGAACAAACAGCCGTGGATGTGCTGGGGGCCGGGCTGGATTACTCCGACGCTTTGGCCCGGCAAGGTGAGGCGGAAAGTTCACGTCGTCGCGCAAGCCGTGCATTGGCGGCGATGATCGGGGCGGGGCGCACAACGGATCTGAGGATTGAACCGGCCGAGAGAAAGCGAGCGGAGCAAGTTTCCGATTTCGACCCTGCTTACCTGGAGAAATTCGCGCTGGAACACCGGATGGACGTGCGGGCCGCCGAATGGCGAGTGCGGGAGGCGTGGGCGGCGTGGAAGCAGGCGTCGGCTGCGCGGTTCCCGTGGTTCTCTTATGTCCAGGCAGGCTACGGCGAGGAAGTCGCGGGTGACAGTGCCTCGTGGTCGGCTTCGTTCGGCGTTGAATTGCCAATCTTCGCAGATCCTGATCGCGGATTCCAGGTGATGGCTGCGGAACTGGCGCGGGTTCGTGCCTTTGAGGCCGAGGTGCGCGCGGGCGTGACCGACGATGTGCTGGACGCGCTGGAGTTGCTCAAAGAAGTGGATGAAGATCTTCGTAGGTTTGAGCAGGATATGGCGCCCTTGATAGAGGAATTGGGGTTGGCGCTGAAGACGGCGAGCGAGGCGCAGACGCTCGGTGTGGTCGCCAGCGCGCAGATTGAAGTTCGTCTGGCCCAAGCGGAGCGCGCGCGGCTTCAGGCCGAAAATCGGCGTGAACAGGCTTTGATTGAGCTTGAGGCGGCGCTGGGGGCCGAGCTTCCGGAACTCGCCGAAACGCAGGGTGTTGTGGAAGCGCTGCCAGCCCAATGATTGCAGGGCGTTTTTGACGCCTTCCCCGCTATACAGTTTTCTCCTCCGCCGGGTATGTTCCTGTCAGTGCCTGCCTTTGTTCCTGTGGGCCGGTGCCGTGGTGTTTTGAAGTCCCCAAAACGGGCGCCGAGGAGTTGCCCGGGAAATACGAGTGATTATGAAGAAAGTCCTGCCTCTCGTCGCCCTGCTCCTTGCAACCGGTCCCGCAGTTTTTGCCGCGAGCAATCTGCTTCAGAATGCCGGCTTTGAAACGCAGGGCAGCAGTTCAGCGCAAGCTTACCATTGGGAGTGGAACAACCCTGACCAGAACGGCGCGATGTTCGGTTCGGCATCGCGCGAGAGCTGGCGCCAGCTTAGTGGATCGTGGGAGGGGACGATCCGAGGAACTTGGGCCGGCGCGGGGTCCTCCGGTGGTGTTTGGCAGCAGGTGCCGGCGACGCCGGGCAAGACGTACAGGTTTACCGCGCTTCTGTGGGCGGATGATTGGGGCAACAAGTGGACGAGCACTTCCCAAGTCATCAAGCTGGAGTTCTATTCCGGTGCGACGAATCTGCTCAGTGCGACTACGAATCAGATCGGCGAGATCATACAGAACTGGGTAGGTCGTAATGTGCAGGCCGTTGCCCCCACAAACGCGGTGTGGGTCCGTGGCGTGATCCTGGCGGAGGGTGTGGGCTCCAATGGCGCGTTGCAGTTTGACGATCTTTCGCTGATCGAGGTGTCGACCAACAACATCCGTGTCGGACCCTCGACACGACGCACCGGGTTGGTGTTCTCCGAGATCATGTATCATCCGGCGGATCGCACCGATGGGAAGGATCTCGAGTTCGTGGAGATCTTCAATACCGTGCCGGTCTCGCAGAAGCTGGACGGATTCAAGTTGAAGGGCGACATTGATTACGTGTTTCCCGCCGGCACGACGATCTCCGGATTCAGTTATGTCGTTGTGGCCAAGGACCCCTCGGCCATGCAGTCGGTCTACGGGATCACCGGAGTGATGGGTTCCTACACGGGCAGTCTCTCGAATGGCGGCGGGACGTTGAAGATGGAGGACAAGCTGGGCGGCGAGATCCTTGTCGTGGAATTCGGCGATGAGCCTCCCTGGCCGGCGGCAGCGGATGGTGCGGGTCATTCGTTGACGCTTTCGGCACCGTCGTACGGAGAGAATGATCCCAGGGCGTGGTCGCAGAGTTTCTTCATGGGCGGTACGCCGGGCAATGGGGACGTGGTGGTGTATTCGCCCCGCAACGAGGTGATGATCAACGAGGTGTTGGCGCATACAGATCCGCCGGACTATGACTTCATCGAGTTGTACAATGCGTCGACCCAGACAGTGAGCCTGCAGGGCTGTTGGCTGTCGGACGACCCAACGACGAACAAGTACCGCTTCCCTGCGACCAACATCGCCGCGCACGGGTTCGTATTGGTGACGACGAACCAGCTTGGGTTCAATCTCAGTTCGTTCGGCGAGACGGTATACTTCAAGAATTCCAATGACACGCGCGTGATCGATTGCCTGCGTTTCGCGGGTTCGGAGAACGGGGTGCCGCTGGGTCGCTTCCCGGATGGCGCGGTGGAGTTCCGGGATCTTGCGAAACCGGCCACGCCGGGCACGGCCAATCATGGCCCGCTGATCCGGGACGTGGTGATCAACGAGATCATGTATCATCCGATTTCCGAGGATAACAGTGATGAATACATTGAACTGTTCAATCGTGGCAGCAGCAACATAGATGTGGGAGCCTGGCAGTTTGTGGATGGTATCACTTTCACCATCCCTGCAGGGACCGTCATCCCATCGAGCAACTATCTGGTCGTGGCAAAAGACCGCGCGCGGTTGTTGTCGATCTACACCAACCTGAACGCTGGAAACTGCGTGGGCGATTATTCCGGTTCCCTGGCCAACAGCGGGGAGCGCGTTGCCCTGGCGATGCCACACGACACCAACCTGCTGATCGTGGTGGACGAGGTGGCGTACGAGGATGGCGGGCGATGGGGCTCGTGGTCTGACGGCGGCGGCAGCAGCCTGGAACTGAAGGATCCGCATTCGGATAATCGGTGGGCTGCGAACTGGGGCGACAGCGACGAGACGGCCAAGGGGTCGTGGACGAACGTGACGTGTACCGGGGTGCTCGATCAAGGGATGAACGTCTGGTACGCCTCGATCGATGAGCTTCACCTGTTCATGCTTCGGAAAGGCGAGTGCCTGGTTGACAACGTGGTGGTGTCGAATTCGGCGGGTGGGGGAAACCTCATCGCGAATTCCACTTTCGAATCGGGCCTGGGCGGATGGAGTGTGGAGGGCAACCAGATTCGCTCCAGCCTGGAGACCAACGGTTACAGCAGCAGCCGCAGCCTGCACGTGAGGGCGAGCGGCGGCGGCGACACGGGGGCCAACAAAATCAAGACCGGCCTCACCAGTTCCCAAAGCGCCGGCAACACCTGTACGATCAGCGCGCAGGCGCGTTGGGTTTGCGGCAGCCCGTACCTGCTGATGCGGTTGCGCGGCAACTATCTCGAAGCGGTGGGCAAGCTCCCCGTGCCGGCGAATCTGGGCACGCCGGGTGCGCGAAACAGCTGCTATGCGGGGAATGTTGGTCCGGCGATTTCCGGTGTGGCCCATGCGCCCCTGCTGCCTGCCGCCAATGAGGCCGTGATGGTGACAGCCCGCGTGGACGACCCTGACGGGGTCAGCGCCGTCCAACTCAAGTATCGCGTGGATCCCTCGGCGACGTTCAATACGCTGGCCATGAGCCACCTCGGCGGCGGTGTCTATGGTGCGTCGCTTACCGGGCAGCCCTCGGGCAAGATCGTGGCTTTCTATATTTCGGCGACGGATTCCAACTCCGCTTCGATGACGTTTCCTGAGAACCCGACCAATCGCGAGTGTCTGATCCGCTGGGGTGATGTCCAGTACGGGAGCGATTTTGGCACATATCGTTTCTGGCTGAGCAAGACGAACATGGACACGTGGACCGCGCGGGCGCCACTGGCGGATGAAGAGCTCGACATGACGCTGGTCTATCCGGACGAAGATCGCGTGATCTACAACATGGGAATTCGCTATCGCGGCAGTCCATTCATCCGCACGTGGTACTCGGAGCCGGGGACAGGCATCAACTCCTACGTCATCAGTCCACCGAAGGATGATTTGTTGCTGGGTTCGGATGAATTGAATCTCGATACGCTGGAGCCATGGGAAGGGCGCGACGAGACGCGGCTGCGCGAGCGGACGTCGTTCTGGATCGCCACGGAGATGGGCTTGTCGTACTGCTACCAGCGCCTTGTTCATGTCTACCTGAATGGTGTGCAGCATGGTGATGTGTATGCGGACACTCATCACGTGGACTCGGACTACATCAAGACATGGTTCCCGGATAACGCCGACGGTCAGTTGTACAAGCTTGATGACTGGTTTGAATTTGGCGGCGCCTACACAGACTTCGCGCAGGCCGATGCGGATCTGCAGATTTACGCAACCACCGGTGGCGAGAAGAAGAAGGCGCGCTACCGCTGGAGTTGGGAGCGCAAGGCCAACGGAATCTTCGATGATGATTACGGCAATTTGTTCGCACTGGTGGACGCGGCGAACCTGTCCAACGCATGGTACACCTCAGCGCTGGACTCGGTAGCGGACATCGAAGAGTGGATGACGCTGAGCGCCTTGCGGCACGTGGTGGTCGACTGGGACGCCTATGGTTTCCGGCGCGGCAAGAACATGTTCGCCTATCGGCCTGAAGAGGGCAAGTGGAAGCTGCTCCTGTGGGATATGGACATGGGGCTGGGTGCCAGCACGGAGTCATCGAACAACTGCCCGATCACCGAAGTGATTTCGAGCAGCATGCCGGTCATCGCCCGCATGACGGAGCATCCGCCATTCCAGCGTTACTTCCTGCAGGCAATGTATGATGCCGTGAACGGACCGGTGCGCAGTTCCGAGTATGAACCGTTCATCGATGAGTGGCACGAGAAGATGCAACAGAGTGGTGTAGGGGCGAAGGATCCGTCCAGTGTGGAGTCATGGCTGGCCGGTCGCCGGAGCTTCATTTTGTCGAGCATGGCCACGGTTATCAACGCCCCGCTGGCCATCAACAACAATGGGGGCAGCGACTTCAGTATCTCCAGCAACATGGTGACGCTGACGGGCACGGCCCCGGTTCAGGCAAAGGAGATATTCATCAATGGCGTCAGCTATGCGCTGACGTGGACCACGGTGACCAATTGGACTGCGCGAGTTGTGTTGTCGGCCGGGACCAACAGTCTTGTTGTGCAAGCCTATGACAGCGATGGGAATCTATTGTCCGGTCTTTCCGACACGATCAAAGTAAATTACACGGGCTCCAATGCGGTGCCGCAGGGCAATCTGGTCATCAACGAGATCATGTACAACCCGCAGATCGAGGATTCCGAGTTCATCGAGATCGTGAACCTTTCATCCAACACATTCGATCTCTACAACTACCGGCTCGACGGAGTGGACATGGTGTTTGACGAATCCGCGGTGATCCAGCCGGGCGAGCATTTTGTCGTCGTGGAGGACACGCCGGTGTTTGCTTCGGCGTACGGCACGGCGATTCGCATCGGGGCGAAGTACGATGGCTCGCTGGATAACGGTGGGGAATGGTTGAAACTGGTCGACGCGTCGGGATCGCTTGTGGACGAGGTGTATTACGACGACGATGCGCCGTGGCCGACCAACGCGGACGGATACGGCGCCTCCCTGCAGCTTGTGGACCGCATGGAGGACAACAATCGTGTCGGTAATTGGGCTGCGGCCACGAACGGATCGCTTTACACTCCGGGTGCGGCCAACTCGGCGACGTCCAATCTGCCCCCGTTCGCCCGACTCTGGCTCAATGAGTTACAAGCTACGAATGTCACGGGTCTTCGCGACAACTTCAGCGAGCGCGATCCTTGGATCGAGCTTTACAGCTCGGATGCCGCGACGCTGAATCTCACCAACTACTACCTGACCGACTCGTATACGGATTTGGCCAAGTGGGCGTTCCGGACAAACGCCGTGGTGCCGACGAATAGCTTCCTCCTGGTCTGGGCGGACGCGCAGACGAATCAGACGGTTTACATGACGAATCACGCGAGTTTCCGGTTGAGCACGGCCACGGGGTCCGTCGCCTTGGTGTACTCCAACGCGGGAAGGTTCATCATCGTCGACTACGTGAACTACGCGAATATCCCGTCGGACCGTTCCTATGGGAGTTGCCCGGATGGTGTCTGGTCCAACCGCGTGGTGTTTGGTCGCGTGAGCCCGGGAGCGACCAACAACCCTGTTGGAGTCGTGCTGATTTTCGTCAATGAGTGGATGGCTGATAACGACGCCGTGCTCGCCGATCCGGTGGACGGAAACTACGAGGATTGGTTCGAGCTCTACAATGCCTCGACGGGCGAGGTGGACCTGTCGGGCTACACGCTGACGGACACGCTTGGCACGCCTGCGAAGTGGGTCGTCTCGAATGGTGTGACGATTCCGGCCGGGGGATTTCTCCTTGTCTGGGCTGATAGCGAACCCGCCCAGAATCTGACGGGTGGTGTGCATGCGAACTTCGCGCTATCCAAGGGAGGCGAGGCCCTGGGGCTGTTTACGCCTGAGGGGGTGCCGGTAGACACGGTTACGTTTGGCGCGCAGGCGCTGAATGTCAGCGAGGGCCGCTGGTGGGATGGCCAGCCAAGCATTTACACCATGGCGATTCCGACGCCGGGCTCGCAAAACATCGTGTCGGTCCAGAACACGGCGCCGGTGCTGGCATCGATCGGAAACAGGATGTCCAACGAGATGGCGCTCTTTGCGTTTGTCGTGAGCGCAACGGATACGGACATGCCGCCGCAGCGCCTGCTGTTCAGTCTCGGCGCTGGTGCGCCTGCTGGGGCAACAATTGATCCTGCCAACGGCTTGTTCACATGGACGCCCGGCGAAGAAGATGGACCGGGTACGAACAGCGTGACCATCCGCGTGACCGATAACGGTTGGACAAATCGGTACGACGAGGAGACGATCTCCCTCGTGGTGTCCGAGGTCAATCGCGCACCGACGATCAACCCGGTGGCCGACATCTTTGTCGGGCCGGGCAGCCTGTTGAGCCTGTCCTTCTCTGCCACGGACCCTGACATTCCTGCGAATGATTTTGATTTCAGCTTGGAGCCGGGTGCGCCGGCCGGTGCGTCGGTGGGTTCGGATGGCGTGTTCCGCTGGGAACCGGCGGATGCCCAGGCTTCGACGACGAATACGATCACGATTCGTGTGACAGACAGCGGTTCTCCCGCGCTTGCCGACCTCGGGGAATTCAGGGTCGAAGTGGGTAGCCTCGCGCAGCTCTTCACAGCGGACATTGAGTCGCCTGCGTTTGGCTCAGGAGATTTCACCATACGATGGACAGCGACATCCGGAGAAACGTACCGCGTGTGCTGTCACCACGATCTCATGGGTGGCGCGTGGTCCAATCTGGCGGGCGATGTCACGGCGACGAGTTCCGTGGCCTCCAAGGTGGATGACGATGTTGCGGGTGTTTCCCAGCGTATGTATCGGATCATCCGTCTGCTGCCGTAGGGCTCAGGCTCAGGGCTCGGGAGTGGGGGTTCCGTTGCCATTCGAGGCGATGCCCAGCTTTTCCATCCGGTACTTGAGAATGCGCCGGGTCGTGCCGAGCAGTTCCGCCGCGCGGGTTTGCACTCCGTTGGCCTCGGCGAGTGCGTTCTCGACCAACTGGCGCTCAAACCCGTTCACGGCATCTTCGAGGGACACATTTCTGTCCACGCGCACGGAGGAACCCGCCGCGGCGCCGTTTCGGATTTCATCCGGAAGATGTTCGGGAAGAATCTGATCGTGGTGGCCGTGGAGCACCAGCACGCGTTCGACGATATTCCGGAGTTCGCGGATGTTGCCCGGCCAGCGGTAGCGGCAGATGAGCTCCATGGCCCGTGGCGCGAAGGACTTGGCCCGGACGTTCAGAGTTCCGCCGAACAGCTCGAGGAAATGTCCGCAGAGCAGGGGGATGTCTTCCGTGCGCTCCCGCAGCGGCGGCAGGCGGATCGGCACGACGTTCAGCCGGTAGTAGAGGTCGTCGCGGAAGCGTTTTTCGGCGACCTCGGCGCGCAGATCGCGCGCGGTGGCGGCGACGATGCGGGCGTTGGTGCGGACGACCTGAGTGCCGCCGACGCGCATGTACTCGCGCTCCTGCAGGACACGGAGCAACTTCACCTGCGTCGTCATGGACATCTCGCTGACTTCGTCGAAGAAGAGCGTGCCGGATCCGGCGAGGTCAAAGCGGCCGAGCTTGCGCTTGTCGGCGTGGGTGAACGCACCCTTCTCGTAGCCGAACAATTCGCTCTCCATCAGTGATTCGGGCAGTGCGGCACAGTGAACGGGAACGAAAGGCTCATCGCGCCTGCTGTTGAGTGAGTGCAGCAGACGGGCCACGAGTTCCTTGCCCGTGCCGCTTTCGCCGCCAATCAGCACGGTCGAGTCGCTGTGGGCTGCGCGCCGTACATCGTCGATGGCCTTCCGGAATGCAGGCGCTTCGCCGACGATCTCGTGTACCGGGTATTCGCGCGACACTTCGGTTTCGAGAATCTCGACGCGGCGCCGGAGCGAGCTGCTTTCGAGGGCACGCTCGGCCATGCGCCGTACATCGTCCACGTCGAAGGGCTTCGTGATGAAGTCGTACGCGCCCGCGCGGATGGCCGCGACGACGGGCCGGACGGAGGTGGATGCGCTGACCATGATCACCGGCACATCGGGGTGGATGTTCTGCACTTCCTTGAGAAAGGCGAGGCCGTCCTTGTCCGGCATGATGACGTCGAGAAGAATGAGGTCGACCTTCTCTTCAAGCATGACCTTGGACGCCGCGGCTGCGCTGGCTGCGAGCGATGTTTTGTAGTCGCGCGAGAAGATGGCCTTCAGCGATTCGCGACTGCCGAGTTCATCATCGACGATCAGAATATGCTTCATTCAGGTCCTTCGCCTTTTCGCACGGAAGCACGATGGTGACGTTCGTGCCGGTCTCGGTGGAATCAATATGGATGCGCCCGTTGTGATCGACGATGGTGCGCTTGACGATCGGCAGGCCGAGGCCCATGCCGCGCGCCTTGGTCGTGCAGAAGGGAGAGAAGGCTTTCGCGAGGACATCGGGCTTCATGCCCTTGCCGTTGTCGCGGAACGATATGGCGACGCCGGCGGGTTCATCCTTCTCGCTATGCCGTTTGGCCGAGAGGACGATGCGCGGATTGTTGCTCTTTGCCAGCGCCTCGATGGCGTTGTTGATCACGTGGGCAAAGCATTCGGCCAGCGCCTGGTGATCGCCGATCACCGGCGGCAGGTCGTCGTCGATCGCGGTGTCGATCCAGACCCCGCTCTGGTTCTGGGCCTTGAGCGCGATATCGATGCCCTTGCGGATGGCCTGGCGGATATCGAAGCTCTTGAGTTCCAGCTTGGGCGGATGCGCGAACCAGTTGATCTGGTCGATGATGCCGTTGAGGCGATCGACCTCGCCGGTCACGATTTCGCTGAACTGGGTGCGGAACTCATCATCCTCGTACCGTTCGGGAAGAAGTTGGGCGAAGGTCTTGATGGCCACCAGCGGGTTGCGCACCTCGTGGGACATGGCCGAGGCGAGCTCGGTCCAGAAGGTGGTCCGCTCGAGCTGCTCCTCCTTCTCTTCGAGCATGCGTTCGAGCGTGATATCCTGTACCAGCGCAACGGCCCCGAGACAATGCGTCCCGTTCATCAGTCTGCGCGCCTGGACTGTCAGCGTGCGGCGGGTCTTCCCATCCATCCATTCCGCGGGCTGCTCGGGAATGTCGCCCCGCAGTGCCCGCCGGAGGATATCCGCCAGCCGGCTGCCGAGGACTTCGGCGCGCTGGTTGAGCACCTTCGTCGTACCGGCATCGAGAATCTGCTGCGCGGCATTGTTGAACCAGCGAATGACGCCATCCTCGCCGACGGCGACGATGCCCGTGGGCATCGAATGCAGCAGCGTTTCTGCGAGCGTCTTTTGCACGGCGACCTGCTCATAGAGCAGCGCGTTCTCCAGCGTGGTCGAAACGTGCTCGGCGACGATCATCAGGTTTTCGAGGTGCGTCCGTTCGAACGGCAGGCCGGTGGAGCGGTGCCCGACGAACATCCAGCCAAGCAGGCGCTTGTGCGTTTGCAGCGGGACAATGACCTCGGCGCCGAGTTGATCCAGCGCCTGGGTCAGCATCAGGCGCGACGAGGCATCGCGGATGTGCTGCAGGTGGTTGCGGTACACCATGTGTGCGTTCTGCGTCAGCCAGCGGGGGAGTGGGTCTTCCTCGGGGAGTTCGATTTCGGCCGTATCTTCGAGGCAACGGAGTCCGGCGCGCAGACGGAAGAGATCGCTGTCGCGTCCGCGGCAGAAGATGCCGACGCGGGGCACCATGAGCGACCCGGCCACGCCCTCGGCAAGATTCTCGAGGAGGGCATCGGGATTGTTGAAGTGGCGGAGCGCGCCGGGAAAGTGACGCGCGGGCGGTGGGGCGAGATCCTCCGCGGGTGGCTGCCAGGTCGCCGCGGTGCTGGAGATTCGCGCGGCGTCATCGCGGAGCGCGCGGTTCTCCTGGCTGAGTCGGTGGTGATCGAGCGCGCGGCCTATGAGGGCGGTGAGCTGCTGGCGATCCGCATCGAGCTGTTCCACGGCATACACGCCGATGGATTGGCATTCGATCGCTGGGTCCGAGCCGGATGTGCCGAGAGCGACGACGACGCGTTCCGGCTGATGCCGGGTCAGATCGTGGATGATTTCCACACTACGATCGGCGCGCAGGTCGGCGAGGACGACCGCGGAGCGATGCCGTTCGAGCGCGGCTTCCAGTTTCGCAGGGGTTTCGACCGTTCGCACGGTCGTGGTCAGCGCGAGAAAGCCGCTCAGTCGTCGGGCGAGCGTGGCATCGCGGGTGTAGAGGAGCGATATGGGCAGGCGGCTCATACGGTGGCCTCCTTGCGAAGCAGGGGGAAGGCGATGAAGAAGGCCGTGCCCTTGCCGAGTTCGCTCTCCACGTCAATCGCGCCGCTGTGTTCCTGGATGATGCCGTGGGCAACGGAGAGGCCGAGGCCGGTGCCGTGGCCCTTGGTGGTAAAGAACGGGTCGAAGATTCGGGCGATCAGATCGGGGGCGATGCCATCGCCCGTGTCGCGGATGGTGACCCGGATACGACCCTCGCCGGTATCCTGTTGCCAGGAATCCAGTGCATAGGGTTCGGCGGGGATGAGTTCCGTGCCGACGAACAATTGGCCGCGGCTGGACATCGCCTCGATCGCGTTGAGCAGGAAGTTGATGAACGCCTGGTTAAGCTGGTCGGCGTCGGCCTGGACCATGTCGTTTGCGGCCTCGTAGGTGAGGACGAGTTCGATGCCCTTCTGTCGGAGCTGCTGGCTGATGAGATTGGTCGAGTTGTTCAGCACCTCGTGGAGGTGTGTCGGCATAAGGTCGGGCTTGGCGGGACGCGAGAACTTGAGGAGCTGGTTGACGATCGAGTCGATGCGCTTCACTTCCTGACCGATGAGCGAAGAGAACGTGTCGCGGAAGTCGGTGTCTTCGTAGCGCTCGGGAAGGAGTTGGGTGAAGGTCTTGATGGTGACGAGCGGGTTCTTGATTTCGTGCGCCATGCCGGCGGCGAGGGTACCGAGGCTGGCCAGGCGGTCGGTGCGGCGCACCTGCAGTTCGAGTTTCTTGAGCGTGGTCAGATCGTTGAAGACGAGGAGCACGCCCATGACACGGCCCTGGTGGCTGCGGAAGATGGAACTGCCGGCGCGAATCGGGGTTTCCTCGCCCGCGGTATGGACCAGGGAGAGTTCCTGATCGCGCAGGCCATAGCCGCGCTGGAACGTACTCCGAAGGACGAAGGCAAGAGCTTCCGGCAGGGCGTTCATCGGCTGGTTCAGGACGCGGGTTGGATCCATCTTCGTGATACGCTGTGCTTCGCGGTTGAAGACGGTGACAAGCCCCTCCGCGTTCACGGCGATGACG
This sequence comes from Verrucomicrobiota bacterium, assembly GCA_036821485.1. Taxonomy (GTDB): domain Bacteria; phylum Verrucomicrobiota; class Kiritimatiellia; order CAIQIC01; family JAGNIJ01; genus DAISJM01. The sequence continues at coordinate 121,945 of DAISJM010000002.1, read as the reverse complement.
CCGCTGACGAGGTTGTCGAGGAGGATGTCGTTGTAGATCTTGCCGTCCTGGACCTGAGTGTAGAGCTTGGCGTTTTCGAGGGCGACGGCGAGCTGGTTGCAGAGGATTTGCAGCGTGTCCTGTTCCATCGCGCCGTAGATGCGGCCCGAAAGGCGCGGGCCCAGCAGCATGACGCCCTCGAGGCCGCGCTTGGAGACGATGCCGACCGCGCACGCAGCGCGGAGTTCGGCCAGCCGGCGGGCGGCGCCGGTCAGCTCTGCCGTCGGCCGCATACGCTGGACGGTTTCGGCGACGAGCGGTTCGGGTTTCTTCCGCAGTGCTTCGAGGAGCGGGTCGCCGTCGGGAATGCGGAAGCGGGGGTGATCGTCGGCGAGTGGATACTGCTGCTCGTAGTGATGTTGCTCGCGCAGAAGAATCGTGACGCGATCGGTGCCGACGGCTTCGGCGATGCTTTCGGCGAAGCGGCTGAGCAGTTCATCGAGCGTGGCGATGGAGTGGAGGATGCGGTTGGCGTTTTGCATGGTGCCGCTCACGTCGAGCGGCTGCACGTTGATGAACAGGCGGTTGGCAAAACGCTGGAGGTGGCCGTGTGCCGGCGCCATGGAGAAGGCGACGGCGAGGGCGGCGGCCAGGTGCGCGAAGGAAAAACCTCCGATGGACAAGCCGCGAAGCACGAAGTCCGCCGCGGCCCAGATCGTGGCGTAGAGCAGTACGAGGTAGGCGGTCAGCAAGGCGTAGGCTGCGAAGCGTCGCAGGACCTCGGCGACATCCATGATGCGCCGGGTGGCGATGCCGTAGGCGATGCTCGCATCGAAGAACAGGACGCCGAGCGGGGCGAACCGGGCGGGTTGTGAACTGCCGGTGACCAGCGGAAGAAAGAGGGCGAAGAATGCGCAGACAAAAATGCCGCTGGTCCAGCCGAGCATGGTGAATTGCAGCTCGGCGCGCCGCAGGCCGTGCGCCGCGCGCATGTCCTGCCAGAAACGGTGGATGAGGAATATCCACACCGCGAGGTGGTAGAGCAGGAAGACGTAGAGGCCGGGTCCGTACACCGCCTCGGGAGCGGGTTTGAGGGCGGGGTCGCCGGCGACGACCGCGGTGCGCAAGTAGATGTCGGTCTGGCAGAGGACGATGACGAGGAAGCTGAACGCCAGCATGGGGCGGCCCTGCCGGAGAATGATTCTCCAGCGGGTGGCGCGGCCGCTGATCGAGCGCCGGAGAAAATCGAAGGCCGTGGGAACCAGCACGGAGACGGCGGATGACTGCCGGATCCAAAAGGCGGCGAGTGTGGCGTCCGGCGCGAGGAGGATTTTCTCGATGCAGACCATCCATGCGGCGATGACGAGCGAGAGCACAAAGAAGTGCTGGTTCGGGGCGCGCCGTGCGTGGGTGGCAAAGACGAAGATGCCGAGCGCCACGTTGACGATCAGGACGCTGAGGATGGATATGTGAACGGGGTTCATGCCGTGATTACGCGCTGTACCACGAGCGAACAGTTCCGGCCGCCGAGCCCATGGCTGTTGATCATTGCGCATTCCAGATGGGCTTTTCGCGGCTTGCCGGTCACGTAGTCGAGATCGCAATCGGGGTCGGATTTTTCGCAGTTGGCCGTGGGAGGGACGATGCCGTTCTGGAACGCGAGGGCGCAGGTAACCAACTGCATCGGACCGGCGGCGGCGAGGGGATTGCCGGTCACGCCTTTGATGGAGGATACGGGGATATCGTACGCGCGCTTGCCGAGTGTCTTCTTGATCATCTCGGTTTCGATGCGGTCGAGAACAGGATGTCCAGGACCGTGCGCGCAGATATAGTCCACATCTTCGGGCCGGCGCCCGGCGTTGGCGAGAGCCATCCGCATGGTCTCATCAAGGCCGCAGCCCGGCAGGTCGGCATGTGCGTCGGTATTCATGCCGTAGCCGGTGACCTCGAGATAGGGGTCGACGCCGCGCGACAGGGCGTGGGTCAGATTCTCGAGGATCACGACGCCGGAGCCTTCCGAGATGACGCCGGAATCGCGGTCCAGGTCGAATGGGCGGCTGGCGCGGGAGGGGTCCAGATCGCGCGTTGAAACCAAGCCGGCTGCTGCGAAACTGGTGAAGCCTGTCCGGGTGATGGGGGCATCGGCGCCGCCGGCAATTGCCACGTCGGCCCTGCCGGAGCGGATCATCGAATAGGCCATGGATACGGCATCCAGTCCCGCGGCACACGCGGTGGAGATGGTGACGGGATAGGTGTTCAGGCCGAGGCAGGTGGTGATCGTACTGACGGCGGCGTGCGGCATGAAGGCGTAGGTGCTGTAGGGGATGCCGTTGTCCGCGCCTCGTTTTTCGATCTGGCGCACGTGATTTTCGAGGATATCCACGGCGCTGGTGCTGACGCCGAGAACGAGCGGCAGGTTCTGGATCGGGCGGAGGGTTTCCAAATCGTAACCGGCGTCCTCAATCGCCATCTGGGTGGCCACCAGAGCGAGTTGGGTGAAGCGGCCCATGCGATTGGGCTTCATATGGCGGTCGATGTATTTCGCGGCGTCGAAGTTCTTGATTTCGCCGGCAATCTTGCAGGGCGTGTTGGAACTGTCGAAGAGGGTGATGAGGCCGATGCCGCTTTGGCTCGCGAGAAGTGTTTTCCAGAAGAGCGATTTTCCGATTCCGTTCGCGGCAAGAATGCCAACGCCGGTCACGACCACCCTGTTCTGTCTGGCTAGGAACGCCATCCTGAGTCAGATCCTTCCTTGTGCCCAGTCTCTGCGCCGTCCGCTCTGCCAGTGCCACCGCACATTATCCACAACAGCCTGTTGATAAGTCCCTGCAACTGTTCAAAGCTGTGAACAAATCTGTACACTCAGAAGTGAAAAAAGAGCGCCGCCCCGTACAAATTTGTATACAGAAAAACAGAAACCCTAAGTATTTGCAACAAGAAAAAGGGTCGTGGCGGACGAGGGCGAGGGGTCATTTCGCGTTCTGGTTATGCACACGAACTTGTTAATAACTCTGTGGATAGAACACGTTTGTGCTTGCCAATCGCCGTGCTGGCCAAGATGTTACGTGGAGTAATCGCGCACGCGATGGAGTCGGCGTCGCGGCGGGGGAGGTTCGGAGTTCCGCTTCGATCGGAGCGAGTGATGGCGCCGAGAAAGATTTTCCGCACATCCTTGCAGCTTGTCTGGCAGCGCTTTCTGGAGTGCTGCGTTTTTCGTCGCCAGATTGAGAAGTATTACCTGGTGATGGGTGGTCACATCTTCTTTCAGACGCTGAGCGCGGCGGTGCAACTGGATCTCTTCACGCTTCTGGCTCGCAGAGCGCCGCTTACGCAGGCCGGTGTTTCCTCGGCGCTTCACATTGATGAAAAACCCGCGCGGATTCTTCTGCTGGGTTGCACGGCGCTCGGTTTGGTTCGAAAGAATGGTGATCTCTATTCCAACACGCGCATGGCGAACGAGTTGCTGAATCGCGACAAGCAACGGAATATTTGTCCGGTCATTGCGTGGCAGCATTTCATCAACTACCGCCCGTTGTATGCCTTTGTCGATGCTCTGAAAGCCAATAAGAACGTGGGTTTGGCCGAATTTGCGGGGGAAGGCGGCACGCTCTACGAGCGATTGGCTGGGTACCCGGAATTGGAGAGGATTTTCCAGCAGGCGATGGAAGGGATTTCAGCGCAGGCGAATCATCTTCTTGTCGAAGCGGTCGATTTTGGCGCGTTCTCGCACGTGCTGGATGTCGGTGGCGGAAACGGGACCAACGTCATCGAACTCGCGCAGCGATATCCTTCTCTCAAGGCCACGGTGTTCGACTCAGCTTCGGTAGGAGCCATTGCGCGTGCGAACATCGCCAAGGCCGGGTTGGATGGGCGGGTGGATGCGGTGGCGGGCGATTGTTTCGAAGATCCGTTTCCGAAGGGCGTCGATTGCATACTTTTTGCACATTTCATGACGATCTGGTCCGAGGCGAAGAACCGGGCGTTGCTGCGGAAGGCCTTTGAGGCGTTGCCGCCGGGTGGGGCGGTCATGGTCTTCAACATGATGCAGCGGAACGATCGGAGGGGTCCGCTCAGCGCGGCGATGGGTTCTCCCTATTTCCTGACACTCGCGACCGGCGAGGGAATGCTCTACACTTGGTCTGAATACGAAACATGGATGAAGGATGCGGGATTTGCGACGGTCACTCGTCGCCAGCTTGTACGTGATCACGGCATCATCCTGGGCCTCAAGGGATAAGCGTTCAAAACTGTGCGCCGGCGCCTTGCTGGACGTTGCGGCAGGGGCATTGCGTTCCCACATCTTGCGGTTCGTAGGGGGACCCCTACAACAGGATGGCATCCTACGATTGGCACGAAGCCTGCTAAACAAACAGTCGCCAGGAGCATCGGTTGCGTACTCTCCCGCCGGACTGGTGAATTCACGGAGGAGTAGAATGAAAGACGTGACATGTGTCTGCGCGAAGAGGGTTGTGAGCGTGGTGGTTATTCTGCTGGCTGCGGCGGTTGCGGCGCCGGGCAGCGGGTTCCGGAATCCGCCGGAAGATGCGCAGGCGTTGGGACGGCCCGGGGGCAAGATTGCCATAGTGGAGAACGCCACGGCTGTTGAACACAATCCCGCGAACCTGATGTATCTCGAGGGCGTCGAGGCCGAAGTCGGCGCGACGTTCGTTTACGCGAAATCTGATTTCAACTCCGTGCTCGGATTCAGCGAGACGACGGAGAACAACCTGAAGGTGCTGCCGGCGCTCTACTTTGGCCTGCCGCTGGGCGAAGAAGGCCGGTTCGCTGCCGGCTTCGGCCTCTCTGTTCCCTTCGGCCAGTCGACCGAGTGGTCCGAGTCGGGATCCATGCGCTACCTTGCTCCCTACCTTGCGGAGCTGAGCGTGGTTAACCTGAACCCCAGTTTCGCCGCCAAGTTGGGCGACAAGATCCTGATCGGCATTGGTGCCGACCTCTATAGTTCGACCTTCAACATGCAGCAGGTCTATCCGTGGAGCGCGGTGGTTGGAGCACCGGTTCGTGATGGCGAAGCGGAGATCGAATCGACCGGAGAGGGGCTGGGGGGCAACATCGGCGTGACGTGGGAGATCACCAAGAGCCAGCGGCTGGCGGCGACCTATCGTTCCGCAGTGACGGTGGACTACGATGGCGACTTCCGGGTGGACAACATTCCCGCCGACCAGATTCCGGCGGCGCTGTCCTTCATTCGCTCCAGCAGCAGCTTTGGCACGGAGATCACTTTCCCCGCGATCGCCGCCCTCGGCTACGCGTTCAAGGTCGGTGAGTCGCTCTGGCTCGAAGCAGATGTGGAGTGGATCGAATTCTCGCAGTACGACACACTCAAGTTCGATGCAGGCCGGGATACGGCGCTGCTGCCCCAGACCGAATATGTCCAGGATTGGGACGACAGCTGGACCTTCGGCTTCGGCGCCGATTGGGGTGTGACGAAGGCCGTCACCCTGCGCGCGGGGTACATGTTCATCGAGAGCCCGATCCCGGATGAGACCTTGGCACCGACGCTGCCGGACGCCGACCGGCACGTGTTGAGCGTCGGGGCGGGCTACACGCACGGCAAGCACACCTTCGACGTGGGCTATGCGTATTCGATCTTTGACGAGCGGGATATCGATGTGAACGTCAACCCGGCGTACGTGGGCAGCTACGATCTCAGTTCGCAGCTGTTCAACCTGTCGTATACGTATACGTTCTAGGAGAGTGTCATGGCCAATGCAGAGCAGCCGAAGATCCTGGTGATCGACGACGAGCGCGGGCCCCGTGAGAGCCTGCGCATTCTTCTGAAGAACCAGTACAACGTGCTCTGCGCCGACTCCGTGGACTGGGGCATCCAGATGCTCGAGCAACACGAGCCGGATGCCATCATCATGGATATTCGCATGCCGGTGAAAACCGGCATTGAGGGCCTGCGTGATATCCGCTCCATCGATCCCAACGTGTCGGTGATCATGCTCACGGGCTTTGGTTCGCTCGAGACGGCGCAGGAGGCGATTCGCCTCGGCGCGAACGATTATCTCAAGAAACCATTCGACGCGCGCGAGATGGAAGAGGTCATCGGTCGCAACGTTCGGCGGACACGATTGGAGCGGCGGCGCTGGCGGACGGAGAAGGATCTGAAGCTGTTGAACGAACAGCTCACGGAGGAGTTGGCCGGCAAGCAGAGCATGGCCGAACTGGGGCAAAAGTCCGCCGAGCTGGTGCACGATCTGCGCAGCCCGCTGACAGCCGTGATGGGCTACGTGGAATTGCTGGCCGATGAGCTGCGATCCTGCCGGGAACAGATGGGGGATCGCTGGTCCGAGACGGCCGAGTATCTCGAGATGATCGAGAAGAGCGCGCTGCGCTGCAAGGAGATGACGGATATGTGGCTCAGCCTGAGCCGCAAGGACCCGCAGCGGATGCAGCCGGTGCCGATCGGTGAACTGGTGCGTGATGTGATTCAAACCGTGGATCCGCAGGCCGTGAAGAGAGGGGTGCGGCTCGAGTTCTCGTCAGCGTGCGGGCTGTCCGCAATTGCCGCTGACCAGCTTCAGATTGTGCGCGCCATCCAGAACGTGGTGGTTAATGCCATCGAGGCATCTCCCGAGCAGTGCGGGTTTGTGCGTGTCTCGTGCGAGATACGAGGGGACCTGGCGGAGGTGCAGGTGGCGGACAACGGCTGCGGCATGAGCCAGGAACAGATACAGCATGCGTTCGACCCGTTCTTCACCACCAAGAAGTTCAACGGCACGGGGCTTGGATTGTTTATCACGAAGAAAGTCATCGAAGGCCACCGAGGCACGATCCATCTTCAAAGCCGCCCCGCGGTCGGCACCCTGGTCAGCATCCGCTTCCCCATACTTGACCGTCCCGAAGCAGCGATTGCGTAGAGTCGGACCTGCTTGCAGATCCGCCGCTACGCCGACTTCATCCGGCGCCAGAGGAACAGCGCGAGCCAGATGGCGGTGAGGGCGAGCCAGTAGCTCAGAACGAAGTTGGGGTGTCGCCACCAGGCGATGCCGTTGATGCCCCATTCACTGAACGGATAGAACAGCAGCGTCTGGAACTTCCCCGTGGAGTGCGAGACCGAGTCCATCACCACGTGCAGCGGCCATGCGAGGGTTGCCGCGAAGAAGGGCCGGCGCCAGACCCAGACGATGGCCGCCACGCCCAGCGACATCACGAGGCTGTGAAACAGGCGGTAGACGACCAGCCAGTGGCCATCGAAATAGTGGAAGAAATTCCCCGGCGCGCCTGAAATAGCGTGCACGATGAAGGGTATCCACATTGAGGCCATGTCCGGCAGCAGGCCAAAGAACGCAGCCCACCAGACCGTGGGTTCCCGCCACATGCGGATGCCACGCGTGCCGCCACGCCCGCCCGCAAGCCCCGCGCGGCTGCAAACCGTAACGCCGTAAAGTACATGGGCGGCAATGTCCACGATGGCTCCTTCTGTGAGGATTCGACACCAAGAACGTATAGTAGTTCATGGGAAATACAATCCGGCACCGATCCGGGGGAAGGTGGGGCGAGGAGCCCCGACCGAGCGGATTGGGATAAGCGGCTCACCCGGAGGGTTCGCCCTACCTCGATGTCCGCAAAGTTTGGCTCGACACGCTTCGGGCCGTTTGGAACCCTTTTCGCGTGCAACGAGGACATCTTTCCAGCGCTCTCCAGGAATGGGTACGCCTGCTCGGCGAGCATAACGTCTACGCGGATGCCGCATCGCTTGCCGCGTACATGGGGAATGTCAGCGGCCTGAAGCGATCGATTCCTGCCGTGCTTCGACCGGGGACGACACAGGATGTGCAAGACGTGGTTCGCATCGCGAACGCGCACAAGGTTCCCCTTCATCCCATCAGTTGCGGCTGCAACTGGGGGCTCGGCTCACGCTTGCCGGTATTTGATGACGTGGTGATTGTAGATCTCGGCCGTATGAATCGCATTCGCGAGGTCAACGTGCCGGGCCACTATGCGTTGGTTGAGCCGGGCGTGACGCAGCGGCAACTCTATGAGCATCTGCAGGAACAGAAACTACCGCTCATGTTCAACGTGACCGGATCTGCGTTGAGCACGAGCCTGATCGGCAATGCGCTGGAGCGCGGCATCGGCTATTTCTCGTCGCGCGCGGAGGCGTTGTCGGGCCTCGAGGTTGTGCTCGGCAACGGACAGCTTCTGCGGACCGGCTTCGGTCACTTCGCCGATGCGAAAACCACCTACCTCTACAAATACGGCGTGGGCCCGTCGCTGGACGGGTTGTTCCAGCAGTCCAACTTCGGAGTGGTGACGGCGGCCGCGGTGGACCTGATCCCGCAGTGCGAGGCGCACATGGCGGTAGTCGCGCGTATCCACGAGGAGGATCAGCTTGCCGCGATGGTGGACGCGTTTGCGGACCTGCGGCGACGCGACATTCTGCGCACCGTCGTGCACATTGCGAATCGCGAGCGGACGCAGATTGCGATGGCGCCGCAGATCTACCGCCGGCTGCGCGCGGAGTACGGAAGCGACGACGGCAGTCTGCGCGTGCTGGCGGGGAAGATTCTGGAGCAGGAGGGTTTTGGCCCGTGGAGCGCGGTGGGCGGCATGCTCGGAACGCGCGGGCAACTGGCGGCGGCGCGGAGCGAAATCCGGCGCGCCTTGCGTGGTAAAGCGCGCGTGATGTTCATGACGGACGGTTTGCTCAAACTTGGCAAATCGGTGTGCGGCAAGCTCTCGCGTTTCGCCTGGTTCCGGCGCAAGCAGGCGTTGCTTGCGGCGGTGGAGCCGCTCTATGGAATGGCCAAGGGCGTGCCGAGTGACGCCGCGATGGACAGCGTGTACTGGCCCTTGGGCGAGGTGCCGGCGGTGCCCGGCCTGAATCCGGACCAGGGGCGTTGCGGCATGCTCTATTGTGTGCCGTTCCTGCCCGCGGACGGCGAGATTACACGCAAGGCGATGGAGCACACGGAGCGGGTATTCCGCAAATACAACTTCACGCCCTATGTCACGCTGAACATGATCGACGGCAAATCGCTCGAGTGTGTGATCAACCTGGCATTCGATCGCAACGAGCCCAGTCGCATCGCCGCGGCGCATGCATGTAACGATGAGCTGACAGAGGACTTCATCCGGCAGGGATTCATCCCGTACCGCGTGGGGCCGCAGTCAATGTCGTCGATTGTGACGGCAGGCGACAGCTTCTGGAAGACCGTCCGCGAACTGAAGAAGGTGCTGGACCCCAACAACATCATATCGCCGGGGCGGTACAATCTGCCATAGGCGGGCCCGGATTGTCTGTCGAAAGAGCCGTCACAGCCGCCGCCCTCCAGAACGAAGAATTCATCCTTGTTGCAGGGGCGGGGGATTCCCGCTATGGTTTCGCGCGTTTTAGCAGCAGGAGGACATGCCATGGGTCAGGAAAAAGAACCGTTATTGATGAGAATTCGCGGTGTATCGCGTCGCGGATTGACGTTGGTGATCCTTGGCTTGATCGCCGCGGGGTGGGTGCAGTTTGACCTGCGCGCTTTTGTTGCGGGCGGCCTGGTGCTGCTGCTCGGGTTGGCCATTCATTTCTACGCGAAGGGCTGCCTGATCCGCAAGAAGGTGGTCACGACGGTTGGGCCCTACCGCTGGGTTCGTCACCCCTTCTACCTTGGCAACTTGGTGGTGGATACAGGTCTCTGCATCATGTCCGGCAGTGCGCTGCTGTTCCTGGTTTACTTCATCATTTTCCTGATTGGTTACACGGCGACGATGCGCGACGAGGAGCGGATCTTGACGGAAATACATGGCGACGCATACCGCGAATATGCAAAACGCGTGCCGAGGCTCTTCCCGGTGCGTGGCGCGGCGCCGCCGATGGGTGAAGGCGAGTTCAGTTGGGAGAAGATCATTCGTGAGCATGAACTTGCCCGTGGTCTGCGCATCGTGATGTATCCGGCGATGTTCTGGGTGGCCTTCAGCGTCCGCTCCCAGTGGGAGGCGGGCATGGATACGTGGGGTATCCTGTCGGGGCAGGCTGGGCTGAACCTGGTTGCCCTTTCGATGCTGGTGGCCGTCTATCTCATTGCCCGGACGCAGGACTTGGTTGCGACGCGGCTGGAGCGCATCAACCTGCCGCTACGTGCGAAGCTGGGCGGTGCGGCGCGGTGGCTGATGATTCCGGCGGTTGTGGCCCTTGCTGTCGCGGCGCGGTGCCTGCCGGTAGCGGCTTCGAAAACCGTTTGCTGGACGGGCTTGGCGCTGGTGGTGGTGGGTGTACTCATTCGCGCGGCCGGCGAGTTCGGCGTGAAAGGTCCCGCGTCGTCATGGACGCGGTTTGTGTTCAAGCCAGCCTATTTCGGTGACGTGGTGGCCGTTTGTGGTCTGGCGACGTTGGGCGGTATCTATTGGCTTGTGCCGGCTATTTTCGCCGTGCTGATTTCGGCGCACGCGTTTCTCGTGGCGCAGGTGGAGCGGGGTGGCTCCGTCCGGACCGTGGGTGGTCCGTTGGCCCGCGTGTTGTTTGCCGTGGTGGTCTACGCTGCGGCGGTCACGCTGCTGCTGGGCGGCTGCCCCGGCGCGTGCAGCCATTGCTGCATAGGCGGCTGACGTCAGCACCTATTCCGCGTTGAGCCCGGCGAGAAACGAATCGATTTCCTTCCGCTTGGCCAATTCGTCGGCCCGTAGTCTTTCGAGCTCCGCGTTCAATTTCTCCAGGTCGTCTTCCTGCTGGGTCAGCTTGCGTTCCCATCGCGAGTAGGCGTCTGTATTCCGGGCGACCGTCTTCATGTTTTCCCGGATGCGATTCTGGTCCTCGACGATGCTCTTTATGCGGGTGAGCCGGTCCTGGACCTGGCGGCGGAGTTCGGCGGCTTCGGTTTGCATGGCGCCGAGTTTCTGCAGGGCCTGTCGAACCTGAGGGCTGATGACTTTTTCCTTCACGTAGATGCCGATGGCGTCGTCATTGATATTCGAGAGGACCACCTGTTCTTCGGAGATGTTCTGTGTTTTGACCTGGAACTTGAGGGATGATTGCGGTTCGACCCAGAGCCGGAAGCGATAGAGATCGTCGGTTCGTTCGGGGATTTCCTTTGGTTCGACAAGCTCCCAGCCCGGGTAGACCGGATGTTCGACAACGACCTGGCGCTTCTTCGTGCGCTGGCTGCTGATGAGGTAGCGCGTGAGGGAGACGAACTTCCGCTGAACGAGCAGGCTACCGTGCTGAATCTTGAGCGAGACGACTTCGGTAGGCAGACCGTCGTCCTCCGTGGTGACCTGCGTGGCGGCGTCGACGGCGTAGGAGACGAATTTCTTCTCGCCGGGTCGCGTGTCGGACAGGCGTCCGTCGCCGGCATAGATGCCCGCCTCGAATACGGTGACGGGGCCGCGCATCAGGTGCTTGCCCGTGGTGTTGTCGATTTCCACGCCGTTGAGCGGGTACTTGGCATCCACCAATCGATTGTAGATGGAGAGCGGCTGGCCCTTGATGTCCTCGTTCACGATGGGGATCATGGCCGACTGCTGGCGCGGCAGGGTGATGGGTTCGTTGATGGCGTATTCGAAGAGTTCGCCTGCCTCGCGGGCAGTTGCCTCGGCCTGCACGCCGCCGCCCATGCCCATGGCGATGAAATCGTCGCCCTCCGCCATTTCCAGTTCAGCGGGAGCGTCTGCTGCGGCCATCATCTTCATCGCGCGTCCGCGACGCATCGGTGCGGGAGCGGCAGCGGGAAGGGTATTTTCGTAAGAAGGGGGAACGATGCCGGAATAGGTTTCCACGGGGATGATGGGGCGCTTGGCATAGATTGGTTCGTAGAGATTCTGGATGAACGAAATCGGGCGGCCGGAGACGAGCGAGAGGCGAACCTGATCCCAATCATCGTCGGTGGTGTTCTCGACGTGCGCCCAGCCCTGCAGGAAGAGTCCGGGCTCCTTCACGACGAGGCGGTAGCTGGTCTTCCAGACCGGGGTCTCGAGCATGTAACCGACGCGGACCTTGCGCTGGCCCTTGCCGGTGAAGGCCAGCCGCAGGCCCTTCTTGTTCCGGTCATGGCTTGTGGCGAGCAGTTCGAGCGCCTTCTGCACATCGCCCAGCATTTCGGCGTCGAGCACTTCCACGGCCTGGATGTCGTCGAGGGCGGCGGCCTTGAGGCCTTCCGCGGTGAGCAAGTTCAGGGTCTCGGCGGTCAGGATATCGTCATCTCTCGTGATCTGTTTCGACTCGACGCCGATGATGCGGCCTTCCCAGTCCTGTCCGGAAATCTTTACGCGCACGGGCACACCGCGCAGGCGGTTGAACAGATTGGCGCGATTGGGGTTGTCGGTCAGGTCGACTCGAAACGATTTGAGGCGGCGGTCGACCGGGTCGCGCGAATCGTAGGTGATGGAGGAAACGCTGCCGCCCGACTCGTCGATCAGGACGAGGGACTTGATGACGTCGCTGATCTGCTCGGTCGTGAACGAGAGTTCTGCGTCGTCGTTATCTGTTACGGTGGTGTTGCGTTCGAAATAGCCGACGCCGCTGGTGAACAGGGCGATCCGTTTCAGCGGGAGGGCGGTTTTCGCCCAGGCGGCGGTGGCGATGGAAAGGCACAACAGGATCACTAGCTTCTTCATGATGCCTCCAGAGTTGGAAACCGGGGGACAGTATACGCGATGGCCGGAGAAAAGTCAGCGCTGTCAGATGGTCAGCGACTTTTGCCATTCCACCTGGGCGCGGAGGCCGTCGGCGACGCGGGTGGTGGGCTTGTAGCCGAGCCGTTTCGAGATGTGCTCGATATTGGCCGCGGTGTGCTTCTGGTCGCCGGGTCGCGCGGGCTTGCGCTCGATCACGGCTTTGCGGCCGGTGATTTCCTCGAGCAGGCTGATCGCGCCGTTCAGCGAGATGATGTCACCGCCGCCGACATTGAACACGCGGCCCAGCGCGGCTTCGCGCTTTTCGAAAGCCAGGATCGTGGCGTTAACACAATCTGCAACAAACGTATTACTGCGTGTCTGCTCGCCGTCGCCGAACATGGTGAACGACTCGCCCTTCATGAGGGTGCGGATGAGAATGTTGTAGGCCATGTCGGGGCGCTGGCGCGGGCCGTAAACGGAGAAGTAACGGAGGATGGTGACCGGGACGTTGAAGTTGGCCTCGAACGCGCGGCAGAGGTTTTCGGCGCCGACCTTGGTGATGCCGTAGGGGGAAAAGGGCGTGATCGGCGAGTTCTCGTCGCCGGTGGCTTCGCGGCCGTAGACGCTCGAGGTCGAGACGTGGATCAGGTGCGGCGTCTTGCGGTTGCGCGCGGCTTCAAGGAGGCGCTTGGTGGCGATCATGTTGCAGGATGCGTAGAGTTCGAAATCGCTCCAGCTCTTCATCAGGCCGGCCATGGCCGCTTCATGAAAGATTACATCGCAGCCGTCGACGAGCGGCTCGATTTCGCCGGTGCGGAGATCGAGCTCGACGAAGCGGAATTTCGGATGCTGTCGGGCCGTGGCGAGATTGGTTTCCTTGATGCCGCGCGGATAGTAGGGGATGAAGGCGTCGATGCCGACGACTTCATGGCCCTTGGCGAGGAGGGCCTCGCAGAGGTGTGACCCGATAAAACCCGCGGCTCCCGTGACCAGGCATTTACTCATGTTCTGCTTCCGTGAATGGAGAACATGGAACAACATCAAGGGTGTTTATGCCAGCGCAAAAGCGGGTGGATAACGGTCTTCTAGGTTTTTCTGGTGCCGACGTGACGATTGGTCTAGGTTGTAGCGCTGCCGATGACAACGGATGTTCAGCCGCATGCCCGACTACTCCATCTGTCCGCGCTCTGGCGCTGGACGGCCCGATTGCTGCGCTACGGTCTCGACCGCTTGAAAGTGCACCAGAACCTCTTTCCATTCCTATCCGCGCTGCTGATCGGTGTGCTATGTGGTTTGGGCGGTGTCGCTTTCCACGCCTTGGTGGCGTTTTTTCAGCGTTTGTTCTGGGGTGTGTGGGAAGCGTCTCAAACGGCGTTTATCGATCAGCCTTGGTGGCGGCGGCTGGTGATGCCGGCGATCGGCGGATTACTGGTGGGGCCGGTGGTCTTCCTGATGGCGAGGGAGGCGAAGGGGCATGGCGTGCCGCAAGTCATGGCGGCCGTGGCCCTGCGCAACGGCGTGATGCGTGTGCGAGTCGTACTGGCGAAGGCGCTGTCGGCCGCCCTGACACTGGCGTCGGGTGGATCGGCAGGGCGAGAGGGGCCGATCATCCAGATCGGCGCGGGTATTGGCTCCGCAGTCGGACAGTTGTTGAGGGTGGAGGGGCGCAGGCTGCGGCTGTACGCGGGGTGTGGCGCGGCGGCGGGCACGGCGGCGGTGTTCAATGCGCCCATCGCAGGCGCTCTGTTTGCGGTGGAAATCATCCTCGGCGAGTTCGGCGTGATGGAGTTCAGTCCGATCGTTATCGCCTCTGTAACTGCCACGGCCATCGCGCGCTCGTTTCGAGGTAATCACAGTGTTTTCTCTCCGCCGGCCTATGAGTTGACGAGCGGCTATGAATTCATCTCGTATGCGCTGTTGGGTGTCCTGTGTGGGGTCATTGCCGCACTGTTCATTCGCGTGTTGGACCGGGCCGAGACGCACTGGGATGACCATCACTATATTCCCGAGATGCTGCGTCCGATGACAGGTGGCCTCATCGTGGGCGTCATCGGCCTCGTGTTGCCGTATGTGTTCGGCGATGGCTATGCCACGGTGAACATGGCGTTGTTCAACAAGCTTCCGTTGTTGCTGCTGTTTGCGCTGATCATCTTCAAGATCGTGGCCACATCGGCCACGCTGGGCTCGGGCGGCTCGGGCGGAGTGTTCGCTCCGTCGCTCTTCATCGGCGCGATGACCGGTGGAATGTTCGGCCGCGTGGCGGAGATGATCGGCGGCACGGCGATGGGTTTTCCGGGCGGATACGCGCTGGTGGGCATGGGTGCGCTGGCCGCGGGGACGATGCGCGCGCCGCTCACGGCGATCCTCATCATTTTTGAAATCACGCACAGCTACAGCATCATCCTTCCGTTGATGACGGCCTGTATCGTCAGTCTCACCGTGTCCAGCAAGCTTTGCCGCGAATCGATCTACACGGTGAAACTGGCGCGGCAGGGCGTGGATGTGTATCGGGGCCGCTCGCTCGATTTGCTTCGCGCGCACACCGTAGCGGAGAGCATGCACGAAAATCCGCCGACGGTGTCGCCTGCCACGCGGGCGAAGGACATCATCGATCGCATGACCACGGGGTACGAGGCGCAGCTCTATGTCGCGGATGCGGGCGCGTTCCTTGGTGTCATTTCGCTCGGGCAGTTGCGGCCTTTCCTTCTGCATCCGACACGGCTCACCGAGGCGCTCATTGCGGAGGATCTTTCGAGCAAGGATATCCCCGTTTGTGTGCCGGGGGAGAGCCTGAGCGAGGCGGTGCTGAAATTCGAGCGGTCGGGTTACTCCGAACTGCCGGTGGTGAGCGATGTGGCGACGCGCCGGCTGGTCGGCGTGTTGAAGCACACCGATGTGTTGGCCCACTACAGTGCGGAGGCCATCCGTTCAGACTCGGGCCCCGTCATTTCCCGGACCGCGCCGAACAAGATTCCCTCCTAGGTTTGCAAGCGCCTTGCTTCGGTCCCAAGCCAGCCGTACATTGAACTCATGACCATCGCAACCAGCGGGCCGCTGAAAGGCTTCTGCCCTCCTGACTATACAGGCAACGGCGTGGTCAACATGCTCTCGTCGGTCATTCGCTCGCGCGGCGGCCGTTCTCCGCACGCCGAGTTGGAGGGGCTTCCGGCATCACTCCTTCGTCCAGCGCGAAACGTGATTTACCTGGTCGCGGATGGGCTGGGCGAGGAGCAGCTTGCGCGGCTTCTGAGGGCAGGCCATGGCCGGAAGTTTTTTGCGGCGCATTTGCGACGCGCGATCTCCACGGTTTTTCCGGCGACGACGGCCGCTGCCGTGACCACGTTTGCCACGGGCGCCTCGCCCGCGGAGCACGGCATTCTCGGGTGGCATCTCCACCTGCCCGATCTCGGCATGGTCAGCACGATCCTCCCGGCGACAACGCGGACGGGATCGGCCATGGCGCCGCCCGAGTTCGATCTGCATCGCTATCTCAAACTGCCGTCGTATCTCGACACGACGCGCGGCCGTCGCGCGCTGCTCTCGTTCGGGCACATTCCCGAGAGCCGCTACTCGAAGACCGGCACGCGGTGGCACGAGCGCGCCGGCTACAAGACGCTCAAGGGTATGGTGCGCGCGGTGTCCTCGTTTGCACGGCGTTCGCGTTTCGGGCTGGCCTATGCGTATTGGCCCGGCTTCGATTCGGTGTGTCATGAGAAGGGCTGTTTCCATGCCGCGACGGTGCGGCACATGAACGAGATTGATCGGGCGTTGGCGCGACTCGTCAGTGCGCTGAAGGGCACAAACACCTGCCTGCTCGTGACGGCGGATCACGGCCTCGTCGATGCTCCCCGCAGCCGTTGCGTGGAACTGCGTGAGGTGCCGGGCTTCATGGAATGCCTGGCCCTGTTGCCGTCGGGCGACGCGCGCGAGGTTTCATGTTTTGTGCGGCCTGCGCGCTTGGCCCAGTTCAAGAAGATCGTGAACCGGCATCTGCGAAAGGCATGCATCTGCGTCCGCGGCGAGGAGTTGCTCCGGCTCGGTGTGTTTGGCCCGGGCAGGCAGCATGCTGCCCTGTCATCACGGTTGGGCGATTATGTGCTCCTCGCCCGCGACGGATACGCATTTGCCTCAACGCCGGCGGGGGCCGAGTCCGACTTCAACGTGGGGAATCACGGTGGCATGTCGAAGACGGAAGTGCGCGTGCCGCTCTATGTCGTACACTGCTGAGCGCGCGCGAAGCAGGCGCGCGCGCGTCCGCGGCGTTTCGCCTGGAGCAGCGCGCGGTCGGCAGGTGCAAGGATGTTCTCCAGGGATTGACCCACCGCCCCGCGAATGGGGGCCGCCCCGATCGAGACCCGCGCGCGGATCATCCTGGATTGGATCCGGAACGTGCGGTCGTGGACTTTGTCCAACAACCTTTGTGCGATGGCCCTGATTTCCCGGGGCCCTGCTCCCGCAGCGACGACGACGAACTCATCGCCGCCGATGCGTGCGACAAGGTCGGATGGCCGCACGCCGGCGAGAATTCTGCGTGCGAGTTCCTGCAACAAGGCATCGCCGGTCGCGTGGCCGTGCCGGTCGTTGCTTTGCTTGAGTTGGTCGAGATCGATCACGAGCACGCCGAGGCTGCGTCTTCCCGTCGGGTGTCGCGCGAGATCGGCAAGCTCGGTCTCGAGTCCGCGTCGATTCAGTAAACCGGTAAGCGGATCGCGCAGGGCAGAGCGCCGGAAGTCGACGAGCAGGCGTTCGCGCCGTGCACGTTGTTGCTTCGATGCCGTGATGTCGCGCGCGATTTTGACGAACCCGGCGTCGGGAATGGGCGAGAGCACAACGGACTCCCAGAAAAAAGTGCCGTCCTTGCGCCGGGTCCGGAGTTCGCCGGCCCAGGTCCGTCCGCGGTGCAGCGCCGTGCGGGCGGCGCGGGGAAGAGGCAGCTTCCGCCCGAGCGCGTCGCGAGGAGTCCATCCCGTGATGGTGGTGAAAGCGGCGTTGACGTAGATGGTGACGCCTTGCGCGTCGGCGACAGAGACGATGCAGGCGTTCGTGCCGATGATCTTGGACCATGGCAGCGACCTTGTGCGGGACTTGCGATCAGTTCCCATGACGCGTTCATAGTAACCATGTGCGGCCGGCGGATCAAACGCACGGTCTCCTCATTTGTCAGAAATGAGTCAACAAAGTCGCGTGAGAACCTGTTTTCTCCCATTTTCCCGTCGTCGGCATGAATTGTGCTTTTATGAAAAAGAGTCACGGGGTTGATGCGGCGTCGCTTTGCAGTATGGTGAAGTAGGTCATCGACCTGAGTGAAACCACAGCCGGGGCCGGGAAACTTGATAGGTTTCCCGGCTTTGGCTTTTTAGGTGGGTTGAACGCTCTGGTGCGCGTAGTATGGAGGTGGTTCGTCCCGGAGGTGTCATGAAGAGACTTGTTTTGGCTTTGTTTTGGTTGGTTCCGTTGGCGGTTCTTGCGGCTGATCCCCTCACGTTCAGTGGCCAGTATCGCATTGAAACGCCGGAGCAGGTGATATCCAACCTCCAGGGCAAAGCCGCGTTGGCATTCCGGCTGAGGCTTTCCAGTTACAACCTGCAGGACTTCACCGACGGCGTGAACGATGGCGAGGCCCGTACGCCGGAGCGTGTGGATCGACAGGCGCGTGGCGCCGCGACGGCGTTGGACGACATCAATCCGGATATCGCTGTCTTCCAGGAATTGGAAAACGGCGACGTGCTGCGGAAGATCAACAGCAAGCTGTCCCGTCCGTTTCCCGTCGGTTACATCACGAGCTTTCATGCGCGCGGTGGACAGGATCAAAAGCTGAACATTGGACTTCTCTCGCGCATTCCGGTGTCGGGTGTGCGTGAGCTTGATTTCGAACACCTGGAAGGGGCCGGCCGGCCACCGCGCGGCTTGCTGAGTTTCATCGTCAACCTGGGCGACAACCGTCGCCTCTTGGTCTACGGCGTGCATCTCAAGTCGAATTGGGGCGATGAGCGGAAGAATCGATTTCAGCGCTACCATGCACTGAAGTTCCTGCGGGCGGATGCGGACGCCGTGGTTGCTCAGAATCCGCGCTTTGCATGGGAGATTCTCGTGATGGGTGACATGAACATGGATCCTGCGTCCCCGGGTTTCAACGAGACAAAGACGCTGGAGCCCTTGAAGGGCTGGACCGATCTGTGGAAGGGTCGCCCGCTCGCGGAGCGCATGACCTTGCCGACGCGCTACGGCGATCCCTCGCAGGAGTTTCCGCCGATCACGTTTGATCGTTTCTACGCTTCCCCGGAATTGCAGACCGAACCATGGGTGACCCAGCCCCCGCAGGTGCTTCAGCGCGGGGTGGACACCAACATATCCGTCGTGGCAGGCGAGAACGACGTGCACGTGTCGGATCATTACCCGGTGTATATCGATCTGCTGCGATGAAGTTTCCGGACAGCGTCAGCCCAGCCACTATTCCTGCGTCTTGATGCGGTAATAGCCCATGGATGCGTCGACGGGAATCGTCGAGGTCCACGTGACGCGGCCGTAGAGCGTGGTGACGGCGGCCCAGCCGGACATATCCTCATTGGTGGTGAAATCGAGTCGCGTTCCGACCGAGGCGTTATCCCAATCCAGTGCCAGCCCCGTGCGGTTCGGGTTGATGGTGATGTTCATGCCTGGCCGCATGGCTTCGAGTTCATAGAGCGTCAGTGTGTCGCCCCAGAAATTTGTCACGCCGTTGTGATAGCGCACCTCAAATCCCACGCTATGCGTTGCGCCTGGCGCCAACGGTGTAGTCGTGGCCGTGGGGCGGACGATCTGAAATGTTCCTTCGTTGGTGAGGACCCCGCGCCAGATGGCGGTCACCTCGCCTGTGGCGAGAGTAAAGACGGCCTGCCAGTCCGTGATGACGCAATCGGTGTCGTTGCTGATCAGGATCTGCACCTCATAGCTGGATGAGTAGTTTGTCGTGACACGCAAAGCCATCACGCCGCCCGAGACGGCCTCGGCCTTTCTGAAGACCGTGTCGGGTTGGGGGTAGGCATCAGGACATTCCGCGCAAGTCTGGAAGGTGGCGGTCGAATACACACACGTGACCACATCGATGTCGTCGCAGATGGGGCGCTCGGGCGGATTGAACGCAGCGAAGAGGTGGGCATTACTGGCGGCGCAGGGCTGCTTCATGAACTCGACGGCCGCGCGGGTGGTGACGAACCAGACATCGGGATAGGCCTGGGCCCAGTCGATGAACTCGTTGAGCGCGTCCGTGCACCAGACTCCATTGGTAAACCAGTAGGCGTGGAGGCCGATGGTGAATGGTGCGCGATTGCCTGTGTAATGCTTGAGGAAGTTGAGCTTCAGGAGGTCCACGACCTGCGTGTGGGTGCCGGGCGGGTCCATGGTCGCCACGTAGGCTTCGTTGGTGTCGAGCAGTTTCCAGAGAGGGACTTCAAAGATGCCCGGAAAGGGGGCAGCCGGGTCGGTGCCTGTGGTGGCTGGCTGGGCGAGTCCGGTGTCGAGCGTGTAGGGCCAGATTTCGTAGGCGGCATTGGGTGACAGGTTCCCCGGCGCCTCGGGTACGGACGCATCGTACAGCATGCCGGCATCGAACAGGGTCCGGAACGAGCCGTTGTTAAACTGGAGATTCGGTGCGCGGAAACCGACAAGTTCGTTGAGCGGAATGCCGCAGAGCTCAGAGAACGCCCTGCGGCAACCGATGATTTCGCGGCGCCACGTGGCGAGCTCCGTGTTGGTGTCGGTGGTGTGTGTCATCGTGTGTATGGCAATCTCGTGGCCTTGCGCATAGAGCTGCTGGAGCAGCCGGTAATTGGTCCATTTCGTTGTGGCGAAGAAAGTTGCCTGGATCGGCTTGCCGTTGGGATTCCAGTGGTTGGTCAGCACCGGTTGATACAGGTCGTAGGGTGCCTGGTAGACGGCGTCGTCGAAACTGATGAGCACCATTTGGGGCGTATCTTCGACGGCGAGGCCGCCGGGTCCATTTGTGCTGGGACAGATGCAGCCAGGCGGTTCGCAGGGGCTGGCGCACGTGTAGTCCAAAGCCGGGGCGGAAACCACTAGAGCCAGGAGACTGCAGAGGAGGCCCGTGCATGTAACAACGAACCTGTGCTGACAAGCCAACCCCATTTGAACCGGTCCCTCCCTTACAAGCCGGAACCCGTTCCGGCGCTCTCCTCTACACCCGCGCTTCCCCAAGGGTAGTCCGGTTATCGAGGATGTCAACCCGAGGATGGGTCTTCAGGAGTAGGTCTTGTGGAACTTCGGCGGCTCGTCCTTGCCGGGCTCAGTCTTCTTTTCGTCGGCAGGCGGCGTGGCTGGTTGCGCCTTGTCGGACTTGGCCTCGGCAGCCTTGGACTCCTTCGTCTCGACGAAATTCATTTTGAGCGTTGTCAGCGTTTCGGTCATCAACCGCTGCTCATCCTTGTCCAGGTTGCCCTTGGTCTTGGCCGCGAGGGCGTCAAGGATGTCGATGGTGAACTGGGCGCCCTCGAGATTGATCTGGGTTTTGCCGATCGCCGGATTGACCAGTTTGCCCATCTGCTGCATGGCAGACGACGACAGCATCAGCACGAGATGCACAAACATCGCTTTGTTGATTTCGTCCTGCTTGGGATTCGTCGAATCGCTCATCTCACTTCTCCTTGCTGCTGTCCGTCCCGGCGGGGAGGACGATGGAACATGCCCTGTGTTCGCGGCCAAACAGGGACGCTGCAGCTTCTTTTACCGCGTCCAGGGTGAGCGCGTCCAGCCGTTGTGTGATGCCCAGGCCATAGTCGTAACCGAGGCCATAGAGTTCATTCAAAGAACAGGTCTGCGCGAGTCCGGCGTTGTCCTGCAGGCTCATGTCATGCGCAGCGAGAATCTGTTCCCGTGCGCGAAGCCATTCCTCTTCGCGCAGGCCGCGCGTGGCAACGCGTGAAAGTTCGCGGTCGATGAGCTTCACCACGCGGTCGACTTGGTCGGGGCGCGTGCCGGCGTAGGCGGCGAACATGCCCGGCTCGACGCCGGGGCGGTTGAATGCGCCGACGAAATAGACAAGCCCGCGCTTTTCGCGCACTTCCATGCCGAGATCGGAAGACAGGCCGCTCAACGCGTTCTCGATCACCGACAGTGCGTCCATGCGCGGGTCGCGGATACCCACGCCGGGATACCCGACGAGTACGATGGCCTGCTGCCGGGGCTCGCGCAGTTTCGAGCGCATGGGCAGATGGGCAGCGGCCGGTTCGGCGGGTGGCTTGGGGGGCGCGCCATCGCGCAGTCCGGCAAGATATTTCTCGGCCAACTCGCGGGCGCGGTCAGCCGTGATGTCGCCGAACAGGGCAAGGACGACATTCTTTCGCACGGCCAGCCGGTTGAAATGCTGGAGGATCTGATCACGCTGAAGGTCTTTCACGGAGTTCTCGGCCCCGGTGGGCGTGAAGCGGTATGGGTGATTCGGGAAGAGCATGCGGCGCAGGGCTTCATCGGCGATGAAGAAGGGCTGCTCGCGTTGTTGCTGGATCGCAGCGAGCTGAATGGTGCGCTGTTTCTGGACTTCCTCCTCGGGGAAGATGGGGTGAAGGAGGCAGTCCGCAAACAAGTCGGCGAAGGTGTCCACATCGCCGGCAAGGCAACGCGCCTGCAGGCCGAAGCTGTTGCGGCCGCAGAAGGGGGAGAGATAGCCGCCGAGGGTCTCGGCTGTCTTCGCGATTTCCTGCGCATTGCGCTCTTCGGTGCCGCGCGTGAGGAGATCGGCCATGAGCTGGGTGATGCCGTTATTGGTTTCCGACTCCTGGAGCAGTCCGCCCTGGAAGGCCGCGCAGAAGTAGACGAACGGAAGGCGGTGATCCTCGCGCACGATGAGCGGCATGCCGTTGGAGAGGACGATCTTCTGGAGTTTGATTTCGTCCTGCGTCGCGGTCGGGGCGGCATTGGTTGGCGCCGCGCCGGCGGGTGCCAGCACCACGAGCGTGCGGTTGTCCGGACGCAGGTACGTGCGCACGACCTCGCGCAGCTTCTTCGCGTCGACCTTGCCGATGCTTTCGAGGTAGCGCTCGGCGAAGCGTGGATCGCCCGCGTAGAACTCGCCCGACGCGTAACTGTAGGCCTGCCCTTCCATGGTCTGGAGGCCGGCGAGCTCGCCGACGAGCACGGCGCGGCGCGCCTTCTCGATTTCCTGGTCCGTGAAGGCGTCGGCGGACCAGCGATCGATTTCCTGCTGGATCGCGGTCGTGACCGCGGCCTCCTTCGCGGGGTCGAAGGCGGCGCTGATGATGAACATGCCGGGATCCTTGAGCGTGAGCGAGGAGGCGTCGATGCCGTAGACGAGCTTCTGCTTCTCGCGGATCTCGCGATTGAGGCGGGAGCTCAGGCCGTCGCCGACGATGTCGGCCAGCACGTCGAGCGCGGGTGTGTCGGGATCGTTCAGCGCGGTGGCGTGATAGCCCCACATCAGGCGGCCGACTTCGTAGTTGCCGGTTTGGCGTGCGGTGCGTGGCGCGACTTGGGGTGGTTCCGTGGGCAGTACGGCCCGGTCGCTTGGTCTGCGCGAGAAGCCCGCGAATGTTGATTCCAGCGTCTGCCGCATCTCGGCGGCAGGCACGTTGCCGACGACGACCACGATCATGTTGTCGGGCGTGTAGTTGTTGTGGAAATAGGACACCAGGTCCTTGTGCGTGGCCGCCTTGAAGATGTCCTCATAGCCGATGACAGGAAAGCGGTAGGGGTGCTCGCGATACGCGGTGGATTCGAAGAGGCGATACAACTCACGGTCAGGGTCGTCACGGTTCATGGCAAACTCGCGGAGGATGACATCGCGTTCGCGCTTCCACTCGTTCTCCGGGAAGGTGGCGTTCATTACCGCGTCGGCCAAAACGTCGAGTCCGACCTTCCAGTTCCTGGACGGTAGCGTTGTGTGAAAGACCGTACGGTCCCACGCGGTGTAGGCGTTGACGTCGCCGCCGGCATCGCTGATCTCCCGCGAGATGTCGCCAGGCGAGCGGGTGGGGGTGCCTTTGAAGATCATGTGCTCGACGAAGTGGGAAAGTCCGGCGCCGAGCATGCGGCCCTCGTTCACGGATCCGGAACCGACCCATATCTGAATGGCGACCACGGGCGCGGTATGGTCCTCCTTCACGAGGCAGACCATGCCGTTATCAAGCGTGAAGCGCTGAACGCTCTCGTTCGAGTGCCGGAGGACGTCGAGTGGCTGGCGGGCCGCGTTATCTGCAGCGAACGATTGCACGCCCGCCACGACCAGGAACAGCAAGAACCAAACTATGAGCCGGGCTCGCATGGGATACCTTTCGGGTTACGGCGTCCCGGGACGCCTTCACAAATCTACTCCGGTTTGGCCGAAGAGGAAGGTCGGGATGTGCTGATTTTTTTGCCGGGGCGGAAGGGCTGGCGGAATGCCTCGTCGAAATCATAGCCCCCGGCGAAGTCTTCCTTCCGGTCCTCCTCCGTCTTGCCGAGCACCCCTTTATCCACAAGGTTGAAAACAATTTCGCCGATATCTTCGCATCGCCGTATGCCCCAGCGGGCGAGCACGGTCTGTGCGATCGGACCGTATTCCTTCAGCGCATGCTGGCGCACACCTTCAAGAAGCTCCACGCCGGACACGTGCCGGGCGGTGCCGGCCTGCGGCTTGCCGAGCATCTTGATCGTGAAATCCAGCGACTCGCGCAGGAAGTGATACGCGTGCTCATCGTAGCGCTTGTCCTCTTCGAGGATCATGGCCAGCGCTTCGTTGAAATTGGCTTTCTTCATGACATTCCGTGAGGGCTCAAAGCGCGCCCTTGATCTTCTCTGCAATCTGCTTCATCTCGTCCATAGTCTCGTACTTCTTCGCCGCCCAGTTCCAGTGGTGACCGTCGGTCTTGAACCGCGGCACGACATGAAAATGAAGATGTGGCACCACCTGTCCCGCGGCCGCGCCGTTGGCCTGCAGGATATTGACCCCGTCCGCCTTCAGCCCGTTCATCTGTGCCTGTGCGATTTTCTGGACGACGGCCATGACCTGCGCCAGTACGTCGGCCGGTGCGGCGGTGATCGGGTCGACATGCTGTTTCGGAATCACCAATGTGTGACCCTTGATGACGGGGCCGATGTCCATGAACGCGAGGACATGGGCATCCTCGTAGACGCGCGCGGAGGGGATCTCGCCGGCGATGATTTTGCAGAAGATGCAGTTCGCGCTCATGATTCACCTCGTGCGATGTCCCGTTCGAGCCCGGCAGGCTGGTACGGCTCGGGCCGCTCATTCCTCAAGTGCAGGTGGCGTGCGATAAGTCCGACCAGCACAATGGCGACGATGCCGGCGAGCACCTTGCGCTCGTCCGCGGTCAACATGAACCACGATCGCAGCCAGCTCCAGTCGAATTCCAGATGTTTCTTTGCCTTCACGGTTTTGCCAGTGTAGCGGCTTCGGGCGCGGGTTCCAGTTTTTTGCTGCTCCCCGCCACCTCGCGCGGCAGGGAGGTGGGGGCATGGAGGCTCCCCGTGGCCTCGCGCCACGGGAGCCAGAATTCTGCCTCCTGCCGGGCGAGCCGGCAGGGAGGCGACGTGAGTGCTGCCTCTGGCCACGCGAGCCGGCAGGGAGGCGGCGTCCCGTTTTCCCGCTTGCCCGTGCGGGGGTCTTTCCGCAGAATGCGATGAGTTTTGCGGGTAAGCGGCCGCCTTCGTGGCTGGGCCCGTGATGGGAGTCATCTTATGAATCAGTCCAACGGCTCGTCGGATCGCCGGTTTTGTTTCACCTGCCTGCTTTGCAGTCTCGCTCTTGTCGTGCTCGCCCTGGCGGGCATTCGGACGATCAGCTCGGGCAGCCTGTTCAGCCACCTCGCCGTCGGGCGGTGGATCGCTGCAAACGGCATTCCGCGCGTGGATGCGCTCAGCTTTACGGCGGCCGGTGCGCCGTGGATCAACACAACGTGGCTGTACGACCGCCTTCTGGCTGGCTTCTGGGGTATCGGCGGCGCGGGGCTGGTCACCATCCTGCATGTTCTTCTTGTGGTCGGCGCGTTCCTCGCGTTGATTCCCGTGGCCCGGCGCTGGGCTGGTTCGGCCGCCACGGCGCTGGCGCTGCTGCTGAGCACGTGGCTGCTCGCGCCACGATTCACCGTCGGCCCCTACGCGGTCGGGCTCCTGATGGCGGCGCTTTATGTGAACGTGCTTTCGTCGGAGCGGAAGTCGTGGGTTCCGTGGGCGGTGCTGCTCCCGCTGCAGGTGCTCTGGACGAACCTGCACGGCTCGTTCCTGCTCGGCCCGGCGATCCTCGCCATCTTTGCTGTTGATGCGGCGGTACGCGAGCGCATGCAGGGCACGTTGGAGAGTGAGGATGGACGCAGCCGGGTCGCGGCGCTGGCCTGCCTCGCCGTGGCGGCGGTCTTCATCAGCCTGCTGAATCCTTACCACATCCGGCTTCCGCTGCGCGTGATGAGCGGCGCGTCGAACGTGGCATTCAACTTCGTCCAGGAATGGGTATCGTCCATCAGCAGCCAGTTCAGCGCATCGGCTTATGCGAAGCACGCGGTCACCTTCGCCCTGCTGGTGGGTGCGGGCGGGCTGATCGCCGAACGCCGCAAGTTGCCGATTTCGCTCACCACGCTTGCGGTGATCAGCGCATTCCTTGCCGTGCGCTCGTTGCGCTACGTCGAAGTGCTGGCCGTGTTTGCGTTCCCGTTCTTCGCGTTGAGCTTCGACGCGATGGGCAAGGCGATTGCCAAGATGGTGTCCGGCCTTGTCCCGGTGCTGAACAAGGTTCTGCCCGCGGTCATCGTGTTGCTGCTGGTATTGACCGCCGGTGCGTTTGTTTCCAACGCGTATTACTGCGCCTCGGGCAGCTTCTCCACCTTCGGCCTTGGGGTGAACGACAGCGCGTTTCCGTCGGCGCCCGACGTGCTCGGCCGTGCCGACTTCCCGGCGCGCATGGTGAATCTGCCCGGCGACGGGGGCTACCTGCTGTGGAATAATCCGGACCGTCAGGTGTTCATCGATCAGCGTGCCGACGTGTACGGCGTGGAACTTTTCCAGACCTTGAACCAGTGCCTTGCCGGCGTGGATGGCGCGTGGGCGACGGTTGAGGAAAAGTGGGAGCCGGGCGCCGTGGTGCTGAACTGCAGCGTGTCGGGTGCCGGAACGGCCATCAGGACGCTGCTCATCGGCAAGCGGTGGGAACTGGTGTACTTCGACGGCAGTACGGCCATCCTCGTCCGCGATTCATCGGCCAATGTCGCCTTGCTGGGCAATGTCGAATTGCAGACAGCGGGACTGAAGCTGATCGAACAGGAGCGCCAGCGTTACGCCTCCGCGTTGCGCGAGGGCAAGCGATCGGGCGTGGTATCGCCCCGGCTGATCGGCGCGGGTAACATCTTCCTCGCGCTGGGCCGCTATCCGGAAGCCGAAGTGATCTACAGCCTGCTCGTCAACGGTCTGCCTGCGATGGGGCAGGCATGGTTGAACCTGGGCATTTGCCAGCTCCAGCTCCAGCGAGCGGATGCGGCGATCGGAACGCTTTCGAAGGCGACAGAGATGATGCCGAAGAACGCGGCCGCCTGGCTGTACCTCGGCGAGGCGTATCGCGCGAAGGGCATGGAGCAGCCGGCCAAGTCGTGCTACGACCGGGCACAGTCGCTTAACGCCGGACTGGTGAACGCCTACGTCCGCGGCAAGACGCAGGACAAGGGCGCGAAGTAGGTTCAGTCTTTTCCGTAAGGGCAGGGGTATGACACGTGCAGCCGTCATCATCGCCGTCCTTCTCGCCGCCGCTCAAGTCGGTGAGAGTGCCGACAGTTTTGTGCCCGCGGAATACGATCCGGCCACCGCAGAAATCAAAATCGATTCGGCCTCGCTGAATGACGTTGAGAAGAAGCTCGCGGAGATCGTAATTCCGGTGGTGGATTTCCGGCAGGCGGATATTCGCGACATCGTGTATTTCTTCGATCAATGTGTGAAACAATTCGGTGGTCCGGCCCAGCAGGACGACGGTTCGCGCATCCGCTTTGTTCACCACTTTCCCGACGGCGCTGTGCCCCGGCCGGTGATCGCCTTTGCTCTCAAGAACGTGCCTCTGCTCTATGCGCTCAGGCTGACGGCCTCCCTCGGGGACTACGAGTATACGATAGAGGGCCGGACGGTAACCGTCTTGAAGAAGGCCGCGCCGCTGCGTTGAGCCGACGTCGGACGGACTTCAGTCTGTGAGTGTGAAGACGCAGTATGAATCGAGACGCTGTCATCCGAAAGATTGCCCCGTGGCTTGCCGTTGTTGCGATCCTGATCGTGATGGTTCTGCAACTCCACCGTCAGGGGCGCGTGGTGTGGTGTGCCTGTGGGCAGTACTTTCCGTGGGCGGGTGACATTTGGAGTTCGCACAATTCGCAGCATTTCTTCGACCCGTACAGTTTCACCCACGTTCTTCACGGCATGATCTTCTGCGGGCTGCTGGTGTGGTTGTTTCCGCGACTGTCGGTCGCCTGGAGCCTCTCGCTGGCGGTCTTGATCGAGGCCGGTTGGGAAGTGCTGGAGAACTCGACCTTCATTATCCAGCGCTATCGCGAGGCCACGATCGGTCTGGGCTACGAAGGCGACTCGATCGCCAACTCGCTGGCCGATATTCTCTGCTGCGCCTTTGGATTTGTGTTGGCCCGCCGTCTCGGGCTGTGGCGCTCGGTGCTGGTTTTCGTGGTGGTGGAACTCGTGCTGCTTTTCTGGGTGCGCGACAATCTTACGCTGAACATTCTGATGCTCACGTTCCCGATCAAGGCGGTCAAGACGTGGCAGATGGGACCGTAGCGGCCAGCGCGAGCAGCATTCTTCCAACCCTTGGAAAACCGGCAGACGTTTTTTCCAAGGGTTGGAAAATCGTTGTGCTACGGGTAGTCGAGCGTGCCGCGGAAGACGTGGACGGCCGGGCCGAGCAGGGTGACGCGAGTCGCCCCGTCTGCCGTCGGCGTATAGTTGACTTCGAGTACATCGCCGCTGGCCGCGGTGATGCGGACCGGCGGTTTCACCAAGCCCAGACGGCCGGCGATCAGCCCGGAGGCGACGATGCCGGTTCCGCAGGCGAGCGTCTCCGCTTCCACGCCGCGCTCGTAGGTGCGCACGCGAAGCGAATCGCTGCCGGTGATCTGGATGAAATTGGCATTGGTGCCCTTCGGCGCGAAATCGCGGTGATACCGGATGGTTGACCCGAGTTCCTGCACGCGCACGGCGGCCAGATCCTTCACCGGGACGACCGCGTGCGGCACGCCGCTGTTGACGAAGTGACACGCAACGCCTTTGCCGTCGACGTCGAGCGTCATGTTCATCCGCCAATCCTTCGGCTCGGTCATGTGGAGCAATACGCGGTCGCCCTGCATTTCCGCGCCGATGGGGCCGGCAACGGTTTCGAATTGCATGGTGGCCGGGGCGGCGCCGATTTCGTGCGCGAGCCGGGCGACGCAACGAGCGCCGTTACCGCACATCTCGACTTCGCTGCCATCGGGGTTAAAGAAGCGCATGCGGAAATGACCACCGGCTTGGGCGGGCTGGATGAGGATGGTGCCTTCGGAGCCGACGCCGGTGCGGCGGGACATGATCCTTGCCAGCCAGGCGGCATCGCCGGCCGGGAACGTCAGGCTGCGGTCATCTACGAGGATGAAGTCATTCGCCGCGCCGTGCATTTTCCAAAAAGGTATCTGCATGATGTCCACTCCACTGACCTTACTATGGATTCATCGGGTCGGTTTCGCAAATCGAAACAGCTATCTTAGAGGAGAGTGTTTCACGCCAAGGCGCAAAGAACGCGAAGAAAAGCCAGAGAGAGGATGAATGTGGAAGAGGGGATTGGTCGATTTGTATCGAATCCGGACTTGGCGAGCTTGGCGGCTTCGCGTGAGATGACGCTCTTTTCTGTTGCAGGAAGGGGAAGGAGTGTTTCACGCCAAGGCGCAAAGAAGATGTTGGGTAGGGGATAAGAGGGGAATCCGGAAGAAGATGGGCTTTGCTGCAAGGTGATCTGTCGGTATCTTTCCGCACCCGCATGAGGGATTGGTTCCGAAATAGGGAAGGGATGATGGTGAACGAGAATCAAATAGGCAGGATTGTGGTGGATGCTGCTGTTGCTGTGCATCGGGGTCTTGGGCCTGGGCTATTGGAAAGCGTGTATGAAGTTGTTCTGGCTCAGGAACTCCAGAAAAGGGGTCTGAAGGTTCGCAGGCAGGTTCCTGTGGCCATCACCTATGAAGGAATCACTTTCGATGAGGGATTCCGTGCGGATCTTGTTATTGAAGACTGCGTGCTTGCCGAATTGAAGTCGGTGGAGAAGAGCAGTCCTGTGCACGCCAAACAGGTGCTCACCTATTTGAGACTGACGGATATGAAATTGGGGTTCCTCCTGAATTTCGGAGAGGCGCTGATGAAGGACGGTATCAACCGGATCGTCAACGGACTCGACAACCAGGCCTCTTGATTACTTGGCGAGCTTGGCGGCTTCGCGTGAGATGAGTTCTTTCTTTGTCGGAGGAAGAGAGAAGAATGCATCACGCCAAGGCGCGAAGAACGCAGAGGACGACGGGATTCAACCGCGGATAGCGCGGATGGCACGGATCAAGAAGAAGGCGCGTTCGTCAAACGTGCCCTACTTCAATATCGGATCCCTAACAACCATTGTCCCCTCTGCCCCGATCAGTGTGAATCAGTGTCCATTAGTGGTTGAAACTCTTCTCTGTGGACTTGGCTTCTTCGCAAGGGACTTCTTTTCCCATTTTCCGCCCTGTTTCGGGTCTCCTTCGGGGTTTGTTCTAGACTTGGGAAGAGGCATGATTTAGAACGTTCTACTCCAGTTTGAACAACATGTTTCCGGACTGTCTTGCAGCAAGACCCTGAGGAGAGAGCCATGGCAGAAGAACTGCAACATCTCATTGACCGTATTCAGAAGGAAGCGGTGCAGGCCGCCGAGGACAAGGCGGGGCACATCCTGTCGCAGGCCAAGGAGAAGGCTGCGGCGATGGTCAAGGACGCCGAAGCCAAGGCGAAGGCCTCGCTGGTCAAGGCGGACAAGGATGCGGAGGCGTTCACGGAACGCAGTACGAAGGCTCTGGAACAGGCCGCGCGCGACCTGCTGATCAGCGTCGGCCAGGGCGTGGAAAACATCCTTCAGGACATCGTGGACGAGTCCGTGGACAAGGCGCTGTCGCTGGATGTATTGAAGCAGATGTTGGTGAAAATGGCGGAGGCCTACGCGCAGCGGCAGGGCGACGAGAGCCGTATCGAGTTGCTGATCGGCGAGCAGGATCAAAAGGAACTGATCCAGTTCTTTGCGGACCAGTACAAGGCGAAGATGTTGCACGGCGTCGAGGTCCACGTGGACAGCAGCGTATTCAAAGGCTTCAAGGTTTCATTCGTGGATAGCCATGTCTATCACGACTTTACGAAGGAGGCGATTGCCGAGTCGCTGGTGAGCTTCCTTCGTCCGCAGCTTGCGGAAATCGTGCATCGCGTGGCGCGCAACGAATCGCAGACCGACAAGAACGGCGGCAAGTGAGCTACTACTACATAGTGGCCAGTCTGCCCACGCTGGTGTTGGGCGAGCCCCCGCCGTATTCCGGCGAGGAGATGTTGCGCCTTGTGACCAACGTGCTGGAGGCGGGGGACCTTGCGGAGCTTGCCTTGGTGCTGGAGGGTCGCGAGGCGGAAGGGTGTTCGGCGTTTGCGCGGGAGTGGGTAGGCATCGAGGCTCAAATCCGTAACGCGATTGTCCGCGAGCGCGCGGCAAAACTTTCCATCGAAGCGCGGCCCTATCTCCGCGAGCATCCCGGCTACGACGTCTGCATCGAGAAGGCGGTGGCGGATGCCTACGCGAAGCCCAACCCGCTGGAGCGCGAGCTCAGCCTGGACCGGCTGCGCTGGAAGCAGCTCGAAGACCGGGTGATGCGCGAGCCCTTTTCGCTGGCCGCGGTGCTGGCGTTCGCGGTTCGCCTGCGGATCGTGTCGCGCTGGGCGGCGCTGGAGGAGCAGGCGGGACGCGCGAAGCTCGACGAACTTCTCAAGGCCCACGAAACGAAAGAAGCCGCGGAGGGCGACAAGGCCGCGGAACAGAAGACCACAACCTGACGGCGGTTGAACATGAGCATGAACGTTGGACGAGTAGTTGGAGTGAACGGCAACCTGTTGACGGTCGAGTTCGACTCGCCCGTGACGCAAAACGAGATGGGTTACGCTCACGTCCAGGATCTGAAGCTGAAGTGCGAGGTGATCCGCATCCGCGGTCGCTACGCCGAGATGCAGGTCTTTGAAGACACGACCGGGCTGCGCATCGGCGACCAGGTGGAGTTCACCGGGGACCTGCTGACGGTGGAACTCGGTCCGGGCCTGCTGACGCAGATCTACGACGGGCTTCAGAATCCGCTGCCTGAGTTGGCTGCGCAGGGCGGCTTCTTCCTTAAGCGTGGCATGTATCTCGGCGCGCTGGACACCAAGCGCACGTGGAAGTTCACGCCGGCGGCGAAGCCGGGCGCGACGGTGGTTGCCGGTGACCAGCTCGGGTCGGTGCCGGAGGGCATCTTCGAGCATCGCATCATGGTGCCGTTCCGGCTCGCGGGCCGCTACACGGTGCAGGAAGTCGCGCCGGCGGGCGACTACACGATCGAGCAGGTGGTCGCCAAGCTGAAGGACGAGCAGGGCGCGGTGCACGAGGTGCGGATGACGCAGCGCTGGCCGATCAAGTTCCCGATCCGCGCATACTCGGAGCGGCTGCGTCCGCGCGAGCCGCTGATCACGAAGGTCCGCATCATCGACACGTTCTTCCCGGTCGCGCGCGGAGGAACCTATTGCATTCCCGGTCCGTTCGGCGCAGGCAAGACGGTGCTGCAGCAGATCACCAGCCGTTACGCGGAAGTGGACGTGGTCATCATCGCCGCGTGCGGCGAGCGCGCGGGCGAGGTGGTGGAGACGCTGCGCGAATTCCCGGAACTGACCGACCCGCGCACGGGCAAGAGCCTGATGGAGCGCACGCTGATCATTTGTAACACGAGTTCGATGCCGGTGGCGGCGCGCGAGGCGTCGGTTTATACCGCGGTGACGATTGCGGAATATTACCGGCAGATGGGGCTCAATGTCCTGCTGCTGGCGGATTCGACCTCGCGCTGGGCGCAGGCCCTTCGCGAAGTGTCCGGCCGGCTCGAAGAAATCCCGGGTGAGGAGGCTTTCCCCGCGTATCTCGAATCGGTGATTGCGGCATTCTACGAGCGCGGCGGCATCGTGAGGCTGAACGACGGCACGATGGGCTCGGTGACAATTGGCGGTACGGTCAGCCCGGCGGGCGGCAATTTCGAAGAGCCGGTGACGCAGAGTACGCTGAAGGTGGTGGGCGCGTTCCATGGCCTCTCGCGCGAACGCTCCGATGCGCGGCGTTACCCGGCGATTCATCCGCTCGACAGTTGGAGCAAGTACCCGAGCGTGGTGGACGACGAGGAAGTGCGGTTCGCGCGGGACATGCTCCGGCGCGGCAGCGAGGTCGGCCAGATGATGAAGGTTGTCGGCGAGGAAGGCACGACGACGGAAGACTTCGTGATGTACCTCAAGGCGGAATACGTCGATGCGGTGTATCTGCAGCAGGACGCCTATCACGAGGTGGACAGCGCGAGTTCGGCGGAGCGCCAGAAATACGTGTTCTCGCAGATCGCGAAGATCCTGAAGACACGCATGGCTTTCAAGGACAAGGACGAGGCGCGGAAATTCTTCCAGGGCCTGACGCAGACGACCAAGGATTGGAATCGCGAAGCGATGCCGGGCGACCGCAAGGACGAAGCCGCCACGGCCGGCGAGAAGTTCAAGGCCATCGAGCAGAGCCTCGAGAAGATGGTCGCGGAGGTTACGGACTATGCATAAGGTTTACCATCAGATCGATCAGATCGCCGGCAACGTCATCACGGTGAAGGCCACGGGTGTGGCGTACCGCGATCTGGCGGAGGTTGCGGCGCGGCAGGGCACATCGCTCGCGCAGGTGATCCGGCTGGAAGGCGACCGGGTATCGCTGCAGGTATTCGCCGGCGGGCGCGGCATTTCGACGGATGCCAAGGTCCGGTTTCTCGGGCACCCGATGCAGACGCCGTTTTCGGAGGCGCTGCTCGGGCGCGTGTTTACGGGCAGTGGCCGGCCGCGCGACAAAGGGCCGGAGATCACGGAGAACATGATTCCGATCGGCGGCCCGTCGGTCAACCCGGCCAAGCGCATCATTCCGCGCAACATGGTGCGGACGGGCATTCCGATGATCGACGTATTTAACTCGCTGGTCGAATCGCAGAAGCTGCCGGTGTTTTCCGTGGCGGGTGAGCCGTACAACCCGCTGCTCGCGCGGATCGCGCTGCAGGCCGAAGTGGATGTAATCATTCTCGGCGGCATGGGTCTGAAGCACGACGACTATCTCTTCTTCCGCGACTATCTCGAAGAAAACGGCGCCCTGTCGCGATCCGTGCTCTTCATCCACACGGCGTCGGATCCGACGGTCGAATGTCTGCTGGTGCCGGATATCAGCCTGGCCGTGGCCGAGCAGTTTGCGCTGCAGAACAAGCGCGTACTCGTGCTGCTGACGGACATGACGAACTTTGCGGACTCGCTGAAGGAAATCGCCATTACGATGGAGCAGATTCCGTCGAACCGCGGTTATCCCGGCGACCTCTACAGTCAGCTCGCGGCGCGCTACGAGAAGGCGGTCGACTTCGATTCCGCGGGCTCGATCACGATCCTCGCGGTGACGACGATGCCGGGCGACGACGTGACGCATCCGGTGCCCGACAATACGGGGTACATCACCGAGGGCCAGTTCTACCTGCGCAACGGGCGCATTGAGCCGTTCGGTTCCCTGAGCCGTTTGAAGCAGCTCGTGAACAAGAAGACCCGCGAGGATCACCGGACCATCATGAACACGATGATCCAGCTCTACGCCGGCTTCAAGGAAACGCTCGAGAAGCAGTCGATGGGTTTCCGCATGAGCGGCTGGGACAAGAAGCTGCTGAAGTACGGCGAGCGCTTTGAGAAGGAGCTGATGGACCTCAGCGTGAACATTCCGATTGAGGAAGCGCTGGACCTGTGCTGGAGCATTCTGGCGGATTGTTTCGAGCCGGCCGAGACAGGCCTGCCGACGGAGCTTATTAAGAAGTTTTGGCCGCAGAAAAGTATGCAGAACGCAGAACATGGAACACGGAAGGCGGAGGCTGCCGCCAAGAGCAAGTGAGCGATTGTGACCATGGGAGAATATGTTCCATCGGCGGCGACCAAGGCTCCAGCCCGGCAATTCACAGACCTGCTGGTCTGGCAGAAGTCGCATGCCATGGTGCTGCGCATCTACAACCTGTCAGAAGATTTCCCTGCCAGCGAAACCTACGGTCTTCGCTCTCAGTTGCGCCGCGCGTCTGTTTCCGTTCCAGCGAATATTGCCGAGGGGTTTCGCAAGGCGAGTTGTGCCGAGAAAGCCAGATACATGGATATTGCGCGGGGTTCGTTGGAGGAGGTCAGATACTATCTGATCCTCACTCGAGACCTGAGGTATGGTGACTCCGCCAGTCTGATGGATGATTTGGATGAGATCGGGCGCATGTTATCGGCCTATCGCAAGGCGATTGTCGAATCCGCAGATACGGCGCGGCCTCGGTGTCGGGAAGAGTGTGAAGCGTACGAAGTAGCTTCTGAATGCTGAGTTCTTGGTTCTGAGTTCTGTTTGTATGGCTCGCATCAAACATACGAAGACGGAGTTGAAGGCGCAGCGTGACGGGTTGCGTCGATACGAGCGCTATCTGCCGACGCTGCAGCTCAAGAAGCAGCAGTTACAGGTCGAAATGCGTCAACTCGAGTCGAAGATCGAATCGAGGCGGGCTGATGAGACACGCGCGCTGGATGAGCTGAAGTCGTGGGTGCGTCTCTTCGCCGAGCCGGTCGGGTTGGAGAACTACCTTCGCATTGAGGCGGTGAAAACGAGCGAGGGCAACATCGCCGGCGTGAGCATTCCGGTGCTGGATGATGTCAGCTTCCGCCGCGAGACGCCCGACCTGTTTCTGACGCCTGCGTGGGTGGACGACGGGATAACGATGTTGGAGCAATTGCTGCGCCTGCGCATCGAGCTTGGCATTCTGGACGAGCAGCATCGCTGCCTGGGCGCCGAACTGAGGACGACGACGCAGCGCGTGAATCTCTTTGAGAAGGTCAAGATTCCGGAATGCAGCGAGAACATTCGCGTGATTCGCATTTTCCTCGGCGATGAGCAGACGGCGGACGTAGTCCGCGGCAAGATTGCGAAGGGCCGCTCTGTTGAAAAGGTGAGATCGGCATGATCGTAAAGATGAACAAGGTGACGATCCTCTGCACCAGCGGATCGCGCAAAGAGGCGCTGAACGCACTGCGCGACCTCGGCGTGGTGCATGTTCATCATGTTCATATGCCGGCGGGCGTTGACCTCGACAAGGCGCGCGAGCGCCTGGCGCATGTGCGGCGCGCGCTGGAAGTATTGCCCAAGGGGCATGTGTCGGCCCAGCCCTCGGGCCGGCCGGCGGACGACGTGGTGAGCGATCTCTGGTCCCTGATCCATCGCAAAGCCGACGAGGCGACGCGAATCGAAGAATTGACGCACGAGATTCAGCGTATCGAACCCTACGGCTCGTTTGATCCGGCTTCTATCCGCGTGCTGGCGGAGAAGGGTATTCGCGTTCGGTTGTACCAGATCACACGCGGCGCCGAACCGGTAGTGCCCGAGGGAGCGGTGCTGACGGTGCTGGGCGAAGACAAGGCAAGCCGGTACGTGGCGGTGACGCAGGCGAACGGGGTGGGGCAGGATATCGCCTGGGCCAACGCCTCGGAATTGCGACTGCCTGAAAAATCGCTCGACGTATTGCGCGGCGAATTGGCCGGAGCCGAGAAGCGTCTGGCCGAGGTGGAGAAGGGCTTTCTGACGCACGCGGGCGATTATGGCGTGGTCGCGGAAATCGTGCGCGAGGCGGAAGAGAGCGTCCATTATCTTGAAGTCAGCGCGGGCATGGGCTCTTCCGCGCCGGTGGACTATCTGTGCGGTTTCTGCCCGGTTGAAAAAGTTGATGTTCTGCGAACGGCTGCGGAGGAATACGGGTGGGGGCTGATTGTCGAGGAACCCTCGGGCGATGACAAGACGCCGACGCTTATTCGCAATCCAGCCTGGATTCGTCCGATCAAGGCGGTGTTCGACTTCATCGGCGTGTTGCCGGGTTACGAGGAAATCGACATCAGCGCCATCTTCCTGTTCTTCCTCAGCCTGTTCTTTGCCATGCTCGTTGGCGATGCCGGCTACGGTCTCATCTTTCTTGCGCTGACGGCGTGGGGTCGCCGCAAGTTCCCGAAGGCGCCCGCGTATCCATTTCACCTGATGTACATCATGAGCGGTTGCACGGTGCTTTGGGGCGTGATCACCGGTTCGTGGTTTGGCGCGGAACGGCTTCCGGCTTTGTTGGACGGCCTCACCGTCGCCTGGCTGAAGGAACCGAAGAACGTCATGCTGCTGTGCTTCGTCATTGGCGCCGTGCACCTGACCATCGCGCATTTGTGGAACATTGTGCGCGGGTGGAACAGCCTGAAGTCGTTGGCCCAGTTCGGGTGGATTCTGAGTACGTGGACGATGTTCTTTATGGCGCGCAATCTCGTGCTGGGTCATCCGTTGCCCGGCTGGATTGGCGGAATGTTTGTGGTTGGCGTGGTGCTCATCATCCTGTTCATGACCGCACCGCGCGATTTCAAGAACGAGTGGTTCAACCATGTCATGCTGCCGCTGAACCTGGTCAGCAACTTCGTGGATGTGGTGTCCTACATCCGTTTGTTCGCCGTGGGGACGGCGGGATACGCCGTGGCGTCTTCGTTCAACAAGATGATTCTCGGCGGCGGTGTGGATGGCGTGGTGGCCGGATTGGTGGCGGCGCTGTTGCTGTTCCTTGGTCACACGCTGAATATTCTGCTATGCGTGATGGGCGTGCTGGTGCATGGCGTGCGCTTGAACACGTTGGAATTCTCGTCGCACATCGGAATGGCTTGGACCGGCACCCTGTTTAAACCCTTTGCCAGACTCAAAACGGAAGAATAGAAAACAGAGAAGGAGTGGGACAATGACAGACGCATTGATGATTGGTTGGGGCAAATTCGGCGCGGCCGCGGCACTGGCTTTCGGCGCGATGGGTTCCGCGTTGGGTGCGGGCGCGGCGGGTCCGGCGGCCGTGGGCGCGTGGAAAAAGTGTTTTGCGCAGGGCAAGGCGGCGCCGTTCATTCTCGTGACATTCATCGGCGCGCCGTTGTCGCAGACGATTTACGGCATGATCCTGATGAACAGCATCAGCGAAGCCGTGAAAGCCACGCCCACGAACTTCCCGATGATGATCAGCGTGGGCGTCTTTGGCGGCATCGCCATCGGGATGTCGGCGTGGTACCAGGGCGTGATTGGCGCGGCAGCGGCGGATGCCCAGGCCGAAACCGGCAAGGGCTTCGGCAACTACCTCATGGGCTTGGGCATCGCGGAAACGGTGGCCCTGTTGGTCATGGTCTTCAGCATGATGGCGATCAAGTAACATGAATCTACAGAAGCTGTTTGCCGAGCGCATCGGCGGTGAGAAGTTCGGGCTCGGCAACGAAATCTACAAGTTCGAGAAGATCAAGCGTGCCAAGATCGCGGCGCTGAAAGCGCGCCCGAACGTCGAGCTGCTCGACTTCGGCGTGGGCGAGCCCGACCAGATCGCGCCGTTTCCGATCCGCGAGGCGCTGAAGAAGGCGGTCGATGAGCCCGCCAACCGGGGCTACGCGGACAATGGGATTCGTGAGTTCAAGGTGGCTGCAGCGAAGTACCTGAAGGATTTCTTCGGCGTCACCGGAATCGATCCGGACACCGAAGTGACCCACAGCATTGGCTCGAAGAGTGCACTGGCGCTGCTGCCGCTGTGCTTCATCAATCCGGGCGACGTGGTGCTGATGACGGTGCCGGGCTATCCGGTGCTGGGCACCCATGCGAGGTATCTGGGCGGTGAAGTCGTCAAATTGCCGCTGCAGCGCGGGAACGGATTCCTGCCCGATCTGAAGAAGATCAGCGCGGATGTGCTGAAGCGCGCGAAACTTCTCTATGTCAACTATCCGAACAACCCGACCGGTGCGGCAGCTACGCCGGAGTTCTTCGATGAGTTGATCGCCTTTGCGACGAAGCACAACATCCTGATCGTGCAGGATGCAGCGTACGCGACATTGATCTACGGGCGTGCGCGGCTGTCGATCCTGGGCCGGCCGGGCGGCAAGGATGTGGCGGTTGAGCTGCACTCGATGAGCAAGAGTTACAACATGACCGGCTGGCGGCTCGGTTTCGTGACGGGCAATGCGAAGGCGGTGAAAGCATTCGCCGAGGTCAAGGACAACGCCGACTCCGGCCAGTTCAAAGCCATCCAGGTGGCAGCCTGCGCGGGCATTGCGGACAAGCAGCTTTCCGAGGCAATCAAGAATCATTACGAAAAGCGGCTCAAGAAGCTGGTGGCGTGCCTGAAGAAGATCGGCTTCGAGGCCGAGATGCCCGGCGGCACATTCTACCTTTACGTGCCGGCGCCGAAGGGCGCAGGAACGACGAAGTTTGCCACCGCGGAAGATGCCTCGCAGTTCCTGATCCGCGAGTGCTCGATTTCCACGGTGCCGTGGGATGACGTCGGGTCCTTCCTGCGGTTCTCGGCCACGTTCGAGGCCAAGAGCGACGCCGATGACGACCGCGTGTTGAAGGAATTGGAGCAGCGGCTATCGCAGGTGGATCTGAAGTTCTAGAGAGGGTTGGGTCTATGAGTGGGAAGATGTTGCACAGCGTGGCGCGGGGGCGGCAGATATCGGTGTTTGTGGATGATACGCCGGGCACCTTGGCGGGTGTGGCCGAGGAGCTTGGCAAGCACGGCATCAACATCTACGCCCTGACGCTGGCCGAAGGGCTCGGGCATGGCTATGTCCGCATGGTCGTCGACAAGCCGGATGAGTGCATCAAAGCGTTGAAGGCGGCCGAGGAACTCGTGATGGAGCGGGATGTGATCCTGCTGGAACTCAACAATGCGCCGGGCAGTCTGGGCAGCGTTGCCCGTGAACTGGCCAAGGCGAACATCAACCTCGAATACGCCTACTGTGCGGGTGGGCCGAATGTGGACAAGGGATTGGTCGTCGTTCGCGTGAACGATACCGAGAAGGCGCTCAAGGTTCTGGGCGCTCTCTAGTTTTTCGTTGTCGGTTCCGGCTGGATTTCTCCGAGCAGTGTCCTTGCCGCGTTCGCGGTGTCGCAGGCATTTGTCGTTACGGGAGCCGGGAAGCACTCGATCGTCAAAGTGTTCTGGAGCGACTCGCCGAGTTGCAGGGATTTCTCCACGCTGAGCGTTTCGATTTCCGTGTAGCCCAGGCCCGCATTGGAATACATCTCCACCGTGCAGCCGCCATCGGGATGAGTTCCGACAGCTTCACCCGTAGCACGCTCGACGATGAGGCAGCCGCTCTTCCTCGCGGCGATCCACCCGCGTTTTGAATCGGACCCGAGTTTGTGTTCGCCGCCTG
Source organism: Verrucomicrobiota bacterium (assembly GCA_036821485.1). GTDB lineage: Bacteria > Verrucomicrobiota > Kiritimatiellia > CAIQIC01 > JAGNIJ01 > DAISJM01. The sequence goes on along the minus strand of DAISJM010000002.1, from coordinate 81,883 downwards.
CGCGCGCGTCGTAGACGTGGGCGGGGCCGCACGACGTGAGTTGGGGTGCGGCGGGCAGGTCAAACATCAGCGCCTTCACGCCGTTTTCCAGCGCCGAGTCCTCATCTGCGGGAAGAACCACGGTGTCCGGACCTGCGATCTGGCTTATGTTCCAGAGGACGACGGGGACCTCCGAGGCGGCGGTTCGTTCGATGCGCTGGCGAATGGTGATCCGGTTGGCATCCTTGGCGAGTTTGATGAGGCGGCTGACCTTGATGTGCAACGGCTCGCCGTACTCGCGGGTCATCAGGCAGCATTGCGTGCCATCGGCGTCCTGCCACGCCGTTCCGGTCCACGGGAGGTCGGCCATGACCATGGGCGGTGGCCAGTCGGCATCGGCGAAAGAGGCCCAGCGTGATTGCGCGACGGGCCAGAGCCAGTCGCCGCCGTAGTTCATCCACGTTTCGGGTGCGTCGGGACTGCGGACCTTGCCGTCGAGGCCAGGGTCGTTGCGGAAGAGATTCTCGCCACCTTTGCAGGTCAGTTTCATCATGCGGCCCGCGGCAGGAACGATGACGAGTTCGAGGTCCGCATTGCGAAGGGTGAAAACGTTGCTCCACGCGCCCATCGGGGCGGAGGCAATGGGCGCGACGGGGACGTCGGCGCCGGTGGAAGGCTCTTCTGCCTGAAGCAGGATCGGCAGAGAGCAGAGAAGAGTTGTGATCAGGAAGCGTTTAGACATCGGAATCACCTTACTCAATAGGCTCTGACGAACGCAAGCTGCGGGTTATTCAACGGGAATACCTTCAACCACGAATAGACGCGAATGAACACGAAATGGTTCGATCCTGGACCTTGGAACTTGGAACCTGAAACTTGGAACTTGGTCCCTCATCTTCTCTTGACCGCCATGGATGCCAATTCTACCCTTGGGCAGAGATGGCAGAGACCGGCGGATGTTCAGACTTTGAAAATTGGGTAGCAATTCTCTATCGCCAGATCTATCAATACCTAATCTCCAGGGGCTGTTTCTTACAATGAGAACTCACATTAGCTTTTCACGAACAGCCTTGGCTATCCTTGCCATCGCGCTTGTTGCCGGATTGACTCTCGCGGACGAGTACGACGATTGCGCTGCGAGCCTGAATCAGGCTTGGGCGCAAACGAACCAGACGCAGATGATCAGCATAATCAACACCCGTCTGAGTTCAGAGACCAACGACGTAATGGGGTTGGCAACGAAGATGTACTACCACCTCTGGGTGGACGGGATGCTCACCGACGCACGTCAAGTCGCTGACCAATTGTGCACAGTTGTTCAGCAGTCTGGCAACGAGGAGGCTTGGGCGTATGCGTCTTCAATGCGGGACGAGGTCTACTCTATCTCGCTTGGCGAGGCGGGGTATCTCACGCAGGCGGTCATCGAACAGATGCACGCGGAGCTGTCTGACTTCCCATCTATTCGTAAGTGCGTGTGGCTTGCGAAGACCCTTGCTGAGGGGCCCTGACCACGTCTCCAGATTCAAGACTCGGAGGAGCGGCGGTTTCGTCGAAACCGCCCTACCAGAGATTCCTCTGCCGTCGGAACAGCATCGGAATGACAACGCTGCAAACCGCTCTGAGGGGGAGTTCTTCAACCACGAATAGACACGAAATGGTTCAGGGTGCTTGGGGCTCAGGACTTCTCCCCCTTTGTTACCTTCTGTTCAAATCGTCCCGTCTTGGGGGCGGCTGAAGTGGGTGACCATGGCGGTGAAGCCGGGAAAGCGGAGGGTGGGGGTTTCGTTTCCCGCATTGCCCATGCCATTTTCGAGGAAGATGCTGCTGCAGCCGGCGCGTCGGGCGGCTTCGATATCGGTGTGGTGATCGCCGATCATCCATGACTCTGATGGCGCGACGCCAAGCTGGGTCATCGCGAGCTGCAATGGTTCGGGGTGTGGTTTGAGGTGTTCGGTATCACCTCCGCCGAGGATGCAGCCGAAAAGAACGTCGATGTGAAAGTATGCGAGGACCTCACGACAGGCCCGCGCGGGTTTGTTGCTGATCATGGCGAGGGCATAGCCGGTCTGGTGCAGGTGCGGCAAGCCCTCGGCGACGCCGGGATATAGCACCGTCCGATCATGGAGGTGTTGCATGTAGTAGCGCGAGCACACGGCCGTCGCTTTGACAAGATCGGTGCGATGTCCTTGCAGTGAGCGCTCGACGAGTTTGTTGATTCCATCGCCGACGTAGCTCGAGACAGTCTGCACGTCGAGCGGCGCGAGTCCGTAGTCGCGACGCATCAGGTTGACGGCTTGACCGAGATCTTCGCGGGAATCGATCAGTGTCCCGTCGAGGTCGAACATGAGCAGGCCCTTGGGAGAGATCATGATGCTCCAAGCAGTTTCTGAAGTTGATCGAGATGGGTGATGACGGCATCGGGCCGCAGTTTCCGGCAGGCCGGGACATCCTTGCGCAGCCGCAGCGAACGCCTGTCCCCGGCGAACAGGACGGTGCGGCAGCCGAGCTGCGCAGCAGGAAGAATATCCTTCAGCATATCGTTGCCAATATACAGCACTTCGCGCGGGCGAATGCCGTAACGACGTTTCAACCGTTGCAGGGCAGTGGCGGTCAGAATCGGGGACGGCTTGCCGTGACCGAGGCGATAGGACCAAATGCAGAGGTTTGGACTGAAGCCCAGCTTGGCGAGCGACTTGCCCAAGAGCGCATCAAACAGCAGGGCTGTGAAGGATTGTGCATTGGAGACGATCCCGAGCTTCAGCGTGGTGCGCTGAAAGACGGCCAAAGTATCAGCGAGGCCTGGCATCGGCCAGACGGGATTCGTCCGGCATTCGTAGGAAACGGCGACGCGCAGCACGGCGGTGGAACTGATTGGGCCGTGAATCCTGCCTTGCCGCGCGAGGGCGCGGAGGACGCGGGTCCAAATGCGATCGACGCGGATTTCCGGGAAGGCGATTCCGTGCGCGCGGCTTGCGCGGTGCGAACGGAGGATAGCTTCACGGAATAGGCCCGGTCCTTGGCGGCACGTGGTGGGCGAGGCTACGGTGAATCCGCCGTCTGCAAGGGCTTTGGCAAAAGCCCGGCTGTGAGCGGCGTGGGGGTTGGCGCCGATGTCGCCCGATCCGGAGACGAACAGGGTGCCGTAGACATCAAACAGCATGGCGCGGATGCCGGGAAGTCGCGGGGTACGCGGCCGCGTGCCGGTGGGGTTGGGCCGCATCGGCTTGGACAATCGGCGGATTTGCTGCACGAGCGCAGCCTGCGAAGGTCTTGTTTTGGTCCGGGTCATGTTCTGAGCAGGAAGAATCGCTCCGGGGCGAGGAATGCGTCGAGCAATTTCTCGCCGGAGATGGAGTCCAGCGGCGAGGGCGTGGAGGATTGGATTGCGTCGTAAATGCGCTGAAGCCGCGTGCCGTATTGCTCGATGTTGTAGGCCTTTCGCACAACGGCTTCGTTGTGTTGGAGGAGGGTAGGCTCGCGTCCATCCACGCGCAGGGCGTTGGGCTGGAGTGCGGCGCGCAGCGAAGTATCCTTCCGGATTCTCTGGATCACGACCTGCTGCAGGGCTTCGTCGAGACGTCCAAAATCCACAGCGTCACCCTCGGTGGCCGCGTTCATCGCGGCCTCGACATCACCGGGCTTGAGATCGCGGTGATAGCTGGTGAAAAGTTCGCGCATGGCGGCCGTGATGCGTGTTGTCAGCGTGTCGCGCCCCACGGTCTCAATCGGCACGAGCAGCCGGGTGTAGAGGAGCGAGAGGTCGAGACCCTCGTCGAGGAAGCCGGCGGTGATGTCGGGGATATCGCGGCCGAGCAGAGGGCGGTGGGCGAGCCACGGTTCCAGGAAGGCGAGGCCGAAGCCTTCGGCAACGCTTGTGGAGACGACGGCATGTGCGGACGCAAGCAACTCGATCATCGGGATATCGCGTTTCTGGCCGATGCCGAAATCGACGGGCAGCTTTTCCTGCGTGGCGAATTCGACCCAGCGGTCATAGACGACTCGGTCAGCAGGGCTGGTGGGGAAGAGCGTGGAGGCAAAACGATCACGTGGTTCGGCAAGGGCGGACCACAGCAGAAACTCGCCGAGATTCTTTCGGCGAATGGCGCGCGTGGGATAGAGGAACAACCGCGGGCCGGTGCCGTGATTCGCTTCGGGTTGGGGCACATGATTGAGGCCGATGGCGTTGGGCAGCAGGTGGACGCGGTCGGCCGGTATGCCTGCGTGACAGAGGAAGCCGCGATCGCGCGCGTTGAGCGAAGCGTAATGGACGTGGGTGCCCTGTGGATACATGAGGGCGGCGAGACGGGCAGGGTCGCCTTGGCCGAGTTCATCCAGCAGAAGGTGATAGTTGGCGGGGCGGCCGTCCTCGGCGAAATCGTGGAGTTGCAGCAGGAGCTTCTCTCCGGCGGCCGCCAGCAGGTGGACCGCCCCGGTCAGCGCACAGCTTTTGCCGATGGAGTGGTTGTGAAAATGCCAGAGGTCGGGCGCTCCGCCGAGGGCCTTTCGGGCCGTGCTGCGGAGGCGGGTGACGATATCGGCGGCGCTGATGGAGCCCTTTTCGGCGGTCGAGTAATTCAGGCCCTCAATCGCGACCTGTTCCGGGAGAACACGTGGTTCGGGGGCGGGGCCGCCGGTCAGCACGGCGACTTGAACGTTCTTGTTGCGCAGGGCGTTGACGGCGGTGCCGATTACACTGGTTACGCCACCCGGACGGAGGTGGTAATGAACGATGGCAATACGCTGCGGTTGACTCATGGTTTCCGGCCGAACTTCTGCTGGTACGCTGGATTCTCGATCATGGGCGGACGCTCTTCCTCGCAGATTTCGCGCTCCACCTGTTCGTAGCTGAGGTCGCGCGCCTGGAACTGGCGGAAGATGTGGCCCAGTTCGGGCATACGTTCAACCATGCCGAGCGATTCGATTCGGGAGAGGAAGGCGTGGAGAATACCGAACGCCATGCGGCCCAGGTCCGAGGTGCTCTGGTTGCGATGGATGCGCTGATCGAGATCGGTCTGGCCGAATGCCTCCATGCCCCAGCGATGATAGACATCGATGAGGTGGGAGGTTTCGACGCCGTAGCCGATGGGGAACGGGAGTTGTTCCAGCACCTCGCGGCGGACGGCATACTCGCCGGAGAGCGGTTGGATGAGGGCGGTCAGCTCGGGGAAGAAGAGGGAGAACAGCGGGCGCACCAGGATTTCGGTTACGCGGCCGCCGCCGGACGGGCGGACGCCCTGCGAGAACATGAGGGGGCGGTCATAGAAAGCTTTGACGTACTTGATTTCGGGGCGCAGGAGCAGCGGGCCGACAAGGCCGTACGCGAAGCGGGCGTCGATGTTCTTAATGTCGGCGTCCACGTAGATGATGATATCGCCCTTGAGTTGGTAGATGCCCTTCCAGAGGTTTTCACCCTTGCCGCGCTTCTCGCCGACTTCCGGAAGGATATCGGCTGCGCGGTACACATCGGCTCCGAAGGACGCGGCGACTTCGAGCGTCTTGTCGGTTGAACCGGAATCGATCACGGCAATTTCGTCGAGCAGGGGAAAACGCGTCATCAGAGCGGAGCGGAAGATAATCACTTCCTTCCCGATGGTGCGCTCCTCGTTGAGGGTGGGGATGCAGAGGGAGATGGTAAGTCCCTGCTTCTCCTTCTGCTCGACGAGCTGCTTGAGATCGGCAAACTGCGAGTGGTGGAACGTGTTGCCTTTCAGCCAAGTGGCGATTCGCCCGGAGACTTCGGCGGGTGTGCCGGGGTGGTTGGTTGTCACGTCAGACATCGCAGATTCCTTCGTCGATAGCCCGGAGTATGCCGACGACCTGCGCCAGACCGCCGGCCATGGGCGCGATGGCCAGCGCTTCGTCGATTTCGTCAAGCTGGCTGAAGCGCGTCCCCGTGGTGATGCCGAGGGTGAGCGCGGGGATCTTCAGATCCACGAGAGCCGACATGGCCGAGGTGGTGGCGTAGATCATGGGCTGAACAGCAAGGGCCCCGATCACGCCGCGCGCGCTTTGCACGAGTGGGTGCGAGGCCTCAAGGCCGCCGGGTTGACGTTGGCTGAATACATCGAGGGTGATGCGGGTGCCGGAGCGGGCCGAGATTTCCTCGGCCGCATGTTCGATGGTCTGTTGGATTTGTGTGAGCACGTCGGCCGACTCGCTACGGACCTCGAAGGACAGCGTGGTCTGGCGCGCGATGTTGCGCGAGGAGATACCCCCATGAATGGAGCCGAGGACGATGCTGGTGAGCGGCCGGCGTGGGATGGGGATGCCGTTGATGTGGTTGATCATCTCGCTCATGGGTGTGATGGTGCCGGTGGCGCCATGATGGACCCAGTTGTAATCATCCGGCATGCGGCAGACGATTTCGCAACGGAGCATGCCGAGGGATGTGTAGTTCAAGCGGCCGAACTGCACGCTCTCGAGACAGATGCCGTGATGAATGGGAGGGCGCCCGCTGGCCAGAAAAGCCTTCAATCCCTCCAGATTTCCGCGTCCGAGTGTTCGTGCGGCAGCCATGAGTATCACGTTGCTGCGCAAGGAGATGCGAAGTTTTTCAAGCAGGGATGGCAGCAGGATGAGTGAAGCCAGTCCAAGGCTGTTATCGCCGACGAATGGGCCGACGACCCGGTCGATTTCGATTTCGACGGTTTGATCCTGCGGATTGGATACGAAGGTGTCGGCGTAGGCGAAGAGGAGAATGTTGCGCTGGCCATCGGTGCCGGGAAGGATGCCTACCCCGTTTCCCTTTTCGTCGGTGGAGCAATTTTGTGCGCCGGCCTCGGCAAGGCGTTGGAGAAAGAACTCCACGCGTCGTTCCTCCGCGCCGGTTGGCGAGGGAGTCTCGCCGATATGCAGGAGATCGGCGAGCAAGAGCTCTCGCATGCCGGCCGCGGTATCGCGGCAGCCTGCGAGGTCGTTTAGGATTTCATCCATGGCGCTCATGCGTTCCGTCCCCAAGCAAGTGTGAATTGCAAATTGAAAAATTGCAAGCGGTGATCGATTGTGTGGGAGAAGCTGTCTTGACCGAGGTCGCCTTTTTCGATAAAAGGGAACTCGTCCGCTCTCACGCAGAAACGCGAAAGCGCGCAGAAAGCAGGCTTTATGTCACCCGGTGCACTAAAGAAAATAGCATTTATCGGCAACTACCTTCCGCGGCACTGCGGGCTCGCGACGTTCACGACGGATGTTTGCGAGGCGGTGGCTGGAGCCGCGCCGGAGATCGAATGTTTTGCCGTGGCCATGAACGATCGCCCGCAGGGCTATGCCTATCCGCAGCGCGTGCGGCTGGAGATCGATTACGACCGCCGCGAGGAATATGACCTGGCCGCGGACTTCATCACAATCAACCAGCCCGACGTGATCTGTGTGCAGCACGAATATGGGATCTATGGCGGCCGCGCGGGCCGCTATCTCATCCCGCTGCTGAGGCAGGTGCGGACGCCGGTGATCACGACGCTGCATACCGTCTTGACCGAGCCCGACCCCGATCAGCGCAAGGTTCTTCTCGATTTGGCGGAGATCTCGGACCGGCTGGTGGTCATGAGCCCGCGGATGATCGAGTATCTCAAGACGATCTACGGTGTGCCGGAGGCGAAGATCCGCCTGATTCACCACGGCATTCCCGACATGCCGTTCGTGGATTCCAACTACTACAAGGACCAGTTCGGTGTGGAAGGGCGGACGGTGCTGCTGACCTTCGGCCTGCTGTCGCCGAACAAGGGCCTCGAGTATGCCATTGAGGCCATGCCGCACATCGTGGCGAAGCATCCCGAGGTGGTCTATATCATCCTCGGCGAGACGCACCCGCACGTGAAGCGCGATCATGGAGAGTCGTACCGCATCGGGCTCCAGCAACTCGTGCACAAGCTGGGGCTGGAATCGCACGTGATGTTCATGAACCGTTTTGTGGAGATGCAGGAGCTGTGCGAATACCTCGGGTGTGCCGACATCTACATCACACCCTATCTGAGTCCGGCACAGGCGGTGTCCGGCACGCTGGCGTATTCCATGGGCACGGGCAAGGCGGTGGTCTCGACGCCATACTGGTATGCCGAGGACATGCTCAAGGACGGGCGCGGTGTGCTGGTGCCGTTCCGTGATTCCAAGGCGATGGGCGAGGCAGTGGTCTCGCTGCTGGACAATGACGTGGAGCGGCATGCCATGAGGAAGCGCGCCTACACCTGTGGTCGCGAGATGCTGTGGAAGGAAGTGGCCACGCGTTACCTCGACCTCATGCGTGAAGTGCGCGAGGAACGCATTCATCAGCCCCGTCCGGTTCAGGCTCCGCGCGTGCCGAAGGAACGTGTCGAGCCTCTCCCCGAGCTTAATCCCCGGCACCTGATCGTTCTCACCGATTCGACGGGCGTCATCCAGCATGCCAAGTTCTCCGTGCCGAACCGCCATTTCGGCTACAGCACGGATGATCAGGCCCGTGCGCTTATCGTGGCGGTGAAGGCGGGGGTCCGCTATCCCCACACGGCCGACTGGGTTGCCCTCGAGGCACGCTACCTGGCCTATCTCTATTTCGCGTTTGATCAGGAGTCGAAGAGGTTCGGCAACTTCATGGATTACCGTCGCGAGTGGACGAAACCGATCGCCACGGAAGACGTGCATTCGCGGGCGTTGTGGGCGTTGGCGCAGACCGTGGCACATTCACAGAACGAAGGCCACTGCGGACTTGCGGCGGAGTTGCTGGAGCAGGCGATCGAGCCGGTACTCGGGTTCGGGTCGCCACGCGCGTGGGCGTTTGCCATCCTGGCCGTGCAGGAATACCTGCGCCGGTTCGGAGGGGCGTCGGCCTTCCGCCGGGAGCGCGAGGAATTGTCACGCCGGCTGCTCTCACAATTCGAGCGCAACATGTCGGACGACTGGCCGTGGCCGGAGGACCGCCTGACTTACGACAACGCGCGCATGCCGCAGGCGTTGATTGAGGCGGGGCAGTGGCTTCCGGAGCCGCGCATGGTGGAGGTTGGTTTGCGCGCGCTGAATTGGCTCGATGGAATCACCACGGCGCCGGAAGGTCATTTCGTGCCCGTGGGAACAAAGGGATGGATGTTGCGTGGCGGTGAGAAGGCGAGGTTCGACCAGCAACCGATAGAGGCCTACACCATGCTGGACGCCTGTCTCACGGCCTACCGCTGCACGAAAGAGGAGCGGTGGCTGGACACGGCGCAGCGCGCGTTTGATTGGTTCCTCGGGCGCAACGATTTGCAGGCCACACTGTACAATGACGCGACGGGCGCGTGTTACGACGGATTACATCCGGATCGCGTGAATCGGAACCAGGGCGCGGAGTCGACTATCGTCTGGCAATTGGCCCTGCTGGCCATGGCGGAACTGCAGGACGAGATCGCCGCGGGCAAGACTTGATCCAGAAAGGAACCCCAACATGAATCAGAACGGACATGACATTCGGCAGAAGTGGGAGCTTCTGACCCGGGCGCCGCACAACCCCATCCTCACCGTGGCCGATTGGCCTTACGCGGCGAACTCCGTCTTCAACCCCGCCGCAGTCCGGTTGCAGAACGGGGAGACCCTGTTGCTGGTTCGTGTTGAGGATCGGCGGGGACTCTCTCACCTCAGTGCGGTTCGCTCGGCGGACGGCGTCTCGAACTGGCGGATTGACCCGGAGCCGGCCTTGGCGCCGAGATCGCCGAAGCATCCGGAGGAGTTGTGGGGGGTGGAAGATCCCCGCGTGGTTTGGATTCCCGAGTTGCAGCGTTACGCGGTGACGTACACGGCCTATTCCGGCGGCGGGCCGGGCGTGTCGCTTGCGCTCACGGCGGATTTCAAGGAGTTCGAGCGGTACGGCATGGTCATGCCGCCCGAAGACAAGGATGCGGCCCTTTTCCCGCGACGGTTCGGCGGGCACTGGGCGATGATTCATCGGCCGGTTCCTGTTTCCGGCACAGCGCACATGTGGATATCCTTCTCTCCCGATCTCCGTCACTGGGGCAGTCACAAGGTGTTGATGCCTGCGCGCGAGGGCGGGTGGTGGGATGCCCGGAAGATCGGGCTCAATTCGCCGCCGATCGAAACGCCGCAGGGCTGGCTGATCATTTATCACGGCGTTCGGCACACGGCCGCGGGATGTCTTTACAGGCTTGGCATTGCGCTGCTGGATCTTGAGGATCCGACCAAGATCATCTATCGCGGCGATGAATGGATTTTCGGTCCGCTTGCCGATTATGAGCGGACGGGCGACGTGGCGGACGTGGTGTTTCCGTGCGGAGCCGTGCTGGATGAAGACGGAGATACGTTGAGAGTTTACTACGGTGGCGCCGACACCTCGATCAGTATGGCCACGGCCAGCGTCAAGGAACTGCTGGACTGGCTGAAGCGGCACCACTACGCTGGAACGGCCTGACGCGCGTAGACATCAGACGGGTGGGAGTATTTGAGCATCGTGAATTGGCGACAAGTATTTCTGGAAACCTCGATTGCCGGCAATGAGCTGTGGCGGTTGGCAGCATTGTTTGTCACGATCCTGGTGGCTTTCATCGTTGCCCGGATTGGCCGGGCGATTTTGCTGACGGCGGCCAAGCGTTTTGAGGCGGCAGAACGACCGATGCTGCCTTCACTTCTTCGGGCGCTGGCGTCGTCCATTGCCTTGCTTGCGATGTCCGTGGGACTCAAGGGTGCCACCGATCTGCTCGTGCTGGCTGCGCGGTTCACGGATACTGTCGAAACGGTGACGGCCGTCCTGTTTGTCGCGGCCATCGGCTACCTGGCCTACAACCTGGTCGATGTGGTGGAAGTCTGGCTGAGGCGTGTGCTGTCGCGCCTCGACACGTCCACCCAGAACATGTTGACCCCGCTGTTCCGCAAGAGCCTGCGCGTGACCGTGGTGATCCTCGTCTTGTTGCAGGTGGCGACGACGCTCAGCGACAAGCCCGTGACATCGCTGCTGGCCGGGCTGGGCATTGGTGGCCTGGCCGTGGCGCTGGCAGCGCAGGACACGATCAAGAACTTCTTCGGTTCCATGGTGGTTTTCACCGACCGGCCGTTCAAGATTGGCGATCGTGTGGTCGTGGATGGCCATGACGGCGCCGTGGAAGAGGTTGGATTCCGGTCCACCCGCATCCGCACGCTGGAAGGCAACCTGGTGACCATCCCGAACGGGGAGCTGGCCAACAAGACGATTCTCAATATCGGCCAGCGGCCGCACATCCGCCGGCTGATGAATGTGACGATCACCTACGACACTCCGCCGGAGAAGGTGCAGCGGGCGGTGGAGATTATTCGCGAGGTACTCAAGGATCACGAGGGTATGGAACCCGATTTTCCGCCGCGCGTCTTCTTCAACGACTTCAACAGCGCGTCGCTCAATATCCTCGCGATCTACTGGTATCACCCGCCGAAATACTGGGACTACCTCGCCTTCAGCGAGCGGGTGAACCTGGAACTTCTGCGCCGGTTCAACAAGGAGGGCATCGAGTTCGCCTTCCCGACACAGACGCTTTACCTGGCGGGCGATCCGCGGCGGCCCCTGGCTTTTCCCGCGGACGGAGGAGGGCAGCATGGCCGGGATTAAGAACTGGAAGAGCAGCAAGTTCATCACGCCGCAGCGCATGGGATTCATCTCCACGCGGTTTGCCGGGACGGACGGTGTATCGCTGGAGAGCGCCAAGTGGGCCCACGTGCTGGAGGAGGACGAGCATAAGTGCTTCTGGTATGCCGGGCGGCTCGATCATGATCCGGCCGTAAGCATGTGCATTCCCGAGGCCTTCTTCAGTCATCCGGAAAACGTGTGGATCAACGAACGGATCTGGGGGCGCACGGCGCGGGAGCGGGTGGTTACCGACCGCATTCACGCGATGGCGGCCTACCTCAAGTCCACGATCTACGACTTCGTGAAGAAATTTGACATCAAGATCCTGATCTTCGAAAACGTGCTGAGCATTCCGATGCATGTCCCCCTTGGTGTTGCGATCACGGAATTCATCGCCGAGACGCATCTTCCCGGCATTGCGCACCACCACGACTTCTACTGGGAGCGAACGCGCTATTCCGTGAACGCGGTGAACGATTTTCTCGACATGGCCTTCCCGTCGCGCGATCACGACTTGCAGCATGTCGTGATCAACGAGAACGCGCAGGAGGAACTGGCACGTCGCAAGGCCGTGCCGTCGATCCTGATCCCCAACGTGCTCGATTTTGAGACTCCGCCGCCGAGCATGGATACGTACGCGTCCGACGTTCTTGCGGAGATCGGGCTGGCGCCCGGCGACGTGATGATCCTGCAACCGACGCGCGTGGTGCCGCGGAAGGGGATTGAGCACGCCATCAACCTGCTAAAGCTGCTGGGGGACCCGAAGTACAAGCTGGTGATCACACACGAGGCGGGCGACGAGGGGTTGGAATATCGCAACATGCTGGCGGAATACGCGCGTCAGTCGCACGTGGATCTTCGTTTTGTTGAAACGCGCGTGGGCGATGTCCGTCAGATCAACAGCGAGGGCCGGAAGGTCTACACGCTGTGGGACATCTATCCGCACGCGGCGATGGTGACGTACCCGAGTCTTTACGAGGGATTCGGCAACGCGTTCCTCGAGGCTGTCTATTTCAAGGTGCCGGTGCTGGTGAATCGATATGCCATCTTTCACCGGGACATCGAGCCAAAGGGTTTTCAGGTTCCCGTTATGGACGGATTCCTGACGAGCGAGGTGGTCGCGCAGGTAAAACGAATGCTCGAGGATCAGACTTATCGTAAGCAGGCGGTGGACCAGAACTATCGTATTGCGCTGCGGCACTATAGTTATTCCGAATTGCGCCGCCGCCTGCGCATGCTGATGACCAATGTCGGGAGTCTTTATCCTTCATGACGGACATACTTCAACATCCCGCGATGGCGCGGATTCGAGAGCGGCTGGGCCGGTTATATGGGGAGGGGATTGATCGCTGCGTCGAGCGCATGGCGATGATGATCGGCCGCTACGGGCTGACCGGCACGGGTTCTGCCGCTACGCGATGGAATGAGCGATCCGCCGTGCTGATCACCTACGGCGACAGCCTTCAGCGGCCCGGCGAGAAGCCCCTTGCGACGCTGAAACGGTTTGCCGATGCGCATTTGGCGCAGGCTTTCAGTCACGTGCATATCCTGCCGTTCTTTCCCTACACATCGGACGACGGGTTCTCGGTGGTGCATTACCGCAACGTGAATCCGGCGCTGGGCGATTGGAGTCATGTGCGCGCGCTGAACGAGCACTTCGGGTTGATGTTCGACCTGGTGCTCAATCACGTCTCGGCACGCAGCGGCTGGTTCCAGGACTACGTGGCGGGCGTCGCGCCCGGCCGCGACTATTTCATCGCGCTTGATCCGAAGACGGATCTCTCCGCGGTGGTCCGTCCCCGTTCGTCGCCGCCGCTGACGCCGGTGATGACGAGGGGTGGCGCCCGGCATGTCTGGACCACGTTCAGCGCGGACCAGGTGGACCTCAATTTCGCCAACCCGGACGTGCTGTTCGAGATTCTCGATATCCTGTTGTTCTACGTTTCCATGGGAGCGCGCATCGTTCGCCTTGATGCCATCGCCTACCTTTGGAAGAAGGTCGGCACATCGTGCATTCATCTTCCGGAAACGCACGAGGTGGTGAAACTGCTGCGGGATGTGACGGATATCGTGGCGCCCGGCGTGATCCTGTTGACGGAAACCAACGTGCCGCAGGCGGACAACATCAGCTACGCCGGTAGCGGTGACGAAGCGCACATGATCTACCAATTCCCGTTGCCGCCGCTGGTGCTTCACGCGTTGCACAAGGGAGACGCGCGGCATCTGACCGCATGGGCCATGGCCTTGCCCGCGCTGCCGCAGGGGTGCACGTGGCTCAACTTCACATCCTCGCACGACGGCATCGGTGTCCGCCCGTTGCGCGGGCTCGTGCCGGACGGAGCCGTCGACGAATTGGCGGCCCATGTGCGTACGCGCGGCGGCCAGGTTTCGCTTGCGCGCAAGTCGGACGGAACGGAAGAACCCTACGAGCTCAACATCACGTATTTCGATGCCATGGGAAAGAACGGCGAGCCGGAAGATCTTCACGTTCGACGGTTCCTCTGTTCGCAGATGATTCCGCTCGCGCTGGCGGGCGTCCCGGCCGTTTACATTCACAGCCTCACGGCGAGCCGCAATGATCTCGCCGGGTTGAAGGAGACCGGGCGCGCGCGATCCATCAACCGCGGGCGCTGGACGGAAGATGAGCTTGAGAAGGCCATCGGTGGCGAGTCGGCCGCCACCTCGCGGGTGTTCGCCGAGTACACGCGTGTGCTCGCGTTGCGCGCCGCACACCCGGTGTTTCATCCCGCCGCCGCGCAGCGCATCCTGGATCTGGGTCCGGCTCTGTTCGCCGTAGAACGCAGAACCAAGGACGGAGCGGCGGTGTTGGCTGTGAGCAATTGCACGGCCGAGGCGCAGGAGGCGACCGTCCCGGGAAGCTACGCGCTGAATCTGCTGACGGGGCGTCCCGCCGGGAGTTCCGGCGGAAAGCTTCGGCTCGAGCCCTACGAAACCGCCTGGCTTCAGTAGCGGAAACTGCTGCGGCCGATGAATTCCCTCAGGATCGACGTCGGCGGAACCAGGTGGTCCGACACGCTCAGAAAACTCGCGAGGAAATCCTGCATGCGCCGCGCTTCCGCGTATTGCGGCTGGTTGGGCTTCACTTCTGCCAACAGGGGTTCGACCGAAGGCTTCAGCACCGCGAGCTCGTAGTCCAGCGCCGAGTTGAAGGCGATATCCGCATATTGCTGGAACGGAAAGATCCACGTCTTCTCGCCGCGGCGCACATTGGGCCACATCGAGAGCGTGGTCAGCGCCGAGTTGCCGCGGAAGGCGTTGTCGCGCACGAGCCGCCGCACGAGCCGGTTGTCGGTGGTAGATATCCGGTTGTTGAAGTCGAGGTTGAGCTGGGTCAGCGCGCTGACATAAATCCGCAGCTTGTGTTCGGTGGGCACCGACTCCGTCAGTTTCGGGTTCAGCGCGTGAATGCCTTCCACCAGCACGAGTTGGCCGTGGGCGATGTGCAGCTTCTCGCCGCGATATTCGCGTGTGCCTGTTCCGAAATCGTAGTGCGGCACGTCGACTTCGCCGCCCTCGTCGAGACGCTTCAGGTGGTCGTTGAAGAGGGCGAGATCGATCGTCTCGATGTTCTCGAAGTCGTAATCGCCCTTTTCGTCGCGCGGCGTCTGCTCGCGGTTCACGAAGTAGTTGTCGACGGAGATCGTGACCGGCTGCAGGCCGTTGACGCGGAGCTGAACGGCAAGCCGCTTGGCGAACGTGGTTTTGCCTGAGGAGGAAGGCCCGGCGATGAGGATCCACTTGATCCGGTCGCGGTTGCCCTGGATGTCGTCCGCAATGCGCGCGATGCGTTTCTCGTGGAACGCCTCGGCGATCTTGATGAAGTCGCCGATCTCTCGATTCGCGATGATTTCGTTCAGGCGGCCGACGGTGTTGACGCCGAGAATGCGGCCCCATTCCTTGTGTTCCTTGAAAATGTGGAACAGGTACGGCTGCGGCTCAAACGGGGAAAGCTCCGCCGGCTTTTCCTTTTCCGGGAACTGGATGACGAAACCGGGCGGGTAGGGGATGAGCTTGAAGGTGCGGACGGCGCCGGTGCTTTCGACGAGCGGGCCATGACCGAGATCGGAGAATCCCTCGCACCAGAAGATCACGATCTTCGGTGGGTTGCGGAAGCGCAGCAAGTTGTACTTGTCCATCTGCTGCTCGGTTTCGAACTGCTTCATTGCCTCGGTGAAGGATATTTTCCGGCGCTCGATGGGAATGTTGCGTGTGACCAGTTCGCGCATGCGGCGTTCGATCGCGTCGAGTTGTTCCTGGGTGACGGGATGATCGTTGTGATTGTTGCCGTTGTGGTTGGCCACCGAGCCGTTCATGTCAAAGCTGCAGTAGAAGCTATCGCCCAGCGAATGCTCGACGGAAAAGCGGGCCTGCGGATAAAGCTCGCGCACGGCCTTGGCGAGGATGAACGAGGCGGAGCGGCGATAGATGCGCTGACCGTGGGAGTCGGCCAGCGTGAGGAACTTGATTTCACTGTCGACTTCGAGCGGGTAGGAGAGGGAGACCACATCGTTGTTCACCAGCGCGCCGAGGTAATCCAGGCCTTGAGGCGTGCGGCGCTCCTTCATGAGCACCTTGAGCGGCGTACCGGCCGGGCATGTTGTCTTGCGGCCGTCCTCGAACGTGACGGTTACATCCATCGGATTGTGATTCATAGTCACCTGCTGCCGTGGGCGACGGATTTTCCAATGGTTGGAAAACCCCGCCTCCTTTTTTCCAAGCATTGGAAATATACCGCAAACCCGGGAGTTTTGATACCCCGCCGCGCCATCTGGCCGGGGCTTTTTTTCAGCGACACGCCGTTTCCGCGTGCTACAATCCGGGTCCGATGCAGAAAGAAACGACACAGGCCGGTTCGAGCCAGGAATGGAGGCTCAGGCTTTTCAGCAAGTCCCTGGCCGGGCAATTGAAGCTCAGGTCGATTGCCGCCCTGCTGGGCGGTTCCATTGAGGGGCGCCGTGGACTGGATATTGGCGGTCACTCCGGTGTTTTCAGCCAGAATCTCCGGCGATTTGGCGGTACGTGGCGGAGTTTGGAGCTGGATGCGAAGTCTGCCGCGGCCTGCGCGGCGCTGGTGGGGGATGGCGCGCAGATCGGCAGCGACGGAAAGTTTCCCTTTGAAGACGCGAGTTTCGACGTGGTTGTGGCGATCGATGTGCTCGAGCGCGTGGCCGACGAGTCGGCTTTTGTGGCGGAGTGTCACCGGGTACTCAAGCCGAAGGGGTGGCTGATTTTCACGGTTCCGCTGGTGAAATCGTGGGGCTTGTTGCCGCCGCTCCGGCAGATGCTGGGGTTGACGGATGAGCGCTACGGCCGCCTGCGGCCGGGTTATACCGAACCGCAACTGTTCACGCTGCTCAAGGACGGGTTTGACGTTCAGGACGCGAAGACCTACTCGCGTTTCTTCGTGGAACTGGTGGATACGCTGGGCCGGTTCGTGGTGCGGCAGGTCAACAAAGACCGTTCGTCCGCCGACTTCGCGGGGATGCTGGCCGACGAGCAGGACTTCCGCAAGATCGAGAAGGCCTTTCGGGTGTATTCCTTTCTTTATCCTGTCTTTTGGCTGGCCGCGCAGCTCGACGGCCTGCTGTTCTTCACCCGCGGATACCACCTGGTAGCGCGGGGCAAGCGTCGGCAATGGATTCCGCGCCGCACGCCGGTGCTGGCCGACGGCCGCTCGATTGCAGAGGCGGCCCTTGGCGGCAAGATCGGTACGGCCGCGCCGTTTTGACCGAAATCCAACGATTTCTCGCCCCATGGACTGGGGTCGCGAGGTGTCCTTCCGGATTTGACTTCCGGGGGGAAGCTGTTAGAAAAGGCCAGTTCCACGATGTAAGGAAGACAAAATGAAGAGAACTTATCAGCCGTCAAAGAGGAAACGCAGCCGGTCACATGGTTATCGGAAGCGCATGTCTACGAAGCAGGGGCGCGAAGTCTTGCAACGCCGCCGGCGCAAGGGCCGCAAGAGAGTTTCGCTGTAAAAGGAGTCGTCATGGCGGGGGGCAGCGGGGAAGGCGCGAAGCCCGATCAGGGCTTGAGGCGAAGCCAGCGTCTGACTCGAACGGCGTTGTTCCGCCAGACCTACGCCCAAGGTCGCCGCTGGATCGGCCGTTTCATGGTCCTGTGGTTGCGCTCGGGGGATGACGCTTCGCTGCGGCTGGGCGTTGTTGCGAGCAAGAAGGTCGGAAACGCCGTCGCCCGTGCCCGGGCCAAGCGGCTCCTTCGGGAGGCCTACCGGCGCAATCGCTTTCGGATGGCGGGCCCGTTCGATGTGGTCATTGTGGCGCGCCGCGACATTCTTGCGGCGCCGTGGAATGACATCGAGGGCGAGCTTCTGGAGTTGGCGAAGTTTGCCGGGCTGCTGGAGTCGGGCGCGCAGGGAGAGCGGCGGGAATGACGAGATTGCTTATAGCGTTGATTCGTCTCTACCAGTTGACCCTTTCACGGTTTGTTGGTCAGTGTTGCCGATTCTATCCCTCGTGTTCAGCCTACTGGATCGAGGCGCTTGAGAAACATGGGTTTCTGCGCGGTCTCTGGTTGGGTGTGCGGAGACTGCTGCGCTGCCATCCATTTCATCCGGGTGGCTTGGATCCTGTTCCGGCAGGAAAGTGATTTATTATGAAGAAACAAGACATCATCATACTCGTAGCCTTGTTCGCTCTTTGGCTGGCATGGCCCATCATCGACCGTCAGGTCATCAAGAAATACTTCTTCCATGACAGTGCGGTTCCAGCCGCTGCGGAGCCTGCATCGGACGTTCCGGGCGCGGTGACTGATGCCGCGTTGGGCGAGGCGCCGGCGACGCTGCTTGCTGACGAGACCACCGAAGCCGCTCCGGCCAAGGTGGAGGCTGAACCGGAAGAAGACGCTCTGCCGGAAGAGACCGCGGTGCTGGAGAATGAGGCGATCAAGCTTACCGTTTCTTCGCGCGGCGCATCGGTGAAATCAGTTGAGTTCAAGGAGCGGGACTATCGCCAGACGGTGGACCCGGACAGTGGCCCATTGGTGTTGGATTTTGACGGTGTGCCCGCCTTGGCCTATGTGGATTGGGCTGGGCTGAGCGCGCGGCAGCAGTTCGCCATGACGGTGGCGGAAGATGGCCGGTCGGTCCGCTTCGAGCGGGCCACGCCCGACGGGCTCAAGTTTGTCCGCACGATCAGCCTGGATGATCGCTACATGGCGAAGGTTACGGACGAAATGGCCAACGAGTCAGCCGCGGCCGTTCGCCTGCCCGCACGATTTATCCAGACGGGCATGATGCAGAGCCTGGTGGGTGATGGTTCCGTGCGGGGCATCGCGTTCCTCGGCGTGGACACCCTTTCGCCGGGAGGCGAGGGTGTGAAGTACTGGGGCAACAAACTGGTGAAGCAGTTTGATGTGGAGCGCAAGGAGCGCAATCTGGCGAAGCCGCCGGTCACGTTGGACTGGTCGCTCGCGAAGCCCGTGCACTGGGCGGCGGCGAAGAACAAGTATTTCGTTCAGATTCTTGCCCCCGAGAATGGCGGCGAGAACAGTGTCATCCACGCTGTGCGCGATGTCTCGCCGCAGGAAATGGCCAATCCGGCTGCGCGCGTGAAGACTGCGGTCGTCAAGGAAGTCTCCTCCCGCATCCTGCTGCCGGAGTTCAACGTAGAGCCGGGCACGACGTTCACGCTGCCGATGGAATACTACGTGGGGCCGAAGAAGTACTCGGAGCTGAACCGGTATGGGCAGCGGTTTGTGGATGTGATGGAATTCGGGATGTGGGCGCCGGTCGGCAAGGTGCTGCTGGCGACGCTCAATGCGCTGCACAGGGTGTTCCGGAACTACGGCGTGGCGATCATGCTGCTGACGATCATCATTCGCGTTGTCTTCTGGCCGATCACGCGCAAGAGCACCGAGAGCATGAAGAAGATGTCGGAGATTCAGCCTCTCGTGGCCGCGGTGCGTGAAAAATACAAAGACAATGCCCAGAAGCAGCAGCAGGAGATCATGGCGCTCTACAAGGAGCACAAGGTCAACCCGCTGGGCGGCTGCTTGCCGACGCTGATTCAGATCCCGGTGTTTATTGCCCTGTTTGTCGTGCTGCGGAGCGCGATCGAACTGCGTTTCGCGCCGTTCCTGTGGGTGCGCGATTTGAGCCAGCCGGAGAATCTGTTGGCGGGTCTGCTGCCGATTCCGTTGAACATCTTGCCGATCATCATGGCGGTGACGATGGTCTGGCAGCAGAAGCTGACGCCTTCGGCCGGCGATGCCAGCCAGCAGAAGATGATGATGGTCATGCCGGTGATGATGCTGGTGATTTTCTACAACTTTGCGGCGGGCCTGGCGCTTTACTGGACGACGAACCAGTGCCTGATGATTGCACAGCAATTGATGATGCATCGGAAGAAGAAAGCAGCCGGAGCCTGATGTCCGGCGCGCAACGACGGGGGCTGCCATGAGTGAGCAGGGATCCGTGGACAAGGCGAAAGAAAAAGCCGCCGAGGTGCTTGGCGAGCTGCTTCGCCAGATCGGTTTCGAGGGCAAGATTGAAGCCGGCGTTCAGGAGGACGAAATCCTTCTGCAAATCGAATCCCCGGATGCCGCGCGTCTGATTGGGCGTGGCGCGCAGGTGCTGGACGCTCTCCAACTATTGTTGAACCGGATGATGCTGCGGCAGGTTGAGGCCGCTCCGCATTGTGTTGTGGATATCGAGCGCTACCGCCAGCGGAAAAAGGATCGCCTTGTGCAACAGGCGCTGGAAGCAGCGGAAGAAGTACGGGAAACAGGCCGCGCAGTGACGCTGCCGCCGATGGGGGCTTCTGACCGGCGCGTTATTCACCAGGCGCTCAGAGAGAATACGGCGGTGCAAACACAGTCGGGGGTGCCTGACGAGCACGGCCAGAAATGCGTTGTGATTTCCCTGGCCGGCCAAGGTCAGCCCGATGCGGCCAATGCCGTATCCGATGCCGCACTCGACGCAGACAATATTGGTAACGTCTGAAGTCTCGCCTTGTCTGACGGGACAAGTCCTCCTGCTATGTGTCGTGCGCTAAGTTTTCCTTGTTGACAGCAAACGTTTGCGTAATAGGATGTGCCCGTATTTCATCAATAAAGGGGAGGGCGTATGAAGAGGGCGGCAACTATTGGGATGGTGATCGTTGGTCTGATTCTGGGAGCTACTTTGGCTCCGGCTTTGGTGGACACATTCCCGGGTACGAGCTTGGGTACGAACTGGCAGTGGAACCATATGGGATCCTGTCAGGGAAGCGTGAACGGGGCATTGATTCTGAATCCATCAGATGGTTCTTCCGGCTGGCGGCAGTCGGGCATCGTCACCGAAGGTTCGTCGAATTCCTGGGTTGCGAATGGCCTTGTATCCTACCAGATGACCGTTCAGAGCTGGGACCTTACAAGCAACAATAGCGTGGCTGCGCGTATGTATCTCTCGACCACGGACGGGAACACAGATCCCGAGCCGTGGGATGACTACAACAACTCCAACGGGGTTATGGCCGAACTCAGTTTGAACGACGGTACCTTCTGGTTCAACCTGTTTGAGAAAACAGACGCGGACCACACGTCTTACAACAATGAGAGCTACAAGCTAGGTTTCCTCAATGTCGGCTCGTCAGTCGATGGATTCACCTTTGGCATGGACCTCAACGGGACGACGGCGGCGCTTTGGTATGACGCGGGTTCGGGCAGGATCGTGACTTCGGGCATGACGGTTGCCACTACCCCCTTCAACCAGGACACCAGGTTCTACGTCGGAGTCATCAACGGCACGGGCTCGGATTTGGGCCCCGAGGAGACCGTGACCTTCTCGCGGATTGCAATAATCCCCGAGCCAACGGCGCTGATGCTTCTGCTGGGCGGACTGTTACTGGTCTGGCACCGCATGCGCACTTGACCGGCTGCTGTTAAGCCCGGAAGAGGGCGCCGAGTTTGCGGCCAAGGATCAGGCTGCTCCCGAGGATGGTGACGGTCAGGAAGGCCATGGCCCAGACACCGAGCGCAGCGGCCACGTACTTGCCTGTGCCGATGAGGCCGAAGAGTTCATAGATCGTCTTCGTGATCGGATAGAAATCGGATCGCTGCGCGAGCATCAGGCTGTCCGACACTTCCAACATGCTGAACGCGAAGGCGAGCAGTGCGCCCGCAATGAGGTTGGCCGAGATCAGCGGCAGGGTGATCCGCCGCAGTGTTGTCATGGGTCCCGCGCCGAGATTCGCCGCGCTCTCCTCAAACGTCACCGAGGTCTGTTGCAATCCGGCGACCGCAGATCGCACCATGTAGGGAAGGCGTCGAACGCTGTAGGCGATGACGAGAAACAGGGTCGGGTTTACGCGGACATCGACCAGGGATTGGAGCAGGGGCGAATCCTTCACGGCATCGAGATTCGACAACCGCGAACTGATGGCGAGGTACCCGAAGGCCATGACAAGGCCGGGTACCGCCAGCGGAAGCATGGCAAGCGTGTCCAGCGCGCCGCGCCAGCGGATATCGGAGCGGACGACAACGAAGGCGATGGCAATGCCGAGGATCGCGTTTGCGAAGACGGCGAGCGATGAATAGAGCAGGCTGTTGCGGATACTGCTGACCGTCATGCTGTGCCCCAGCGCCTCGATGTAATTCTCCGTGGTGAATCGGGCGGGCAAGACGGATCGATACCAGCTTCCGGGTTCCGAAAAGCTGGTGAGGATGACGCCGATGTGGGGCAGGATAGCGAGGCCGATGACGACGAGAAACGGCAGGGCCACCAGCATGGCACGCGGGCCGTGCACGCGCGCTGCGGTGGACGCCGTGGCGGCTTTGCTCTGCATCGCGTAGGCCTTCCGTCCGAACACAAACCGGCTTACCGCGTACAGCCCGACGCTGGCCGTCAGCATCACGCAGACGAGCGCGTAGGGAAACGGGTTGGTGCCGATTTCCTTCAGCGCATCGAATACCTGGACCGGCGCACAACGCGTGTAGTTCATGATCAGTGGTGTGCCGAGTTCGGTGAAACTCCAGATGAAGACGATGGTGCCGCCGGCGAACAGGCCGGGCATCATGAGCGGCAGCGTGATACGCGTGAACCGGCGCAGGGCCCGGCAGCCTAGATTCTCGGCAGCCTCCTCCATCGCGGGATCGATGTTGGCCAGCGCGGCGGTGACGTTGAGATAGAGAATGGGATAGAGCGCGAGTGCCTGGAGCAGGATCACGCCGAAGTAGCGCCCGCGTCCAAGCCAGTCGATCGGGCCGAGTCCGAGCAGGGCGTTCAGGACGCCGTACTGGCCGAGGATCTGTTGGAAGCCGATGGCGCCGACAAAGGGCGGCAGGATCATCGGTATGAGAACGAGTCCGTTGATCCATTTCTTGCCCGCGAACTCAAATCGGTTCGAGAGCCATGCCAGCGGAATGGCGACGAGTGTGGCCAGCGTCGTTGTGCCAATGGCAATCATCACGCTGCGCACCAGGCCCTCGGCGTAAATCGGGTTTTGGAAGACGCCCGCGAGATATTTCAGCGTGAAGCGGCCGCCGACGTGGAAACCGCCGCTGATCACCATGGACAGCGGCGCGATGAAGAGCACGCCGAGCGTGACGAGAGCAAAGCCGAAGATGAATCTGTGCAAGCGGCGCTGCATGGTTATTCCAACAGCTCCTTCACTTTCCTGTAGTTGCCCCGATAGAAGGCTGTCCACGTGCGCATGCGTTCCATCGCATCATACTTCTTTGCGATGGCGGTGGCGTTGTGCCATGACAGCTGTTCGGGCGCATCCGGCAAGCGGCCGAGAAGTTCCATGGCCTCCGGCTGTGCGGCGGGTCCTCCGTGCCGGAGAATGGCTTCCCATGCTGCGCGAAGTTCGTCGGCCGAGTCGAGGCACATGGCCCGGATCAAGTCGCGCTGGACGCCAAAATGTGAGCCAGTCCAGCGACTGCGGTAGGTGAAATTCGTGGCCAGCGTGTACGGGTTGATGTCCGGGTCTGCCAAGTCGTCCGTGGCGTACTTCATGTTCGCGACCGCCGCGGCATTCATGGCGGGGTCGTCCGACGGGTAGAAATCGCGGCGGATGGGCAGTCGTCGCAAGGCGTATTTCTCCGGGCCGCCGGGAGTGCCGGGCGCGTAGGTCCAAAGTCGCTGACCTTCCTCGCTGAGCGTGAACTCGATGAATCGCAGGGCGGTTTCGCGATGCTGCGCGCCGCGGATCAGTCCGAGAGGATCGGCGCTCACGCTCGAGCCACCGATCGGGGTGACGTAGAACATGCGATCGCGACCATCGGCGGGACGGCTGCACTGGGCCTGGTAGCGTCCATAGAAATCAATCACGAGGCCGGCCGCGGCATCGCCCGCGCCGACATCGATGGGCACCCTGCTGGCCGAGTCGGTGAAGTAGCGCGCGTTGGCGCCGATGAGTTGGACAAGGTGCAGGCCATCCTCCCAGCCGCGCTCGACGGCGGCCTGGTAGATCGCGGGC
This sequence comes from Verrucomicrobiota bacterium, assembly GCA_036821485.1. GTDB lineage: Bacteria > Verrucomicrobiota > Kiritimatiellia > CAIQIC01 > JAGNIJ01 > DAISJM01. The sequence goes on along the minus strand of DAISJM010000002.1, from coordinate 57,913 downwards.
ACGCCTTCGGGTACTTCGCCGGGGGGCAGGCCGGCTTTCTTGAAGAGGGCCTCAAAGCGGTCGATCGCCGTCTCGTCAAATCCGGCTGCGCCGACGGCCTGACGGCACTTCTGCTGGATGATCATTTCGAAGGCTTTGGCGATACTGCCGCTCTTCGTCGGGTCGGCGACGCCGACCTGGCGAAAGTAGGCGGGATCGGCGAGGTCATCCCACTGCAGCGGTGGATGGGTGATGCCGAGATCGGCGAGACGATCGGTGTTGTAGCAGATGCCGAACGTACTGAGCACGGTACCGAACATGTTCGGGGTGCGCCATGTTTCGCCGCTGAGTCTTTCCGGGATGAGCATGGCGCCGTCTTCACGGGCGAAGAGTCCTGTCGGCGCGCCGCCCGGTGGCCACGCGGGAACGGTGAGGCCCTTGCGTTGCGCATCGGTATGGTCGTACTCGCCCGCGCCGAAGAGAAGGTCGATGCGGCACGTGAAAGCGGCGGGGTCATCCGTCGCGCGATAGGCGAGCCATGCGGCATGCTGCTGGTCCCACGCGGCGCGGGCCTCGGGCGCGGGCGCGTTGGCCTCGAACTTTGCGTCGAGGATTGCCTCGCCGGTGCCGCGGGGCCATGACTTGCCCTGGCCGGTCCACCACGCGCGGACGGCATTGACCATTTCCGAGGTGAGGTAACGGCTGATCTCCGTGCTGCCGCCGATGGCGCGCCAGTCGACGAGGGCCGGGCGGCCATACTTCTGCTGATGCCAGGCGGAGAAGGCCCGGCCGAATTCGTAACGGATCGCCTCGTTCATCGGCGTGATGATGACAACGACCGGGTCGCCCGGCCGCCAATCAGCACGGGTTGTGGGGCTGCGGAACAGGAAAGGCAGGGCGATGACAAGTGCTGCCAGGACCAGGATGGAGATGTTCTTCAACATGACCAAAGCGCCACGCGTCTACGACCCGACGTTCGACGGAGGACTGGATGCCTCACGCCTCCTGGGTGCCTGCCTTCAGATTGGCCTTTTTCGAAATCGACAGCATCAGGCAGCCGCCGATGATGCCAAAGCCCGCCAGACTGATCAGCCAGGAATTCCAGCCGTACTTTTCCAGCAGCCAGCCGAGGAAAAAGCCCGCGATGCCGCCGCCGTAATATTGGAATGAATCGATTACACCTGATGCCGTGCCGGCCATGCGACGGCCGCCGATGTCCATGGCCGCGGCGGTGCCGAGGATGGAGTGTGTCGAGTTGACAGTGAAGGAAATCAGGATGAGGAAGATGGACGTGCTGACCAGCGACTTGGCAAAGAAGAACGCCGCAACGATGATAACCGTCTCCACGAAGTAGAAGATCGCGGCGACCGGTGCGCGACGTCCCTTGAACACGGTGTCCGAGAGGAAGCCGGCCGACAGTGCGCCCAGCACGGCGACCAGGGGGATGCCGAAAGCGACCCAGCCGAACTCCGCAGACTTGAGCGAGACGTTGTAGACCTCCTGCATGTAGCGGGGGAACCACTGGTCGATGCCCTGACGCACAACGCCGGTGCACGCGTAGGCGCCGGCGAAGATCCAGATGTAGCGGTTGCTGAAGATGACCTTGAAGCTCTCCAGGAGCCCTGCACGTTCGTTCTCGGCGTGGTCTTCCTCGCCCGGATGCATGTTGTGGAACCCGGCCTCTTCCGGCGTGTTTTTCACAAACACCAGCATGAGCAGGGTCACGATGAAGGCAATGCCCGCGGGCACCCAGAAGACATAGCGCCAGTGAAGAGGCTCGACGGTCCACCACAGAATGGTGAAACCTGCCATCAGGGTTGGTGCCAGCTTCGTGATGACAAATCGTCCGAGCTGGATCATGAAGCCGAAGATGCCGGCGAACTTGCCGCGTTCGCGTTGGCTGAACCAGGCGGTGTTGGTTTTGATCATGCCCGGCGCGCCGAAGGCCTGCATGAACCCGTTCAACAGCCAGATGAGCACAAACACGCTCAACAGTCCCCAGAACGAGGCTACACCGAAAAGAATATTCAGCACGACCGTGGCGAATGCGCCGATCGCGAGGGCCTGTTTGCCGCCGATGCGGTCCGCGATGAGGCCGTTTACCATCTGGCCGATGGCGTAGGCCCAGAAGAAGGCCGTCAGCACCCAGCCGAACTGGTCCTTCGAGAAACCGAACTCATCGCAGATCGCCTTGTTGGCGAACGACAAGTTGTAGCGGCAGAGGTAGAACGAGGCATAGCTGAAGCCCACGAATCCCCAGTTGAGCCCGCGTCGCGGACGAAAGCCGCGGGGGTAATGATGTACGGCCTTGTCCTGACCGTCGTCGATAATGGCATCTGTCATATTTCACTCTCTGGTCGGGCGCCGCCGGCCGTTTACGCTTCCTCATCCCTGTGCATGCTACTACCTGGTCAACACGATGACGTCCGCGGCATCGATCCATGCCTGCGCCCGTTCAACGTGATCCCGTGCGACGAACTTCGGATGCATCTCAAAGACTTTGAATTCCGTACCGGATGGTCCGAGCCGGACCTGGTGCTGGGCGATTTCGCCGAGGTAATTCGTGTCGTGGATTTCGCCATCAAACACGTTGACCGTCCCGGCGGGCGGTGTCCCAAGCCGGATGACTTCCGGCCGGAGCGACAAGGTTACGGCGGTCCCGTTCGCGGGTGATTCGTCGGTCAATGCCGTGCTGGTTACGTCGCCGAACGCGGTGCGAACGACGAGCTTGCCCGCCGTGGCGTTCCGGACAACGCCGTCAACGAGATTGGTCTCGCCGATAAAGCCGGCGACGAAACGGCTGTTGGGGCGGAGGTAGACATCCTGCGGCCGGCCGCACTGGCGTATGGCTCCGCTTTCGAGGATGGCGAGGCGGTCAGCGATGGAGAGGGCTTCCTTCTGATCGTGCGTGACGTAGATGGCGGTGAGCCCGGCTTCCTTGCAGATGCGGCGGATTTCCGCGCGCATCTCGAGACGCAGCTTGGCGTCGAGGTTGGAGAGGGGCTCATCGAGGAGCAGGCAGAGCGGGCGGATTACCAGCGCGCGGGCCAGCGCGATGCGCTGCTGCTGCCCGCCGGACAGCTCGTTGGGCTTGCCGTCGGCGCGGTCGCCCATGCGTACCATATCGAGCGCCTCGCCAACCCGGCGGCGGATGTCCGCCTTGGGTAGCCCCCGGAGTTCAAGGCCGAAGGCTACGTTCTCGCCGACGGTCATGTGAGGCCAGAGCGCGTAGCTCTGGAAGACCATGCCCGTGTTGCGCTCGTGCGGAGGCAGCCGGGTGATATCGCGATTGTCGAAAGAGATGGAGCCTGTATCCGGCGTGTAGAAGCCCGCGATGCAGCGCAGGAGGGTGGTCTTGCCGCAGCCGCTGGGTCCGAGCAGGAAGAAGAGCTCACCGGGGGCGATGTCGAGCGTGATGCGATCTACCGCCCGCGTATTCTCAAAAGTCTTCGTGACGTCTCGGATGTGGACCGCAACAGTCATGTGAGGGGATTGTTCTTCTCAACCCGCCGCGGGTCAATGATGAAAACACTCGGCATCAGGCCGCCTTCACAGCGGGGAGCAGGATCCGGAACATCGTTCCCTTCCCGGGTTCGCTCTCGAGTACGACAGCGCCCTTGTGCGCCACGATGATGCCGAGGACCACCGCGAGGCCGAGCCCACGGCCCCTCGGCTTGGTGGAGAAGAAGGGGTCGAATATCTTCGCCTGCTTGTCCGCATCGATGCCGCAGCCATTGTCCCCGACCTCTATGCAAACACATTCGCCCTCGGGGAGCTTGCCGTTGATGCAGGCGCCAAGGAAGTCGTTGCGATCGCAGTGGATTGCCCGCGTGGCGACCGTGATCTTGCCGCCGCGCGCACCGATGGCATCGGAAGCGTTGATGACGAGATTCATCATAACCTGCCGGAGTTGGGTGGGGTCGGCGTGGACCTTGGGCAGGTCGCCGGCAAGGTCACACTGGAGATGTACGCCCTTGGCCACTGCGGCGGAGAGCAGCGCATCCATATCGCGGGCGATCATGTTGGCGTCGACCGGAACCATGACGCTCTGGGCCTTGCCGCAGTAAGTGAGCATCTGGTGTGTCAGCTCGGAGGCCCGCATGACGAGGTCTTCCATATCCTTGATGTTCCGGCGCACCTCGGCATTGTCGCGAACGCGTTCAGAGAGGAGGTTGACGTTGCCGAGGATACCGGTCAGCAGGTTGTTGAAATCGTGGGCAACGCCCGCTGCCATCACGCCGAGGCTTTCCATCTTCTGCATCTGGTAGAGCTGCTGCTGCAGGTTCTTCTTTTCCTGCTGGAGGATGCCCAGCCGCTCGCGAAGCTGGTCGACAATCAGGTTCAAGCAGCGCTCGACGGCCGCGATGTCATCCTCGGCCTTGAGCAGTTGCACCTGTTCGGGCAACTCGCCGTAGATCATGTGTTCGAGGTAGCCGCGCAGCCGCACGATGTTGACGGGATATTTGCGAAGGATGCCATAGCCGCCGAATCCGGTGACCGCGAGCAGCAGCACGACGACCAGCGTGTCGGCACCGAAAGCGGTACGGTTGAGGTAGAGATATAGAAAGGTCAGCAGCGGGATGATGGACACCAAGGCGACTCCGGTGGCGAATTGAACGCGCGCTCCGCGCGTGACGAGCGAAGAACGATCTACGCTGGATGGAGTCATGCTACAACCCTCCCCGCTAACGCGGTTTCGCCTGCAAAGAGCGCCCGCCGCGATCTGATACACCCTTAAGGGTATTCTAAGTACACCGTGTGATACCGGTAGTCAAAGGTGATGAGGTAATTCTGCAGAGCCTGCAGACCCATGAGCGCAAAGGGCGGATCCTGTTCGCCGAAATTGATCATGGAAACGTGTGTCTCCACGTTTGCAAGCTCAAGGCCTGCGAGGCTGACGACGTGCGGACCGGCGTCCTTCCATACACTTTCGCCGCCGACACCGGACCCGATGCTGACGCGCGTTGTGTCGTTCAGGACTGAAAGCTTAAGTTGACCTGCAATCCCGCGCGGGATCCACAGGCCGAAATCGCCACCCGAATCGATGACTATGCGCAGCCGCCCGATGCCGTCCACATCGGCATTGATTACCGGCACGCCGTTCTCCATGGAAAAGGGCAGTGCGGCAGCGAGGCGGTCGGGATTGGGTGTGTATGGCCCGTCGCCACCCAGGGTTGCTCTTTCGCCGGGCAGGTTGATGGACAGATATCCCAGTGGTTGGAGGAAGTCGTTGCCCAGTATCGCTTCGACGCGGTGACCCTCCAGCCACCACAGCGGAGTGAGGCCCCATGCATCGTCCACGATGCCGAAAGGTACACGCCGGAGTTGCAACTCATCCAGCATTACGGATTCTGCGATGCCGACGTAACAGCGCAGACGGCCGCCGAGTCCCTGGCCGCGCGAAGCGACCAGTGGTGGACCGAGGGGCGCGACGCGCGCCCGCATCGTAGCACCGTATTCGATCAGCGAGAGCGAGGAGCCGGTATCCAGCAGGCCGAAGACGAGATGTCCATTGATCCGCATGCGAACGACCGGGAAGCGGGCGGGTTGGAGAAATTCGGTGTTGAGGAGGAGCGAGATCGGCAGTGCAAGCGAATCCACTTCGCGGATGTTGGAGAGCTTCAGGCTTCCATTTTCCACGCGCGCGCTTACGCCCAGGGCTTCGGGCTGCCGGGCCCGCCGCTCCAGCGCAGTCTTCTGTCGGGGTGCGAGCGGCTCGCCCGGTGGCGGCAGCGTGCTACAGCCTGCGAGCGTGGCGGCGCACAAGGCCAGGAACATAACGGGCAGCCGTTGATTCATTGCTCCCCCGGTCGATCACTTCGCCTTTGGCAGGCGGCTTGGTCGTTCGAAGAATATCCTGCGCTGCTTATTGGAAATGGTGATCCTGTATCGCGCGAGCAGTTTCCGTCCGACACGCGGGTAGTCCGTCAGGCCCAGATTGAAATCCTGGTGGATGGCCGGGTTGACGTTCATGATCACAAGGCTGCCCAGCCCGAGCCTTCGCACGGGGTCCAACCGGGGTTCTTTCAGGGCCAGTTCAAAATCGCCCGCCGTGTCGAGCAGGATCGTGGTCGGCTCACCCTCCACGGTTCCCCGCACTGCCAGTGCCCCGTCCTGCAGAAAGAAGGGGACGCTGGCGACCAGTACTTCCGGTTCAGGGTTGTAGTCGATGCTGGACGAGAAGGTAATCGTTCGCAGGGCAAAATCGAATTGGACGAAGGCAAACTGGCGCAGGAGGTCGTAGCCGAACACGGCGCCGGGCCTGGGGTGTTCCTCGCCGCGGGCGAGCGCGCCGAGCGGGCCGGTTGCGCCGCGGGTGAATAGCAGCGCCATCTCGATGGGGCACTTATCCAGGAGAAGCTGCCTCGCCACCGTGGCGTAGCCGGTGATAGTTTCCTGAACATGTTCCGGTATGACTCTTGCCGGCGGCGGTGCGATGGGGGTCACGCCGACTCCCCGTGCCGTGTTGAGGTCCAGCCAGCTTTCCTTGGAGGACGTGTCGACCAGGGCCAGGAATTCATTTTCCGGCCGTTCGGCCTTGAAGGGGATGATCGGCGCTGTGGAACGGCTGTTGCCGCGGAACTGGAACTGGGCCATCTTTTCCGGGTGCAGCCGGTTGGCGCCCGAATACACGGGGCCGTCATTCGATTCGTACGGCGTAAGCCAGAATTGGCGCGGGTCCTTGGCGCGCGAATAGAAGCCGCGAAGCTGCGCGTCTGTAAACGGGCGGATTTCCTGCGGGGATTGGCACCCGGCGGCCAGTATCATCACAACAGCGCCCAACCCATATGCCCAATAGCGTGTCACGCTTGCTACGTTGCCATTGCATCTGAAGGTTAACAAGGAAGAAGGTGAGTGGAGCGGGGCCGAAGCGTTTGATTTATTCAGTGGCGGTGCGTATTCTGAGGACACGGGTTCGCTATTCGATGACCACAGGCGTGACACATCGCAAGGGCATCATCGGCAAGGGCATCGCACGCGTGGATGGCCTTGAGAAGGTGCGCGGAATCACCCAGTACGTGGATGATCTCGACATGCCGGGTTGCTGGCATGCGTTCGTGGTTCGCTCGCCCGTGGCTCATGGCAAGCTCCGCGGCCTGCAACTCGACCCCGCCTTCGACTGGTCCAAGGTTGTCGTCGTCACGGCGTCCGACATTCCCGGCCCCAATCTCTTCGTGATGCACGACCGCTCCATGCCCGTGCTCGCGGCCGACACCGTGCGCTACATTGGCGAGCCGATGGCACTCGTCGCCGCGCCGACGCTCGCACAAGCGAAGGAAGCCGCCGCGCATATCAAGGCCGATATCGAGGAACTGCCGCCCATCCTCACGCTGGAAGAACTCGTGGCGCTGTTCAAGGACGGGAAGCTGGTGACCGGCGTCGAACAGCAGGCGCCTGCGGGCGTCGGCGGATTTGCCGGGGGTACGCCCGCGTCGGGTGACGTCCTCTGCAGTCAGTCCATCATCAAGGGCGATGTCGAGAAGGGGCTGGCCGAAGCGGACCTTGTCGTCGAGGGCGAGTACACCGCCGGATACCAGGAGCAGCTCTATATCGAACCGCAGGGCATGATTGCCATTCCGCAGAAGGACGGCGGCGTGTTCCTGCGCGGCAGCTTGCAGTGTCCGTACTATGTGGTGCATGAGCTTCATGAAGCGCTCGGCCTGCCGGCGGACAAGGTGCGCGTGCGACAGGAAGCCGTGGGCGGAGCGTTTGGCGGCAAGGAGGAATTCCCGTCGATGGTCGCCGGCTACTGCGCGCTTCCGGCGCTGAAATCCGGCAAACCGGTGAAACTGATTTACGACCGCCACCAGGACATTCTCTTCACCACCAAGCGCCACCCCGTCTGGGTTCGCCACAAGACCGGCCTCAAGCGCGACGGCACGATCACCGCGATCAAGGTCGATTTCCTGCTCAACGGCGGTGCGTACCTGACGTTGAGCGATGTCGTGATGTACCGCGGCATCCTCCACGCGGCGATGGGTTACCGCTGCCCGAATGTTGACGTCAACGGGCTGACCGGTCGCACGAATGTTTTTCCGTCGGGCGCGTTCCGTGGTTTCGGCGCGCCGCAGGCGACGTGGGGTATGGAGTCGCAGATTGACCGCTGCGCCGAAGCTCTCGGTGTTGCCCCGCACGAGTTCAGGCTGAAAAACTGTCTGCAGGTTGGCGATACGACGCCGACGGGCATGGTGTTGATCGACAGCGTGGGCTCGCCGACCGTCCTCACCGAAGCGCTACAGCGCGCGAAGTTCGACCAGAAACTCAAGCGTTGTACGCACGGCAAGCCCGGCGCCAAATCGTGGTACGGCATTGGCCTTTCGTTCTTCGCGCACGGTTCTGGCTTCACCGGCGACGGCGAATCGAAGATCGGCACAAAGGTGTTGCTCGAGCTCGGCTGGTTTGAGAACGGCCGGCCCGGCGTCACCATTCGCGTCAGCTCCACCGATATGGGGCAGGGCGCGTTCACCGTGCTTTCGCAGATTGTCGCCGACGGGCTCTGCGCCGCGATCGAGCAGGTGCGCTATCCGCTGCCGGACACATCGCTCGCGCCCAACAGCGGGCCGACGGTTGCATCCCGCACGACGATGGTGGTCGGCGCGACGCTTTTTGGTGCGGCTCAGAAACTCCGCGCCATGCTGGAGGAATTCGCCGGCAAGCCGATCACCAGCGCGCGCCAATTCGACAGCGTGGCCGACAAGTACCTGCAGCAGCACGGACCCACCCGCGTGGAAAATGGGTTCAAGCTGCCCGACAAGATCAAGTGGGATCAAAAGACGTTCCGCGGCGATGCGTATCCCGCGTTCGCATGGGGCTGCAACATTGCCGAGGTTGAGATCGATCCACGCACGCTTGCGCTGAGCGTGAGGAAAGTTACGGCGGTGTTTGATATCGGTCGCCTGATCAACCCGGTGCTGGCGAAAGGCCAGATCGAAGGTGGGCTGACGCAGGCGCTGGGCTACGCGGTGATGGAGAAGATGGGCATCCGCAACGGCCGGTTCGACGCCGACCGCATGCAGACCTACATCATTCCGACCATGCTTGACGTGCCCGAGTACGATATTCACTTTGTCGAGTTCCCCTACGAATTTGCCGCGCCCGGCGCGAAGGGTGTGGGCGAGATGCCGATGGATGGCCTTGCGCCGGCGATTGCCAACGCGGTGTTCCAGGCGACGGGCGTGCGGATGACCGACCTCCCGATCACGCCCGAGAAATTGCTGCGGGCCCTGAGCGCGAAAGACACGAAATGAAAACGGTCAAACGAACCTGGGTCGTGAATGGCGAGAGTCGGACAGTGGATGTGCCGCCCGCGCGGCGGCTGCTCGACGTGTTGCGGGTTGAACTCAAGCTCACCGGAACCAAGGAAGGTTGCGGCGAGGGCGAGTGCGGTGCGTGTACGATTTTGCTGAACGGCCAGCCCGTGGTTTCCTGTCTCATGGCCGCGGGTCACGTGCCCGACGGATCGGAGCTGATGACGGTGGAGGGTTTGGAGAAGACCGAAAACGGCCGGCTGTTGCAGGAGGCCTATGTCGAGAAGGGCGCCGCGCAGTGCGGGTTCTGCATCCCCGGCATGATCATGTCGTCCTACGCGTTGCTGACGCGGAATCCGCATCCGGACGAGGCCGAGATCCGCACGGCGCACGCGGGTAACCTCTGCCGGTGCACGGGCTATCAGAAGATTGTTGAAGCAGTGGAGTTGGCGGCTACGAAGTGGAAGCGTGCGTGACCGATGCGAAGCGTCGAAGACATAGCGTGCGTGTTTCCGGCCAGCCTCAAGGAGGCGCTGGAGATTCAGGCCGATGAGAAGCGGCGCGGCCGCATCCTCGCAGGCGGCACCGACCTCATGGTGCAATGGGAGTCGGGCCTGCAGCCTGCGCCGGAGCGTGTCGTCGGCATCCTTGGCGTGCCGGAGCTCCGCGGTATCCGCGAGGAAGACGACGCGATCGTTGTAGGCGCGGCAACGACGCACTGGCAGCTTCACACGTCGGCGCTGGTTCGGCAATTCGCGCCCGCGCTGGCCGCGTCGGCGGCGACGGTCGGCGGTGTGCAGATTCAATCGCTCGGCACGATTGCGGGCAACGTGGCCAATGCAAGTCCGGCGGGCGATCTCGCGCCCGCACTGCTGGTGACCGGCGGGAGCGTGGTGGTGGCGTCGGTAGCGGGCGAGCGCACGATTTCGCTGGCGCAATTCTTCCTTGGCTACCGGAAGATCGACCTCAAGCCCGAGGAATTGATTGTCCGTTTTGTGCTGCCCAAACTGCCGTATGGTTTCCGGGAAGGCTTCACGAAACTTGGGCCGCGTGCGGCGCAGGCGATTTCCAAAGTGATGGGCGCGTGGCGCGGAAAGGCGTCCGCGGGCGTTGTGGAATCGTTTGCCGTCGCGCTGGGCAGCATGGCGCCGACGGCGGTTCGCTTGGGCGACTTGGAGGCGTGGCTGCCCGGGAAGAAGATCAACAAGAAGCTGCTCGACGAAGTTGAAGCGAAGGTGACGGCGTCCCTCAAACCGATCGACGACATCCGTTCAACTGCAGAATATCGCGGGTGGGTGTCGGGCCGGTTGGTCCGCGGCTTCCTCGAAGAACTCGCGCACGTGTGCGGGTAAGGCTTACCTTAGCGTTCCACGCGCCTTTTCCCAATCCTCCGGTGTGTTCACATTGTTCAGGAGAGCGGGGTCGGGGCAGGGGAGTTGCTCGGACTGGGTGCGGAAGAAGTGGTCGAGCCGGGAGTTTTCGTTTTTGGGGTCGAGCTGGAGGATAGTGGCGGCGAGTGTGGCGGAGATCCACATCACCTTGCCTTCCTTGCCGCCGAACGTCGGTCGGATTGCGTGGGCGGTGGTGGTGTCGGCCGTTTCGCGCAGTCGCTTCAGGGTGCCGGCTTGAACGCCCACAGTGTCGACGGGAAGAATGATGTAGCCGTCTGCCGCGGCCGCGCGCAGGCCGGTCTGGACCGATGAAACCCGGCCGGTTCCCCATTCCTTATTAAGGGCGACTTGGAAGCCGGCGAGTTGTGGGCGGATGCGGTTGGCTTGGGCACCGAGGACGATGATGACGGGTGCGCAGCCGGCGGCTTGGAGGAGTCGCGCCTGGTGAATCGCAAGCGGCACGCCGCCGGGTGTGGGCAGGAGTGCCTTGGGTTGACCCATACGCGACGAAGCGCCCGCCGCCAGAACGATGCCCGCGTGTTTCATGCTGCGGACAATGTGATTCAACCCCGGCGTGGTCTCAAGACATTTGGACGTGAATTCATGATTGTCGCGTATCGGGCTACCGGCTACCCTTCAGCCAAGAGGCGAACGTGCCTCGCAACCCAAACGTGGAGGAGCATTGTGAAGAGAGGCTTATTCTTCATTCTTCTGGTTGTGGTTCTTGCGGGCGTGGGTGCGGCATGGGCTGGGGGACCGGGCGACGTTCTGCCATGGGGGCGTCCTGCCGCGAAGAATGAAGAGATGCCGCTGCCGATGGGGGTGGGGCTGACCTTCTACTGGCAAAGCCAGGACTACTCACTGGACCGCTGGCAGGCGAGTTCGCCGATTCCGGAAGTCAACGCCATGATCGCGCAACTCAGCGCAGGCGTAGACGCGCTGAGTATTGAGAATGAGACCATTGAAGAGAATGTGAAGTTCGACGTCTGGCTGCTTCCCTTCCTTAACGTCTTTGCGCTGCTGGGGAATATCGACGGCCAGACCGACATCAAGATGATGCCGCCGCTGCCGAAGATCGAGGTGGACTACAACGGCATTGTGTACGGCGGTGGCGCGGTGTTGGCCGGCGGCTGGAAAGAATACTTTGCTTCGCTGACCGGCATCTACACCGGCACGGAGTTGGACGAGCAGGATTCCACGATCAATGCCTGGGTGTTGCAGCCCCGCGTGGGCGCGCAGCTCAAGGGGCCGGGCGAGAAGAACAACGTGATTCTCTGGCTCGGCGCGATGTACCAGCAGGTGACGGAAGAGCACAAGGGCTCGATCAATATCACCGGCCTTGGCCCGGTGGATTACAACGTGCGCCTTAAGGATGACACCCCTTGGAATTACCTTGCGGGGGTGGCCCTGTGCGTCGGTCGGAACGTCGAAATTTCGCTTGAAGGCGGATTTGGCGACCGGCAGAACGTGGAGCTTACCGGAACGTATCGGTTCTGAGCCATCCGCAGTAACCGTCGCGAGACTCCGTAATACGGCTTGAAGTACGGCAGCATCTGCCGTATCATTTCCCGTATGAAGACCACGATTGATATCGATGAGGCCAAGCTCAAGCGCGTGATGCAGGTGGCGGGTCTCAAGACGCGTAAGGCCGCGGTGGATTACGCGTTGACCGAAGCTGAGCGCGCGGCACGGTTGAAGAAGCTGCTGACCTGCGCGGTCCGCGAAACGGAATACAAGTCCGCCGTGGACCCGAAGTACGATGTGGTCGCCATGCGCAACCGGGAGACGCCTCGTGGCCGTTCTGCTCGTTGATTCCACGGTCTATATCGACTGGATGAGGCGTGGTCACAGTCCCGTCAGAATGCTGGCGCCCTATGTCCAGTCCGGGGCGCTGGCGTCTTGCGGCCTGATCCGGGCGGAAGTCATCCGGGGGGTCATTAACCCGGCAGTCCGGTCGGAGATGGAGGAGTTCTTCGATCTCATTCCCTCCGTGGAGACCACCGCGGCTATTTGGGAAGCTGTGGCGAATCTGGCGTGGAAGTTGGACCGTAAGGGCCGGGTGTTGCCGCTTACCGATCTCGCCATTGCCGTCTGCGCGCAATCGATCCACGCAGAGATCATCAGCCACGACCGGCACTTTGCCGGGATTCCCGGAATTCTCTGGCGTACGGGGTTGCCGTCCGCTGGATGAGGCTGGCCAGAGCCCGGCGTGCCCGGCCGTACCCAGAATAGCGTTGCCTAACCCTTTTCCTTGGATTAGACATGGCGGCTGCGATTCAGGTCCAAACAAGGAGGGCTTCGGTGAAGTCGCGCACATGGGTGGGTTGTCTTCTGGCGTTGAGCGTGCTGGGTGCATCGGCGGTGTTCGGGCAGCAGGCCACGGAATTGCGATTGGGCCATTTCCCCAACGTGACGCACGCGCAGGCCTTGATGGCCAAGGCGTCGGGTGAGTTTGAGAAAGCCGTCGGCGTGCCGATCAAGTGGACGGTGTTTAACGCCGGACCTTCCGCCGTCGAGGCGTTGTTTGCAGACGCAATTGATGCGACCTTCATCGGCCCGAATCCTGCCGTCAACGGGTTCATCAAGTCGGAGGGGGAGAGCTTCGTCATTGTGGCGGGCGGTGCGAGCGGCGGCGCGGCGCTGGTCGTCCGGCCGGATTCGAACATCGCAACCGACAAGGATTTCGACGGCAAAACCATCGCCACGCCGCAGCTCGGCAATACGCAGGATGTGGCAGCGCGCGCGTGGTTTGCCAAGCACGGCTACAAATTCGCCGAAAAAGGGGGCACGCTCACGGTTATGCCGCTGGCCAATCCCGACCAGCTCTTGATGATGCAGAAGAAGGAAATCGATGGCGCGTGGACGGTGGAGCCTTGGGTGTCGCGGCTGGAGAAGGATGGGGGAGGCAAGGTGTTCCTGGAAGAGAGTTCGCTCTGGCCGGAAGGCCGGTATGTCACGACGCATCTCATTGTCAGCCGGAAATTCCTCGCGAAGAATCCCGAGCTTGTGAAGAAATTGCTGCAGGCGCATGTTGAAATTACGCAGAAGCTGAACGCGGACAAGGCGGTCGCTGCGGCCGTGGTCAATGAACAGATCAAGAAGGATACGGGTAAGGCGTTGGATCCCGAAGTGATCCAGAAGGCGTTCCAGCGGGTCGAGTTCACTTGGGATCCTGTTTCCAGCTCGCTCTTCAAGTCCGCGCAGGACGCCTTTGAAGCCGGGTTTCTCAAGGAATCCCCCAAGTTGGATGGCATCTACAGCCTGTCGATTCTGAACGAAGTCCTGAAGGAAAAGGGCCTGCCTGAAGTGAAGTAGAATGGCGGATACCGTTGCACAGACGGGGGCAACCCCGAAGCTCAGCCTCGAGGGCGTGACGAAGGTCTTCACCTCCAACACGCAGGTGGTCGAGGCCGTTCAGGCCATCACGCTCCATGTGGCCGCGGGCGAGTTTCTCTGCATGGTCGGCTCGTCGGGCTGCGGCAAGACGACGTTGCTCAACCTGATCGCAGGGCTGGAGTTTCCAACGACGGGCAAGGTGTTGGTGGATGGCAAGCCGGTGAAGGGGCCCGGCTCGGACCGCATGATGATGTTCCAGGAGCACGCACTCTTTCCGTGGCGCTCGGTCATCGGCAATGTGCTCTTCGGCATCGAGCATCAGCGACAGCTTAACCGCAAGGAGCGTTTCGAGCGCGCGCGGCACTACCTCGACATGGTCCAGCTCAGCGGCTTCGAGAAGTCGCGCATTCACGAGTTGTCGGGTGGCATGAGGCAGCGGGTTGCGTTGGCGCGCGCACTCACACCCGAGCCGGACATCATCCTGTTCGACGAGCCCTTTGGCTCGCTCGACGCGTTGACGCGCGAGCGGTTCTACGCGCAGATCCAGGAAATCTTCCTGCGTACGAAGAAGACGGGTGTATTTGTGACGCACAACGTGCGCGAGGCGGCGTGCCTGGGGGATCGCGTGGTGGTCTTGACTTCGAGGCCGGGGCGAATCAAGCGCGAGATCGCGGTCCCGCTGGCGCGACCGAGGGATTTCTACGATCCGGACGTGAGCCGTCTCGCGGGCCAGATTCTGGGCGAACTCCGGAGTGAACTGCCGCCGACGGGCGATACGAATCATGAAACGGAAGCTTAAGATACTGTTGTTCTATGTCCTCTTGCTGGCGATCTGGCAGGCGGTGTTCGACCTCGGTGTGGCGCCGAAGTACATGTTGCCATCGCCCCTGATCGTGTTGAGCCGCCTGCGGGAGTTGGCCGCGGACGGGTTTCTGTGGCCGAGCATTCGGACGACATTGCTCCGCATGGGGATAGGCTTTGGGCTTTCGGCGGTCATCGGCCTCGTGTTTGGGCTGATGATGGGAATGAATCGGACGGTCGCGGAGGCGTTGCGGTCTTTGTTCCTGGGCCTGCAGACACTGCCGTCGGCAGCCTGGGTGCCGATCTCGTTGCTGATCTTTGGATTGAAGGATACGGGCATCTACTTCGTCATCGTGATGAGTTCCATGGCTGCGGTGGCGATTGCGACGGCCGACGGAATCGGGCACATCCCGCCGCCGTACCTGCGCGCCGCCCAGACGCTGGGGACGCCGCGCCGTGAGATGTGGTATCGCGTGATCATGCCTGCTGCACTGCCAAGCATCGTCACCGGGATCAAGCTGGGGTGGACGATGGGTTGGCATGGCGCGGTTTCCGCGGAGTTGATCAAGTCCTCGATCGGCCTTGGCTTCCTGCTGCACATGGGGCGCGAGTTGAACGATGTCGCGCAGGTCATCGGCATCATGCTGATGACCATCGTGATCGGCCTGTTGGTGGACCGGTTGGTTTTCGGTCGAATCGAGCATCGCATTCGTCGTCAGTGGGGATTGATTCACGCGAGCTGATTTCATGATGAAGCGTCGCACCGCTAAAACAAAATCAGGATCTGCAGGGGCCGTGCGGCCGCGCGGTTGCGTTGTGTGGTTCACGGGGCTGCCGTCGTCGGGCAAGTCCACGCTGGCGGAGGCGTTGGAGCAGCGGATGCTTCGATTGGGTCGCAACGTTTTCGTGTTGGATGGAGATATTATTCGTACGGGGCTGTGCAGCGACCTCGGGTTCTCGGCTCGCGACCGCGACGAGAACATTCGCCGGCTGGCCGAGGTGGCGGCGCTCTTCGCGAAGGCGGGCGTGATTTGCATCACGGCGTTCATTTCGCCGTATCGGGCAGCGCGCGACCGCGCGCGGCAGATCATCGGTCGCGACCGCTTCTTTGAGATTCATGTGGCGACGGCGCTCGAAGTGTGCGAGCGACGCGACGTGAAGGGGCTGTATCGCAAGGCGCGGGCGGGCGCGGTGCGGGATTTCACGGGAGTCAGCGCGCCCTACGAGCCTCCGCGCAAGCCTGCGTTGCGGATCAACACGGCCGGCCGTTCCGTCGAATCCTGCGTGACCGATCTGGTTGCGTTGCTGAAAAAGCACGGTATGATGGGCGCGAACCGTGGGGCGCGCGGGAAGTCCGCGTAGCCCGTCGGAGCGTCGTCATGGATCATCTCGAGCAACTGGAAAGTCAAAGCGTCTACATCCTTCGCGAGGCCTACGCGAAGTTCAAGAACCTCTGCATGCTCTGGTCCATCGGCAAGGACAGCACCGTGATGCTGTGGCTCGCGCGCAAGGCCTTTCTCGGTCACGTGCCATTTCCGCTGGTGCACGTCGATACCCACTTCAAGATCCCGGAGATGATCACCTACCGCGACCGGCTGGCGCGCGAGATGAAACTGATCATGGTCTACGGCATGAACCGGCAGGCGCTTGAGGCGAAGCAGACTTTTCCAGACGGGATGGCGACGCGGCTGGAGTGTTGCGCGAGTCTGAAGACCGAGGCGCTGAAGAAGACGTTGTCCGGCGAGTGGCCGCGTTACCGCTTGAACCATCGCACGGGGCAGTACGAGGTGGAGAGCAACCCGGAGCCCTACACGGGGGTCATCGTCGGCGTTCGTGCGGACGAGGAGGGGAGCCGGTCGAAGGAGCGTTACTTCTCGCCGCGCGACCGGAACAACGACTGGAATATCGGCGACCAGCCGCCGGAATTCTGGAACCAGTTCAATACCGATTTTCCACCGGGCGCCCACATTCGCGTGCACCCGTTGCTCGATTGGACGGAGCTGAACATCTGGGAATACATCGACCGCGAGAAGGTGCCGGTGACGTCACTCTACTTCGACCAGGGCAACGGACAACGCTACCGCTCGCTTGGCTGTGCGCCCTGCACGAAGCCGGTGGCGTCGACCGCGAAGTGTCCGCGCGACATTGTGGAGGAACTGCGCAGCGGCAAGTTCGCGCGCATCGCGGAACGATCCGGTCGCGCACAGGACAAGGAAGACGGCGGTGGCCTCGAGACCTTGCGAAGAGAAGGCTACATGTAGCAGGCAGAACTTGAAATTAGGAACCTGGAACTTGGAATCCATTGAACCCTGACTCTCCAACAAGAAGCGCCGAGACCAACACCCGCGAGCGGCTGAGTGTGGTGGTGGTCGGGCATGTGGACCATGGCAAGAGCACGCTGGTGGGGCGGCTCATGGCCGACACAGGGAATCTGCCCGAGGGCAAGCTGGAGGCGATCCGCGCGCAGTGCGAGCGGAACTCCAAGCCGCTGGAATACGCCTACCTGCTGGATGCACTGAAGGATGAGCAGTCGCAGGGCATAACCATCGACTCCGCGCGGTGCTTCTTCAAGACGGCCAAACGCGATTACATCATCATCGATGCGCCCGGGCATATCGAATTTCTGAAGAACATGGTGTCGGGCGCGGCCCGCGCGGACGCGGCGCTGCTCCTGATCGACGCACACGAAGGTGTGCGCGAGAATTCGCGGCGGCACGGCTATTTCCTCTCTATCCTGGGCATCGACCAATTCGTGGTGGTGATCAACAAGATGGATCTTGTGGACTACCGGCAGGAGGCTTTTGAACAGATCGAGCGCGAGTACCGACAGTTCCTCGGGCAGATCAAAGCCAAGCCGGTGGCCTTCATCCCGGTGGACTCACGGAACGGCTTTAATGTGGCCGCAGCCTCGGAAAAGATGAAGTGGTACAAGGGCCCTACGGTGCTGGAGACGTTTGATCGCTTCGAGCTCGGCCGGTTGGATGTCGACAAGCCTCTGCGTATGCCGGTGCAGGATGTCTACAAGTTCACCGCGCTCGGCGACGAGCGGCGGATTGTGGCCGGTCGCGTCGAGGCCGGCACGATTCGCGTGGGGGACGCGGTTCTCTTTTCGCCGTCCAACAAGCGCGCAGTGGTCCAGAGTATTGAAGCATTCAACAGGACTGCACCGCAGTCGGCGGCGGTGGGCGAGCCGGTCGGCATCACGCTGACGGAACAGATTTACGTGGCGCGCGGGGAGATGATCTCGCGCGAAGGCGAGCCACCGCCAAAGGTCACATCGCGGTTTCGCGTGGACCTTTTCTGGTTGGCGCGGCAGCCGATGACGCCGGAGAAGACTTATAAGTTCAAGCTCGGCGCGATGGATTTGCCCGTGCAAGTCGAGGAAGTGTCGTGGGTGCTGGATGCCTCGACCTTGGGGGTGGATCGCGAGCGGAAGTCGGTGAACCGGCACGAAGTGGCCGAGTGCGTACTCAGGACGCGTCGTCCGGCGGCGTTCGACATTATTACGGAATCGCCGCGGACCGGACGGTTTGTCATCGTCGACAACTACAACATTGCCGGCGGCGGGATCATTCGCGAAGCGTTACCGGATGAGGAGTCGGATCTCCGGCGGGAGGCCTTCGTCCGCGACGAGAAATGGGTGCGCAGTCGCATATCGCCCGAATTGCGGGCCGAGCGTTTTGCCCAACAGGCGGCGCTGATCGTCATCACCGGCAAGCTTGGCGTCGGCCGGAAGGAACTGGCCCGGACGCTGGAGCAGGAACTCTTCAACATGGGCCGCGTGGTGTATTTCCTGGGCATGGGCAGTGTGGTGCACGGGTTGGATGCGGATATCCATGCCGAGAGTCTTGGGGATGATCGCCTGGCACGCGAGCAGGTCCGCCGGCTCGGCGAAATGCTGCACGTGCTGCTTGACGCCGGGCTCCTCGTCATTTGCACAGCGCAACTGCTTACCGACAAGAATCTCAAGGACATCGAGACGTTGGTAAGCCCTGCGAAAATGGTTTCGATTCGTATAGGGTCGCGCGCGGAGGGAGAGGCGGACCTGCAGTTCGACGCTCCATGCGTAGCGGCTCAAGCTGTGTCGCGGGTGATTGGTTATCTCAAGGAAACAAGGGTGCTGCCCGATCTCTGATCCCGCGCGCGGGGATTCTTCGAGCCGGCCGCATAACGGATACAACATGACGATTGTGGTTAGTCTGCTCTTCTTCTGCTCGGGGTTTGCCGCGTTGGTATACGAGCTGCTTTGGATGCGGCAGCTTGGGCTCATCTTTGGCAACACGGTTTATGCGGCAACGACGGTCTTCACGGCCTACATGGGAGGGCTGGCTTTCGGCGCCCATCTCTTTGGCAAACAGGCGGGACGCAGTTGGCGGCCTGTCCGACTGTTCGGTCTGTTGAATCTCGTGATTGGCCTTTATGCGCTCGCGATGCCGGTGCTGTTCTCTCTCATGCGGATTACTTACCGGGCTGCGTACCAGCACATGTCCGACTCGCTTTGGGTGCTGACACCGCTCCGCTTCACGCTGGCCATTGCGGTCATGCTGGTGCCGACGATGTGCATGGGCGGCACGTTGCCCGTACTCGCCCGTGCATTGTTGCGAAAAGATGAGCGCTTTGGGTCGCGACTGGGCTGGTTGTATGGGATCAACACGCTGGGTGCGGTGGCGGGATTGCTGGCCAGTGGATTCATCCTGATCGCGCGCATTGGTGTGTCCGGGGCAAACACGGTGGCGGTGTTGTTGAACCTGCTGGTTGCAGGCGGAGCGTTGATGCTGGGTGCCACGGGGAAGGTCGACGAGCCGGTGCCGGGTACCCGGGATGCGTTGGAGGTTGGGATGCCGAACGTGGGGACCGGGTTGGCCGCGGCGGTGTTACTCTCCGGCTTCGTGGCGCTGGCGCTGGAGGTCGTTTGGTTCCGTGCGCTTGTGCTGGTGTTCGGATCGACGACGTACTCGTTCAGCGCAATGCTGTCCGTCATGCTGTTTGGTATGGCATTGGGTTCGCTGGCGTTCGGCTGGTTGGCGGACCGGAGCCGGTTCCCGGTGCTCGTGTTCGGCGGCGCACAGATTGCGATTGGCCTCTTCACCGTGTTGTCGCTTCGTTGGTTTAACCGCATGCCGATATTCCTGCTTGAGTACTTGAAGCGGGAGTCGCTTACGTGGGAGGCGATCACCGGAGCACGGTTCCTTATCACGACCTTCTTCCTACTGGTTCCGTCGATATTCATGGGGCTTTCGTTTACGGCGGCGACCAAGACGGTGCGCCGCGCGCTCGGCGTCTCGCACCGTGCGGTTGGCCGGGCCTACACGCTGAACACCATCGGCGGCGTGTTGGGTTCCTGCGCAGGGGGATTCCTGCTCCTGCCCATGCTGGGTGCAGAGCGGTCATTGCTGGTGTTAGCCGGATTGGCGCTCGTGGTTGGCGCGCTGCTGGTGTTGACCTCACGTGCGGCGGTGAAGCCGGTCGGTATTGCTCTGGCCATGGTGTTGCTGCTTGGCACATGGGGCTATGCGACACATCCAGGGTGGAATCAGAAGCTGATGGCGGTTGGACCCTATTTCGCTCCATGGGGTTTCCTTAAGGACGGCGATATCGTGTTGCGCGAGCGCATGGACTCCGAGGAAGTGCTGCTCTACAAGGAAGGGCTCTTGGCCAACGTGGCGGTGACGCGGTCGGACGATCAGGCACTTTACTTCTCGAGCGATGGCAAGGTGGAGGCTGACACGACCTCGCGCAGCATGATGCTGCAGCGGATGATGGGGCACCTGCCGATGCTCTTCCATCCCAACCCCAAGCGGGTGGTCAACATCGGTCTGGGTGCCGGGGTGACCTTCGGTGCGCTGAGCTGTTATCCGGTCGATCATCTCGAGGTCGTCGAGATTGAGCCGGCGGTTCGCGCTGTGGCCAAGGCTTTTGCCCGTTGGAATCACGACGTGCTGGCGTCGCCTCGCGCACACGTGACGATGGGCGACGGGCGCAATCATCTCTTTTGCACAACGATGAAGTACGACGTGATTACGTCGGATCCTTTTGAGCCCGTCTATTCGGGCGCCAACAATCTCTACACGGTGGAGCACTTCCGCCAGGCCCGGATGAGGCTGGCTGAGGGCGGCATCATGTGCCAGTACCTCCCGCTCTACGAGTTGTCGAAGGAAGACTTTTCGATGATCGTGAGGTCCTTTGTGATGGTGTTCCCCAAGTGCGCGATGTTCTATACGGGGGATGACACGCTGCTTCTCGGCTTCAATGGCGAGATGAAACTCGACCCGGCCGTGCTTCGTTCACGGTTCGCGATTCCCGAAGTGAAAGCGTCGCTTGCAGGCATTGGTATCGAAGCGCCGGAGTTGATTCTTGGCATGTTCGTGGCGGACCTGTCCAAGTCCGACGCGTTATTCGGCAAGGGAGCGCTGAACACGGACGCGCATCCTTACGTAGAGTTTTCTGCGCCGAAGAATGCGCTGCGCTACACCAGCAACGACAACATGGAACTGCTGCTGCAGAATTTCACGGCCTTGCCACAGTCGTTTCTCGAGGGACTCGACGAGGCCGCGGCAAAGACAGTTCTGGATGAACATGAGGGTTTGAAGGTCGCGCTGGAGGCCAATGCTCGGAAGACGGCCGGTGAGAATCAGATGGCGTATGACCTGTTGGAGAAGGCATCTGCGCTGGCGCCGCGCAACCCCGTGATCCGCGATGATTTCACGCGGCTGCTCCGGTCTTCCGCAGAGACGCTACAGGGGATGGGGAATCTGCAGGACGCGGCGTACCAATACCAGTTGGTGCTGCGGCTGAATCAGGATGATTTCTGGTCGCTTCACCGGCTGACTGTGTTGGCCATGCAGGCTGGGAACCAGGAATTTGCTGGTCAGCTTATCGACCGCGCCATGTCGTTCTATCCCGAGGCGCCGCTCTTCATGGCCCTCAAGGGCAAGTATGTCGGCACGGTCAAGGGCGACTGGACATCGGCCAAGGAATGGCTCAGAAAAGCGACCGACTTGGCACCTTGGAAGGCGGATCTTTGGCGCGACTACGCGGTGGTGGCAAAGGAAGCGGGTGACATGCTGACCATGCAGATGGCGATCCAGGAAGTGCAGCGGATCGAAGCCACACCGCCCTGGTAAGCGCACCGGGACGGACTAATCCCTTTCGGGCCGCGGGTCGCGCGTCATCAGCGCCTGCACGGCTGCCCGCGGATCCTTGCCCTCGTAGATCACCCCATACACCTCGTCTGTGATCGGCACGGGGATGTTCTGTTGCGCCGCCAACGCGCGGGCCGTGGCGCAGGTCCACACGCCCTCGGCCACCTGCTCCATGCTGTCGAGAATCTTCTGGATCGGCTCGCCGCGCCCGAGCCGTTCGCCCACGGCGCGATTGCGGCTGTGGCGGCTGAAGCAGGTAACGACAAGATCGCCCATGCCGCTCAGGCCGGCGAAGGTGGCGGGATGCGCGCCAAGTGCACAGCCGAGCCGGCCGATTTCTGCAAGGCCGCGCGTCATCAGGGCGGCCTTCGTGTTGTCGCCGAAGCCGATGCCGTCGCACACGCCGGCAGCGATGGCGACGACGTTCTTCAACGCGCCACCCAATTCGGCACCGATCACGTCGTCCGACGTGTACACACGAAACGCCGGTTGCATGAAGGCCTTCTGAAGCTGCTCTGCAACGCCGTGGTCCTCACAGGCGATCGTCACGGCCGTGGGTACGCCGCGGGCAACCTCCTCCGCGTGGCTGGGTCCGGAGAGCGCGGCGATGGGGCCGCGGCCGAGCAGTTCGGCGGCAACGTCGGTCATGCGATGACAGGTATCCTTGTCGAGACCCTTGGTCACGCTAACGACGGGGCAGGTCTTGGGGATGTCGGCCGCAAACGACTTCACCACCGCGCGGAAGAATCGCGATGGGACGGCGAAGACCACGATATCGGCAGATGCCGTGGCCTCACGGCGGTCGGAGGTCCAGCGTAGACCGTGCGGCAACTTGACGCCGGGAAGGAACTTGGTGTTCTCGCCGGTGCGCCGGATCTGGTCGATGTATTCCTCGAAGGGACCCCAGATGCGGACCGCATGTTGATTCTCGTGGAGTACCATGGCCAGGGCTGTACCCCAACCTCCGTCACCGATGATGGATATATTCATAGAGCTCCAATGATCAGTTCTGATGTGTTGATCCAGATGTGCTTTCGTTGGGCTTCTTCCCAAACTGGAACCGATGCTCGGTGCCGTTGAGGAGCCGCTGGATGTTGGATTTGTGACGCCACACGGCGATCAAGCCCAGCAGGGTCAGGACAGAGGGGAGCAAAAGCCCCCGGGGGAGATACATGATCCACGATGCGGCTGGCACGGCAAGGGCAGCGCCGATGGACGCCACGGACACATACCGGCTGATGACAAAGAGGAGTATCCACGCAGCGAGACCGATGCCGACGGCGGCAGGAGCGATGCCAAGCAGTACTCCGGCGCTGGTGGCGATGCCTTTGCCGCCCTTGAAGCGAAGGAAGACGGGCCAGTTGTGTCCGGCGATGGCGGCGAACCCGCACAGGATGCCGATTTCCGAACCTTGGAGAGTTCCGAAGAGGTATTTTCCAAGGATTGGAAAAACGAACGCTGGCACAAAGCCCTTCACGGCGTCACCCACGAACGTCAGGATGCCCAATCCTTTGCTGACGGATCGGAATACATTGGTTGCACCGATATTGCCGCTGCCCACGGTACGGATGTCCACGCCTTTCATGCGTGCGAGCAGCAGCCCGATTGGGACGGCGCCCAGGAGATAGGCGGCGAGGATCAATAGCGACTTGAGGATAATCGGGTTCATATGGACATCAATTCCCGGCCTGCTGTTCGACCCAGCGTACGGCCTCGCGGAACACCTGTGCCGCATCTTCGCACTGCAGCTTGTGCTTGATGTGTGCGCGGTGCACTTCCACGGTCCGCGCGCTCAATTCGAGTTTCTCCGCGATCTTCTTTGTGGATAGACCTTCGCCGATGCAAACGAAAACTTCCTTTTCGCGCGCGGTCAGGCTCTCCACGCCATGCTCCGGCGTTTCGCCCGGCGGGTTCTCGATCATTTGCCGCAGAATTTGTTCCGAGGCACGCTCACTGAAATAGAGTTCGCCGCGCAGCACCTCGCGGATGGCTCCCACGATGACCTCGTCGGCGTTTTCCTTCATCACGTAGCCCTGCGCGCCGGCGCGTAGCGCCTTCTCCGCGTGCGTGGTCTCGTCGTGCATGGAGAGTACAAGCGAATAGCCTTCGAAACCCTTCTCGCGCGCGTCGCGGATCAGATCCAGGCCGCTGCGGTCCTTGAGTACGATATCGACCAGCATCATGTCGGGCCGCAGTTCCAGCGCAGCGGCGAGTCCTTCTTCGTAGGTAGCCGCCTCGCCGCAGATGGTCATATCCTTTTCTCCGGCGAGCAGGGCAGCCAGGCCGTGACGGACGACGGAGTGATCGTCGATCACCAGGATGCGCGCCTTCCGATTGTCATGTGAGTCGGTTTTCTTCATACGATGGTCACGTGTCCTTGCTCGGCGTGCCGCCGGCACCTGATTGGTTGCCAATTCTGAACCGACATGTCAACACGGTCCCTCGATCGCTCTTCCGCCTCACGTCGAACGTTCCGCCGATGGACTCGGCCCGGTAGCCCATGATGTGGAGGCCCATGCCGCTCTTCCGCTCCGCCGCATCGGGGATGCCGCGGCCATCGTCCTCGACCGTAAGCACACCGTTGCCGCCGGCTTCGCTGAGGCCGATGCGGATGTGCGTGGCGCCTCCGTGGCGGACGGCATTGTGGATCGCCTCCTGGGTGATGTGGTAGAGGTGCAGCGATGTCTTGCCGGGGAGGCGGAGGTTGGAGGAGGTGAACTCACACGACACGTTATAGAGTTCGCGCGCTTCCTCGGCCAGCTTGCGCAGCGCGTAGGCGAGGCCGCCCTCCTCGAGTTCGACGGGGGCAAGGCCGCGCGCAATGCGTCGGACCTGTGTGACAGCGTCCTTGAGAATGCCGTTGATCTTCTCCGCGCTTTCGCGGGTCTCGTCGCCGGCGTCGGCCAGTTGGCTGAGCAGGGCGCGGCTGAGATAGACGGCACCGGTAAGTTTCTGGCCGAGCGAATCATGGAGGTCGCGGCCTACGCGGTGCTGTTCGCGCTCGCTGATTTCCAGGAGTTCATGCTCAAGCCGGCCGCGCTCCGCCATTTCCCGGCGGAGGTGTTCGTGGGCCTCGCGCAGGGCAGCGGTGCGCGTTTGGACAATCTTCTCCGTGCGGCGCGTACGACTGACGAGTGTGAAGAGAAGCGTGGCCAGCAGCACGGTGATGACGCTGCCGCCGACCAGTAGAAGGAGCGGTTGCCCAGACCGCTTGGCGAGCAGGTATTCGGGACCCGCTTCGCAACGGAGTAGCCACGTATGATCAGCCACCCGTACCGGCGCCTCAAATCGAAGGGCTGTGGAAGGAGAGCCGATGGTTGTTACGACGGGAGTGGATGCATGGAAGGTGGGGGGTGGTTCAGCAAACTCGGCGCGAAAATGGGGAACATTCAATCCAGTTGCAGCGCGGTCGAGAATCAGTGATGGCTGGAAGATTGCGACCGCGAAACCGGCCATGTAGAGCCGTGGGGGCGGAGGTGTGTTATCCGCAGGAGAGATGATAGGGGCGAAGACGTACACACCGACGAAGCGATCGTTCGCTGCAAAGCGATGTCCCTGTGAGAAGAGCCCAGTGTCCAGCATGTGCTGGATGGCGGCGCGATCGTCGGCACGCGAGCCAAAATCGAAACCAATGGGCAGGGATAAGCCGTTCGATGGTGTCTGATAGGTGAGCGGATAATATTCGGGTCTGTCGCCTGCTGGGCGGAAGGAGTCCTCGGCATCCTGTTCGACAATCTTCGGTCCTGCGCCGACAGCCTCCGTCGAAGAGGCCTCGAAAGCGCCTCGCACATCGCGCGCGATCCGTTGGGCGAATCCGAACGAGCCGAGGATTTCCTTCTGGTGAAGCATGCCCTTGCCGACAAACTCCTCGAGTTCATCGGGTGTGATGCGCGTGGAGATACTGTGCAAATCGCGGATGGAATCCAAGACGTCGGT
This sequence comes from Verrucomicrobiota bacterium, assembly GCA_036821485.1. GTDB lineage: Bacteria > Verrucomicrobiota > Kiritimatiellia > CAIQIC01 > JAGNIJ01 > DAISJM01. The sequence continues at coordinate 32,080 of DAISJM010000002.1, read as the reverse complement.
GAAGAGACGAACTTCGCGATTCACTCGCTGGTGCAAGCTGTCGGCTTCTGCGCGGAACTCGTCGGTGGCAGTTGTATCCTCCAGGTGGATACGTGCTCTCCAAAGGACAGTAGTGATGGAGAACCCGAATGCTGCAGTGAGGGCGGCTGCCACCCATGGCCATCGTGTGGAATGTGAGACAGGCGCCGGAGTCATGGCTATGTAGGATAAACAGCGATGGAGTGCAATTCACGGAAAAACGAAGAATTGCCCTGCAAGGTGCTGGTGTTTTGCGTGGCGTTGGATGTTTCGTTAGAAAAAGACATATACGTGTTGACACGTATATGGCGCATGGGTAACTTACTACTGTCGATGAGTGGATAAACGCGGGTGTTCTATACTTTGCTCTCGACAGGGTGTAAGAATATCGGCAAAACTGAATTCACCATTGGGAGGCTCGTCATGAAAAGAATGGTTCTGGTGATGCTGGCGGTGGTCGTGACTGGTACGCTGGCCTTTGGTCAGACCCAAGTACTCAGCCGCAACGCGGTGGGGTACGTGAAGGTCGATGCAGAGAGAGGCAAGTTTGCCCTTGTTCGGCTCGATTTTGAATCCATGGATGGCAGTCAAGGTGGTTGCACAGTGCTGTCAAACCTGCTTGATTCAACTCAGTTTCCGTCTGCGACGCTCCTCTATCTTTGGAACTACGACACCAGGACATATAAGACGACTGTTGCTCGCGATCCACGTGGCGGCTGGGGTGTTGGGGGATCCAATCTCCTGTGCCGTGGCGAAGGATTTTGGATTAAGATTCCAGAGAGCGCGGCCTCCAACAGCTACCCCGTCTTCATGATGGGTGAAGTTCCCGACAGGAGCACAGCTCCCACCACCACGGTGGATGGCATCTTTGGACTGAACATATTGGGGTATCCTTATCCCGTGGACACCGCTTGGACGAACACAGATTTGGCCAAGAAGTTGCCCGCTAACTCGCTGCTCTATATTTGGTCTTCTGAATCAAATAAGTATTTGGGACCATACGCCAAGAATCCTCGCGGTGGCGTCTGGGATGGGGCGGCTGATTTGGTGATACATCCTGGGCAGGCTTTCTGGGTGAGGACGACGCAGTCGGTTGATTGGGTCGAAAGCAAACCTTACACTTGGCCGTAACAGGCTGGCTGGTATTTGTGCGCATAATGGCGAGAACGTAAAGTACAGGAGGAGATTAGATGAAGAAGATCGCTCTGGTGGCGTTGATTGTGGCGGTGGGGGCCTCGCTTGCGACGGCCGAAATTGGGACGACATGGATGTCCCTTGATGGTTTTTTTGGGCACACAAGTTATCCGAATGGCTTGCTGAACGCTGGCGGATCGGCTTTGGCTCAGTTGATCTTCTGCGGGGCTAATGGGACCATTGATTTGCCGGATGCCTCCGATCCGCATTATGTCGGTGGCGATGATCAGTGGTGGGCGGATTTCACCATTACGGCCAGTCCCTGGGCCAATTTCATCGCGCCGCAGTACACGCAATCCTTCGTTTCCGGCTACTACTATGTCCGCGTATTCGATGTTGGAAGCCCCACAGCCGTTACACAGGGCATGTGGTATTTCAATGGTTATACGACAAATACTACGGACATGACGGCGCCATATACTCCGATCGATTACAACATCGATGTTACGACCACAGGTTTTGGCGAGACATTGAATGCGAATTCGTATGAAGCGGTTCCTGAGCCGGCTACGTGGGCGTTCATGGGTCTTGGCGCGTTGGTGATGGTCCTCCGTCGCCGCTTTGCCAAGTAATTTGAACCAAAGTGATCTGAGAGCCCTGTCCTGCTAACGCAGGGCGGGGCTCTTGCTTTTGTGGCTCGCACTATCGCCGTTGGGTCATAGAATTGGCCGCCGACAAGCAGCGGCCCTACAGTCTGCAGGCTCTCGGCGACCCCGCGTCGCGGGAGTCAGGATTCCGTCTCCCGCCGCGCAAGGCGGCAGGGAGGTGCGAAAGGCGTGCGGCCCGCGTCTGTCCTCACACATGAGCGTTGCCTCATTGGGCCTCTTCCTTTAACATGTGCAGCCATGTTCGATAAGATTGACCGTATTCTGAAGAACTCGCGTAGGTCGGCCGGCGTGTGGCTGTTTGCGCTTTCGCTGGTGGTCTACTTGTTGACGTTGAGCCGTACGGCTGCGCCCGGTGAATCAGCCCGCCTGATGGTGCAGCATCTGGGGCTGGATCCGTTCCCCCCGATGTCGCATCCTTTGTATTTCCTGGCGGTGCGGCTTCTCGGCGTAATCCCGATCTTCGATATCGCGTTGCGTCTGAACTTCTTCAGCGCGCTTTGCGGAGCGGGTGCTGTTTGGCTGCTCTACGGAATCGTCTCCCGTATTCCTCACAACCGCACGGCCGAAGAAGTGGAATCGCGGTTTCCTGCGGATGCTCCCGCCACGATCTCCGGCCTTGTCGCCGGCTTGTATCTGGCCCTTTGTGTTCCGTTCTGGATTGTATCGACCCGCGCACATACGGCGGCATTCGATGTGTTTCTGCTCCTGCTCAGCGTTCGCCTGCTGATGAGTTTTCAGGAGACAGGGAAGAGCAGTCATCTCAATGCATTCGTATTGCTGTACGGTTTGGCGACCACGGAGTTTGCGACCTTCATCGTGTTGGCTCCATTCATGGCGTTTGTGCTCGCGTTGGCGATGTGGCGAACCAAGACGTTGACAGCGGGCACGGTGACGCGGTGTGTCCTGCTCTACGTGTTGGGTCTATCCGTCTACTTCATTCACGCGTGGCTTTATCGGCTGCACCCGGCCTATGAGTGGCGCGCATTTAACTCCTACTTCATGGTCCTCTGGTTCATCTGGAGGGAGCAGTACCGGACGATCATGTTCAGCATGCCGCAGATCGGCTGGTTGATGGTGCTGTTGGTGAGCGTGATTCCATGGATGATCGTGGTGGGCTCGCCCAAGCGCGCAATGACGCGGAGCACCGTGTACGGCTCGCAGTTTCTGCACGCGTTACTGAGTATTCTGTCTGTGCTTGTGATGTTCAACATTCCCATCGCTCCGTGGCCGCTGCTTCACTTTCGCCCGCTGCTGGTGACGCCATATGTCATCATGGCCTGCTGGACAGGTTACCTGGTGGGCTACTGGTACATCATCCTTGCGCAGCGCAGCCGGTTTGACGCGCGGTCGGCATCGATTCTGCGAGGTGTGGGCCGAGCCCTGCTGATACCCATGCTGCTTGTGCTCTTTGCGGCGAGCGCTGTGCTGAATGTCAAAGCGGCTGATGGTCGGACGGGCCGCGCCTTGACTGATTTTGCAGATGCGGTTGTGGAGCGCCTCGGCGGGCGGACTTGGCTGCTCTCCAACGGGGTGTTGGATGATCTCATCGTGCTTTCGGCGCATGAGCAGAACGTGCCGGTTCATGTCATCAACATGGGTCAGGGGTTGGGCGCCTATCTCCGCTACGTGGCCTCGCTTCTGGACGACACGCGGCTAAGAGGGCTTGCGCAGGTGGGAATGATTCCCCTCGTCTCGGAATGGATGAGCCGACCTGGTGTTGAGAATGAGTTGGCGGTCTTGGCGGCCAGCGATTTGTGGTTTGGAGGAAACAAGGTGCCCATCCCCGCGGAGGTGCTCTTCCTTGGAGCTCCCAGCGCCACACTGCCTGATCCTGAGGCCGCGCTCTCTCAGCATGAGAAGTTCTGGAACACGTGCGGAGCAGAACTGAAGGCTTCGGCTGCATCCGACAGTGCAGTGTCGGATTGGAGTCGCTGGGCGCTTGGACACATCAGCAAGGTGGCCAATAACCTCGGGGTAGCATTGGAGGATAGTGGCCGCAACGATCTCGCCTTCGAAGCCTATCATCAAGCGCGGGAACTCGACACGAATAACGTCAGCGCGCTGCTCAACATGGTCTCTGTGGCGCAGAGGGATTCGCGGCCCGAGTTGGAAGAGCTGAAGACCGAGTTCGATGACTTCTCCGGCCGCCTTCGCTCGCGGTTGCGCATTTGGTCGCTTGCGCAGACGTACGGCTATGTTCGCAATCCGGAGGCGTTTGTGAACCGCGGCTGGGCATGGGCTATGTCGGGCAAGCCGAACATGGCCATCAGCGAAATGCAGCGTGCGGTGGCTATGGGGGCCAACAAGGAACTGGCGTCGCTGGCGATGGCATCCTTCTATCTTATGCAGGGCATGAAGGACGAGCCCGGTGATCTGTACGGCAAGGTGCTGGAGGACAATCCGGAGAATCCTACGGCCCTTGTCGGGTTGTTGGATGTGGCCATGCGCAAAGGCGATTTCGACAGTGCCCGTGCTACAATCGCCAAGCTGAAGGAAATTGGCGCGCCTACCGCACTGATCCGCCTGCGCGAGGCCATGGTTGAGGTCCTTTCCGGAGATATAGCTGCCGGCAAAGCGACCTTGCAGAAGCTCGTTGAGGAAGATCCCAAGAACTTGTCGGCGTGGACGCTGCTTGCGGCGGTGGCCAGCGAGGATAACGACGAAAAGACGGTAAACAGATGCCTGTCGGTTCTGACACCGGCGGCGACCGAGTCTCCGCAGATTCTGCTGACCTTGTCACAACTGGCGCTTGCGCAGCGTGACTTTGACGGGGCGCGAAAGCACCTCGATAACGTGTTGCGTATTCAGCCGAACAATCGCACAGCACTTGAGTGGCTCCTGCAGCTCGACGTCACCCAAGGCGTTCGTCAGAAAGCGGAAGAGCACGTCGAGCGTTTGCTGACGTTGGACCCGCACAATGCGTTGGCCAACTATATCCTCGGATCCATTCAGTTTTCGCGTCAGGAATATGAGCTGGCCGAATCGTCCTACCGCGCCAGCCTGCAGAAGCAGCGTAGCGCCGACGCGCTCAACGATTTGGCTTGGCTCCTTCTGCTCAAGGGCCGCTACGAAGAATCGCTGGCGCTGGCACGTGAGGCCGTCGTGGTCAATGATCGCCACATGGCCGCGTGGGATACGCTGGGCATGGTACTGTTGAAGCTGGAGAAGGCTGACGAAGCACAGGCGGCGATTCAGAAGGCCCTTTCGTTCCGGCCCGAAGATCCACAGTTCAATCTCCACATGGCTCAAGTCTATGAAAAGCGGGGCATGAAGGAGGAGGCTTTGCGGCTGGCGGATCCTCTTCTTGCGCGGCCTGGCCAGCTGAGGCCGGAGTCGTACGACGAACTGCGTAATCTGGTCAAGCGCCTGCGCGGCGGGGCCTGATGCCTTCTTCGCGCCGGAGTCTTGGGGTGGCTGGGCTTCTATGATCCTGGTGCGTCAGCTTTTTCTTGCGCTGCTTCTTGCCTGCCTTTTCCCGCCGGTTGTTTCCAAAGCCGAAACGAACGTTGTTTGTTTTCGCGTGGTCAGCCTGGCCCCGAGCCTGACGGAGCTTGTGTGCGCCCTCGGTTTGGGTGATCACCTGGTCGGCCGGTCCAGTGCCTGCGATTACCCGCCGTCGGTGTGCCAACTTCCGATCGCGGGGGGGTTCGGACGGCCGCAGCTCGAAATGGTGGAGAATCTCAAACCTGATGTGGTGCTCGCTACGGATGTTGAGAAGCCGGGGGCGCTTCACCGGCTGGAGAAGATGGGGGTCCGGGTGCTCATCCTGCCGTGCGAGGGGTGGACCGACCTCATGAGCGCCGCGCGGGAGATCAGTCGCGAACTCGGACAACCCGCGCGCGGCGAGGAGTGGGTTAAGGAAATGGAGACGCGGCGAGACACGCTCTCCTCCAGGACGGCCAAGTATTTTGTCGGGCGTGAGAAGTTACGGGTGTACGTGGAAGTATGGGGCGATCCGTTGACTACGGTCAGCGGGGCGACGTTTGTTCACGATCTCGTGGGGCTTGCCGGCGGGCACAATATTGCGGAAGGCCTGAAGGGTCGTTACGTGCATATCAGTTCGGAGTGGGTCATTCGCGAGGATCCTGACGTGATCCTGCTGGCCTACATGTTGCCGGGGATGGCGGCACCGGAACGGCTTGCCCGGCGACCGGGCTGGGACAGGATTCGGGCTGTGCAAAGCGGGAAGGTCTGCACTACGATACCGCCGGATTGGCTGCTTCGGCCGGGGCCGCGCATGATCGAGGGCGCGGAGGCCTTTGCGGATTGGCTCATGCAGCACAGCCCTTAGGTCGGCGCGCCGTCTCCGTGATTTTGATTCCGTGATACGCATGAGAGCTGAACGTACAACATGGTTCTGGACGTTGATGGTGATTTGCCCGCTTGTTGTGGGGGCGGGGGTGTTCCTCGGCGAGGGTTGGAGGCATCCGCTTTCCCTTCTGGAGCCTGCACATCGTGGTATTCTTGCCATACGTCTGTGGCGCGTAGCACTGGGGGCCATGGTTGGTGCTTCGCTGGCGGTATCCGGCGCCGTCCTTCAAGCGGTGCTGAGGAATCCCCTGGCCGAACCCTACGTGTTGGGCATCTCCTCCGGAGCAGGGCTTGCAACTGCGCTGATGATCATTAGCGGGGGTATGGCGCTGGGGGCGTTGGCGTTGCCGGCGGCAGGATTTGTCGGGGCTGTGGCGAGTCTCATGGCGGTCTATCAGCTTGCCCGCGTGGGGCGGCGCACGGCACCCCAGACGTTGATTCTTGCCGGTGTCGTGTGGAGTTCTCTTTGCGGCAGTATACTGATGTTCCTGGTTTCCCAATCTTCAGCCGAAGGGTTGCATGCGATTCTCTGGTGGTTTCTGGGCGACCTGCAGGTGTTCGACACGCGGCTTGTCGGGTGGGCGGGCGGCGTGGTGCTGTTCAGTCTGCTGGCCTGCAGTTTCCTGGCGCGCGAAATGAACGTGCTGGTGTTGGGGGATGAGGTGGCGGGACATGCGGGTGTGGATGCGGAGAAGACGAAGATCATCCTGCTGGCGTTGGCGGCGCTGATGACGGCGGCCTCGGTGTGCGTGAGCGGGCTCATTGCGTTTGCGGGGCTGACGGTGCCCCATGCCGCCCGCGCCCTGGTGGGCCCGGAGCATCGGCGCCTGATTATTGCCTCCGCGTTTCTCGGTGCGGCCTTTCTTGTGTTGGCCGACGGTCTCGGCCGTGCGCTCTTCTATCCGGTGGAAGTGCCCGTGGGTGTCATTACGGCCATCGTGGGCGGCCCGTTCTTTCTTCTTCTTCTACGGCGCAAGCAGAGGGAAATATGGACGTGATGTCAACGGATGGCGGTGCAGCCATGGAAGCGTGTGGCGTGCGCGTGCTATACGGAGAGCGCGAGGCGCTCACGGGCGTGTCGTTGTGTCTTCCCGCTGGCGGGATGACCGGCATCATAGGTCCGAACGGCGCCGGGAAGACTACTCTCCTGCGGGTGCTCTGCGGGTCCATCCGACCGTCAGAAGGGCGAGTGATGATTTGCGGCAGGCTGTTGGACGATATCTCGCGGCGAGGGGTCTCGCAGATGCTGGCGGTGGTTCCGCAGGGAGTGGATATCCCTGTGGCGTACACCGTGGGAGAGTTGGTTGCGCTTGGGAGGACTCCCTACCTTTCGGGCTGGCAGCGTCTTTCCCCGGAGGATGTTTCAGCCGTGCATCGGGCATTGGAAATGGCCGACCTCATCGGGTTTGAGGATCGGCTTGTCGACGAACTCAGTGCTGGTGAGCGGCAGCGAGCGCTGGTGGCGTTGGCGTTGGCGCAGGAACCATCCATGCTGTTGCTCGACGAACCCACGGCACACCTTGATATCCAGCATGCGTGGCACCTGGCAGAAATCATCAGTGATCTCAATCGTAACCATGGCGTCACGGTGGTCATGTCGCTGCATGACCTGAATCTGGCGGCCGAGTTCTGCTCCGATCTGGTGTTGCTGGATCACGGCCGTGTGGTGCGGCGTGGTGCGGCAGCAGAAGTCATGGAAGCGGCGGAACTGTCGCGCGTGTATGCCCACCCGGTGGATGTGGTCAGTCTTGACGCGGGCCGGCGCATGGTGATGCCGCGTCGGCAAATTCATCAGGGCGAGTGACCGGTCCTGCCGAACCGCGACCCACGGTCGCGGCCACAGAAGACACTCTCGAGGGCGTGTTGCCCAGATCCGAAGACGAGATTCTTCTGCCGCAAGAGCGGCATCAGAATGACAACTTCTCTCAGAACAGCGGCAGATTGCCCGGGAGGCTGATGGGCAAAGACTGCGCCGCCTGTGGCACCAAGGCCTTGAATCTCGGGTTGTCGCGCAGCCCGTCAAACCGCCGATCCTTGCGAACCATATCCCGTGCGGGTTCCCCGCCAATTTCGACTGCGCGCGAAATAGACTGAATCGCATCGTCAGGTTTCTGCATGCCGGCTTGGATCGCCGCAAGGTCAATCCACACGCGCGGGTTGGCCGGTTCGCGTGCGAGGTAGCGTTGTAGCGCATTGATGAGCAGGTCGCCGCGCTTCGCGTCTGCGAACAGTTTGGCCACCGCGAGATACACGTTGGCCGGAACATTGGTATCGTTCAGGATGCTGGTCGTCAGCCCTTGGAAGGGGCCGTCCATGGCGAGCTTGCGATAGAGGTCGGCAAGTTCCAGCGCGACATTGAGGTCGGCCTGACCGCTGGAGAATTTCTGCTCGAGTTCCTGACGGCGGCCGTCAGCATTTTCTGTTTCACGAATCTGGTTGAGGAACCCCTCGACCTTGTCGTTGCCCGGATCTTCCTTGAGGAAGCGCTCAATGAGTTCGCGCGCCTGGGTGAATTTGCGCTGCTGCATGTAAACATCGGCGAGACGGAAATTGGCTTCGGGGCTGAGCGGGTAGAGCTCGATGGCCTGCACAAAGGCATATTCGGCTTCGGGGAACATGCGCCGGAAGGCATAGATACCGGCGATGGCGCCGCGCAGCTTGGAGAAGGTCTTGCGGGCAACGACGTCGCGCAGGAACTTGGGGTTGTCCATGAGATACTTGGTGTACCAGTCCCAGAACTTGCGGTCGTTGTTCACCATTTCCGGCGTAAGGCTGGAGAGCTGTTCGTTGTTGATCTTCATGATCAGGCCGTGGGGTTCGAGGTAGGGGTACATCCACGGAATGACGTAGCTTTCCTCGACGTAGAAGGTGTTCTTGTGCCGGTTGGCCTCGAAGATCATCTTGGCAAGGATGCCGTTGATCATCATCACGCCCTGCACGCCCTGCACGCTGACGCGACCGTTCTCAAACTGTACCTCGGCGCCGGCGGGGATGCGCCCTGACTGCACATCCTCGACGTATTTCTGGAACGCGTAGTTGCTGTCCTGCTGGGAGGGTATCCAGATGGTATCGCCGTAGAGGTCGCGCATGACGCTCATGTAGGTGTTGTCCGCGAGCGCGTTCTGCGTGATGAGGTAGACGTCCGGACGGACTTTGCCGCTGTAGATCATGTAGGTCGGCACGAAACGGCCGGGATCGGTGCCTCCGTAGAAGATGGCGTTGGTGTCCATCGGCAACGGGTACCCGGGCGTGGGATAGTCTGCCCAGATCTTCTCGAACTCCTCGGGCGAGCGTTTGTAGCTGAGGCTTTCGCGGATACCTTCTTCGCCCTGGAGTTCCCAGCTTCCGAACTGCCAACCGAAGTCATGGCCATTCTGCTCGGCGCCGCCGACGATCTTGATCTGCTCCTCATCGTAGGCGTTCTGGAAAATGAGCGTGAGAGGAATGAGCAGGGCCAGACCCACGGCTGCGATACGGGCGGCCTGGCGGTGACCGAAAACGATCACGATGATGGTGAGGCCGAGCAGGATGAAGAAGATCGTCCAGATCGCGGCGACGTCGGCAGCACTGATCTTAAGGATGAGCAGCGTGCCCAGCACGAGGTAGGCGAGGCTGATGCCGAAGACCCACGGCTTCCGAGCCTTCTCGCCCTGACCGAAGCGTCCGCCAAGGGCGGCTTCGGCGAAGGCCAGCCCGAACAGCAGGCCATAGCCCAGCCAGATGGCGTACACGGCGTGGGATTGGATGAATTGCACGCGACCGATGAAGAGCGTCTGGATATCCAACTGCGGGTTCTGGAAGGTGATGAGCACGATGCCGAGCGAGAAGAATGAAATCAGCGTGGTGAAGAGCCACGTCCGTGTCTTCCGATCGATCTTGTGGATAAAGAAGAAGGGCACGAGGCCGATCAGTGTGATGGGGAATGTGAACTGCTGGCGCAAGTCGCCCAGGTAGGACGACACCTGTAGAAGGAATTTCTTGGTGAAGATGTCGGCCGGGGTGATTTTCTCATACTGGCCGCGGCTGAGGGCATGCCAGAAACCCTCGGGGGTGCGGGGATAGCCCCAGTTGATGGGCGGGTTCTGTTCCGACGAGAACGGCAGATAGGCGTAGAAGGAGACGCCGAGCACGACCAGTAGCGCAGCGATGATGACGCGTTTCCACTCGGTGAAAAGCTTGCGTTCGATGAGGAACAGGCCGACCGGGGCGACGAGGAAGAGCAGGCCGAGCGTCATCTGCGTGTGCTTGTCGCGCAGGGCCTCGGGGCTCAGGTTGCCGCCGGTTATCTGTGAAGACTTCCAGAACATCAGCCCGGCCACGGCCCAGAACAAGAGGGCGAGGCAATCGCGGAAGAGAGGGCGGTCGCGGAACCAGATGGCCACGAGCAATCCGGGGGCAACGAAGAGGAGTGTCTGGTGATTCGTAAGGCCAAGACCGAAGATGAATGCGGTCGCATAGAGGATGCTATCCTCGCGCGGGCGACACATCCATCGGTAGACCAGGAGAATGATCAAGCCCTGGAAGAAAGCGTTCAGGGCATACACTTCCACGATTACGGACTGGGACCAGAGGACGGGGCTGAAGGCAAGCAGCAGGCCGCCCGCGACGCCACCAACCCAGCAGAGGAAGTTCTCTGTCTGGTACCCGAGCACCTCCGTGGTGCGCTTCAGGCTGCGGAGCATATCCGAGCCGGATCGGCAGACCAGAAGGGCCAGCAGCCCGCAAGCCAGCGCGCCGAAGAAGGCGGAGGCAAGGCCGACCGACCAGGCAGGATTGGGATGGCCGTAGTAGCGGACCCAGCCGAATATCCACTGGAAGAACCATGTGATCAGCGTCCAGATGGGGTAGCCCGGAGGATGGGGGACGCCAAGGTAATCCGAACCGACGGCGAGTTCGCCCGAGTCTTCGAGTGTGACGGTGGGCGCGAGAGTATAGACATAGACCGCCAGGGTGATCAGAAAGGTGGTCCAGAAAGCTGCCCAGTCCACGCGCCGAAAGAAGGCGCCGGTTTGTTGATCGGGAACTGCCGGTTTCTCCGGGGAAACGGGTGCCGGCGCCGGTTTTGACTTCACATTAGACACGGCCATAGATTTTGCCTGATAAAGAGCCCTTATTTCGAGTCCGTGAGCACAGGAAGGTATGGCTTTTAGTGCCCTACCGTCAAGAACTTATACCCCTTCGACAACGCGGGAACGGGGGTGTTCAACAAACTTACGGGTGGGCGACAAAGAGGAGCACGAAGACGGTGGCGCCGTAGAGCAGGAGGTCCACCAGAAGGGGGGCATCCGTGAGCAGGATTTGTTCCGGGTGGCCGCCCTTGTCGTGCCGGTAGACCAGGTCGAGGTAGCGGAAGAGGCCGAAGATGACGAAGGGGATGGTGAATGCCAGCCGGGCGTTGCCGAACTTCTGTACCGTATCGGGCCAGAGCGTGTAGAGCGCGTAGAAGACCAGCGTCGCGGCGCTGACCACGGCGATGAGCTGATCCAGCAGTCGCTCATCGTATCGGCCGAGATTGGCCCGGGTTTCGCCGGCGGTGTCGCCCACGACCACCTTCTCGTGGCGGCGTTTGCACAGGGCCAGGAACAGGGCCAGCAACATGGCGCACAGCAGGAGCCAGGGCGAGATAGTGACGTTGACAGCGACGGCGCCGGCCATGGCCCGCAGCACGAACCCGGCCGCGATGACGAAAAGATCCAACAGAACGACCTGCTTCAGCACCAGCGTGTACACGATTTGCAGACCGATGTAGGACAGTAGAACGGCGGCAAAGTTGTGCGACAGGAACCACGCGCCGGTCATGCCTGCTGCGAGGAGCAGGGCGGCGGCGACGAGAGCTGCGGCGGGCGATACCTCGCCCGCAGCGATGGGGCGAAACTTCTTCGTCGGGTGTGCGCGATCCCACGGCGCATCTCGGACGTCGTTCATGAGGTAGATTCCGCTTGAGACCACGCAGAAGAGCAGCGTGGCTTGCACGGCAATCCAGAAAGCGGCGAGGCCGACCTGTTGGTTGCGGTCGCCGAGCGCGAAGAAGAATGCGGCAAACACGACCGCGTTTTTGGTCCACTGTTTCGGGCGCAGCGCTTGGAAGAGACTGAGAAGCCAGGGCTTGCTCATGACGGGGCTCCGTGGGCGATAGCGCTTCGGGCGTTGCGCTGGCCGGGGCTGCGCCGGAATCCCGAGCGAAGGAGCAACTTCCACACCATCCACAACGCTTCGCGTACGATATGCGAACTCATTTTCGAAAAACCGGAGCGACGTTCCTCGAACGTGATCGGAACCTCCACGATGTGGAAGCCCTTGCGCCATGCCGTGTGTGTCATTTCGATCTGGAATGAGTATCCGTTGGATTTGATATGTTCCAGGTTGATGGTCTCCAGCACCGCGCGGCGATAGCACTTGAATCCGCCGGTCGGGTCTGTGAACGGCATCCCCGTGATCAGTCTGACATAGACGGCGGCGCCTTTGCTCAAGAAGAGCCGGCTCAGGGGCCAGTTGATGACGCGGATGCCGCCGATGTAGCGGGAGCCCAATGCGAGGTCGGCCGACTGAGCGCCCTCCAGCAAACGGGGCAGGTCGGCCGGGTTGTGGGAGAAATCGGCATCCATCTCGAAGATGAATTCGTAGTCACGCTCAAGGGCCCACTTGAAACCGGCAAGGTAGGCGCGGCCCAGACCTTGCTTGCCACTGCGGTGCAGAACCTGAATACGCTGGTCGGCCTGGCTCATCTCATCGGCCATGCGGCCGGTGCCGTCCGGGGAATTATCATCCACGAAAAGGATATTGGCTTGCGGGCAGGCGGCCAGAATGGCCTGCGCGATCTCGCGAATGTTCTCCTTCTCGTTATAGGTCGGTACGACGATCAGGATGCGGTTCATGCGCCCATACTCTATGGAAAGACCCCGCAAACGGCAAGTGGAACCGGTTGATTTGCTCGATGGAAAAGGTATTGTGACAGGGAAAGGTTTACCGATTTGAAGAAGGCTATCCATACGTATGGCGACGAGGTCCTTCGAGAGCCGGCGGTCCCGGTTCGCGAGGTGGACGACAACATTCGCACGCTGGCGAAGGATATGATCGAGACCATGCGGCTCGAGCGGGGAGTCGGGTTGGCTGCCCAGCAGGTGGGAAGTACCGACGCGATTTGCGTCATCGAAGTGCCGCTGGAGATGGATCGTTCCGAAGATGGGGTTGTACTCAATCCGGGCGTGACGATGCCGCTGGTGCTGGTCAATCCGAAGATCACCGATTTTTCAGGCGAGAAGGAAGTGGCCGACGAGGGGTGCCTGAGCTTCCCCGATATATATGCGCCGGTGTCGCGGTCGGTCGAAGTGACGGTTCAATTTCTGGATCTCAAAGGCAAGCCGCAGGAACTGCGGTTGAAGAAATTCGTGGCCCGCGTGGCGCAACACGAAATCGATCATCTCAACGGCGTGCTTCTCGTGGACCGCATGTCGCGCATCAAGCGCATCGCGTTGTCCGGTCAACTCAAGCGGCTGAAGAAGGAAACGCGCGAGGCGCTCGAGACGGGCTGATTTTCCAACCCTTGGAAAATTCTGTCGCTGTTTTTCCAAGGGTTGGAAAATCTGAATGCCATTTTTCCAATCATTGGAAAAATGTGTGGCGCGGCGGCCGCCTATTGCGCCGGCGGCTGGTCTTCGGCCGGCGATTCTGCCGGCTGTTCCTCAACGGGCTCGGATTCTTCCTCGACGATTTCTTCTTCCGGCATGCCCGGGATTCCCATGCGTCGACGGTCGAGAAATTCGCGGGCGAGTTGGCGATAGGCTGCGGACCCGGTGCAGTTGCGGTCGTAGAGGATGATGGGCTTGCCGAAACTCGGTGCTTCGCTGAGGCGCACGCTGCGTGGGATGAGCGTTTCGTAGACGAGATTGCCGAAATGGGAGACCACTTCCTGAACGACCTGCTGGGAGAGGTTCGTCCGCATGTCGTACATCGTCATCGCAATGCCTTCCACGCGCAGCCCGGGGTTGGCGCCGCTGTCGCGCAGCCGCTCGGCGAGTCGGGTGATCACGCTCAGGCCCTCGAGCGCGAAGTATTCGCACTGCAGAGGGATGATGATGGACTCGGCGGCGGTCAATGCGTTCATGGTCAGGATGCCCAGCGAGGGCGGGCAGTCGACGAAGATGTAATCGTAGCGGCCGCTGTCGGCGACAGGAGTGATCGTTTCCTTGAAGCGATGCAGATATCGGTCGGAGCGGGCGATATCCACTTCCGCGCCGGCGAGATCGACTTCCGAGCCGATGATGTCGAGCCGCTCCATGGCGGTGGACTTGATGAGAGGTTCCGCGGGGCTCTCGCCGAGGAGTGCGTGGTAGATGCTTTGGCCCTCGACCTTCTCCATGCCGAGGCCGCTGGTGGCATTGGCCTGCGGGTCGAGGTCGACGAGGAGTATCCTCTTGCGCCGTTCGGCGAGGCACGCGGCCAGGCTGACGACCGTGGTGGTCTTGCCCACGCCGCCCTTTTGATTTGCAAAAGCTATGATCGGAGTCGTCATGAATGCGCGTAGAATAGGGGGTAAATCCGGCAGGCTCAAGCGACAAAGTTCGCGTTTGGAGCCGTAACCTTGGCTTCACCTTGGCGTGCCGGATGTGGTACTGACAGGGCGTCATGACGACAGGCGGACGGACAGGACGCGGTGCAATTTGGGCCAAGCGGGCGCTTCTGGCGCTGCTCGCCCCGGCTTTGGTGGTGGGCTGTCTCGAAATTGGGCTGCGCATCGCGGGATGGGGATATCCCTCGGCTTTTCTGGTACCGATGCGGCTGGCAGACGGCAGGACTGTGTTGCACGTCAACGAGCGTTTCGGCTGGCGGTTCTTTCCGCGGGCCATTGCGCGCGCGCCGCTCGATTTGGCCCTGCAAACCCCGAAACCGGCAGGCGTCCGCCGCGTCTTTGTGCTGGGCGAATCGGCGGCGCTTGGCGACCCTGCCGGCAATTACAGTTTCACGCGGATATTGGACGTGATGCTCCGCGAGCGTTATCCGGACGCGCAGGTGGAACTGGTCAATGTCGCGATGACGGCGATCAACTCGCATGCGGTGCGTGAGATTGCGCGTGCCTGTGCCCAGGCGGAGCCGGACCTCTTCGTTATCTACATGGGCAACAACGAGATCCTCGGGCCGTACGGGCCGGGGACCACGTTCCGCACGTTCTCGGGTAGCCTGCCGTATATCCGCGCGAATATGTTCTATCGCGCGACGCGCGTGGGGCAGTTGCTCGACGCCGGCGTGCAGCTTGCGAAGGGCGATCGGGGCCTGCCGGAATGGGAAGGGCTCTCGATGTTTTCGCAGACGCTGGTGGCTCATGACGATCCCGCGTTGGAGGCGGCCTACAGCCATTTTGAATCGAACTTGCGCGACATTATGAGTTTCGCCGGCGATGCAAAAGCAGGGGTGTTGCTGTGCACCGTCGCGGTGAACCTGCGCGTGTGTCCGCCGTTTGCGTCGCAGCATCGCCGCGGGCTGGCCGCAGCGGACCTCGCGGCGTGGGGAAAAGCGTGGGCGGATGGAACCAGCTGCGAGGCATCTGCCGACTGGAAGGACGCGCTGAAATCGTATGATGAGGCGAGTCGCTTGGATGATGAATATGCCGAGCTGCGCTATCGTCGTGCGCGGTGCATGGAGCGACTGGGGCAGGACGCGATGGCGGAATATGAGGCGGCGCGTGATCTCGATGCGCTGCGGTTTCGGGCCGATACGCGGATCAACGAGATCATCTTCGCGGTGTCCGACTGCTCGCGGCCGCGATTCGCCTTGCTGAACCTGACCGAGGACCCCGAGTTGCTGGGGGACGGTGTCTTCCTCGATCACGTACATTTCTCGTTCGAGGGCAACTACCGGGTGGCATCGCGGCTGCTGGATGGCGTGGGCTTGCTGTTGGGGTTGGGTGGGTCGGATGCAGTCCCGTCGATGGACGCGTGCAAGGAACAGATCGCGTTTTCGGCCGCGGATGAAGCGAAGACATACCTGGAGATTTGCGAGCGATCAAAGCGGGCGCCGTTTATCCGGCAGGCCTTCAACGAGGAAGCGGTGTACCTGTGGCAGGAGAAGGCGCGGGCGGCCCGGCCTGCGGGCGGCGATGAAGTAAGGGACCTTTACCAACGCGCGATGGCCGCGCGGCCCGACGATTGGATGATGCGGCAGAATTTTGCGCGGTTGTTGATGGACGTCGGAGATGGTGCGGCGGCGGTACCCGTGCTGCAGTCGGCCGGCGAAATCGCGCCGTGGTGTCACGATCTGAAGCTCCAACTGGCGGAGGCGCAGGCGCGCGCGGGCGACCGGGGCGCCGCTCTCCAAACCTTGGAAGAGGGCGTGGATAAGCGTGGGCGCGATCGGGATTTTGTCCGCGTGGGGGCGAGGCTGGCGGGGCTTGGATCGATTCCCGCAAGCGTGCCGTTCTTCGAACGCGCGCTGCAGCTTAATCCGCGGAACGTCGATGCGCAGGTGAACCTGGCGGGCAGTTTCACATCGATGAGCCGGTTCGACGATGCCTACGCCTTGCTGGAGCGCGTGGTGCGCGAGCATCCACGCAACGTGCAGGGCTTGTACAACCGCGCGATGCTGGCGCTGGCCGTGGGCGCGTTGGACGATGCGCGTGATGGACTCGAAGCTGTGTTGAAGGAGTTGCCTCACTTCGCGCGTGCAAAGGAGAAGTTGGCCGATCTCCTGGTCCGGCGCGGCAAGTTTCGTGAAGCGGCCGACCTGTATGAGAATGTCTTACAGGACCTTCCGTACCAGACGTCGGCCTTGGTGGCTCTCGGGTGGATTCGCGCCACGTGTCGGGAGGACGCTGTTCGTAATGGCGCCGAGGCGGTACGACTTGCGGACCGGGCCGGCTGGTTGAGCGATAAGAAGGATCCTCTGGTGCTGGCGGTCCGAGCTGCGGCGCATGCCGAAGTGGGCGAATTCGGAGCTGCTGTGAAACTGGCTGGGCGGGCGCAGGAGCTTGCGCCGGGCTCAACGCTCGCGAAGATGGTGGAGAGCTACAAGGACTCGAAACCGTGGCGCGATGCAGAGTCGGCCGGGGCGATCATTCCGGGGAGCCGTGGATCGCAGGCGGAACCTCTGGTGCGTTGAGGCCCTTGGTGGCGCTGTCGATTTGCTCCATGCGGCCCGTGAGTTTCCCGAGCCGCTTATCCGCGTCGGCGAACTGCTTGAGCGAGTTCTCCAGATGCTTCCCGATGAGCCGGAACGGTTCCTCGAACCGCTCGAAATCCTTGTGCAACGCGGCCAGTGCGTTGAGCATGTCGCGCGCGCTTTCCTCCACCTTCATGCCTTTCAGGCCGAGCAGAATGGTCTGCAGGTAGGCGTAGAAGCTGTTCGGCGAAACGGGAATGACGCGTTTCGAGAGGGCGTAGTTGAACAGGGAGAAGTCCGCGGTGCCGTCGGTATCCTTGATGATCGTCTCGTAGTAGACATTTTCGGCCGGGATGTACATCAGCGCGAAATCGAATGTACCCTCGTCGGGCCGGATATATTTCTGGGCGATCGCATCGATGTGGATTTTAACATCGCGCAGGAAGGTTTTCCGCGCGATCTTGCGCGCTTCATCGTCTGCGGCAGCCACCACGAGCCGGAAGTTCTCGAGGGGGAACTTCGCGTCCACCGGAACGAGTCCGGCTTTCAGTACGATGGCGGCATCGACGGTTTCGCCGCCGCGGAAGGCGTGCTGGATTTTGTAATGGTCCGGCGGCAGGATCTGCGCGAGGAGGTCTTCGAGGAACAGCTCGCTGATATTGCCGCGCAGCTTCGGCGAGCGGAGCACTTCCTGCAGACTGGCCATATCCTTGCCGATATCGAAAATGCGGCGGGACGATTCGTCGAGTTGGCCGAGCTGTTTGCTCACGCCCTGGATGACGCGCGCGGCGTTGTCGAGGCGCTCGTCCATCGATTTCCGCGTGTTGTCGAGGGCCTGCGCCACCTGCGTGTTGAGGGCGTTGACCTGGTTCTGGAGGAGGGCGAACGACTGGTCGTCGCGCGGCTTGGCGATGGCGGCCAGGATGCTGCGGCGTATCCACCATGCGGCGGCGAGTATGACGGCCAGGGTCGGGATTACGATGAACAATGTGTTCTGCATGGTCGATCTCAGCGTACGATTAAGACGGGAACGTGTGCCCGTGAAACCACCTGTGTGGTGGTGCTGCCCAACACCATCTCGCGAATACGGCTGTGCCCGTACGCGCCCAACGCAATCAGGCCGCACTTGTGGCTGCGCGCGGTTTCCAGGATTGCGGCGGCGGTCCTGCCGTGCACGGTGACGAAGGACGCCTTCGCGCCGTGGGGCTTCACCAGATCCTTGGCGTCCTGAGATATTTCCTCCGTCTGTCCCTCGTGGCTATTCTCGCCCACGGTGAGCACGACAAGTTCGATATCCATGGCGATGGCCAGCTCGGCGGCTTCGCGGAGAGCTTGGCCTGCATGGGTGCTTCCATCGAAGGCTGCGAGGATCCGCGAGAACGGCTGGTACTCGGTCGGGGTTACGAGGCAGGGCTTGACCGAGTTGCGCATGACGCGCTCTACCGTAGACCCCATCATCTCGCCGATGACATCCGCGTGCTCGCCCTTCTGGCCGAGCACGATCAATTCGGCGTGGGCTTCCTCCTGAAGGATGACGCGCGGCGGATGACCGGTACGGATGAGGCTTTCGGTTTGCAGACCTGCGGTGGTGCAGCGGCTGACGAAGGCGGTCATGACCGCCTCACCCCGCCGGGTGAGGAAATCCCGGAAGCGGCCGATCTGGTCGGAATAGGGCTGGGCGCCGATCGCGCCGGAGAGGTCGGCCAGCAGAGGCCCCTCAAAGAGGCGCAGGTCGAGTACGTGGAGTCCGAGGAGCCGTGCTTTCAGACGCTTGGCAAGGTCGATGGCGTAATCGGCCGCGACATCGCTGCGCGGCGAGCCGTCCGTACACACGAGGATGCTTCTGATCATGTCCACGCTCCTTGTGGGCTACACCTGTCAGAACAATGCGGATTTCCGGGATGATTGTCGAGTCTCGGAATGGAGCGGACCATTTGTCAGGAACATCCTACAAGATACCCCCCCTAGTCAGAGAGCGGGGATTGGGTGTAGAAAAGGACCCACCAAGGGGAGCATCGCATGCGACGGAGTCTCGCGCCGCGGAAACATGTCCATCGACTCGGGTTTCATTTCTCTTTCCTAAGTATCTGCCTTCTTGAACTGCTCGTCGTTTCTTCTCTCGCACAGAACATCATCTCCCGCCCGGTCGGATTCATCCGCGGGGGACCGTGAGGGCTGACCCTAAGTGGCCGGGGTGTTTGAATGGGACGATACACAGAGGCTGGCGGGATTCTCCTATATTCTCGGTGCCACGGCATTTCTGGAACGGGTATTTACGCGGGACGGGCTGGGGCTTAAGATGGAAGAGGAGATCGTGGCGGGGCGGGTGGGGGACCTGCAGCCGAAGGTGGAGTGCATGACCTTCGACGGGGCCGATCGGCTTTCGCAGACGCTTCGTGTTGCGGCCCCGGGTGATGAGGCGTGGACGACCAACGCCTTCTACTTCGATCCGAATGGGAACCTGGTCTCCAACGGGATGGGGCTGGCGATGGGATACGACCACGACAATCGGATGACGAACGTGGTGAACGAGGGAACGGCCAGCGCCTATGAATACGACGGGTTGGGGGATCGGGTGACCCGGCATTCCCTGCAAGGCACCCGGCATTTCGTGCTGGATCGTGGCGCGGCGCTGCACAACGTGCTGATGGAGGCGGACACGAACGGGCTGCCGGTGCGGTACTACATCTGGGGCGCGCGGGGGCTGCTGGCGCAGGTGGAAACAAACGGAGCGGTGTACTACTTCCACGCGGATGAGCAGGGGTCGACGCTGGCGCTGACGGACACCAACGGGGCGGTGGTGGCGGAGTACGCCTATTCGCCGTACGGAGAAGTGCTGGATCAGGCAGGCGGGGTGGAGACGCCGTATACGTTCGGGGGCGGGTATGGGGCGTATCACGAGGGTGGGTCGCTGTACTACATCAAAGCGCGGTACTACGCGGCGGACCTGAGACGGTGGCTCACGAAAGATCCGATTGGCCTTCCGGGCGGGTTGAATCTGTACGCCTACTGCCACGGCGATCCGGTGAACTTCATCGACCCGTGGGGGTGGGGGGAGAGTTGGGCGCAGGGACGGGTTGGGGATGTGTATCTCTATGTCGATAACAATATCATTCAGTGGATCATCGCTATTTTCACTGCAGATGCAAATACTCCCGGAGATGTGTATGGGCATGTTGGCATTAGGGTGCAGGATGGTATTCTAACGGCTCGTCCTGGCGACGGTGTTGTTATTGATGCCCCGGACAGTCTGGACGGGAAGACATTCCAAATCATGCGACCAAACGGCGCGGTTGATGAAGCTGGGCTTCTTAAATTTGCGGGGCAGGCTCTTGTTGGAGGCACCTTCGGCGGGTATGACTATGGTGCGATAGTCGGTATTCAGTCCTCTGATGGCAGTGAGTATACCTGTGGTTCTCTTGTGGCGGACGGTCTGCGTGCTGCGGGGGTGCCCATTGTTCATGACTCCCAGACGACCCCCAATGAAATATCCCGCAGCGTGTTTCTCGCGCCAGTGAATGGCGGAGCAATATCGATTGGAGCCCGTGGATCGAGGGGTTCCGTATCCTCAACTTCGAGCGCCAACACCGTGATTCGGGCTTCCTTCCCATAGAGTGCTGAGATGAGTACTGAAAGGCTAAGACTGGGTTCTGCGATTGTGTGTTGTGTGGCGTCTATCTCCGTCGTTGCCAGCATCCCGCTGCAAAGCCAAAGAGAGAACGCGATCGGGTTCTTCTTTGCCGAAGGATATCCCGTTTTCCTGTACTTCGCCGCGTTGTCGGGACTCGTGTTCATATTCTGTTCTCTCAGAGTTGCATCATTCGCACAGCGCGCGGTCGGTGCCGTAACAGGGCTTGTTCTTTTCCTGGGCTTTCCTCCGCTATGCCTTCTAGCTCTCCTTGCCAATCCGGTGAACAGCAAGGATTTTGTGAACTTCAACGTGTTCGATTACGTGAATGCTGCTGTCAGCAATATTTTCATTCTTGGTGTTGGGTGGGCCACGATGACCTCCCTTGGGCGCCTGATACTCAGTAGCTTTGGGAGTAGATCTGCAAGCAATCTTTCCGATCTTTCCGGGGTCAGACCTACAAATAACAAATAAGAGGGTGGACGGAGAGGGCAAGGGGTGGTAGGAAGGCGGGTATGGCGAGAAAACTAAGGATTGTGTTCGAGGGGGCGATCTACCACGTGACCGTTCGGGGGAACGGGAGGCAGGATATCTTTCGGGATGACGGGGATCGTGGGCGGTTCCTAGATCAGTTGAGCGAGCAGGCAGGGAAGCACGGGGTGAGGCTGTACCTGTACTGCCTGATGAACAATCACGTGCATCTGCTGGTGGAGACACCGGGGGCCAATATCAGCCGATTCATGCAGTCGCTGATGACGGCGTATACGATGTACTTCAACAAGAGGCACCGGCGGGTGGGACATCTGTTGCAGGGTCGGTTTGGGGGAAAGCCGGTGGAGGGGGATGAGTACCTGCTGAAACTGAGCCGGTATGTACACTTGAACCCGGTGCATGTCGGGGAGATCGAGAAAAGGCCGCTAAAAGAGCAGGTTCGGTATTTGCGGGGCTATCGCTGGAGCAGCTACCCGGCCTATGCGGGGAGGGCAAGGGCGATTGAGGGATTGGAGATGGGGCCGGTGCTGGCACAGTTGGCGGGGCAGAAAGGGCGGAGGCCTTCGGCGTACCGGAAGTATGTGGAACAGGGGTTGGCAAAGACGGACGAGGAAGTCCAGAAGTTGGTGAAGGGGGCGAGTGAGGGGATCGGCGGAGAGGGATTCATGGAGAGAATGCGGGAGGTGGGGGCGGAACAGGTTGGCAGGTTGAAGAGGCCGGAGGATACGACGTTTCGAAGGCAGGTGGTGGCGGTGGCGCCGAGGAGAGTCCTGAAGACGGTGTCGCAGGTGATGGGGGTGCCTGTCGAGGAGATTGGCTGTCGGAGCAGGGGGCAGGGCGCGCGGGGGCTGGCGGCGCTGTTGCTGAGTCGGCATAGCGGGTTGACGCAACGGGAGGTGGCGCGGGAGCTGGGGCTCCAGTGGGGATCGGCGGTCAGTTGGCAGGTGAGGCGAACGGATCGGCTGGTCAAGACAGACAAGGGGCTGCGGCGGAAGTTGGAGCAGGCGGAGAGAAGCCTCGGGGTGCTGGAATGAGCCTATTTGTTATTTGTAGGTCTGACCCCAAAGGGTGTCAGGGTGGTGGTGATGAATAGACTCGTTCTGGCTGCGGCCTGTGTACTGGTTTGCTTGGTGGGCGGGTGTTCTGTCGTGGATTCGGCCGATTACCTGACGCTTGTGCATTTAGAGGATGGCTTTCATGTGGTGGAAAAAGGGGGGTGGCATACTCGCAGCAGAGAGCCCTCATTTGGGCAGTATAAGCCTCCTCTATATGAATTCGTTATGGGGACAACCAATGAGGTTGTGGTGTATCCTGTTCTGGCTGATCGTATGAGTTGGGTGGGGCCTGCTTTCATACCGATTGTGCCGATGACCGATAAGGCTCTGTATCCCCCTCACGAAACGAATATCCTCAAGCTTGTGCATTCCGGTGGGCTGGGAGATGTCATCTTTGAAAAGATTGATGGGGCTGCTGTCGCTCCGTCATCCGTTCAAGAGACAGAGATCTTCCGCGGCACAATATTGTCAGTGAGGCTTGAGGGTGGTGTAGTCCGGGACGGGAGACTTGAGGTAGAGCTGTCATGTTGGGGGGAGAAGAAGACGTTGAAGTTTGAAGAAAAGAAGTACCGGCACTTCATACCCTTTTGCATCCCTCTCTAGTGCGGGGGCGGTCCTTGGATGTCGAATAGGCGAAGTTAGCCTGCAAAAAAAAGAGAAGCATGAAGCTTGCGAAGGGGGGTTCATGAACAAGCGTTGGTGGTTAGTGGGGATCGTGCTGCTAGGTTGTGTTCTTGCCGCGGAGGCGGGGACAACGGTCAAGTATAGCTACGACGCTCAATACCGGTTGGTGCAGGCCGACTACGGCGGTGAGTCAAAGGTCCTCTGTTCCTACGATGCGGCGGGGAACTTGGATGAGTACATGGCCATCACCGATGTCAGCCTCCTGCGGTCCTTCCTCATCTACTTCTCATGCATCAATCCATCAGGCGGATTCCTGTGGACGACTGCCACAGCTCCGTCCTTCGGGTAATCGTCGCGCCAAGCCGCTATTGACCCTGTCGTAATGGTCGAAGGTCTTGGCATCGAAGTCTGCCATACTGAAGCCCCAACGGTCGTTGCGGTCGCGCTTGCTTGAGGCGTGGGGTACTGCTATTTTGTACGGCCATGGCGGTAAGGAAGGAAATAGCTAGAACCGGGTGGCGGGAGGCTTGGGGCATTTTGCTGGTGACGGTGGCCCTCCTGTTTCTTCTCAGCCTGTTTTCCTATGCACCGGGCGATATTCCCCTGCTGAAATCGCCGCCAAACCGGCCTGCCGAGAATTTCATCGGTCCTGTGGGCGCGTGGACTGCCTTCTTCTTCTTCATGGCCCTCGGCATTGGGGCCTATCTGTTGCCGGCGGGGCTGATGATCATCGGCCTGCTCCTCATTTTCAAACGCGAGGGGCGCGTTTGGCCGAAGGCGGTTTGGCTGACCGTGATGCTCTTGGCGCTGCTTTGTATCTTCGATTTACAACCCGGTGCGTGGGAAGGGGTTGTGGAGAAGCTTAACACCTGCGGGCCGGGTGGTGTGGTGGGGTCCTTTCTGACCGATGAAATGCTGGTGCGGTGGCTGGGTACGGTGGGCACGGGCATTATCGCGGCGTCGTTGTTGGCGATCAGCCTGATTCTTTTCATCGAGATTCATCCTCTCCAGATTGCGCACGCGATTGGGGTGCTGGCCGTGGCGCTGTTTAAGAAGGTGGATGAGAAGATCGCGGAGCACCGCGATGAACGGTCGCAGATTGAGCGGGAGCAGCGCAAGGTTGAGAAGCAGCGCCGGCGTTTGGAAGACGTCATGCGCGAGCAAGAGCAGGAGAAGGCTGAGCGCGAGGCGGCTGTGCAAAAACCCGCCATTCGGCCGGCGGTTATCATCACGCCCGGACGGGGTGCGCGAGCGGTGCCCGAGCCGGAGATTCCCGAGGTGGAGGAAGAGGTCGAGGAGTTGCCGCCTCCGCCGAAGAAGGAACGTCCGAAGCCGGTCCGCGCGCCGGAACCCGTCAACCCGGAGCCCCTCTTCAGCCAGACCAATTCTGCCTTCAAACTGCCGCCCGTCTCCATGCTGGACCCGTTACCGCCTGAAAAGGACCGGGAAATTCGCGGCGATTTCCAAGCCAGTGCGGTGGTGCTGAAGGAGACTTTTGCAGAGTTCGGTATCGAGGTCGACGTGACGAATGTCGAGCGCGGCCCCGTGGTTACGCGGTACGAGCTCTTGCCGGCGCCGGGCGTGCGGCTGGAGAAGATCGTCGCGCTCGGCAACAACATCGCGCTGGCGATGAAGGCGGAGAGCGTCCGCGTGCAGGCGCCGATTCCCGGCAAGGGCGTGGTCGGCATCGAGGTGCCGAATTCGAAGACGACGGTGGTGTTCCTGCGCGAGCTCATCGAGAGCGCAACGTGGCAGAGCGGGAAGGCCGCGTTGCCGCTGGCCATCGGCAAGGACGTGGGCGGTCACGAGATTGTGGCGGACCTGGCGGAGATGCCGCACATGCTGATCGCGGGTGCGACCGGCTCCGGCAAGACGGTCTGCATGAACTCCATCCTGACGGGCCTGCTGATGTCGCGCACGCCTGACGAGCTGCGCCTCATGCTGATCGACCCGAAGATCGTCGAGTTCTCCACCTACAACCACCTGCCGCACCTGGTCGTTCCGGTCATCACCGATCCGAAGAAGGTCAGCATCGGACTGCGCTGGGCGATCAACGAGATGGAGAAGCGCTACAAGCTTTTCGCGAAGGTCGGTGTGCGCAACATCAAGAGTTACAACACCCGGCCGATTCTGAAGCAGACCGAACTTTTCGAGGGCGCGCCGGGCGAGGCTGAGAAGCCGAGCGATGAGCCGCCGGACCGGCTGCCATACATCGTGATCGTGGTGGACGAGCTGGCGGACTTGATGTTGGTGGCGCAGGCGGAAATCGAGACCGGGATTGCCCGGCTCGCGCAGTTGTCGCGTGCGGTGGGCATCCACATGATCCTCGCCACACAACGGCCGTCGGTGAATGTCATCACCGGCACGATCAAGGCGAACTTCCCGGCGCGTATTTCCTTCCAGGTGGCGCAGAAGGTGGACAGCCGCACGATCCTCGATGCCAACGGTGCCGACAAGCTTCTGGGCAAGGGCGATATGCTCTTTCTGCCGCCGGGCAGCGGCAAGTTGACCCGCGCGCAGGGCACGATGACCACGGACGCGGAGATGCGGAGAATCGTCGATTTCATCAAGAAGCAGGGGCAGCCGCAGTACGAAAACACCATCAAGGACAAGATGGACAGCAACGCCCCCGACTTGCCCGATATGGGGGAGGATGACCTGCTTGATTCGGCAATCGAGATTATCCGCCAGACGAAGCGGGCGTCCACCTCGTCGCTGCAGCGGCGGCTGCGGATTGGGTACACGCGGGCGGCGCGGTTGATGGACCTGTTGGAGCAGCGCGGGGTTGTTGGCCCGCCGTGTGGTTCGGATCCGCGGGAAATTCTGATCGACCTCGACGGAGAGATTCCGCAGAATCCGACCGACGAGACGGAAGTTTAAGAAACATGCCCACGCTGGGACAAACACTCAAAGCCGCGCGCGAGCGCAAGAAGGTCACCTGTTCGCAGGCGGCCGCCGCGACGCGTATGAAGATCCAGACCATCGAGGCGATGGAGCGGGATGACTATAGCCGCGTGGCCGCGCCGATCTACGCCAAGGGCTTTCTCAAGCTGTATGCCGAGTATCTGGCTCTCGATGCCGCGCCGCTCATTCGCGAGTACATGGACACGTATGCGCCGAAGGAGCGGCCGCAGTTCATTCCGCCGGAGGGCCCGGTGCCTGTGCCGCCGCCTCCGGATGAGGACATGCCTGCAGACGATTCCGCGCCCGTCATACCCCGGCGTCCGTGGGCCACGTTGTTTGTCACGCAGAGGAATTGGAAGCGCCCGGCCGCGATCGGCGGGGGAGTCTTGTTGCTGGTTGTTATCCTGGGACTTTCCCTCAGCCGCTGTGCGGCGCGTACCGTTGAACAGGGCGAGAAGGTTCAGACCGTGTCGGCCCCGGCGCCTGCAGCGGACGTTGAACGGGGGCCGCTGCCCGTGGTGATGGATCCGCCGGATTCCTACATTGAGGGTGGCTCGACGTCGGAGAGCAAGCCGTGAATGTGCCCAACATGCTTACGCTGAGCCGCCTCGGTCTTGCGGCGATCATGATGGCGTTGCTGACCATCTCGTTCCCCTTCGCCAAGAGTCTCGCACTTCTGGTTTTTGTCATCGCGGGGATCACCGACTACCTCGATGGCTATCTCGCGCGCAGTGGTCACGGCGTCACTGCGTTCGGCAGGCTGATGGATCCGCTGACGGACAAGGTGTTGGTCTGCGCGGCCTTTGTCAGCTTCGTCGAACTCCGTCTCGTGCCGGCATGGATTGCGGTGGTCATTATTTCCCGCGAATTTTTGGTGACGGGTCTCCGGTTGCTGGCGGCGAGCAAGGGCGAGATCGTTTCCGCCGGCAAGTGGGGCAAACACAAGACCGTCTGGCAGATCGTGGCGATCGTGGCGCTGCTGCTGGGGACGGCGGTTCGCCACGATGTGCTTCGCGGGTCGCCGGAGAAGCTCCTGCAGAACTACGATTTCTGTTTCGGCTATATTTCGCTCGCAATTTCGGCCGCTGTGGCGGCCATCACGCTTGCCTCGGGCCTTCTTTACTTCCAGGAGCATCGGGATCTATTGCAGGGCAAAGACTGATCCCGCGTGCCGGAGCGATCTTCATGAGTACAAACCAGGAATGGAACATCAGGGCTCGCAGTGACGTCTGCAAGGGCTGTAACCGCGGTTTTGTTGATTTGGAGACATTCTTCTCACAGTTGAGCTTCGAGCAGGGCGAATACGTGAGAGGCGACTATTGCGGCACCTGCTGGGAGAAGCCGCAGTCCAAGGCGGGGGCGCAGAGCACGTGGAAATCCGTCTTCAAGCTTCCACCTCCGCCGGCTCCGGAACCGCTCAAGAAAGAGACGGCTGAGTCGCTGCTCCGCGAACTCATGGCGACGAATGATCCTTCACGCGGGAATGCCATCTTCATCCTCGCCGTCATGCTGGAGCGGCGGCGTGTTCTGGTTGAGCGCGATGTGCAGGTGCGGGAGGATGGCGCCCGAATCCACGTGTACGAACACCGTGGCACGGGCGAGAGTTTCACGGTGCCGGACCCGGGGTTGAAGCTGACGGATCTCGAGCACGTTCAGCGTGAGGTACTTGAGCTGTTGGGTAATCAACCGGCCGCCGCTGCACCGCAGGCGGTTCCCCAGGCCCCGGCAGCCGATTCCGCGCCGGCTTAGGGCTGCGCGGGTACTCGCGGACATTCCGATGGAGTGGCCATGTTCGATGTGCTTATAGCAGGCGGACTGGTGCTGGACGGTATGGGCAAGCCGGTGGTCCGCGCGGACGTCGGCATCCGAGGCGACCGCATCGAAGCGATGGGCGATCTGGCGGGTTCCGCAGCGGCCCGGGTTGTGGATGCCCGCGGCAAGACGGTCTGTCCCGGCTTCATCGACGTACATTCCCATTCCGACGGCTACATCCTCATCGAGCCCTCCGCGGCGAGCAAGGTCTTCCAGGGTGTAACCACGGAAGTGGTGGGCAACTGTGGGGCATCGGCCGCGCCGCGAGTGGGCGCCTACCAGATGCCCTCGGATTGGCGTGCAAAGAAATACCCCGGCGCGTGGAGCAGCGTGGCCGAATATCGCGCGCTGCTGGAGCAGGTTCAGCCCGGCGTGAATATCGTTCTGCTGATCGGTCACAACAGCATTCGGGCGGGTGTGGTGGGCTACGAGGCGAGGGAATCGACACCCGACGAATTGAAAGGTATGGCGGCGTTGCTGGAGAAGGCGCTGGATGAAGGCGGCGCGGGGCTCAGCACGGGTCTCATCTACGCGCCGGGCATGTTTGCGGCCCGTCAGGAGATCATTGAACTTGCCCGCGTGGCCGCCCGCAAGGGAGGCATCTACACCTCTCACATGCGCAGTGAGGGTGCGCGTCTGCTGGAGGCGATCGACGAATCGCTGCAGATCGGGCGGGAGTCGGGCGTTCGCGTGGAAATTTCTCATCTGAAGACGTCGGGTCGGAAGAACTGGCCACTGGTCGATGCGGCGCTGGCTCGTGTTCGGGACGCTCGTGCTGCGGGCATGGATGTCGCCGCGGATCGCTATCCGTACACGGCAGCATCGACGGATCTGGATGTGATTCTACCGGATTGGGCATCGGGTGGTGGACGCGAGGTCGTGCTGGGCAGGCTGAAGGACTCGGCGATCAGGAAGAAGATCCGCACCGAGCTATTGGCCTCCCGCGATGCGACCTATTGGACGAGCGTGCTCATCGGGTCCGTGCTCAGTGAATCGTGCAGGAAGTTCCAGGGGAAGCCGTTGACTGATGCTGCGAGCGAGCTCTCGATGGAGCCGGTGGATGCGGCGCTTCATCTGATGGAAATGGATGAGCTTCGAACGGGGGCGATATTCTTCGGCATGAGCGAAGAGAACATGTGGAAGATCCTCGCCGAGCCGTATGTCATGCTGGGATCGGATGCGTCGCTACGCGCGCCGCGCGGGCCGTTGGGGGCGGATCATCCGCACCCGCGGGCCTACGGCACGTTCCCGAAATTCCTGCGTGCTGCCATCGATGGCAAGACGGTGCCGTTGCCGGAGGCGGTGCGAAAGATGACCTCGCTACCGGCGAGTCAGTTCAACCTGAAGGGCCGCGGGGTTCTGAAGCAGGGTGCGTATGCGGATGTGGTGGTGTTCGACGCGCAGTCGATTGCCGACACGGCGACGTTTGAGAAACCGCATCAGTTTGCCAAGGGTGTTGAGGCCGTCATCGTGAACGGCGTGCTGGAGTTGGACCGCGATCATCTGACGGGTCGCCGCGGTGGGCGGTTTGTCGGGTGAGGGGGGGGATAGGTAGTGAGTAGTAACCAGAAACTAGGCGCCGGAGGTCAGCAGGAAGAGGAGTGACCGGTGTCCAGTGATCGGAGCGGGGGTCCGCCTTTGCAGTCTCGCCAAGGCTCGACTGACTACGGCGTGACAGCCTTCGCTCTCCGCTACGCTTTGGGACGGGGATCAGAAGTGGCGGCGAGCAAACTCGCGGCCGGACCCGCTCTTGAGGTACTGTTCGAAGGCCGCGGCTTTCTCCCGGCTTGCGAAGGCTATGGCGGTCTCCAGTCGCCATGGCCTGTCTTTGGCGGTATGGGGACAACCTCCTTGGTTGTGTTTCACAAGTCTGGCCTGAAGATCTTGGGTGAGCCCGGTGTAGTGAATGGAGGCGTCCTTGTCGCTGACCAAGATGTAGACGTAATGATACATGGAGCTGGCTTGCCAAGCCGTCTTGTCTCGGCGGAGCTGTAAGCGGAGACGGAAGACTCGGAGCGGGGGTCCGCCTTCGCAGTCTCACTAACGCTCGACTGACTACGGCGTGACAGCCTTCGCTCTCCGCTGCGCTCCGAGCGAAGGCTGGTGGCCAGAGGCGGGATCGAACCGCCGACACACGGATTTTCAGTCCCAAACTTCGGCCAAGGAAAATTCAGAAAACCTTGTGGTTGTTGCACATTCTTCACGTCGCGCATATCTGAACAATGCACGGAAATGCAAGGAAATGCAGACGACGTCAAAATATTGGCCCCGCCGTTGGCCCCGCAGACGGGATGAATCGAGGGGGGATTGGATGGCTCTAGACACCCCGTTGACCTGCATCTGCGTGATGTCTTTTCTGCCCCATGATGGGTACTATGACTCAAGGTAGGCCAGCGGGTTCATCTTCTGCTGGTTCGCAACAGGTCTGGGAGGTCCGTTATGGCTCACGGGTTCTATTCTTCTATTGCAAGGCGGACCATTCTTCTGTCGGCGTT
Organism: Verrucomicrobiota bacterium; assembly: GCA_036821485.1. Lineage (GTDB taxonomy): Bacteria > Verrucomicrobiota > Kiritimatiellia > CAIQIC01 > JAGNIJ01 > DAISJM01. The sequence goes on along the minus strand of DAISJM010000002.1, from coordinate 1,848 downwards.
GATTGCAATTCTGGTGTGTCCCGCCGCCTTGTTTGCCACAGGCAACGGCACTGCCACGTGCACTATCAACCCATCTGAAGCGCGTAGCGCCGGAGCACGTTGGCGGCTGGCCATAGATTACGCCCCCTATACCAATTGGCTGGCTAGCGGCAACAGCATCACGATAAGCAACATCACCACACAAGGCACAACAGTCCAGTTCAAGGACGTGCCCAGTTGGTCACGCCCATTCTTCCAACAAGTCACTCTTGTCGAGAACAAGACGACCAATATCACTGTGTCCTATCAATCCCAGTCGAACAAGGTGTGGACAAAACAGTGGGGCAGCAATGTTGTCTATTATATGCACCAAGTGGCTGGCGTCGCTGTTGATGGGTCTGGTTATGCTTATGTGATGGGTTACGCTAGAGGCTCTATTGATGGTAATCCTTTAGTCGGCGGCTACGACTTGTTCCTGACGAAATGGTCGCCAAGTGGGGCGAAAATGTGGACCCAAATATGGGGTTCTCCCGACGATGAGGGATACGAGGTCAGCGGCGAGCCAACAGGTGGTGTCGCACTGGATGGAAATGGGAGCGTGTATGTTGTAGCGAGCACAGAGGGTTACTTCGGTGCTGGTCAGACGAATGCAGGATACAGCGATTGCTGTCTGACCAAGCTAAACACGAACGGAGTCGTGGAATGGACCCGAATGTGGGGGTCCACAAACAGGTCCTATGGGGGCGACTTTGCAACAGCCCTCGCTGTTCAGGGAAGCAACATCTATGTTTGTGGTTATACTATTGGTTCCTTCCACGCGCAGCCCCATGCCGACCAGACTCAGTACGATATGTTTCTGACGAAGTGGCATAGCGACGGTAATTACGAATGGAGCCGTATCTGGGGCGATGCAAAGGATGAGCAGGCGTATGCTGTAGAAGTTGATGTGGATGGAAACTGCTATGTCGCAGGCACGTGCCCGAATTCCGGCTATGCGGTGAACACTGGCCCCCGTCTGACTAAATTCAATTCCTCCGGGACTCAACAGTGGATGGAGCTGTGGGCGTACGGATTGTACGGCTCTGCACTCGGTTCGGGTACGCCACAGGGGCTTGTGGTGGATGGCTCTGGGAATATCTACGTGAGCGGTTATTGCGACGGAGCGTGGTCCAACTACTTTGATGGAGTTGCACTTCCAAGTTCGTTACAAGCTCTCTTCCTAACGAAATGGACACCTAGCCGTACCAAGCTTTGGACGAAGGTGTGGGGGTCGGCAAATGAAGACCGAGGCGGTCAGATTGCTAGAGGAAGTGATGGCAGACTCTATATAGCGGGATATACCTATAAAGTGGCCAATTATGGCGATGCAGATGCGTTTCTGACGGTGTGGGATACGAATGACGCCATTTTGCTAACTCACATTTGGGGGTCCACAAATTCATACGGTGACCAAGCGTATGCTGTTGCCGTGACGCCTACCGGAGAAGTATACGTCGCGGGCAATACGTACGGTTCAATGGATGGCAATCCTTCAACCCTCAGCATTTTCATCACCAAGTGGATGTTTCCTTGCCCATCACCTTTTGGGTCCGTCAGTTGTTCTATTACCCCGGCAGCAGCTGTCTCGGCGGGTGCGCAGTGGAAGCTCCTGTCAGGCCCCGATACTGGGTGGAAGAGCAGCGGGGCAACAATAGCTAACATCCCCGTGGGCAGCTACAAGCTCGCGTTTCTTGACCTCAGCGGGTGGGCGAAGCCTCCTACAACCACGGTCTCGGTAGCGGCTGGGCAGACAACGTCCACAAATGGAACTTATGTGCAGCAGGTTGTCGGTTCGGCATCCTGCAGTATTCTGCCCCCCGAAGCAGCATC
>DAISJM010000001.1:0-206946 GCA_036821485.1 Verrucomicrobiota bacterium | reverse complement strand
AGCGCATCGGGGTCGGCTTCGCGCGCGACTTCCAGTTGCATGGCATGGCGGTCAAGCCATTCCATGCAACTGGAAGTCTCGCGCGAAGCCGACCCCGATGCGCTCGTTCGCACCCTCGCCGAATCCGGGTACCGCTTCGAAGCCGAGGTGCAGGAGAAGGGTCAGGCCTCCCTCCGCGGTGGCCTGCTCGATGTCTGGCCACCCACCCATCCGTGGCCGTTCCGACTCGAGTTTTTCGGCCCCGTGCTCGACTCCATCCGCACCTTCGATCCCGCGGACCAGCGCTCGCTCGAACACCTTAACGCCGTCACTCTCGCGCCCGCCGCGGAGGAGGAGAATCCCGAGCCTGCCGGATTCCTGTCCTATCTCCCCGCAAACGCGCTCTTCGCATGGTCGGAGCCCGACAGCCTGGCCCAGCACCTCGAGATGTACCGCGCCACGCTGCCCGAGAAGAGCCCGGCCCGCGACGATGCCCGCTTCGAACAACTTCGCCTGGTCGTCTCGCGCCGATTCACCGGCGGCGAGTTCGTGTGCGGTGTCGATCCGGCTCAGTCTTCGCTCGCGCACGAACCCGACCTTCACCCGGTCGAAGGCGTGCCCGCCGTCTCCGGCGGGCACCTCCATCCCGATCTCATGGAGGAGGCGCGCCACCGCTTCATCCTCGAGTTGCGTCGCCAGGCCCAGTCCGGCCGCCACGTCTATTTCTTCCTCAATACCGGGGGCTCGCGCGACCGCTTCCTCGAACTCTATGACAAGGATCTCACGGGCGTGCCGAACATCCATCACGCGGTCAGCCCGCTGACCGAGGGCTTCCAGTCTGACCCGCTCGGCTTCATCATCGTCGCCGAATCGGACCTCTACGGTTTCCGCAAACGCCTTCCCGGTCGCTACGACCTGCACGCTCCCGCGCGCACCGCCGGAACCACCCGCGCCGCGCGCGAGACCGGCCAGCGTCTCGCCGATTGGACCGATATCCAGCCCGGCGAACTTGTCGTGCACATGGATCACGGCATCGGCAAATACCTCGGCCTCTACGACATCGACTTCCAGGGCCGTCAACAGGAAGTCCTTGCCATCGAGTACGCCGACAAGGCACGACTCTACGTGCCGGTCTCCCAGGCGCACCTGCTCAGCCGCTATGTCGGCATCGGCCGACGCCGGCCGGATCTTCACGCGCTCGGCGGCAAACGATGGACCCGCGAAAAGCTTTCTGCCGAGCGCGCCGTCCGCGACCTCGCCTCATCGCTGATCGAAACCCAGGCGCATCGCGACGCTCTCGACGGCCACGCCTTCACACCCGACACGGCGTGGCAACACGAATTCGAAGCCGCATTTCCGTTCCAGGAAACCGAGGATCAGCACAACGCCATCGTCGAGGTGAAGAAGGATATGGAAAGCCGCCGACCCATGGACCGCCTCATCTGTGGCGACGTGGGCTACGGCAAAACCGAGGTGGCGATGCGCGCCGCTTTCAAAGCCGTTATGGACGGCCGCCAGGTCGCCCTTCTCGTGCCCACCACGATCCTTGCCCAGCAACACTACGACACGTTCACCGAACGCATGGCCGCCTATCCCGTCGCCATCGAGATGCTCAGCCGCTTCCGCACCCGCGCGGAACAGCACGATGCCGTCCGCCGCGTCAACGAAGGCTCCGTCGATATCGTCATCGGCACCCATCGGCTCCTGCAGAAGGATGTGAAGTTCCACAACCTCGGCCTTGTCATCGTCGACGAGGAACAGCGCTTCGGCGTCGTTCACAAGGAGCACCTCAAGCACCTTCGCGAACTCGTGGACGTGCTGACCCTGACCGCCACGCCCATCCCGCGCACGCTCTACATGAGCCTGACCGGCGCCAAGGACATGAGCACCATCCAGACGCCGCCGCAGGACCGCCTGCCCGTCGAAACGCTCGTCGTCCAGAACAACGACGACATCGTCCGCTCGGCAATCCTCCGCGAACTGAACCGCGGCGGCCAGATCTACTACCTGCACAACCGCGTCACCACGATCTACGCCATCCGCGACCGCCTGCGCCGCCTCGTCCCCGAAGCCCGCATCGAGGTCGGTCACGGCCAGATGCACGAGCGTGAGTTGGCCGATGTCATGCATCGGTTTGTCCGCGGCGAATTCGACATCCTGCTCTGCACCACCATCATCGAAAGCGGTGTCGACATCCCGAACGTGAACACGATCCTCATCGATCGCGCCGACCGCTTCGGCATGGCAGACCTCTATCAGCTCCGCGGCCGCGTCGGCCGCTACAAGCACAAGGCTTACGCCTATCTCCTGCTCCCACGGCACGGCCAGCTCTTCGACAACGCCCGCAAACGCATCAGCGCGATCCGCCGCTACTCCAGCCTCGGCGCTGGCTTCAAGCTCGCCCTGCGCGACCTCGAGATCCGCGGGGCCGGCAACCTGCTCGGCTCCCAGCAGAGCGGCCATATCGCCGCCGTCGGGTTCGATCTCTACTGCCAACTCCTGAAACGAACCGTCGCCCGGCTCCGCAACGAACCCGCCGCGCCGATCATCGACGCCGAGGTGAAACTCGACTTCCTCGATCTCTCCCCCGCACCCGGACATGCCGAACGCGCCGCGGCCATCTCCGCCTCCTATATCGAGGACGAGAACCTGCGCCTCGCCGCATACCGCAAGATCGCCGCAGCCGTCACCGAGCCGGACATCGACGCCATCGCCGAGGACTTCCGTGACCGCTTCGGCCCGCTGCCCATGCCAACTGAACGCCTCCTCCAAGTTGCCCGGCTCCGCATTGTCGCCTCCACACGCCGCCTCCAGTCCATCGAAACGCGCGAGGGCAAAGTGATGATGATGCGCGACCGGGACTACCTCATGACCGGCAGCCGCTTCCCTCGCCTCATCTCCACCGACCCCTCAGCCTGCCTTGACGAACTCCTCGCACTGGCCCGCAAGGCCTGATGTCACTGGTTTTTCCAATCATTGGAAAAACAGGCCCCGCATTTTCCAATCATTGGAAAATTTGATGATTCTGCCCGCAAGGGGTAGTCTGCTGGGCGATGAGACTGCTTGCGTACAACATGCGTTACGGGACCGGGGCCGGCGCGCGCTTCCACCTTCCTGTTCCGTTCGGCGGGTACCTCAAGCACACCGGTGAGAATCTTGAGAACATCACGGCGTTCATCAAGTCCTACAAGCCGGACATCGTCGGTCTGATCGAGGTGGATAGCGGCTCGTTCCGCGCGCGCAAACTCAACCAGGCTTCCGTCATCGCCAAGGCCCTAGGCCATTACCACATTTACGAATCGAAATACGACAGCTCCTCGATGATCCGGCGGCTGCCCATCGTCAGCAAGCAGGTCAACGCATTCCTGACGAGCGAGGAGATCAAGACGCAGAAGTTCCACTACTTCCGCAAAGGCATCAAGCGGCTCGTCATCGAACTCGAGCTGGACGACCTCACGATTTTCCTCGTGCACCTTTCGGTCAAGTTCCGGCACCGCCACGGGCAGCTATTCGACCTCTACAAGATGGTCAAGGAGGTCAAGAAGCCCTGCATCGTGGTCGGCGACTTCAATCCCCTGTGGGGCGATGACGAGATCGAGCTCTTCCTTGCCGCCTCCGGCCTCCGCAGCGCAAATGTGAATGATTTGCCCACGCATCCCAGCCGTTCGCCGAAGCGCGAAATCGACTTCATCCTCCATAGCCCGGACATCCGCGTAACCCACTTCGAGATGCCGCGCGTCCTTTTCTCAGATCACCTGCCCCTGATCTGCGACTTTGAGACCTGAAGCCCACCCAGCACTGTTGACAGTACCTTATACGGTACTTATATTAGTACTGTGACAAAGGAATCCAGATGAACATCATATCGGCTGGGGAAATCAAGCGGCGCGGCATCTCGGCCGTGGACAAGCCTGTGGAGAACGGGCCCGTCCACGTCATCAAGGAGAGTCGGGCCCAGTACGTTGTCATGTCGGAATCCGACTATCAGCAAATGCTGAACGACCTTGCCGAAGCGCGGCTGGCGGCATCGGATGCCGATCTGAAGGCAGGCCGCATCCAGCGCGGGTCCGCCGCGCAGTTGATGCACGCCATTCGAAAAGGTGCGTGACGCGATGCCCACCCACCAACTCGTCTGGACCGAATCGTTCCTGCGAACAGCAAAAAAGTTCATCCGCCGGAACCCGGAGCTGGCAGGCGAACTCCACGCAGCACTCAAGCAACTCGAGGACGACCCTCATGCGCCCCGGCTGCGATTGCATGCATTAAAAGGCAAGCATCACGGAAAGCTCGCCGCCAGCTTGACGTACAGTCACCGTATCGTCCTGATACTCCGGGTCAAAGCCCGGGAGATCGTGCTGCTGGACATCGGTTCGCACGACGAAGTTTATCGTGACTGACGCAAGCGGCACGCTTGTCCGCGGCCGTCTTTTGTGACACCGTGGAACAGCCATCATGAAACCGGTTCTGCCTTATCCGTTCATCCAGATCGCCGGCATCTGCGACTCCGCAGAGGCAGACCTCGTCATCCGTTGCGGCGTTCCGGCACTCGGCTTTCCGCTGCGCCTTGCCGTCCACCGGGAGGACCTCACGGAGGACGAGGCAGCCCGAATCATCGCCTCCCTTCCCGCCCCATCGTTTGGAGTGCTGATCACCTATCTCGACAAGGCGCGCGACATCGATGCTTTCTGCCGGAAACTCGGCTCGCGGCACGTCCAACTTCACGGCGATGTGTCGCGGGGCGAATTGGCTGAACTGCGCAGGCTCGATCCGGAACTTCTGGTCATCAAGAGTCTGATTGTGCGCGGCGAAAACGAATCCGGCCTGCAACGCGAAGTCGCTGACCTCGCAGACGTTGTGGATGCCTTCATCACCGACACTTACGACCCCGCCACCGGGGCGACCGGCGCGACAGGGAAGCTTCACGATTGGCGGATCAGCGCCAACCTCGTCGCGATCTCTCCGCGGCCCGTCATCCTCGCAGGTGGCCTCAAGCCCGACAACGTCTATGACGCCATTGCCCGGGTCCATCCCGCTGGCGTCGACGCCCATACCGGCGTCGAAGGCCCCGATGGCCGGAAGGATGAAGCCCTCGTCCGCTGCTTCGCCGATGAGGCGCGGCGCGGATTTGCCGATCTTGTTCACTGAACCTTGCCGTTCCGCGATCGCCACACTATCATCCGGGTTTTCAACAGGAGGACTCTCATGGGCGGCTTCTTCGGCGTGGCCTCGAAACAGGACTGTGTCACCGATCTCTTCTACGGAACAGACTATCACTCGCATCTGGGCACCAAGCGTGGCGGCCTGGCCGTTCGCAATGGCAACGGGCTCAACCGATTCATCCACGACATCTCCAATGCGCAGTTCCGCTCAAAGTTTGAACACGACATCACCAAGCTGCACGGCCACACCGGCATCGGCGTGATCAGCGACTACGAAGACCAACCGCTTATCATCGGCTCGCATCTCGGCACCTACGCCATCGTGACGGTGGGCGTGGTAAAGAACGCCGAAGAGTTGACAAAGAAGGCGTTCCAGAAGCGGACGACACACTTCTCCGAAATGAGCGGCGAAGAAATCAACCCGACGGAAATCATCGCCACCCTGATCAACGAAGAGGCGACCTTCGAGGCCGGCATTCAGAAGGCCCAGGCCGCGATTGAGGGTTCCGCATCCATCCTGTTGCTCACGGATCACGGGATTTATGCCTCACGCGACCGGCTCGGCCGCACACCGGTGATCCTGGGCAAGAAGGACGACTCCTATGCCGTCACCATGGAGACCTGCGCGTTTCCCAACCTTGGCTACGAGGTCACGAGGGACCTGGGTCCCGGCGAAATCGTCCGCATCACGCCGGAAGGCGTGGAACAGCGCCGCCCACCGCAGCAACGGATGCAGATCTGCGCTTTCCTGTGGGTCTATTACGGCTACCCGGCCTCCAGCTACGAAGGGATCAACGTCGAAGACGCGCGTAATCGGTGCGGCGCGGCACTCGCGCGGAAGGACAATGTCCAGGTCGACATGGTGGCCGGCATCCCCGACTCCGGCGTCGGCCATGCAATCGGGTACGCCAGCGAGGCGAAGATTCCTTACCGCCGGCCGTTCGTGAAATACACACCCACCTGGCCGCGCAGCTTCATGCCGCAGGATCAAGGCATCCGGGATCTGGTCGCCCGCATGAAGTTGATCCCGGTTCGGGAAATCATCAAGGACAAGAAGCTGCTGTTCTGCGAAGACTCCATCGTGCGCGGAACCCAACTACAGGACACCATCAAGCGTCTCTTTGACAGCGGCGCAAAGGAAGTGCATATGCGTCCGGCCTGCCCGCCGCTCCTGTTCGGCTGCAAGTTCCTGAACTTCTCGCGTTCACGGTCGGAGCTGGATCTTGCGGGCCGGCGCGCCGTCAAAGAACTCGAAGGCGAAGACGGAAAAGATCTGCAAACCTACGCACTGTCCGACTCGGAAAAACACTGCGCGATGGTCGAGTCCATCCGAAAGCGGCTCGGGCTGACCACGCTGAAATATCAGCGCATCGAGGATCTCATCGAGGCCATCGGCCTGCCCGCGGAAAAGGTCTGCACCTACTGCTGGACAGGAAAAGAGTAGTAATCGCAGCTAGTCGTCGATCTGCCCGAATTCCATTTCCTGCGGCATGCGCGCCGGCCTCGCACAACGGCTTGCCACATCCACGTGCCGGCCTTCGCGGGCCGCCTCCAGGATGGACTGCATCACGTCCAGCACGTGAAAAGTCATCTCCCCGCTGGCGCGATGCGGGCGTCCGGTGTCGATCGCGCGGGCCATGTCGGCCACACCCAGCCCGCGACTGTTCTCCGCGTAGCCATGGGTCGAACCAATCTTCCGCCACGTCTTGCCGTTGGACGCACGAACACGCACCTCGCCATCAAACATATTGGGATCCGGCACGCTCAGCGTGCCGTCCGTGCAGTAGACCTCGATGCACGGAAGCTGGTGGTGCCACACGTCGAAACTCATCGTGAGCGTACCGGCTTGTCCTTCGGCGAACTCGAGCAACGCCCCGATATGGGTGGGCGTTTGCACGGCAATCTTCTGCCCCTGCTTCTCGCCGGCACCCACCGTGCGCTCGGGAAATGCCGAAGAGGCGGAGCCGGCAACACGACGTATCGGCCCGATAAGACTGACCAGCGCTGTAAGGTAGTAGGGCCCCATGTCGAACAGGGGGCCGCCACCCGCCTCATAGAAGAACCCGGGGTTGGGGTGCCAGCTCTCGTGACCATGACAAAGCATGAAGGCCGACGCCGCCACGGGTACGCCAATCACGCCCGAATCGATGACCTTTCGGCAAGTCTGCAGCGAGGAACCCATAAAGGTGTCCGGCGCGCCGCCAACCCGGAGGCCCTTCGACGCGGCCAGGTCCATCAGCCGCCGGCCCTCGTCACGAGTCAGGGCCAACGGCTTCTCATTGTAAACGTGCTTGCCCGCCTCGAGCGCCTTCAGCGCGATGTCAAAGTGCGTTTTGGGCGGGGTTAGATTGACGATCAACTGAATCTCGGGATCGGTCACGAGTTCATCCATGGTGCAGGCCCGCGCAATCGCATGATGCTCCGCTTTCGCCCGGGCGCGTTCAGCGTCCACATCAGCGCACGCCCGAACGCTCACAGCATCGAAGCGCTTGAGGTTCTGGAGGTACACATCGCTGACATTGCCGCATCCGACGATACCGATGTTCATGGCAACCCCTCGTTGGAATATTGGACGACTACGCTAGGAATCACCGACCACGGTGTCAAGCATGTGCCGCAAGGCACTTGATCGCCGGTCCCGCGCCCGATATGGTGACGCTCATGAAAGCACTGGTGTTTGACGGCCACCTGAGGCTCGACGCGAATCATCCCCTTCCCGCTCCGCGTCCCGGCTGGACGCGCATCCGCGTGATCCGCGCCGGCATCTGCCGGACCGACCAGGAAATCACGCGCGGCTACATGAACTTCCGCGGTGTGCCCGGCCATGAGTTCGTCGGTATCGTCGATCAGAGCGATGACGCATCGCTTCTCGGCCGGCGCGTGGTCGGCGACATCAACGCCGCATGCGGCGATTGCGATTGGTGCCGACGCGGGCTCGGCCACCATTGCCCAAACCGATCCACGCTTGGCATCTTCAACCTCGACGGCTGCTTCGCCGAATACTGCACACTTCCAAGCTCCAATCTGTACGCCGTGCCGGACGACATTTCTGACGATGCCGCGGTTTTTGTGGAGCCACTTTCTGCCGCGTTCCGAATTCTGGATCAGTTGCCCATCTCGCCGACCGACCGCTGCATGGTACTCGGCGACGGCAAACTGGGCATTCTTTGCGCCTGGGCCCTCTCCACCGTCTCGCGGCATGTCACGCTGGTCGGGCACCACCCCGGGAAACTGAAGAAGGCCCGATGGAACGGCGTCCGAACAACGGCAAAGACCGGCGCGGAGGACGGTGGCGCAGACGTGGTGGTGGAAGCCACCGGCACCTCCGCGGGCCTCATGGAGTCCATCGCGCTTTGCCGGCCACGCGGCACCGTGGTGCTAAAATCCACGATCGCCGCCGAGGGCGGCATGAACCTGGCCCCCGTCGTAATTCATGAGATCAACATTCTCGGCTCACGATGCGGCGACTTCCGGCGCGGACTCGCCGAAATCGCCCGACACTGCTTCCCGCTTGAAGGCCTGATCACCCACCGCTTTCCGCTCGACCGCGCGGTCGAGGCCTTTGCCGCCGCAACCCAGCCGGGTGCCCTCAAAGTACTCATCGACATGCCGCCGGTCTGATTGAAACACGTTGCGAAGGCCGGATTCATCTGCCATATTCGGCCGATATCGATTTACCCATGAAAACACGTCTGTATATGGTTCTATTCGCGGCCGCCGTCCTGGCCTGTTGCGCCGGACCCTCGCACGGCGCCGGCATGGAAGTGGATGGTTACGCCGCTCTGGTCAACAGCCGCGTGATCACGGTCGGCGATGTGCTGGCACTCATTCAACCCGTTCGGCTCCAGCTGGAAAGCAGCTACTCAGGCGACGAACTGGAAACCAAGACAGAAGAAGCCTTCCAGACCGGTCTTCAGGCGCTGATAGAGCGTGCCCTCATCCTCGAGGAATTCACGGCCCAAGGCGGAGTGATCCCGGACCGCTTCATCGACGATCAGATCAGCGAGATTGTCAGCGATCACTTCAACAACGACCGCGCGGCCTTCCTCAAGGCCCTCACGGAAGATCGCCTGACGCTGGACGACTGGCGCACGGAGACCCGAAACCGCCTCGAGGTCACCATTCTCCGGCGGAAGGAAGTGACCGACAAGGTCATCATCGCGCCGCGCGCCGTGCGCGAAGTCTATGATGCCAGCATCGACAAGTATCGTACCCCGGCCCAGATCAAGCTCCGCATGATTGCGCTGCACAAGGGTACGACAGAGGAAGATCAGGCTGCAAAGCTTGGTGAAGCAGAGCATATCCGCGAACGCTTGCTCGCAGGCGAGGACTTTGGCGAGGTCGCCAAAGCATCGTCGGAGGGCATCAAGGCGGCAAAAGGCGGCGACATGGGCTGGGTCGAGCCCGGCAGCCTCCGCCCGGAATTGGCCGATGCAGCCAACGGGCTTGAGCCGGGGCGCATCAGCGAGGTCATCCCCACCCAGGACGAACTCTACATTCTCAAGGTCGAGGCGAAGAAGAGCGCCGCAGTAACGCCCTTCGAAGAGGCGCAGCAGTCCATTGAGAAAGAACTTCGCAAGACAGAGGAAGATCGCTTGTACAAGGCGTGGATTCAGCGCCTGAAGGACAAGTACTACGTCAAGGTCTTCCACACGTCGGAGGAGTAAGCTTTCGCCATGAAGAAAGCCGTCCGCATCGGCATCACGCTCGGTGATGTCAACGGCATAGGCCCTGAGATCGCCCTCAAGGCCGTGCACCAGCGTGGCTGGCCACGTAATGTTCATTTTGTACTGATCGGGTCGCCGTCTGTCGTTGCCCGGCAGGCACGCCGCCTGCACCTCTCCACGCCCCCTGTCTGTCCACTCGATCTTCCGACATCTGCGCTTCCGGCCATTTCGATTTGGGATCCGGCGCCTCGGCTCACACCAACCTTGAAGCCGGGACGCGTCACAGCCGCCGCTTCGCGCGCCGCTGAAGCCTGGATTCATGCAGCCGTTGCGGCCTGTCTCAATCGCAAGCTGCACGGCATGGTGACAGCTCCGATCTGCAAAGAGGGGCTGCAAGCCGCAGGTATTCGCGCGCCGGGCCACACGGAAATGCTTGCCCGGTTGTGCGGAACGAAACGCTTTGCCATGATGCTGTTCGGCCCCGGCCTGCGCGTCATCCTGGCCACGCGCCACGTTCCTCTCGCCAAGGTTGCGGCAACACTCAACACGGCCGCACTGCTGGAGACCATCGAACTGACCGGGGAGGCGCTGCCGTGGCTGGGCTGTCGCGGCGCTCGCATCGGCGTCTGCGGACTGAACCCCCACGCCGGCGACGGCGGCGCGCTGGGCAGCGAAGAGAAGCGCGTCATCACCCCCGCCATCGTCGCCGCCCGCCGAAAAGGTTTTCGCGTCGCAGGGCCGATCCCGGCCGATGTCATCTTTCATCAGGCCATCAACGGACAACACGACGCCGTCGTGGCCATGTATCATGACCAGGGATTGGGTCCGCTGAAGATGCTCGCCTTTGAATGCGGCGTAAACATCACGCTTGGCCTTCCCATCGTCCGGACGTCGCCCGACCATGGAACCGCGTTCGATATTGCAGGGCGCGGCATCGCCAATCCGTCGAGCATGGTCGAGGCCGTCCGCTGGGCTGTGAAACTCGCGCAACGCAAGAACCCGTGGAGAGCCCGCTAACCGGCGTGGTCAGCATCCTTTAACCATAGAACCATTAACCATTCTTTCCCTCTCCCCCCGCCCCATGAATCTCACCGCTCCTTCCGAGGTTAAAGCACTGCTGGACCAGCTCGACCTGCGCCCCAGCAAGGTTCTCGGACAGAATTTCCTGATCGATGCCAATATTCTCCGCATTCTCCTCGCGGCGGCCGAGCTGAGACAAAGCGACCAGGTGCTGGAGGTTGGTCCGGGCCTGGGTGTGGTCACCGAATGGTTGGAACGTTGGGCAGGTCGCGTCGTCGCGATTGAGAAGGACCGGCGTCTTTTTGAACACCTGAAGGACCGATTTGCGAAGTCGGATCGCGTGGAGTTGATCCACGCGGATGTGCTCGATGTCGATTTGGCTAAACTTCTCGCCGGCGGCATCAACAAAATGGTTGCGAATCTGCCCTACTCCATTGCCAGCCGCTTGCTGGTGACACTGATTCAGAGCCCGCAGCCGCCCGAGCGCATGGTCATCACGGTGCAGAAGGAAGTCGCGCACCGGTTGAATGCAAAGCCCGAGACGAAGGATTATGGCCTGTTGAGCATCCTGACCCAGCTTCGCTACGACGTCGTGATCGAGAAGGATGTCAGGCCCACGTGCTTCCTCCCCGCGCCGGAAGTGCATTCCTCCATCGTGAATCTGCAACTCTTGGAGCAGCCGCCGACCGTGGCCGACGTCGATCAACTGACGGCACTTCTCAAGCTGGCTTTTTCGCGCAGACGCAAGCAACTACACACCGTGCTTGCATCGGAGTTTCACGCCGACGGCAGAGCCATCGCTGATCGCATGCTGGCCGGCATTGGCGTACGGGCTGAAGCACGCCCGGAGAATGTTCTGCCTGCCGAATGGGCCGCCTTCTCCAACGCACTGGTACGGGAAGGCCTGCGCCTCGCCTCGCCGACAGAATCGCCGTAACGTCACGAGCGAACGGATCGTCGGGTTCGCGACGCCATTGCGCGTTCGGCCTCGCGATCGGCCGTCTTCTTGCGCAGCGCGTCGCGCTTATCCTCGGCATGTTTGCCTTTGCAGATGCCCAGCTCGACCTTGACCATGCCGTGTTTGAAGTAGATGGTCAGCGGAATCAGCGCGTGCCCCTTGACCGCGGCCTGGCCCAGGATGCGGTCAATCTCGCGACGATGAAGAAGGAGGCGTTTGCGGCGATCAGGATCCTGTTCGGCTGCGCGCGCGTGAACATACGGCTGGATATGCAGCCCTTGGAGGAAGACCTGCCCGTCCTCTATGAGTGCGAAACCCTCGGCCAGGCTGAAGCGTCCCTCGCGGAGAGATTTGACTTCGGCACCACGCAACTCGATACCCGCCTCGATCTTTTCGAGGACAAAGTAATCCCGGAATGCCTTGCGATTGGTGGCAAGAACTTTGCCCGCCGCGGGTTTCCTGTCGTCGGGGGCCATGGTCGGTCTCCCGCCCGGCACGCCGGACGGTTACAGGCTGATCGGTTTCTCTTCGGGCAAATTACGGGCCGGGGTAAAGGAGATTTCAGCCGAGAGCTTGCCTTCAGCGATTTCCTTCAACGCGAGGTCCATATTGGGCATCTGGGGAGTGTCGGGCTTCACGAGAGGCCTGTGGCCTTGGTTCAGCTGGCGCACGCGCCGCGAAACAACATTGATCAACAACGGAACGTTCGAAATACGTTCCCGGGCCAGTTCCAGATAGTTCGGATTCACAATGCGGCCTCCAAAGTCCTATAAGAGAAGCGGGGCGCACTATAGGCGCCCCGCTCCCCGATTGTCAACCGGCAATTACCGGTCTTAGTAATCCATACCACCCATGCCGCCCATACCGCCCATGCCGCCGCCCGCAGGCATTGCCGGAGCCTTATCCTTCTCAGGAAGCTCCGCCACCATGCATTCGGTCGTCAGCAGCAGCGAGGCGATGCTGGCCGCATTCTGCAGGGCAATACGCGTAACCTTGGTCGGGTCGATAATGCCGGACTTGACCATGTCCACGTACTCAGCCGAGGCAACATCATAGCCGAAGTTGCCCTTCTGCTTCTTGATGTCCTGCACGACGATCGCGCCATCGATCCCACCGTTGGTGACCAACTGGCGAATCGGGGCTTCGCAGGCCCGGCGCACAATATCCACGCCGATCGCTGCATCGCCGCTCACCTTGATGTTCGCCAGCGCATTCATGCACCGGATCAGCGCCACGCCACCACCGGGGACGATACCTTCTTCCACGGCCGCGCGAGTCGCATGCAACGCGTCTTCCACGCGCGCCTTCTTTTCCTTCATCTCGGTCTCGGTCGCCGCGCCAACGTTGATCACCGCGACACCGCCCGCGAGCTTGGCCAGACGTTCCTGGAGTTTCTCGCGATCGTAGTCCGAGGTGGTCTCTTCGATCTGGCGACGGATCTGGGCAATGCGGCCCTGGATGTCGGCCGACTTGCCAGCACCTTCCACGATCGTCGTGTTTTCCTTGTCGATCGTGACGCGCTTGCAGCGACCCAGATCGGAAAGCTGTACGCTCTCGAGCTTGATGCCGAGGTCTTCGGAGATAAACCGGCCGCCCGTCAGGACAGCGATATCCTCCATCATGGCCTTGCGGCGATCGCCAAAGCCCGGGGCCTTGACTGCGCAAGCCTGCAGCGTGCCGCGAAGCTTGTTCACGACGAGCGTGGCCAGCGCCTCACCCTCGATGTCTTCAGCGAGGATCAGCAACGGGCGGCTCGACTTGGCAATGCTCTGCAACAGCGGCAACAGGTCCTGCAGGTTCGAGATCTTCTTCTCGAAGAGCAGAATGTACGGATCATCGAGGACCACTTCCATCGCTTCCGCATTCGTCACGAAGTACGGGGACAGGTAGCCCTTGTCGAACTGCATGCCTTCGACGATATCCAGCGTCGTCTCGATCGCCTTGGCTTCCTCGACCGTGATCGTGCCGTCTTTGCCGACCTTGTCCATCGCGTCAGCGATGATCGCGCCGATGGTCGTGTCGCCATTCGCGGAAATCGTCGCCACTTGCGAGATTTCGGAGCGATCCTTGACCTTCTTGCTGAGCTTCTTGAGCTCTTCCACAATCACCTCGGTCGCCTTGTCGATGCCCCGCTTCAGGTCCATCGGGTTCGCGCCGGCGGTGACGTTCTTCAGGCCTTCGCGATAAATCGCTTCGGCCAAAACCGTCGCGGTCGTCGTGCCGTCGCCGGCGACATCGCTGGTCTTGCTGGCGACTTCGCGCACCATCTGCGCGCCCATGTTCTCAAACGGATTCTCGAGTTCGATCTCCTTGGCGACGGTCACGCCGTCCTTGGTGATCGTCGGGGAACCGAATTTCTTGTCGAGGATCACGTTGCGTCCGCGCGGACCCAACGTCGCCTTGACGGCGCGGCTCAACTTCTCAACACCCTTGAGAATGAGCTGGCGCGCTTCCGACTCAAATATCAGTTGCTTAGCTGGCATAGGTTCTTTCTCCTTTGTTCTGGTTCGTTAACGCGTTCAGCCTTCGATGATGCCGAGGATGTCTTCTTCGCGCAGGATCAGGTAATCCTTGCCGTCGATCTTCACCTCGGTGCCACCGTATTTCGGCATCAGGACCTGGTCGTTCTTCTTGACGTTGAACGGGATCACCTTGCCGCTGTCATCCAGCTTGCCGGTGCCCACCGCCACAACGCGGCCCTGCTGGGGTTTTTCCTTCGCGGTATCCGGAATGATGATCCCGCCCTTCTTGACTTCGCCTTCCTTGACAGGCTCGACCAACACCCGGTCACCCAACGGTTGAATCTTCATGCAGCACTCTCCTCCTTCTGTTTGTTGTACTCGATTTTTCGGACAGGGCTCTCTGCGCCGCAGCGAATCCCTTCGCATGGACGCTGGCGGGGCACCCCGTCCCGCGACGGAGCACCACCCTGCCGTTACTTCTTTTTCTTGTCGTCGTCGACCACTTCAAAATCGGCGTCGATCACGTCTCCCTGCTTGTCCCCCTGTGCTCCCGCGCCGGCCTGCTGGCCCGCCGCCGGTTCACCCGCCCCGGCCGCAGCGCCCCCCTGGGGTCCCTGCGCACGCGCCTGGGAGTACATCTCCGCCGACAACGCCTGCATCGCAGTATTCACAGCCTCGATCCCCGACTTCATCTTCTCAATATCCTGCGCCTTGATCGCGTCCTTCAGGCTCGCGATGACAGTCTCGACCCCGGCCTTCTTGTCGGCCGACACCTTGTCCGCGTTCTCCTTGAGGAACTTCTCGGTCTGGTAGACGATGCTGTCGGCCTTGTTGCGCGTCTCGGCCTCCTCGCGAATCTTTGCGTCTTCGGCCGCATGCGCTTCGGCATCTCGCCGCATCTTTTCGATCTCGTCCTTCGAGAGACCGCTGGACGCGGTGATCGTGATCTTCTGCTCCTTGCCTGTACCGAGGTCCTTGGCGTTGACATGCAGAATGCCGTTGGCATCGATGTCAAAGGTCACCTCGATCTGCGGCACGCCACGCGCGGCCGGCGGAATGCCGTCCAAGTGGAATCGACCGATCGACTTGTTCTGCCCGGCCATCTTCCGTTCGCCCTGCAGAACATGAATTTCCACCGTCGTCTGGTTGTCCGAAGCGGTGCTGAAGATTTCACTCTTCTTCGTCGGGATCGTCGTATTGCGCTCAATGAGCGGCGTCGCGATACCGCCCAAGGTCTCGATACCGAGCGTCAGCGGCGTCACGTCGAGCAGCAGCACATCCTTGACCTCGCCCTTGAGCACGCCGCCCTGGATGCCGGCGCCAATGGCCACCACTTCATCCGGATTCACGCCCTGGTGCGGGGGCTTGTTGACCAGCTTGCGTGCGGTCTCAACAACGCGGGGCATGCGGGTCATGCCGCCGACGAGAACCAGCTCATCGATCTTGTCCAGGCTGACGCCGGAATCGCGCAGGCAGTTCTGAACCGGAAGCACGGTGCGTTCGAACAGGTCATCGCAAAGCTGCTCCAACTTCGCCCGCGACAACTTCATGGTGATGTGCTTCGGGCCGCTTGCATCGGCCGTGATGAAAGGCAGGCTGATTTCGTAGTCCTGGGCGCTGGAAAGAGCGATCTTCGCCTTCTCAGCTTCTTCCTTGATGCGCTGCAGCGCGTCGGCCTGTTTGCGGAGATCGATGCCCTGATCCTTTTTGAACTGGTCCAGAATCCAATCCATGATCCTGTTGTCCCAGTCGTCGCCGCCAAGGTGCGTATCGCCGTTCGTCGCCTTCACCTCGAAAACGCCTTCGCCGATATCGAGGACGGAAATATCGAACGTGCCGCCACCAAGGTCGTACACGGCGATCTTCTCTTCCTTCTTCTTGTCGAGACCGTACGCCAGCGAAGCCGCGGTCGGCTCGTTAATGATGCGGAGAACTTCAAGGCCGGCAATCCGGCCGGCGTCTTTCGTCGCCTGCCGTTGCGAGTCATTGAAATAGGCGGGGACCGTAATGACGGCCTGCGTGATCTTCTCGCCGAGGCGCATTTCCGCGTCGGCCTTCATCTTGGCCAGGATCATTCCGGAGATCTCCGGCGGCGAGTACTGCTTGGTCTGCCCGTCCACCTCGACTTCGACCGCTGCATCGCCGTTGGCCGCGCGCACGACTTTGTACGGAACGCGCTTGGCCTCTTCCTGCACCTCGTCAAACTTGCGGCCCATGAAACGCTTCATGGAGTAAATCGTGTTGCGCGAATTCGTCACAGCCTGACGCTTTGCCGCATCACCGACCAAACGCTCACCCGTCTTGGTGAAAGCCACAATCGACGGAGTTGTCCGTTTGCCTTCCGAATTCTCCAGGACGAGCGGCTCGCCACCCTCCATCACCGCCATACACGAGTTCGTCGTACCCAAATCTATGCCGAGTACCTTGGACATGGTTTTAACCCCTCACTTTCAGTTTCACTCTCACTACAAAGTAATTGCCCCTGTACTATAGCAACTGCCATGCCAAGTGTGACATCAACGTCACACTGTTAAGATGTAAATACCTGTTAATCAATGTTTTGCAGATTATCCGATTTGTTGAAGGCGGAAGTCGAGATACGCGACAGTGCGCCATTGTGGCGCACATTCCGTGTCGGGTGTGCCGTTACGGCTTAGTAGGCCTTTGCGAAGAGGACCCGGCCGGGGCTGTCTTTTCCGCATACAATGCAGTGGCCCGGACCGGATTTCTGATGGTCCGTCGGAATGCATCGGATGGTGACGGAAAGGGTGTCGTTCAGCTTGGTCTCGCATTCCGCGCCACCGCACCAGTGCGACAGGGCGAACCCGCCGTGAATCTCCGGCTGCTCCGCATTCTTCGGCGTGAAGAACGCCTTGAACGAGGCCTCGTCGTCAATCTCTCGCGTGTTCTCCGTACGATAGGCCAACGCGCGGTTGAAGAGATTCTTCTGCATGTCCTCAAGCACGCCACCGACGGACGCGACGAATTCCTCGCGCTTGGCGGAGTACCGCTCTTTGCGCGTCTTGTCGCGACGGCCCACATAGACGCTGCCCGACTGGATGTCGCGCGGGCCAACTTCCACCGTCAGCGGGATGCCTTTCTTGACCCAGTTCCAACCCTTCTCGCCGGCGTTGATGTCGCGCGTATCAAGCACCACGCAAACCGGCTTGCCGTCATACGACTGCCCGCGCAGTTCCGCGGCGAGGCTCTCGCAATAACCCAGCACCGCCTCGCGGTCCGTGTCGGCTCGAATGATCGGCAAAATCACCACGTGGCTCGGCGCGAGCCGCGGCGGAATGACCATGCCATCGTCGTCCGCATGCGTCATCACCATGCCACCGATGAGCCTCGTCGAAACACCCCACGAGGTCGTCCACGCGAACTCGGTCTGGCTGGCGCGCGACTGAAACTGGATGCCGGACGCCTTGGCAAAGTTCTGCCCGAGGAAGTGGCTCGTACCCGCCTGCAAAGCCTTCCGATCCTGCATCATCGCCTCGATACACAGGGTATTCACGGCACCCGGAAAACGCTCGCAGGCCGTCTTCTCGCCCGTGTAGACCGGCATGGCCATGTATTCCTCGGCGAACTTCCGATACACGCCGAGCATCTTGATGGTTTCTTCCCACGCTTCGTCGCGAGTCTCGTGCGCGGTATGCCCTTCCTGCCAGAGGAACTCCGTCGTCCGCAGGAAGAGGCGCGTGCGCATCTCCCACCGAACCACGTTTGCCCACTGGTTAATGAGGAGCGGCAGATCGCGGTAGCTCTGCACCCACTTGGCGTACATCGCGCCGATGATGGTCTCCGACGTCGGCCGGACCACCAGCGGCTCCTCGAGTTCGCCCGCGGGCACCAGCCCGCCTTCGGGCCCGGCTTCAAGCCGGTGATGCGTGACCACCGCACATTCTTTCGCAAAGCCTTCGACGTGCTCCGCTTCTTTCTCGAGAAAGCTCAGCGGAATGAACAAAGGGAAGTAGGCGTTCACGTGACCCGTCGCCTTGAACATGCCGTCCAAAACGTCCTGGATGTTCTCCCAGAGCGCGTAGCCCCACGGCTTGATGACCATGCAGCCGCGCACGGGGCTGGTCTCGGCCAACTCCGCAGCGCGCACGACCTGCTGGTACCACTCGGCATAATCTTCCGCGCGGGCCGGACTGATTGCGTTATTTCCCTGCTTTGCCATAACTGCACCTTTGTTGCTGATGACCAACGGAAAAACAGCGGCAGGCTATCGGCAAGACCGGCCCGAGTCAACCCCGCGGGCCGACGCTCAGAACAGGTCCCCCTGCTTCGTCCCCGGTCTCAGGCCGAACTTCTCGTAACACCGCTCGGTCGCCACCCGCCCCTGCGGCGTGCGCTTCAGGTAGCCTTCCTGGATCAGGAACGGCTCGTACACTTCCTCGATCGTATCCGGCTCCTCGCCCACGGAAACCGCGATCGAGTTGACGCCCACCGGGCCGCCGGCAAACTTGTGCAGGATGGTTTCGAGAATGCGCTTGTCCATTTCGTCCAGCCCGTGCTCGTCGATATCGAGCATGGACAAGGCCTTGTCTGCAATCGGTTTGGTGATCTTGTTGTCCGCGCGCACCTGTGCGTAGTCACGCACCCAACGAAGCAGATTGTTGGCGATGCGCGGAGTTCCACGGGCGCGTTTGGCGATTTCGGCCGAACCCTCTTCATCCACATCCACGTTCACGATCCGGGCCGACCGCTTGATGATGGACTGCAGGTCGTTCGCCCCGTAGTAATCCAGCCGCGTGTTGAGCCCGAACCGCGAGCGCAAAGCCGCCGTCAGCAGGCCGCTCCGGGTCGTCGCGCCGATCAGCGTGAAGCGCGGGAGGTTCAGCCGGACCGACCGGGCGTGCGGCCCCTGATCGATCATGATATCGATGACAAAGTCCTCCATCGCCGAATACAGGTACTCCTCGACCGACTTCTGCAAGCGGTGGATTTCATCGATGAATAGAATGTCGCCGCGCTCGAGGTTCGTAAGGAGGCCGGCGAGGTCCGCCGGTTTTGAGATAACGGGGCCAGAGGTCGACTTGATGTTGACCTTCATCGAATTGGCCAGAATGTAGGCAAGCGTGGTTTTGCCCAGGCCCGGCGGGCCTGAAAGCAGGACATGGTCCAGCACGTCCTTGCGACCCTTGGCCGCGTCCACAAAAAGCTCCAGCCGCTCGCGAACCTTGTTCTGTCCCACGAAATCCGTGAACAGCGTCGGCCGCAGGCTGATGTCAAAGTCGGTGTCCGACTTGTTCAGCGTGTCCGTTATGAATCGGTCCGTCATATGTTCATTTCGCCAGCGCTTTGCGCACCAAGTCTTCCAGGCTGGCATCGGGCGTCGTCGCCGCCACCTTCCGGACCAAGTCCTGCGCATCCGCCTGCTTGTAACCCAGCGAGACCAGCGCGAGGATCGCATCCCTCATTCTGAGATTCTCTTCCGTCGGCTCCGCACCGCCGGTCACGGCTTCCATCGACTCGCCCGCGCCAAGTTTGTCCTTCAACTCCAGCACAATCCGCTCGGCCGTCTTCTTCCCGATGCCCGATACCGCGCTCAGCCGCTTCACATCGGCCTGCGCGACGGACGCCTTGAGGTCGCGTACGGAAAGACCACTGAGCGCCGTCATGGCCAGCTTCGGGCCGATCCCGCTGACATCAATGAGCAGGAGAAACATCCGCCGCTCCTCGGCGGTCATGAACCCGTAAAGCACGTGCGCGTCCTCGCGTACGTGGTCATAGGTCAGGATGCGACAAGCCGTGTTGACCGCCGGCAGCCGCTCGTAACTGCTCAGTGGAATGAAGACCTCGTAACCCACCCCGCCGACATCCATCAGGATGTGCGTAGGTTCTTTCTCCACCAGTATCCCTTGAAGAAATGCGATCATGCCGATATCACTTGGCGATCATACGGCGTTCCCGGCGCGCCGCCAAACCCGAAACGCGTCACTCCACAGGCACAAGGAACTGCCCGCGCTGAGCCTTGCCTTCCAGCAACTCCGCATGCGCGGCCAGTGGCTGCACGCTGACCACCCGAATGCGACCCACGACCTTGCCGGGCACGCGCTCGATGACGTTGCCCGTCTCCGGATCCGTCACATCGCGCCCCGCCTCGCGCACGAGGAAGATGCTGCCTTCGCGAAGACGCACATCCTCGCCGCCGTTGATGATCACGCCGTCCGGCCCCGCCTCGGCCACGCGCGGTGTCCAGCGCGAAACGGGCAGCTCGCGTAGGACCCGCTTCGTGGCATCGCGGATTGCCCGCTCGGTCGCCTTGCCCAGCGGCGTCCGGAAGAACGCATCGCCGCCAAACTGTACATTCTTATACCGGCCTTCGGCGCCGACTCCGCCCGCCGACACGATCTCCTCGACCTTGACCGACGCCACGATCTCGCCGGTCTCCACATCGGACACCTTGATGTTGATCGCCACGCGCGCGCGATTCTTGCCGCCAAACAGGGAGAACCCGGGAAAGCCCAGCTTGCCGGACTTGCGGCTCATCTCGCTGAAATCGGTCACCACACCGCGGAGCAGATACTTGGCATTCTTCAGGCGGCCGCGTTCCACGCGTCCTTCCTTCCGGAAGATTTCCTTGCCCTGCAGGACGATCTCGCCGACCACGTCACCAAGATCCTTGCGCTCGAGCACCGTCACCTTCTCCGTATCCAGCAGTTCGGTGATCAGCAGGTCCGCCATACCACGCCCCAGGTTCCATTGCGCGGGAGGGCTGGCAAGGTTCTCGAAATCGGAAACCGCAACGACCGGCTTCACAATGCCGCCCGCGCGATAGGGCGAGAAGCGGCGGGCGGACGAGGAAGAAGAAGGAAGCTTGCAGCCGGCGGCCAGCAGCAACGTCAGGGCCACGGTCAGCACACGTTTCATGATCATGAAAGCATGTTATGGCGGGGATTCGACAGCGGGTCAAGAACGCTCGGATGGGCTCTACTTGTGCGCGTATTCACGCACCGCCGCAAGAACGGCTTCGGGATAAAGCGGTTTGTGGAAGAGCTTCCTGACATTGGGAAACTGCTTCATCTCTTCTTCGTCAAAATCCGGGAACCCGGCCATGACGATGACGGGCACCTTGATGCCCTCTGCCGCCATGAGCATGAGCAGTTCGGCGCCGTTGATGCCCGGCATACGGATATCCAGGAGCATGCCGCGGCATTTGGGGTCCCGGAGGTGCTTGTAGGCCGTTTCGCCGTCGTGAGCGATGTGGACCTCGTAGCCCGCATCTTCGAGCAGCGTCTTCAGAAGCTGAGTCAGAACTTTGTCGTCGTCTACCACCAGAATCATGGCGTTACCCCTGTCGATTCAAAGCATAGGAGAGGCCGCGAACGATGTCACGTACCGAATGGTTGCGGCCGCTGAAATCTTCCCGCAGGCCGCCGGGTCCGCTCACAACACGTGAACGCTCAACGTTTCCTCGGAGAGCGATTCCGCGACCTGCTGGATCTCGTTCAGGAACCGGCCGCCGAGGTCGCCGTCAATGATCCGGTGATCGAACGAGAAGCTGAGGTAGAGTTGATCGTGCACGGCAATCTGCCCGTCCACCACCACCGGCGCCTTGCGGACCGCCCCCATACCCAGAATCGCCACCTGCGGCTGGTTGATGATCGGCGTACCAATCAAGCTGCCGAACGACCCGAAGTTGGAGATCGTGAACGTGCCATTATCCACGTCCTCCCGCTTCAACTGCTTGCGACGCGCGATATCGATCAGCCGCGCCAACTCCTGCGCAATCTCGGGAAAACTCAACCGGTCCGCATTGCGGACGACAGGCACCACCAGCGATTCGTCGGCCAGCGCCACGGCGCAGCCGATATTGATGTCCTTGCGGAAAATGATGTTGGTGCCGTGGATCGACGCGTTGATCTTTGGGAACTTCTTCAGCACGCGGGAAGCGGCAAACAGGATCACCGCCGTGTACGTCATACGCGCGTTGTACTTCTTGAGGAACTCATCCTTGATCCTCTCGCGCAACAGCACGACGTTCGTCAGGTCCACCGCATGAACCATGGTCACGTGCGCGCTGGTGCGGATGGATTGCACCATATGATCCGCGATCGTCCGCCGCAACGTGCTCATCGGCATGACCTCGCCCAACGCCGCCATATCCGAGGTCGAAAGGTCTTCCTTGCCCGCAAGCGCCTGCACCGTCGGCGCGGCAATCGGCCGCCGCGCGAGGAACTGCAGCACGTCGTTCTTCGTCACGCGGCCCTGCCGGCCCGTGCCCTGGATCTGCTCCAGATCCTGCAGCGACACGTTGTTGAACATCGCCAGCCGCAGCACGTAAGGCGAATAGCGGTCGCGGTCCATTTCGGGCAGCGGCGCGCTGTTATGATAGGGATCGAGGTCCTGCACATGAACCAGCCGCGCTTCGGGCTGCGCCGCGCCGCCGTGCGGCGCGTTGGCTTTCGGTTGCGCCATCGGGGCTTCCGCCGGGGCAACCTCCGCTTCGATCATCGCAATGGTCTCCCCCGCCGCGGCAATCTCGCCGGCCTGTTTCAGGCATGTCACCAGTCGCCCTTCCGCAGGACTCTCGACTTCGACGGTGGTCTTGTCCGTCTCCACCTCGAGAAGGATTTCGTCGGCCTTCACTTCCTCGCCGACTTTCTTGAGCCAGCGAAGGATCGTCCCCTCGGCCACGCTCTGCCCCATCTGCGGCATGATGACGGAAACCTGTGTCATGAAATCATCGCCTTGTTAGTATTCTATCAAATCCACCAGCGCCTGCTCAATGCGCTCGGCGTTCGGACGGTAGACGTTTTCGAGTTCCGGCGCAAACGGCACCGGCACATCCGGCGCCGCCACACGTCGTACCGGCGCGTCGAGAAGATGGAACGCGCGGTCCGCCACGAGCGCGGCCAACTCGCCGCCAAATCCGTTCGTCCGCCACCCTTCGTGAACGATCAGCACTCGGTTTGTCGCCGCCACCGCGGTCAGCACGGCATCCGCATCGAACGGCTTCAGCGTGCGGAGGTCGAGCACCATGACCTCGTGCCCCTCGTCCGCCGACAGCCGCTCCGCCGCGCGAAGCGATTCATGCACCATCGCGCCGTACGTCAGGATCACCGCGTCCCGGCCGGCCCGGCAAACGCGCGCCGCACCCAGAGGAATGGGTTCGAATTTCTCCGACACCAGTTCCTTCACGTGCCGATAGAGGTACTTGTTCTCAAGGAAGATCACCGGATTCGGGTCGAGTACCGAGGAATAGATCAATCCGCGCGCATCGGACGGAAACGCCGGATAGACCACCTTGATGCCGGGCATGTTGCAGAAGATCGCCTCCAGCTCCTCGGAGTGGAACGGTCCGCCGCCGAATCCGCCACCGCACGGCGCCCGCACGGTCATCGGCACCGGCACGCCCGTCCGATAATGTGTCGTCCCCGCGTTGTTGAGGATGTGATGCAGCGCCGTCGTACCGAAATCCACGAACTGCAGTTCCACCACCGGCCGCAAACCCTGCGTCGCCATGCCGATCGCCGAGCCCAAGATGGCCGATTCGCTGATCGGCGTGTCAAACACGCGTTCGACTCCAAACTCCTCCTGGAACCCCAGCGTGACCTTGAACGCGCCGCCAAACTTGCCGACATCCTCGCCGTAAATCACGACATCGGGCCGCTCGCGCATCAGGCGGCGCAGCCCCTCGCTGATACCATCCAAATAGGTGATCTCACGCATCGGCATAGACGCCCTCCGTGAGAGTGGATGGATCGGGCCGCGGGTCGGCGAGCGCCTCGTGATAGGCGCGATCCACCACGGCCAGACAGTCCCGTTCCAAAACATCCCACTCCGCAGCTTTCGCCACGCCGTCCTTCACCAGCCGATCACGAATGAGCCGGAGCGGATCGCGGGCCGCGTAGTGTTCCTTCAATTCCTTCGGCACGTAGGAGCTGTCGTCATGCTCGCCATGGCCGCGCATGCGAAGCGTATCGCACTCCAGCAAAATCGGCCGCGGCTTGGCACGGATCGATGCGATCAACTCGCGCGCGAGAAGATGCAGGGCGATGGCGTCATTGCCGTCCGTCGTGATGCCCTCGATCCCGTAACCCGCCGCGCGGTCGGCCAGGCGCGCGCAGCGGAACTGCGTGCTGTTGGGCGTCGAGTAGGCGTACTTGTTGTTCTCGATGACGAAAATCACGGGGACGTCGAACACGGCGGCGAAATTGACCGACTCGTGAAAATCGCCCGTGCTCGTCGCGCCATCACCGATATAGCCAAGGCCGATGGTATCGCGCCCCTGCCGCCGGCGCGCCATGACGCCGCCCACCAGCACCGGCAGCATCGCGCCGAGATGGGAAATCATCGCATAAACGCCCTGCGCAGCAGAGCCGTGGTGCACGTTGCCGTCGCGACCACGCGTCGGTCCGGTCGCACGGCCGAGATACTGACGGAAAATGTTGAGCGCGGTCTGCCCGCGCGCGAGGTGAACGGTCATGTCGCGAATCAGCGGGGAAAGAAGATCATTCTTGCCGGAAGCCATCGCCGTAGCTGCGCCCACCGCTTCCTGCCCAATGCCGGTGTAGACGCCGCCGAAGATACGGCCCTGGTGGTAAAGCCGCACCAGCCGATCCTCGATCAGTCGGGAAAGCTGCATGCAGCGCACGAGATCAACCCATGCGCCCTTCGGCAGGCTTTTTGTATCGCTATTCACAGCCCCCCAAGTCTAGCCAGCGCACCAAAGAGGGTAAAGACGAAATGAAATCGGGAGTTTTCCAAGGGTTGGAAAAAGTGCGGCCCGTTTTTCCAAGCATTGGAAAAAACAGGCGACGACGCGGGTGAGCCCGCGTGATCAACGATTCCTGAACGACCCGAGGAGGATCAGGTGGCAGGCTGAGCCGGCGCAGCGACTTTCTTCTTCTGGCTTTGGGCCCGCTTTGCGGCCTTCTGCCTCTTCACACGTCGCTTGCGCGCTGCCCGCTTACCACGAATTCTGAGTTGTTGTCCCATGGGTGCGCGTAAGTATCAAAGCGCCGCCCCAGCGTCAAGCACGAGCATGAACGTCGTTCCCGAATTGCAGTGCCCGCGGCATGAGGTATGATGCCCCATCCATGAGGAAGACCGGCGTCTATCCCAAGAATCAGTTCGGCTTGCGCGCGATGCTGCACCTCCTGCTGCGCTCGAAACTGTCGTTCTACTGCGAGGGCAAGGTCTGGAACATCCGCCACGTACCCGCCCGACGGAAATGGAATCTGCTCAAGGCCGGCGTGGACCACCTCCTGCGCGGCGAACGCGTGTGGTCCCAGCCGACCGGCCTGATGATCGAACCCACGGATCTCTGCAACCTCAACTGCACCGGCTGCTGGACCAACGACCCGGCACACAAGGCCCAATCTCGCTACATGACGCTCGAGATGTTCCGCCGGATCATCGACGAGCTTGGCGATTACCTGACCGTGATCTGGCTCTGGGGCTGGGGCGAACCTCTCCTTAATAAGAAGGTGTACGACATGATCCGCCTCGCCCGCGCGAAGGACATCGTCGTCATCTGTAGCACCAACGGCAATGTGAAGATGGATGACGCCGAACTGGAGGAACTCGTCCGGTGCGGCCTGTCACAGCTCATCGTCGCCGTGGACGGACTCGACCAGGAGACCTACGGCAAGTACCGCATCGGCGGACGGCTGGAACTCGTCCTCGACAACATCCGGCGGCTGGTGGCAACGAAACAACGGCTGGGCCTGTCGAGCCCGCTGATCAACATGCGCATGTTGGTCATGCGCCACAACCAGCACCAGGTGGACGAGTTTCTGGAAACGGGCAAAAAGCTCGGCGTAGATATTGTCTCTTACAAGACGCTGTGCGATTACCGCAAGGGCGGCCGCAATCCGGACTTCCCGACCCTTGCGCAGTTTCAGCGCTATGCGATGAACGAAACCTCGGACCAGGTAACGGACATCCCACGCCCCTTCTACTGCTACCGGCCGTGGCGTCGCGCGCACGTGTTTGCCGATGGCGTCATCGTCCCATGCGAATTCGATCTGGAACGAAATCACATACTCGCGCGCCTCGACGATCCCACGCCGCTCACGGAGTGCTGGAACAATGCGACCGCACGGGCATTCCGCCGGCAGTACAAGACCGACATCGACAGCATCCCGTACTGCGGAAACTGCCCCTACAAGAACCAGGTGATCTGGGACCCCACGGCCCAGTCGCACAATCTGACCGACGCAGCCCGTGCCTGAACTGTCGTGTTGATTTTGCGGCCGGAGTCGGCAAGATCAGGCGCAAGGAGGCCCGGTCATGGATGTTGTCTCTCCCGTGCAGAAGACTATTCTTGGCGTGCAGATGCTTTTCGTCGCTTTCGGTGCACTCGTGCTGGTTCCCCTGCTGACCGGGCTCGATCCATCATTGGCCCTCCTGACCGCGGGCGCAGGTACCCTGCTCTTCCAACTCATCACCGGCGGAACGATCCCCATCTTCCTCGCCAGCTCGTTTGCCTTCATCGCGCCGATTCAATATGGCATGAAAACGTTTGGCGTGGCTGCGACGCTCGGCGCGCTGATATGCACGGGGCTGGTCTACACGCTCCTCAGCGCGGGCGTCCGGCTCGGCGGCATCGGCACGATCAAGAAATACCTGCCACCGATCGTCACCGGGCCCGTCATCATGGTGATCGGTCTCAAGCTCGCGCCCGTCGCCGTGCGCATGGCGCGCAGCTTCGACGGGTCCGGCTGCATGGACGCGCGCGCAATGCTCCTCTCCACCATCTCGCTCGCCACGGCCATCATCGCCGTCATGTTCGGCAAGGGGCTCATCCGCGTCATCCCCATCCTCTGCGGCATCGCGGTCGGTTATGTCTTCGCGTTCTTCATGGGCGTGATCGATTTCTCGGCGGTCTACTCCGCGGCGTGGATTTCCAACCCCTGGGATATCGCCGTAGCCAACGGCTCGTTCGCCATTCCGCGTTTTGAGTGGACGGCCATCGTGTTCATGCTGCCCGTAGCGATCGCCCCTGCCATCGAACACGTGGGCGACATCCTCGCGATCTCGTCGGTGACCGGCAAGGACTTCATCAAGAGCCCCGGCCTGCACCGGACCCTGCTCGGCGACGGGCTGGCCACTTCGCTCGCAGCGCTGCTCGGCGGACCGCCCAATACGACCTACTCCGAAGTCACCGGCGCCGTCGCGCTGACCCGCGCGTTCGACCCGGTCTACATGCGCATTGCGGCCGTGACCGCCATTCTCCTCGCCTTCGTCGGCAAGCTCGGCGGCCTGCTCAAGACCATCCCGACACCGGTCATGGGCGGCATCCTTATCCTGCTTTTCGGCATGATCGCCGTCATCGGCGTCGGCGCGTTGATCAGGGGGAATGTGGACATGTCTCGCCCACGCAACCTCGTGATTGCCGCGGTTATTCTCGTCGCCGGCATCGGCGACATGGAGCTCTGCTGCGGCCGCCTCACGTTGAGCGGCATCGGCCTCGCGGGACTCCTCGGCGTCATCCTCAATCTCGTGCTGCCGGCGGACAAACCCGACAGCCGCATTGAATAAGCCGCATCGACGGGTTACTCTATCCGCGTGGGCTCACCACGGAAGGCGTTCATGCAACAGGCATCACACCCCGAAAGCGCAGACCGCAAGGCACGAAGTTTCTCGGGCCAGGTCCCCCGCGTCCTTCTTTGCGGAGTCTTTGGACCGTATGGCGTGGACGACGAATACGGGCGCAAAGAGAATCTCATGGAGCTCTACCACAACCAGGTCACCCGCATCCAGGGACCGGCTTCATTGCGATTTCATCACCGCTCGTTCGGCCTCTACTTCATTGCCGCCAACATCCACGCCGACACCACGATCCTCGACTTCCCTTCCAAGGAGCGTTTCATCCGCGAGCTCCGGAACCACTACGACATCATCGGCATCTCGTTCATCACCCCCAATTTTCTGAAGGCCCGCGAAATGGCGCGGCTGATCCGGCTCCACTCGCCCGATTCCGTCATCGTCCTCGGTGGACACGGCGCGGCCATCGAGGGCGTCGACAAACTGATCGAATGCGACCATGTCGCCCGCGGGGAAGGCATCCGCTGGATGCGCCAATTTCTCGGTCAGGACACCGAGGCCCCGATCACACACCCCATCATGCCGAGCAGCGAGTACGGCAGTATCTTCGGCATCCCGATCCCCGGCGCGACGCCGAGCGTACTCGTGCCAGGCCTCGGCTGCGTAAACGGATGCAACTTCTGCTGCACATCGCACTTCTTTGAGAAGGCCTATGTCTCGTTCCTCCGCACCGGCAAGGATGTCTTCGAAGAATGCTGCCGGATCGCCGACGCACGCGGCACGCCCGAGTTCTACATCATGGACGAGAACTTCCTGAAGGACCGCGCCCGCGCGCTGGATCTGCTGGCGCTGATGGAGAAACATCAGCGGTGGTTCCGCTTCTACATTTCATCCTCGGCCGAGGCGATCACCGCCTTCGGCGTCGAGAACATGATGCGGCTCGGCGTGGTCTTCGTCTGGATCGGGTTCGAATCGCCCAACACCGAGAAGCTCTTCGCGAAGAATACCGGCATCGACGCCGCCCGCCTCGTCCGCGAACTGCGCGACCACGGCATCTCCGTCCTCGGCTCGGCCATCATGTGCATGGAACATCACACGCCCGACAACATCGCCGGCGAGATTGACTATGTCGTCGGCCTGCAGACGGACTTCTGCCAGTTCATGCTCTACACCGGCATGCCCGTGACGCAACTCTACGAGGACCACAAGGCCCGCGGGCTGCTGAACCCGGATGTGCCGTTCGAGGAATGGCATGGGCAGAACCTGATGAACTGGAACCATCCGGCCTTCCCCGACGGCGAGGCGAAAATCTGGCTCGATTACGCCTTTCAGAAAGACTTCGAGGTCAACTCCAGTTCCATTTACCGGATGATCGAAACCTCTTTCCGCGGATACCACACGCTGGCGGCCATGAAGTCGAGAGATGCCTGCACCGAAGCCCGATTCCAGCAACTTCGCGCGCGAGCCCGGGAATACTCACAACTTCTTCCCGTCATCGCCCGGCGCGCAGTGAACGAGACGGAACGGCAGCGCGCGCTGGCCCTCGAAAAGGAGCGACGCGAGCTTGGACCCATCGAAGCCAAGGAACGCTTCGTCCGATTCGGCGCCAGGGTCCTCGCCATGGCGTGGGATTTGCGCGTGCGCTGGTTCGGAGACCGCATCCAGCCCTCAACCATCGTGACGCATTACCCGGCTGCCGCGACTGCGCCCTGATCCAATCCTGCTTTACTTGTCCGATCCATCGGCGTATTTAATCGCCTGAACATGAATTGCAGTCACACATCTACGCACCGCGAACGCGAAAGCCGTCGGCTTCCGCGCACGGGCTTTTTCTGCAATTCCATTATCTCCTGCGCGAAGAACTCCGTCGCCGTAGCCATGTTGGCCGCGGCCCCCGGGGCTTCTCCGTAGGCGTCTTCCATAACTGACTTCAGTTTGAAGGCCTTCCGGGGAAACCCGGAAGGCCTTCTGCGTGTAGTGAAACCCCAACCCAAAGGAGAACGAGATGAAGAAGAATGTGTGGATTGCGATTGAGACCAACTTGGTAGGGACGGCTCGCCGAGCCGTCCGCGTGACATACGGCGCGCTCGGAGAGCACGCCCTACCCACGCCATATCGAGAACGGAGAGGAGGGCCGTATGACCACAACCCGGACTGAGACCCGCTTCGCGGGACGCGTGCTCACGCTGCGCCCGAGCTGCGTGCGCGAGATCATGAAGGCGGCTTCGAGCCGCAATGTGATCTCTTTCGGAGGAGGTCTGCCCAGCCCCCGGCTGTTCCCGGTTGATACCATCGCCGAGGCCGCCGCGCGCGTCCTGAAGGATCACGGCTCCTCCGCCCTTCAGTATTCGTCGAGCGAGGGCTTTCTCCCGCTGCGCGAATACGTGGCGGAGCATGTCCTGCCACGACGCGGGATCACTGCATCGCCGGATGACGTGTTGATCACGAACGGGTCACAGCAGGCGCTGGACCTTGTCGGCAAGGTGTTCATCGAGCCGGGCGATCCGGTGGTGATGGAATCGCCGGCGTACCTCAGCGCCATCCAGGCGTTCGAGCTCTACCAGCCACGGTTCGTGCCGGTGCGCCTGAACAGCGACGGCATGGATCCGTACCTGCTGGCCGAAGCGCTGGAACGCTGGTCGCCGAAGCTGATCTACCTGGTGCCGAACTTCCAGAACCCGACAGGCCTGAGCTACTCGGGAGAGAACCGGTGTGCCGTGTCACACCTGCTGCGCATGTACGACACGGTGCTCGTGGAAGACGACCCGTACCGCGAACTGCGGTTTGAGGGAGAGGACGAGCGGCCCGTGCTCCGCGACCCGGAGCAGTCCGCCGTGCTGATGGGCTCCTTTTCCAAGGTGCTCTCGCCCGGCCTGCGTATGGGCTGGGCCTACGCGCGCCCGGAAATCCTGCGGCACATGACCGTCGCCAAGCAGGCGTCCGACCTCTGCTCCAGCGACCTGACGCAGCGGGTGCTCTACGAATGCCTGACGCACCTCGACATGGACCGGCATATCGCCGGCCTGCGCGAGGCGTATCGGCATCAGCGCGACCGGATGCTTCACTGGATCCGGACGCTGTTCCCGCCCGGCACAAAATACACGACGCCGCAGGGCGGCATGTTCATCTGGGTCACGCTGCCCGAGGCCGTGTCGGCCGATGAGCTGCTGGCGGCGACGATCCGGCACGGCGTGGCCTTTGCGCCAGGCCGCTCGTTCTACCCCGGCCGGCCGGAGTTCAACACCATGCGGCTGAACTTCACGCACGCGGACGACGCGTCGATGGAGACCGGCATGCGGATCCTGGCCCGGGAGCTGTGGACCCTGCTGCCGTGATGAAAACACAACGGGGGCCGTGGCATCTCTGCCGCGGCCCCCGGGTTCAGCGCAGCCCAGATTCAGGCGCTACGGCTTCCGCACCTTCGCGCGGTAGTAGATGCAGAACAACGTGTTGGTCGAGCTCACGGACAACGTGCCGCCGTTGCCGGCGGTCTCGGCCGCCACATCATTCCATGCGCCGCTCTCCAGGTTCGTTCTGTACTGCAAGAGGTATTGCCGCGCGGTGGAGGACGGCACAGACAGGCAATACACGTTCTGCGTCGCCGTCCAGCCGATGCTGAGCACGAACCTCGATGCCGCGTTCGTCGGATGGGTGTCCGCGATGAACTCGTCGCGATTCAGCGCGCCGTCACCGTCCAAGTCTTCCAGTGCATCAGCCGCGTTGGTCGGGTTGAAGGCGTACAGCGATTCCCAACCGTCCCCCATGCCGTCGCCGTCGGTGTCGGAGTTTCCGGGATCGGTCACATGCTGAAACTCCGCCAGATTGTTCAGGTCGTCGCCGTCCGGGTCTTGCGTGGCGTCTCCCGCGTTGGTTGGGTTGAGACTGTTCTGGAACTCCCAGTCGTTGAACATCCCGTCCGAATCCAAATCACGATTGTCAAACTCGACGGCGCCGATGTCAGAACCGTCATCGGCGTTCGCGACACCGTCGAAGTCCAGGGGGCGCGGGACCCCGCGCTGGTCGGCGGACGGGCCGCCCGCGCCGCCGTGGTCAATCGCCGGGCTGCCGAGCCGGAGAAGGAACGCGGGGCGCGCGCCACCGTACGACCGGCATGGCGCAAGCAACGGATCCGTTCCGGTAATCACCGACGCGGTGACGTTGGTGATGGTGCAGAAACTCTCGATGAGGTTATAGCCGAGTGAGTTGACCGTTCCGTACAAGTCGGGCTGGGTGGAGGTCGCGAGGTTGTCGGCCAGGATCGTGTTGCGGAGGGTGACGGAGCGATTCAGCGCGTAAACGCCGCCACCTTGGGCAGCAGAGTAACCGCTCGGAGTTCCCCCGGCGTGGGCGTAGTTCTGCGCAATCGTGCAGTTCAGAATCTCCAGCGTGCCCAGGGAGTAGATGCCACCCCCGTACGCCGCGCCGCTCGCATCGACGACTGCGTACGCCGTATTGCTGGCGACTGTCGAGTTCACGAGGAGCGTGCCGCCCTCGGAGCAAATACCCCCACCACCGATCTGAGGACGGGAACCCGGACTTCCCTCGGCCATATTCCCGAGAATCACGCTGTTGCTGATCACGAGCGTGGTGCCGGCCGCGCAGCCGATCCCGCCCCCGCGAACCACGAACCCCAGGCTATTGAAGTCCGTGAACACCCGGTTGTACTCCACCGAGGAACGCTCCACGATGACCGTCGCCGTGTTATAGATCGCGCCGCCACCGCCGCCGTAGTAGGCGCGGGTCAGGCTCAGGTCCGCGACGTTGCTCGCGATCGTGCAGTTGCGGATGATCAGCGTGCCCTGGTTGTGAATACCGCCGCCGTACGAGCCGCCGCCGTAGCGGTAGCCATACGATCCGCACGCCGTGTTGCCGGCAACCGTCGAGTCCACGAGGAGCGTGTAGCCCTCGGCACAAATGCCCCCACCGTAGCCATCCACACCGTCACGGATACTGGTGTTGCCGGTCCTGTCCGCTGTGTTGTCACGGATCGTGCTGTTGCTGATCACGAGGGTGGCATTGGCCGTGCAGTAGATCGCACCGCCGCGGGACGCATAGCCGTAGCCGTAGTCGCCCACCGCCCGGTTCCACTCCACGACACAGCGCTCCAAGCTGACCGTCGCAGCGTTGTAGATTGCGCCGCCACGTCCGGTCACCTGCGTCAGGTTCCCGTTTGCCGTGTTGCTCACGATCGTGCTGTCGATGATCGTCAGGGTGCCTTCATTTAGGATGCCGCCACCGATGTCCTTATCGCCGTTTACGATGATCACATTGCGAAGCGTCACCGCATGGCCAGCTTGGACAAACACCGCGCGCTGGTTGGCGCTGCCGGCCAGCCTCGTATCGCCTGAGCCCTCGATCGTCAGCGGCTTGTTCACAACGATCTCGCCGGCGTAGACGCCATTGCTGACGATGATCGTGTCGCCCGGGGTCGCGGCGTCAATCGCCGACTGGAGAGAGCAGTACGGTGCGCCCTCCACGTTGTCGCAGGATGGGTTTGCGGCATCTACATGCAGCGTTGCTGACAAGGCCGTCCCGGCCAGCAGAAAGGAGCCCAGCAGAAACGCCACCTTCTGCAGTGCAATGAAATGCTTGGAACACATGGAACAGCCCCCCGTTACTGCAACCGCTCTCAATGGAGACTTATCTGCATTTTATCCCAAAAACACAAGCTAATTGGGGCACAAGCAAGAATCGCAGGATATGGCGCAACATGTCGGCTTTTCTGCTATTGATGGGGCCATCGATGTTCAAGGAAGCAACCATTCGCGGAGTCACGTTCAACCCCGCGCTGTTCTGCGCGCCACTGGCGGGGCTCACGCACAGCGCCTTTCGGCGCGTCGTCGCCAACTTTGGCGGCTGCGGCGGATTCTGGACCGAAATGCTCGCGGCGAAACAGATCCTGCGCGAGGACCCGCGTTGCTCACCCTATCTCCGCAGAAGCCCCGGCGAGCATCGCCTGATCTACCAGTTGATGCTCCGCCAGGATGACCCGATCGAGCGAATCATCTCGCGTCTTGCAGAAATAGGCCCCGACGGCGTCGATATCAATCTCGCCTGCCACGCGCCCGTGATCCGCAACCTCGACGCCGGCAGCAGTCTATTCGAGGACCTGCCCGCGCTGACCTCCGTGCTTGCAACCGTCCGCCGCTGCTGGCCCGGATTGCTTACCGTGAAGATCCGATTGGGCCGCGACGCCGACGGCTGGCAGGAACGGTTCACGGAGAGAATGAAATGCTTCGAAGATAACGGTGTCGATGCCGTCGTTCTTCATCCGCGTTTCTTCGAGGACAAGTTCAAGCGACGCGCGCGGCATGAGCATCTCGCGTGGGCTGCATCGCTCACACGCATCCCCATCATCGCCAACGGCGACATCATGGGATCGGCCATCCTTCGCAAAAATCCGGAGCTGTTCAAGCCCGCTGCAGGATTGATGATCGGGCGCATGGCCATCGCCCAGCCATGGGTTTTCGCGGGCTGGAACAAGCCTGCAAGCGTGGATTATACGAAGGTCTGGACGAGCATGTTCGACAACATCCTCGAGGATTTCGCGCCTGAAGTCGCCATCTCACGGATCAAGCTGTTCACCAAGTACTACGCGCGGAACTTTACGTTCGGCCACGGATTTCAGGCCGCCGTGTCCAACGCGCCGACGCTCGATGCGGCAAGGGAAACAGCGCTCGCATTTCTGGAAAGCAAGCCGACGCTGCTCGACGAGCCATCGCTGACAGGCATTTGAGCCGGCGTCAGAACATCTTGAGCACAAGCCCGAGGAGCATGCCCGCGCCCAGCAGTGTCAGGATAATCGCGGACGGTTCCGGAACCACCTGCATGCTGTTGACAAAAGCGTCGTAGTTCTGGCCGGACCCTGCGTTGTAGTTCCAGACGTGCACCTGCTGGATGCCTTGATCGGCCGGAGCGAGAAGCGAGCCACTGTAGGTGTTGGTTTGCGTACCCTGAATGACCGACAATGAGAAGTTCGTGGTGCTGACCAAACCGAACTGAAGCTTCAAGCCGCCATCGGTCCATCCATTGCTGCTGGCGCCGATGCCCCCATACTTGTTGATCGTGTAGAAGGAATCACCACCCGCGAAGTACCACTCAAACAGATTCTCGCCGCTGGCATTCTGGAGACCCCAGCCAACGCTCGACCCACCGCCAAGCCAGCCGTTGTCGTAATCAATCATGAAATACTGTCCGACCGAAAGCGCCCCGCCTTCAAACTGCCGGTAGCCGTGCGCCGACGAACCGCTATTCGCGTAGAAACCCCACGACTTTCCTCCGGACGTGTCGATGCCACCGCTGGGAAAGGTTCCGTTGTTGACCGAAGAGCCGACGAAGTACCCGGCGTTGGCCGCCGCATTCAGTGTCCAGGCGCCAAATCCCGTCCCGCCGTCAGCACCATTCGTCCAACCGTTGTTATAGGCAGCATCGCTTGCGTTGTCGGAAGCCAACAGCGACGCGTGAGTCACGGCCACACAAACCACAAACAAGGCAACGATGAATAGCTTTCTCATCGCCACACCCTCCACTATGAAATTGGGATGAGATAATAGTTAACCCGCCCAGACACGAACGTCAAGCGCTTTACTATAACGAATTAGGCCCGAAACAGGCCCAAATATGAATTCGCCGACTCCTCGAGAGGTGCGTCAGAAATCGTCGTGGCGCGGGTCGAAACCAAAGAAGCCCACGAGCAGGTCGACGACCTCCATCGGATCCACATCCACGTCTGCGCCGATGATAAGAAGGTGCAGGCTGCCGCCGATTTCAGTCGGGGAGTAGTCCGGGCCGAGCCCCACCCCGGTGGCCGCGTGAACAACGCTCAACGTCGCCCCGTTGTAGCTTTCAAAGCCGACAGGAATCGGAATCCCACGCCTTTGCCGGGGCCCGGGCAAACCGCCGTACACCGAGACATAGGAACCCAGGTAGGCACTGAGAGGCTCCGTCGCGCGCACGCCAACAGCCAACCCCGGTCCGAGGCGAAGACGCAGTCGCACCATGTCAAAAAGATCGAACGCGCGGTTGGGCAGATAGAACAACACCTTGTGGCCAAAACTGTGCCCCTTCTTCTCTTCCTTCGGCGGAGGCGCTGCATTCTCCTCGCTCCACGACGTCCCAGCCAACATCCCCATCAGGCACATGCACAGTATCCATCGCTTCATGGCCACCTCCCGTTCACAGACCCCCGTCCTTGTAACTCAACACACGAATGGATGATACCACCTCAAAGTCCGCCGCGTTCCGCGTGACCAAGGGAAGATCAAGAGCATCCGCACATGCCGCAATCCAGAGATCGTTGGGCCCCATGGAAATCCTCTCCTTTCGAACAGAGGCGAAGATCTGCGCATAGCTGTTCACGATACGATCCGTGGAATGAATGATGGAATAGCGCTGCACAAAAGCGTCCAGGAGTTCTCCATCCTGCCCGGCAAGCACTCCTCCACTGAGGAATTCCCCCACAACAACCCAGGGCAATCCCAACGCAAGGTCCGCGCTCCGCTTGGCGAAACTCGTGGCGGAACCCGGGGCGCGTTGCTCCCGCCATAGATCGATCAGGAACGTGGTGTCAGCTAGGAGGTCCATTTGTCCTTCAGCGTCTCAGGCTTCCTGCCCCAGGTTGCGGCCTCCTCCATCACCCTGACCTGTCTCGACGACAACGCCGGCAGGGATTTCACGTCTTCCAACATCTGCCCCAAGGTTCCTTTCTTAGGAACGACCGACAGCACCACCTTGGAAAACGATTCCTTGGAGGCACCCTTCCAGGAGAGCAACCGCTCATAGGCCTCGTCCGTCAGAGTAATCGTCTTCATGTATGCATGACTACACGAGTCATGCATGCATGTCAAGATTCCGTTCTCGTGCAGGATAGGTGGTCAGGCGAAAGGCTACTGCAGCGCTTCCAGCTTCGACGCGGCGGCTTCCCACTCCTTGGTCGCGCGTTCGAGATCCTCGGTAACGTATTGAAGCTCGCGGTTCACGGCGACCGCACGGCCGGGTTGGTCATAGGTCGCGGGATTCTCGAGCTCGGTGGCGAACTCCTTCTGCTTAAGTTCCAGCCGGGCGATTTCCGCTTCGAGTTTGTCGACTTCCTTCTCCAACCCGCGCCGCTCGCGCGAGCGCGCTTGGCGCGCTTCAGCCTCGAGCCGCTTCTTCGACTTCTCTTCCGGCGGCTTGGCAGGCTTGGGCAGCCCCGCTGCGCACGCCGCCTGCACCGCCGCCTTGTCGAGGTAGTACTGGTAATCGCCGTGATAGGGCGTGAGCCGCCCGGCATCGACGTGCAACACCTGCCGGGCCAGCTTGCGAATGAAGTAGACGTCGTGGCTGATGAAGATGAGCGTGCCCTCGAACGGCTCCAACGCGCGAATCAGCGCGTCGATGCTGGTCATGTCCAGGTGCGTGGTCGGCTCGTCCATCAGCAGGAGATTCGGCGGATCAAGCAGCAGCTTCACCAGCGCCAGCCGGCTCTTCTCGCCGCCGCTGAGCACCGACACCTGCTTGAACACGTCGTCGCCGGTGAACAGGAATGAGCCGAGCACCGTGCGCGCGAATTCTTCCGACAACTGCCGCGGCGTGTCCAACGCTTCGGCCAGCACCGTGCGCCCCGGCTGGAGCATTTCGACGCGGTGCTGCGCATAGTAGCCTGCCTTCACGTGCAGGCCCAGTTCGCGCGTGCCGGACTGGACCGGCAGCACGCCCGCCAGCAGCTTCAGCAGCGTGGACTTGCCCGCGCCGTTTGGACCGACCAGCACGAGCCGCTGGCCACGCTCGGCCTCGAAATGCATGCCGCGATAGACCACATTCTCGCCGTACGAGTGATGAATGTCCTTCAGCGTGATGACGCGGTGCCCGCTGCGCACCGGCTGCGGGAACCGGAACCTGATCGCCCGGTTGTCCCGCTCCGGCGCCTCGATCTTGTCCATCCGCTCGATCTGCTTGAGCTTCGATTGCGCCTGCGCAGCCTTCGTATTCTTCGCCCGGAAGCGGTCGGCGAACTCCTGGAGCTGCTGGATCTTCTTCTGCTGCGCCTTGTAGGCCGCGAGCTGCTGCTCCTCCTGTGCCGCGCGCTGGAGAAGATATTCGTCGTAGTTGCCGCGGTAGCGAATCAGCCGGCTCTGGCGAATCTCCACGATGCTGCCGACGAGCTGGTTCAGAAACTCGCGATCGTGCGAGATCAGCAGAATCGAACCGGGGTATGTCTTGAGGTAACCCTGGAACCATTGCAGCGCCTCAAGGTCGAGGTGGTTCGTCGGCTCGTCGAGCATCAGCAGGTCAGGCTGCTGAACGAGCAGCCGCGCGAGATGCGCGCGCATGATCCAGCCGCCGCTCATCGCGCGAAGCGGCCGGTCGAAATCCTTCTCCCGAAACGCCAGCCCGCGCAGGATCGTCTTGGCCCGCGGCTCAAGCTGGTAGCCCCCCACCTCGTCGAACCGCGCCTGTACCTCGTGAAAATCATGCGACTCGGTGTCATGCCCCGCATCGAATTCCTTCATCCGCCGCTGAAGCTCCACCACCTCCGGCGTGATCGCCGTCGCCAACTGCAGCACCGTCTCGTCGTTGACCGGCGCGGTCTCCTGCGGGAGATGCCCGATCGAGAGATTGCGATCCATCAACACCTCGCCCGCATCCGCCGTGTCCCGCCCAAGAATGAGCGAGAAGAGCGTGGACTTGCCCGCGCCGTTCGGGCCTACAAGCCCGATCCGGTCGGTGTCGCCGACCTGCAGCGATACGTCCTCGAAGAGGGCGCGCTCGCCAAAAGCCTTGGTCATTCCAGAAATCGTTAGCATGAGAGACCGGGGACGTTACTGCATTGAGCGCCCGGAGTCAGGGACGAATTTTCCGATGCTTGGAAATTGATCCCGCCGCCAACTCTGCAATACTCCCGCGATGTTCAAGTCTCCCGGCGATATCACGATCTACACGGACGGCGCGTGCCAGGCCAATCCCGGCCCCGGCGGCTATGGCGTCGTCCTGATCGCCGACGGGCAGCGGCAAGAGCTTTCCGGCGGGTTCCTCAAGACCACCAACAACCGCATGGAACTATTCTCCGTCATCCGCGCCCTGCGCGAACTGGAACTGCCCCATGGCAAGGTGACCGTCTACAGCGACGCGCAGTATGTTGTGAACATGATCAACGGCGGCTACGCGCAGCAATGGCGGCGGGATGGCTGGACGCGCAACAAGGGAAAGGATCCGGCAAAGAACCCCGACCTCTGGGAAATCCTGCTGGATCTTTGCGCGCTGCACGATGCGAACTTCATCTGGGTGCGGGGACATACGGACAACAAGGAAAACTCCCGCTGTGATGAACTGGCGGTCGCAGCACGGCAGGCTGCGGACCTCCCGACGGATGACGGCTACGAGACCCCCGCCACGCCCGCCCAACCAACGCAGTTATCGTTGTTCGAAGGTTTGTAGGATTCGCCGACGAGATTCCTCGTCCCGATCGCGAAGCGCGCCTCTGTCATCCCGAACCCTGACTCTCCGAGACGTCGGGGTGAGGGATCTCGCCCTGCCCATATCCGCCGAAGCCTTGGCGAAGGAGGATTGACTTCCTTCCCTGAATTTCGAAACTGGTGCCCCATGAAAACCATACCGACTGAATTTCCCGGCGTGACGGCGATCGCCAAAGCCAATGTCTATTTCGACGGCAAGGTGGTCAGCCACAGCATTCTCTTTCCGGACGGCAGCAAGAAAACGCTCGGGCTGATCTATCCCGGCAAGTTCCACTTCGGCACGGACAAAGCCGAGCGGATGGAAATCGTCGCCGGTCAGTGCGAGGTAAAACTCGACGGCAAGCCGGCGGTGAATTCCTATTCCGGCGGCCAGGTCTTCGAGGTTCCGGCGAAATCCGGATTCGATATCGAGATCAAATCCGGCCTTTGCGAATACATCTGCTCGTTTCTGCCGTAATCGCGCAGGTCAGGTCTTGCCTGCGAGCATTCCGCAGGCCGCCCAGATATCGGCCCCGCCGCTGTAGCGGCGAAGCACCGGCGCGCCGACGTGCTTCCGCAACACGTCACGGAAACGGCTCAGTTCCTCGCGCGTCGGCGGTTTGAATTGGCCGGTCGGATCGTTGACGTCGATGAGGTCGATTTTCACCGGCAGATCCCTGGTGAGTTCCGCCAGTTCCTCCGCATCCCGCTCGCCGGTGTTGATGCCGGACATCATGATCCACGCCAGCGTCACGCGCCGCCGTGTGGCGGCGTGATACTCGCGCAGGGCCGCGATCAAGTCCGGTGTCGGGTGCGCTTTCTCCACCGGCAGCAGTTCGGCACGCCGCGCGGCGTTCGCCGTCGTGAGCGAGACAATGAGCTGGAACCGCCGCCGCTCGGCGGTGAATCGGCGAATGCCGGGGACAATGCCCGCAGTCGAAATCGTGATGGACTTGGAATCGATGGCCATACCGCACGGCTCGGACAAGATCGATGCCGCCGTCATCACGGCTTCGTAATTCAGCATCGGCTCGCCCATGCCCATGAAGACGACACCGCGCACGGGCAGGTCGGAGTCATCGCGGATCTTCAGCACCTGATCGACAATTTCCCACGCGGCGAGGTTACGCTTGAAACCCATACGCCCGGTGAAACAAAACGCACAACCGAGTGCGCAACCGACCTGCGAGCTGACGCAGATGATGAGCTTCCGGTCTTCCGGACGGTGGAGAATCGGAATGCGTACGGACTCAAACGTCTCGCCGTCGGCACCGCGAAAGAGATACTTCGTGAAGCCATCCGTCGGCGAAACCGTTTTGCCGGCCACCTCCAGGTTCGGAATCGTCGCAGCCGCCTGCACCCGCGCCAACAAGTCGGCGGACATTCCGGTCTGCGGCGCAGGCCATTCGTTGCGGCGAACCGCCGCGGTCTGGATGATGCGGGCAGCACGCGGGGTCATGCCGGCCAACGCCAGCGCCGCGTGCAATTCCTCCGCCGTCTGGTTCTTGAGCAGAATCGACATGGCGCCCCACTCTAGGGCCGGAACGCCCCAAAATCCAGCGCGGCATGACCGTGACAGATTCCGCCCGATCTCCTAGAATACGCCCCAAGGAGGCATGCTTCCGGAATGGGCCGGGCGCTTGTTCTCACCATGGGCGTCAACGTGTACAAAGCCGTGACGAGGTGGTGTGCGGGACGGTTTTTCCAACCCTTGGAAAAATCCCGTTCAGTTTTTCCAACCCTTGGAAAATCGCGCCGCCATTTTTCCAACGCTTGGAAAATCGTCGCCGTGCTGGTCCTCCTTGTGCCCGCAATCGCCCCGGGCATGACCTCCACCGGCGGACTCATCACGGTGCAGTGGTCGATCGCCGAAATTCCCGACGCGCAAATTCAACTGGTCAGCCGGTCCGACACACCGGAGATAACGCAGATCACCTACGCCGCGCCGCTGAAGCCGGACATGAGCTACGGCGTTTCGATGAGCGTGGCCAATACCCAGCTGCTCTCCAACTCGATCCCGCTTGAGCGGCAGGGCCGGATCGACATTCCCTACACGCACTGCCTCTGGCGCTCGCACCTGGTCTGGCACGCGGAGGGGTCGCCGCCCGCCGTGCTCAATCTCACACACCGCGATCCCTTTGTGCCCAACCGGACGTACAGCCAGATTGAAATCCTCTCGGCCACCCTTGATTCGCAGACGAACTACTGGCCCGACATCCGCGACATGAAATTCGTGTACATCTACATCATCCCGAAAGACGCGCTCGCCATCGGCTACTGGGAATGGCTCATGGGCCTGCCGGAATACACCGGCTTCGAGCCGCCGGTGAAGTTCCACAAACCCGAGGGCTGCGGCGGGTGCGTGCCGATGGGCCTGCCCGGCTTCCGCATCAACACGTGCACACTGAACCTCCTCGTCGAAGACACCGACTACGCCTACTCCAGCCCGGGCCCCGACCTCACCTTCACCCGCACATGGAACGCGAACCCCGCGGCGACGGGCATGTTCGGACGCGGCTGGACGTTCTCCGCCGAGTCCCATCTCTCCGGCTCGTACCTGACCGTCTCCCGCTACGGCGGCTCCGGCCAGGCGATGTACTACGGCGTTCCGCCGGGCAGCATCGACACGAACCAGGCGGGCGGAGAAATCCCCGTGTACTACGTGACCAACACGAGCGCGCGCTCGTCGGATTCCGTCACTCCGCTCGTCACATGGGACGGCGACTATGTCGTGCCGCCCGGCGAGACGCGCCGCTTCCGGCGCACGAACGACACGGCCCGCGGCGTCTGGGTCTACGAGTGGTTCGATCCCCGGACCGGCGACACGTGGTATTACGAAAGCGCCGATGTGCGCGATGCCTGGATTCCGCTGGTGCGCATCGAGGACGGCAATTCGAACCGGGTGACGCTCGGCTACAACGGCACGCGCCTGACCAACATCACCGACGCCGTCGGCCGCTCAACCCGATTCCAGTACGACGCACAGGGCCGCTGCACCAACGTGATCGTGCCGGGCGGCGCGGCCTGCGCGTACCGTTACGACGCGAACCAGAATCTTGTCGAAAGCCGCGATGCGGCCGGCAACACAACCCTCTTTCGTTACAACGCCCAGCACTACATGACGAACATGTCCACCGAGGGCCGGACGTGGACCTTCACCTGGGAGACCGGCAGCGTGGCAGGAACGTACACGCGGATTTCAACGGTCGCGGACGCGCTCGGCCGCACCAATTACTACTACGCGATGAGCCAGCCCATGGACAACCGCGCGGTCTGGCGTGACGATCCGACCGGCGGATTCTGGATCTACTACAGCAGCAACGGAATGACCACGCAGGTCAAGGACCCCACGGACCGCTATACGCTCACCTCGTACAGCAACGGCTGGGCGACGACCGTCACCAACCCCGGCGGCTGCACGATGCGCATGAGCTACGATCCACACGGGCGCCTGCTGCGGCGCGTGAACTACGACGGCACGGTCGAAACCCGCGGCTACGACGCCAAGGGCCGCATCGCGGCGGCAACCAACGCG
Organism: Verrucomicrobiota bacterium; assembly: GCA_036821485.1. Lineage (GTDB taxonomy): Bacteria > Verrucomicrobiota > Kiritimatiellia > CAIQIC01 > JAGNIJ01 > DAISJM01. The sequence goes on along the minus strand of DAISJM010000001.1, from coordinate 164,234 downwards.
CTTGGACAGGCCATGCGATTCGGATACGACAGCCGCGGCAACCTCACCAATCTCGTCTCGTTCGGCGGCCGCGAACAACGCTGGCAGTACAACGCGCTCGGCCTCGTCACGGCCGCCGTCAACGCCGCCGGCGAACGCACCACCTTCGCGTTCAACTCGCTCGGCAAACCCACCCGCATGACCGATCCGCTCGGGTACTCCGCGACCTTCGGTTATGACGCCGCGGGCTTCGATGTCGTCGCCATCACCAACCGGCGCGGCTTCGTCACCCGCTTCGAATACGATGCGCTGCGGCGGCGCACGCGAACCATCCGGCCCGACGGCACAACCGAACGGATCGTGTATGACTGCTGCGCGGAATCGCAGCGGATCGACGGGAACAGTCGGACCACCACGGTCGAGCGCAACGCCATGCTGTGGCCGACGGCGTCGATCGACCCCATGGGGCGTCGCACGACCTACGCCTACAACAACTTCAACAAGCTCAAGCGCATCGTCGATCCGCTCGCGCGAACCAACACGTACCGGTACGACGCCGCGGGCCGGATGACCAACCACATCACCGCGCTCGGCCGCTCCATGTACTACACCTACGATGCGAACGACAACATCTCGTCGGTCAGCACCAGCGCGTTCTCCAGCGACTTCTACAGCTTCAGCTTCGACTGCATGAATCGCGTGCAGTCGATCAACGATCCGCTGTGGCATTTCACGAGCTGCTACTACGATCCGCTGGGCCGACTCACCAACACGTTCAACGCCCGCTTCCAGCGGACAGGCTTCACCTACGACGCGGACGGGTTGCTGATCGGCCGCGTGGAAAACGGGGCAGCCAGCGTCTTCGCCTACGACGCCGCGTTGCGGCTGACGAATTTCTCCAACGATGCCGGTTCATTCTCGTACACCTACGACGCTCGCGGCGACGTGATTGCCGCGCGCTATCCCGGCGGCAGGACGCTGTCGTTCGCGCGCGACCCGGAGGGCAACGTCACCACCATGACCTATCCCGACGGCACCGTCGTTTCCTACGCCTGCGACAGCCGTGACCGCGTCACCAACATGGCGTGGGGTGCGAACTGGATTCGCTTCACGTATGACGCGGAAGGCAATCCGCTCCGCGAACAGCGCTCGAACGGCGGCGATACCTACTGGGGCTGGGACGCCGCCAACGATCCCACCGGAATCCTCCACCGCGCCGGCACCAGCAACCTCATCCAGCTTGCCTACTACCGCGATGCCGCCGGTCAAACGACGAACATCGTGAAGCAAGGTGGGTTGATCCCGTGGTCGCCCCTGCAGTCCCCCGCCACGAACCGCGCGCGGTTCGACGTGGCCAACGAGGCCACCCAACGCAACACATCCGCCTGCACCTACGATGCGGACGGCAATCAGACCGCCGGAACCAACTTTACCGCCGCCTACGACACCGCAAACCGGCTGACCTCCATCACTCGCGGGGGAACGAACAGCGCGTGGACCTACGACGCGCTCGGGCGCCGCGCGAGCGTGACAACCGGGGGCTCCGCACGGCGGCTGTACTACGACCACGCCGATCGACTGATCTGCGAAGATGACGGAGCCTCCCGCGTCACCGCGCTCTACTTCTACCGCGGCCGGGCGCTGGTCGCGGCGTGGTTCGCCGGCAGGGGCACTCACTTCTACCACGCCGACAAGAACGGCAGCACCATCGCGATGACCGACGAGCAAGGGAAACTGTCGGCGCTCTATCGGTACGACGCCTACGGCCAGCCGGCGGGCGGTTACAGCCGGATGAACAACCCGTTCACCTTCATCGGCCGGTACGGCGTGACGGACGAAGGCGGCGGGCTCTACTTCATGAAGGCCCGCTGTTACGACGCGACCGCCGGCCGATTCCTCCAGCGCGATCCGCTGGGCCTGCTGCCGGATGTGAATGTATACCGCTACGTGCGCGGCAATCCGGTGGACCGGATAGACCCGGAAGGCACGGAGGACGACAACACCTTTGACCTCGAAGGCTCGGTGGAAATGGCAACATCCATCAGCGACGACATCCTTCAAGGATCGGAGTTGAGCGGATTTGGAAAGGGTCTGGCCGAGGCCGGCATCATCGGTCCCGTCGAAGCCAGCGAACTGGAGGCGCTCGCGGCGAAGTTGCTTGAACAGTATGAGCGCTCTGCCTGGGAAAACGGAGAAAGGCAGCGCGCGCTGGAAGCACAATGGCGGTGCGTCGTATCGGAGACTCCGATGACGCCGGAGGAACAGGCCGTCTGGAATTCGATGCCGAGCTCATTCTGATGACAAGACGAATCATAGTGTGGTGCATGGCATGGGCCGCGCTGACCGTGACAGCGCGCTCTCAATCGTTCGTCTTCGACAGCGATGGGCGACTGTCGGAGTCGCGCCTCTCGAGCACGCAACGCGTGAACTACGCCTACGACTCGTTCGGCAACATCACGCAGTCCGTCGCCATCGGCATCCAGGGAGAAGCGGACACCGAGGGCGACACCCTCCCCGACGCGTGGGAGTTGGTTTGGTTCAACGGTCTCACCAACACCGCCGCCGGCGATTTCAACCAGGACACCATCAGCAACCTGAAACACTACCAGGATCAGACGGACCCGACGGACCCGGACACCGACGGCGACGGAATGTGGAATACGGACGAACTGCTCGCAGGCACGCAGCCGACTAACGCGGCCTCAGTGTTCCAAGTTTCAAGTCTCAGGTTTCAAGCGTCGAACTCCGTGATCTCGTGGTCCAGCGTCGCCGGGAAAAAGTACCGCCTGCAAAGATCCAGCGGCCTTCTCACCACGAACTTCTCCAACCTGAAGACCAACATCACCGCCACGCCGACGATCAATGTTTACACCGACGAGACGGCCACCGGAGCGGGCCCCTACCATTACCGCATCTCCACGGAATAGGCCCGGCGGCGCGAAAACCGCCTTTTCTTTCCGTTTGCCCTACACAACCGCATGCCCACCAAGTACTATATTGCTTAGATTGTTACCCGTATCATTCGTATGACGTACAGGTTGTTCAGTCGTTCAGTCGTCCTCGCCCTGCTTGCCACGCTGTGCTGGAGTTCCACCGCCATGGCGCAGTCCGTCACCAACGTGGCGGGTGGGCAGCTGTTTCTTTCCGGCACCATCAACGGCAGCTACACCAACACCCACTCCAGCGACAACATCTACCAGTCGCTCACCGAGGTCGTGAACAGCCGCTACAGCTACCTCGAACACAAGTGGACGTTCTACGTCACCGGCGGCACCGCCCTCACCTTCTACGTCGAGGCCTACCGGCCCAGCAACAGCGATGGCGATGACTTCGTTTTCTCCTATTCGCAGGACGGCAGCACGTTCAGCAATATGCTGACGGTGACCAAGTCCTCCGACGACAACACGCCGCAGACTTTCACGCTGCCGAGTTCGATCATGGGCACCATTTTCATCCGCGTGCAGGATACGAACCACAGGAACAACAAGAAGTCGCTCGACACGCTGTACGTCGACCGCATGGCCATCGTGTGGGTCGGCGCGCCACCGACGCCCAGCGACAACCTGCTCACCAATCCCGGCTTCGAGGAAGGCGCCGCCTACTGGTGGGCGTACTCGCCGGCCATCGTCACCACCACCACCGCGCACGTCCACAGCGGAAGCCGCGCCGGCTACATCCACTCGCGCGATCAGTACTGGCAGGGACCGGTACACGATCTCCTCAATATCATGGCCAACGGCTACACCTACACCAACAGCGCATGGATCCGCCTCGCCAATGCCGCAACCGCCAACGTGTCCCTCACCGTCAAGAAGACCGCCAACGGCATCTCCACGTGGACCAACATTGCCAACGCGACCGCCTACAGCAACCAATGGGTCCAACTGATCGGCGCCTACACGCTCGAATACACCGGCACGCTGTCGGAACTGAACATCTACGTCGAGGGTCCGGACGCCGGCGTGTCTTTCTATATCGACGATGCGGCCGTCGTCGGCAGCGGCTCGTGGGAAGCGGACGCCGACGCGCGTATTGAGTCGATCCGCAAGCGCGATGTCCGCATCGCGCTTTACGACTGCCTTGGCCGCCCCCTCACCAACGCCGCGGTCGATATCCGGCAGGTGAAGCACGACTTTGCGTTCGGCTCCGCGCTCAGCTACCACGTCATCAGCAATAGCCAATACCGGAGTTTCTTCACCAACCATTTCGAATGGGCCGTGTTCGAGAACGAAACCAAGTGGGGCTGGAACGAGCCCGACCAGACCAATTTCAGCTATGGCGACGCCGACACCATGTACGCGTTCTGCAGCTCCAACGGCATCCGCATGCGCGGGCACTGCATCTTCTGGGAGGTCCAACAATACGTGCAGGATTGGGTGCAGGATCTGACCAACTCATCCGCCGACCTGTTCGCGGCCGTCTCCAACCGCCTCGACGCCATCGTCCCGCGCTATGCCGACCACTTCGAGCACTGGGACGTAAACAACGAGATGCTGCACGGCGATTTCTACTCCAACAACCTTGGCAACACCGCCCGAACCTGGATGTTCCAGCGCGCGCAGGAACTGGATCCCGACGCGAAACTATTCGTCAACGACTATGGCGTCGTCTCCTATTCCGACACCGACAAGTACGTGACCCACATTCGCGATCTCATCGAAAGCGGCGCGCCGGTCGGCGGCGTCGGGGCGCAGTGTCACATGTGGGAAATCAATCCGTACCTCGTGCTCAATCGCCTCAACACGCTCGCCGAACTGAACCTGCCGATCTGGTGTTCGGAGTTCGATGTCGCGCATCCCGACGAGGTCGAGCGCGCGCGGTTGCTGAAGACCTTCTATAAAACCGCGTTCAGCCATCCCGGCGTCGACGGCATTCTCATGTGGGGCTTCTGGAGCAGCAACCACTGGCGCGGCGCGGACGCCGCAATCGTCAACGCCGACTGGACCACCAACGCCGCCGGTCGCATGTACGAACAACTTCTCGCTTCGTGGACCACCCACACGAACAAAATCACCGACACCTACGGCGTCCTGAACTTCCGCGGATTCCACGGAACCTACAAGCTGACTATCGTCGTGGGCACGACGACTTCCGTTGTGCAGAACCTCTCCCTTCCCGAGGGAACGGGCACCAATGAACTCATACTCATCGCGCCTTCAATCGACGCCGATGCCGATGGCATGCCGGACATTTGGGAACAGCAGCAGGGACTGAACACGTCCAGCAACGATGCGGCGGCGGACGCGGATAACGACAGGCTGTCCAATCTGGACGAGTACATCGCGTGCAGTTCGCCGACCAGCGGAGCCACCGCGCTGGCGCTCGACATTGTCCCCGGCATCGGGCCGGACCAGACAATCCTCTCATTCACCGCCGCGGGCCACCGCTACTACAGCCTGCGCTTCTGCGACAACAGCCCCACCGGCTCGTGGTCGACGGTCTTCTCCAACCTGCCCGGCCGCAACGGAATGATCTCGGTCACCAATGCCTGCGCATCCGAACGTCGATTTTATCGCCTCGGCGTGCGCCTGCCGTAGCGCAGCCACCGCACTGAACAAACAAAACTCTTTGTTCCTGCTGCCTCCTCCGGCATCATGTCCCCCAACCCGCGGAGGTCGCATGCGAACTCGAAATGCACAATGGCTGGTTCTGCTGCTGCTCGCCTTGAGTTCCCAATCGTTCGGTGCCGTGACCAACGAGATCCTGACCTCGCCTGACGGCAACCTGTCCATCACCCTGCTCATTGAAGATGGCGCACCGCGTTATGCCGTCGCTCACTCGGGCACCGAGGTGATCCGCCCCTCGGCCCTCGGCTTCATCCTGCAAGACGCCCCGCCGATGACCAATCGATTCGAGGCGGTCGACATCCTGCGCGAGTCGGGCGACGAAACATGGCGACCCGTCTGGGGCACGGCCAGCGAAGTACGGAACCACTACAACCAATTGACGGCCCGACTCCACGAACAGGATGACCCCAACCGCGACATGATCCTGGTGTTTCGCGCTTACGACGACGGCGTGGCGTTCCGCTACATTCTCCCCGCGCAATCCAATCTGACCGACGTGGCGATTCTCTCCGAGGAAACACAGTTCCGATTTGCCGGCAACTACACCGCGTGGTGGCACCCGGTGGATTACAATGGCGACGAGAACACCTACCGCACCACTCCGCTGAGCGGAGTGCAGGCCCTCAACACCCCCCTCACGATACGCACCCACGAAGGCCTGCACCTGAGCATCCACGAAGCGGCACTCGTGGATTATGCGAGCATGACCCTCGTGCCCGTGCCGGAAGACGCCAACAGCTTCAAGTGCGATCTCGTCCCGTGGCCCGACGGCGTGAAGGTGAAGTCGTCGACCCCCATGCAAACCCCGTGGCGGACGATTCAGCTCGTCGACCGCGCGGGCGGGCTGCTCGAATCGCATCTCATCGAAAATCTGAATGAGCCGTGCAAGATCGCGGACACCTCCTGGATCGAGCCGATGAAATACATGGGCATCTGGTGGAGCCTGCACATCGGCAAGGAAACGTGGGCGGCCGGTCCCAAGCATGGCGCCACCACGGAGAACACGAAATACTACATCGATTTCGCCGCATCGAACGGAATCCGCGGGCTGCTGGTGGAAGGCTGGAACAAGGGCTGGGAATCCTGGTTCAACGGCGCGCAATTCAGCTTCACCGAGCCGTATCCTGATTTCGATCTGCCCGCGCTGGCACAGTATGCCCGGGAAAAGAACGTGGCGCTGATCGGCCACCACGAAACCGGCGGCAACATTCCCGCCTACGAGCAGCAGATGGAGGCCGCCTTCGCGCTCTACGAGAGCCTCGGCATCCACGCCGTGAAGACCGGCTACGCGGGCGAGATCATTCCCAAAGGCCAGCACCATCACGGGCAGTGGATGATCAACCACTACCAGCGCGTGACCGAGCGGGCCGCAGCGCACCGCATCGCACTCGACGTGCATGAGCCCATCAAGCCGACCGGGCTCTGCCGGACATGGCCCAACCTGATGTCGGGCGAAGGCGTCCGCGGCACCGAGTACGAGGCGTGGAGCGACGGGAATCCCCCCGAGCACACCACCATCATTCCTTTCACGCGTGGATTGGCCGGGGCGATCGACTACACGCCCGGCGTCTTTGCCGTGACGTTCCCGAAGTACCGCGAAGGCCGCCGCGTGCACACCACGCTGGCGAAACAACTCGCGCTGTACGTGACGATCTTCAGCCCGCTTCAGATGGTTGCCGATCTGCCGGAGAACTACGAGGGCCAGCCCGCCTTCCAATTCATCCGCGATGTTCCCGTGACGTGGGATGAGACGAGGGCGCTGAACTGCTCCGTCGGCGACTTCATCACCCTCGCCCGCCGCAGCGGGCAGGATTGGTTCATCGGCGCGATCACCGACGAAACCGCGCGCGACATGGAAGTGCCCCTCTCCTTCCTCCGCCCGGATCAGGATTACGAAGCAACGCTGTATGTCGACGGGCAGGACGCCGACTGGGAAAAGAATCCGACCGCACTCGACATCCAATCGAAGACGGTGCGCGCCTCGGACACGCTGAAACTGCACCTTGCCACCAGCGGCGGCGCGGCAATCCGGCTACACCCAGTTCAGACGGCGACCGAGTAAGTCTGAAGGACGCGAACGCCTGACTCGCTACGCATCCCACTCGATCATGAAACCGTTGTGCGCATCGGCCACATGGTCGGCGCGCCAGAAGCGCGCAAAGGCTTTCGGACCGCGGCACATTTCGTGCATTTCGCCGACGAAGTTCTTGTAGGTAAACGGCTCGCCCGTCACCCATTCAGGACCGCGCTCGCTCACAAACAAACCCATCCAGAAGAAACAGCCGCCTTCAAAAAGCGATGCGATGAACTCATCCTCTTCGCGCGACGTAATCGTCAGCAAATGGCCGCCCAGCTTCTCGCAGTAAACGCGAGCATCGTCCCATCGCATGAATTTTGGAATGAAGAGATAGCGGTGTCCCCGGAATTCCGCCGCCCGCGCCTTCAACCCCTTCACATCGCCGCGACGAAGGAGCAGCAGCGTCTCTACTTCGCTTGCGTGCCGGGCGAACTCGGGATTCTTCGACCACTGGGAGCGCAGTTTTTCCAGTTCGGCATCGGGAAGACTTTCACTCTCGAAGTGGATGATTTCCGGCGGGCGCGCCACAAACGGCCCCAGGTCGCGGATCGGATTATCCCCGCAGGTGACGGACGCCAGCGGTACGCCGAGCAGCGGGCGCAACGTCGTGATCCGGTTGCTGTGGCAACCGAGAATCGTCAGCGGCAGTCCGGCCAGCACCGAGATATCCTCGATCTGGTTGTCCCCGCAATGCAACACGGTCAGCGGCATGCCCGCGAGCGGCTCGAGATACTTGATCCGGTTGCCGCCGCAGTGCAGGTTGTTGAGCGGCATGCCCGCGAGCGGCTCCAAGCCCGTGATCCGGTTACCGGCGCAGTTCAGCGTGTCGAGCCGCATGCCGCGCAGCGGCTCCAAGCTTTCCACGCGCGATGACCAGCAGTGCAGGAAAGTCAGCGGCATGCCCCGCAAGGGCTCAAGGTCAACCACCTCGCTCAAGCCGATCTGCAGCATTTTGAGTTTCATGCCGCGCAGCGGTTCCAAATCTGCGACGGGACAATCCTCGGCCAGCAGGGTCGTCAACGGCATCCCACGCAGCGGCTCCAATGTCCGGATCGGATTTCCCGTGCAGTTCAACGCGGTCAGCGGCATGCCCCGCAACGGTTCCAGGCTGGCAATCTCGCCGTGCGCGCAATAGAGAATGTTGAGCGGCATGCCCCGCAGTGGTTCCAGGTTCCTCACCGGCAGTTCGTTGAGATTGAGCGACAGCCCATCGTTGACCACCTGCAACTCGATCCCCATGCCGGGCCACGCCTTCTGCAGCGCGGCATTCCACGCCGGCAACTGGCGGCCCAAATTGCGCCGCTGCCGGGCCGTGCGCAGACCCGCCTCCGCGCGCCGCCGCCGTTCGGCATCCGGGAAGGACTCCAGCGTATCTTCGAACAACCCGATGGCCGCATCGTAACGGCCCTTCTGAATCTGCCGCTCGGCAACATCCAGCACGTCGCCCTTCCACGGCGTGCCCAGCGTGGAAATCCGAATCCGCGTGAACCGCGTGTCCGTGTTCCACCCCACGAATCCCACCGCCACGCGATCGCTGCCCGACAACGGGTCCTGATCGGTCAGCGCCACGACTTCCCGGCCATTGACCACCATCCGCAGGTGCGACCCGACGCGTTCCGCGAGGACCTCGTACTTGATGTCGGAGGCCAGCGGCGCGGCGGGATCAATCCACATCTGCGAGTTGGAGCGATGGATCGCGTTGCGCGAGTTCTCGTAGCCGCCATACTCAAACTCGTAGCCGCTCCACGGAATCTCGCGGTAGTTATCCGCGCGGATCGCGTTCATGAAGCAACCCATGCAATTCAGGTAGCTTCCCACCTGGCGGCATTCAAACTCGATGCGGACATCACCCGGCACCTCACGCCGGAGCATCAACACCTGTGGCTCGCCCTCGCGCAAACGCAATTCGCCGTCCTGAATCTCGGCGCGGCCACCCGACACCACCCAACGCGACAACGCGCCGGGGTCCGAGAAATCCTCATCGATCACCAGGTGCCATACGTAGCCATTCTGGTAATCCTCGATCTCGCGCTGCAGCTCCTGCACCGAGCTGTAACGATCCTCCGGCCGGGTCGCCAGCGCCTTCATGGCAATATCCGAAAGCGCGGTAGGTATCCAACCGTCGGGGCAATGCGGGAATCCGCCCTGTCGCACCGATCCGGCCTTCGTCTCGCGCGCCCGCCCGGCATCCTCGCCATCGGCCGCATTGAACGTGGCCGGCGCAGGGAAATCGCCCGCCACGATATGCCGCAACATTTCTGAAATGTCGGCGCCTTTCACCGTCGGCCGCAGGGTCAGGATGGCGTAGAGTACCGCGCCGAGGGAGTAGACATCCGCCTTCATGCCCGGCGGCTGCGCGGCATCCTGGAGAATCTGCTCGGGCGCGAGAAAGCCCGGCGTGCCCATGATTCTTCCGCTGATCGTCTTGAGCGTATCTCCAAAATCGTCCGTGGGAATCGGCCCACCCTCTTCCTGCTGCAGCCGTTCCCGGTCGGCCCACGACGCCCGCCGTTCCCCGGCATCCTCCGACGCCTCTTCCATCGCGCGCAGGATGCGCGCCAGCCCCCAGTCCATCACCTGCACCTCGCCGAAACTGCCGACCATGATGTTGTCGGGCTTCAGATCCCGGTGCACCACGCCTTTCGAGTGCGCAAAAGCGACGGCATCGCACACCTTCTGGAAAATGTTCAGCAGGCGGGCCAGCGGATACTCCGCCAGCATCGCGGCATCGTTCTTCCGGATGCCCTGCAAGATGCTCGTCAGCGTCTGGCCCTCGACCAGCTTCATCGTGTAGTACATCTGACCCGATTCATCCAAACCGATGTCGTGCACGGGGACGATATTCGGGTGCTCGAGCTGGGACGTAAGCTGGCCCTCGCGGATGAAGCGGAGGAGGTCCTCCCTTGGACACGGCGCATCGCGAGGCAGCAGCTTCAACGCGACCACGCGCCGCGAATTCAGATCGCGCGCCTGGTGAATGACCCCCATGCCACCGCGGGCGATGACGGGGCCAACTTCGTACCGCCCCCCGCCCTGCACGCGGAGAATGGAAGACTCGGCGTAGGGCTCACCACCGCGGAGATCCACGCCGCGGGCATGGCCTTCCTGTGATAGAAATTCAGAGATGGTCTTGCCGGCCGGAATACGGCCGTCGGCATCCGGGGGACTGACGTGGTCCTTCTTGCCCATGATGAAAAATGCCTGTCCCGGCCTCGCGCCGGACATCTTCCTCCCGCAGGTATGCTGACAAGCAAACGATGCGGCGACAAGCAAAAGGTTGAGGGGGTATTGAGCAGAATCTAACGAAGGGGATACTCCACCAGCGAGGGACACCAACCCGAACTCGCATCCTCACCGTCCCGTATCAGTGTCCATTAGTGTCTATTGGTGGTTACACTGCTCCGAGGGTGCCGCCGGTCAGATTTCCTTGTTCTTGTAGAGCAGCTTGCGCGCGGCGTCGCCCAACTTCCAGAACCATTGGCCGTTGTTGTCCCAGCATTGCGCGTAGCCGTACGAACCGAGGATGTCCTGGAACGCGCGGTTGGCTTCCGCTTCCTTGCCCATCTTCGCCAGCGCCTGGCCTTTGATGAACAGGCACGTACCGACGTCGTTCAGCGCCCAGTATTCCCACTCCAGGCCCGACGATGGAAAATCGCGAAGCGACATCTGCATCTCTTTCGCCTTCTCGCCGTACAGCTCGATGCATTTGTCGGCATAGGCCAGCGCCGCCATCGACCGGTTCTGCTTCAGGGAGTCCCAGCCTTTCGATGTGAGCGTGCTGGATTTGTAGTCGCCGAAATCAATGTGCTGATCGATGCACTGAATCCGATCGCGCGCCGCCGCCGCCACGGACCAGTACACATCCTTCGGATCCCAGCACTGTGCGTAAGGATAGCGCTTCAGAATTTCAGCGTAGGTGATCCGCGCGGCGCCGGAGTCGTTCAACTTCTCCAGCGCGCGCCCGCGGATGAAGAGCGCCGTGGCCACATCGTTCAGCGCCCAGTAATCGTTGATCATGTTCGCGGGCGGGAGTTCACGCAACGATTTCTGCTGGTCCACGGCCGCTGCCGCGTAGTCCTTCACGCACTGGTTCGCCAACGCAATCGCGCGGCGATTTTCCTTCCCGTTGAAAGCGTCCCACGCAGCCGAGACCAACGTATAGGAACTGTAGCCCGGCGACGTCTTCGGCCGCGTCGCGCCCTTCACCCGGCCGGGCAAATCCTCGGCAACAGCAGCGGACAACGACAAGGCAAGAACCAACAAAACACCAACATGCAACGACTTCATGACCATCTCCAACTTCGTGGGACCGTAACCAGTCCAAGGGGATGTCTAGCACTAATCATACTGGTTGGCAACTGGATGTGTGGCCGCTCGCGTTGTGAGCGGCAGGCAGCCCGTCGAGGCACATCGTCGGGCTTTGTAGGAGAGGGTTTATCCCTCGACCCTGAATCGAGGCGTAAAGCCTCTCCTACAGCCGATACTCCTCAACGATGCTGCGCTCAGGCTCGTTGTGGATCTGGGCGACCAGTTCCACGTAGGGTTCCAGCGTGGAGTTGTGCAGCTTGCGCTTGAGGAGCTCATCGACTTGGAAAATGCCGGCCGAGTTGTTGAGGGTGATCGACAGCCGGATCGGCCGCTCCTTCCCCACTTCGATCTTCACTTCCTTGATCGCCTGCGCGGACACGGAGTGGATGTTCACTTGGCCCGCCTCGAACGGAATGCGCGAACGGCCCTCGCTCATGTCCACTGCATCGGCCACCTTCAACACGCCCGCCTCGATCGTGAGACAGCGCTGGTCGGAATTGTGCGCGATCACCGCGTGCAACGTTTCTGCCACCACCGTTGTCAATCCGGGTTCGTCGTAAATCCCCGCCAGAAGCTGACGCGCCTTCGGATAGGCCAGGAACAGACTGTACTGTTCGTGATCGTCGCGATGAATGCTGATGCCGAGGTCGTGCAGGCACGCGCCGAGAAACACCACCACCTCCGCGTCCTCGACCGTCATCTTGTGATCCTTGACGATGCTCGGCTGAATCCCCTTTTCCACCAGCAGGCGCAGGATGCGCAATGCGGCGTGCGCGACAATGCGGATATGAATCTCGCCGTGATCGCTGATGTGCGCGCGATCGACGGCGTTCATGTTCGCGCACTTCCAGAGCTGGTTCAACTCGGCATCACCCTCCACGCGGGCGATCACCTGCTCCAGCTTCTTGTTCTCTTTCACCGCGAGTTTGAATTTCATCTTTGTTGCTCCCGCATCGTACAAGCACAAGATAGGCCCGAGGCAGGGGGTTAATCAAGGCCTTGCCGTGCGATTCTCGGCCGAACCATGCGGAAAACTACTTTACGTTCTTCTCCAGCATGGGATCGGAGAACATGATGTGCCCATACACCGGACCCCATGCTCCGCCGGCCTGCAGATCCTTGCTGAGATCGAGCGTGTGGAGCTGAACCTTGTCGCCCTGCTTCGCCGCCACCTGCGCCGTCACGCTCCGCGTCGTGCGGAAACGAAGGGCCGTGTGCGTCGTATCCGTCGGCTCAATCACGCTCTCTTCCTTCCAACCGGCGCTGGTGATGGTCGTGCGGAGAATGTTCGCGTTCGCAAGCGACTCCCGCGTGATGGCCTCTGCGCGCTGCTTCAACTGTGCGAGGTCCTCGCTGGTGTAGCGGTCCGCGGTCATACGCGTCTGCTCCACGCGGGCCTGCCGGAGCGCAGCATCCCGCTTCTGCAATCCGGAGAACATGGAACGTAACGCGCTCACGCGCGCATCGGCGATCCCGGCCAACCCGCCTGCCTCGTCGATCTTCTTCTGCAACTCGCCGAGCTGGTCCTTCTCCAGCAGAATGGCCTGACCGGCCGCCGCCTCCTGCCGCTTCAGGAATGTATCGATCTCCCCCGCGCGCCGTTCGGCATCCTGCACGGCCCGCTCGATGTGACTCTTATAGGATTCATCGAACGACTTCACCGCGTAGCGAAGCTGCCGCTCGGCTTCCGCCAGTTCATCGGACACGTTGCTCAACCCGGCCTTCTCATATTCCGCCAGCAACGCTGTGGCCTCACGCCATAACGCCTGGCGGCGCACCAGTTCCTTGAGATCGCTCGTGCTGCCCGGCACAAGGTACTTGTCCGGGTTGTGCTCGCTGTTGCCCTGCCCCATCACGTAGGGCTTCATCTTGTTCAGCCACTCCTCCGCCACAGCCTTGACCTTGTCCTGCTGAACGGCTGCCTGCGCCGCGCCAGCCTGAACGCCGTTGATCTGCTTCTCGGCCGCCGCGATGCGATCGCTGACCGCCTTCATCTCCGGCGCATCGGGGCTCGCCTGTGCGCCAAACATGGACGTGATCTCGGCCAACTTGTCCTTCGCCTCCTGCACGGCGGCGCGCGCGGCCTCGACCTTGTAGTCGGCCGACGAGACGCCGCTCAAGATACGATCCACCTTGTCCAGACTGCGACCTGCTTCCTTGAGACGGAACTGCGCGCCGGACGGTAGCTTGTCGCCTGCCGGCGCGGCGGTAGTCGCGGCCGGGGCGGCCGGAGAAGTCGCGGCCTTCGGCTTCCGAGCATCGATATCCTTCCGCATCTTCGCGCACTTCTGTTCCAGCGAGGCGATTTGGACGTTGGCGGAATCCACGCCCTTGAGCGCCGTCACAGAGGCCTCCGCCCCGGCGAGGCTTGCCTCAGCTTGAGACATCCGCCCTCCAAAGAAGTGGTTCTGCGCGTCACGCAGACATGTGTTGGCGTGCTGGACCAGCGCACCCGCATCCTGAGCCCACGCGGCCCCTACACCGGCGAAACACAACGAGATGACGATCAACACGAAGGCGGTCTTTCTCATGTCTTGCTCCTTGGTAGGTTGCTCCCGCTTTAGCCCGTTTATTATATGAGCGAGGAATCGCTCATGCAATAAGCGCCTTGGCCGCAGAAACTTCTGCGGCCAAGGTTTCGGCGCGCTGCTCCGCAGCTTGCTCAAGGCTAATCCTTCGACGCGCCGAAAGGCCTATCCTGAGCAATCCGCGCTCTGGCGCGGCGCGTCGAAGCCCGCAGGGCGGACATTGCACGAATTCTCGTGCAATGTCCGGGTTAGGACAAATCATTCCGCAATTCAAGCCTTCCCGCGCCGCACCACGGCCTCGTGAAGAATGATCATGATCACGGTCGCCCCCAGCAGCAGCCACGGCAGGACCTCCAGCCCTGCGCGGCGCGCGATAATGCCGAACAGCCACGGGATCGTAGCGATCCCGACACTGGCAGCCGCGACCTGAAACCCAACCACGTTAGCCACGTGCGTCGACGCAAAACGGCCCGGCGTCTGCGTAATCATCGTGGGGAAAATCACCGCCAGCGAGAACCCGGTCAGTCCCAGACCCACGGCCTCCAGTCCATGCCCCACGCGCAAGCCCAGCACCATCACCCCGGCTGCCGCGCCCAGCATGCAGACGCGAAGCAGGCGCACCGGCGGCACATGATTCGCGATCGCGCCGATCAGGAATCGCCCGGCGGTCAGTGAGCCCCAGTAGAGACTCACACACAACCCGGCGGTCACCGGGGCGATGTCGCGCGATTCCACAAGCAGACTGTAACTCCACTGGCCCGTCGATGCTTCGATGCCGCAGTAGACGTAGAAGATGCCCATGCTCAGCCATGTCGATGGAATCGCGAGCGTATCTCGCCGCCGGGCGTGGGGTTCGGCCTTCTGCTCGTGCGCGCTGTCGATCGTCCACAGGCGAATCGTCGCGAAGAATCCGATGGTCAGCAGCAGCAGGATCCCCATGACCGCCACATAGCCCCACCGCCACGATGCGCCGATCTTCAGCACGCCGGTCATGATCGCCGGCCCCATCGCCGCACCGATACCCCAGCACGCGTGGAGCCAGTTCATGTGCCGCGGCGTAAAGCGTACCGCCGCGAAGGTGTTGATCCCGGAATCGATCGCGCCCGCCCCAAGCCCGCCGACAAAAGAAAGGCAGATGATGACCATCCACGCCGGGGAAAGCGCATATCCCAACAGGCTCAGCGCGGTGAGCAGGCTGCTCGCCGCCAGCACAAGACCGACGCCCCATCGCGCAACAATGCGGCCGCTGTTGAAGCTGGAGAGAAAGTAGCCAATGACCCCCGCAAGAAGGTATGGCCCGAGCGCATCGAGCGGCAGCCCGAAGGTCCGCCGGATGGACGGCCACGCGACGCCCAGTACGCTGTCCGGAAGTCCAAGACTCACGAACGCGACAAACGCCAGCAGCAACACCAGCCCCATCCGCCGATCTTTCATGGCGGATACCATACCAGAACCGGCCGCCGATGTTTGGGGCCTGCGCGCTCATCGGTTCGCAACCCTTAACGCATCCGCGTCCGCTGCGTATTGGACATGGGAGGAGGACGGACGAGATGAGGACCCTGCACAAGCTGATCATATCCATTCTTATTCCCACATGCGTTCAGGCGGCGGGCTTCCCGGAGGCCGTATTCATACTCGACGGGTCCGGCAGCATGCAGGGCCCGGCGGGAGCTCAGACCAAGATGGATGCGGCCAAGTCCGTCATGGAAAAGGTCGTCCCCGAAGTTCCCCCGGAAGTTCGCATCGGTCTCGCCGCCTACGGCCACCGCCGCGCCAAGGATTGCACCGATATCGAAGTGCTTATACCCCCCGGCAGCGCAGACCGCGACGGACTCCTCGCGCGCGTGAAGGCCATCCAACCCACCGGCATGACCCCCATTGCCGCCGCCGTCACCCAGGTCGCGGACCTGCTCAAAGGGCGCACTGCCGAGACCACCATCGTGCTCGTGAGCGACGGCAAGGAGACGTGCGGCGGCGATCCATGCGCCACCGTCAAGGCACTGAAGACCGCCGGCGTCAACTTCATCATGCACGTGGTCGGCTTCGACGTGACGGATGAGGACAAGGTCCAGCTCTCCTGCATCGCCGAAGCCGGCGGCGGGCAGTACTTCGATGCCGCCGACCCGGCGGCCCTGCTCGCGGCATTCGAAACCGTTCGCAAGGAAATCGAGCAGAAGGTCGAGAAGGCGAAGAGCTCCACCGTGCAGAAGGTCTCCGGTCTCGGCAAACTGCGCATCGCCATGCCGGAAAGCGCGCTGAAGAGCCTGTCCGGATTCCGCATCACCCGCAAGTCCGACGGCAAGGTGGTGAAGGAAGCCGAACTGCCCGGCGCAGACTCGACGCATCCGCTGATGTCCGGCGACTATTCGCTCACGCTTCTCTTCGCCAACCCGAACTACAGGCCCCCGACAGAAGTCGCGCTCACCGATTTCACCGTCGCAAAGGGCGAAGTCGCCGAAGTCCTTCTCGGCGATCTCGTCTTCAACATGGCAGAGGAGTTGAACGACCTGAGTGTCAGCGCCATCATCATCTCCGAGAGCGCCACCGGACGCGAGGTGCTGAAGGTCGAACCGAACGGCAACGACTACTACCTCTTCAAACCCAAGGCCCTTCCGGCCGGCACCTATGATGTCTCGTTCCTCTACTACCGCAGCCCCTCGCCCACCAAGGTGGCCGGGAAGATCGACGTGGCTGCGGGCAAGGAGGCCTATGTCACGCTGGACTCCGGCATCGTGCTGGTCAAACCAGCCGAGACCAGCGTGCAGGGGTGGGACCTGATTCCTTCCGGCAACACCACGCCGCTGCTCTCTGTGCGCCGCGGATTCGACAACCAGGAACCGCTATGGCGCCAGTTCATCGTCCCGCCCGGCACCTATGACGTCATGGTAACGGTCAAAGGCATGGACGAACCCCTGCCCGCCGGCGAGGGAGTGGAAATCAAGAAGGGCGAGACGCTCCGATTCGAGACGGGACTGTAGGAATCCAGCCAGAGTCCCGGCTTCAGCCGGAAGCCTTGGCGGCGCTTAAGCGTCGCCGTCTGCTTCCGCGTAGACGCGGAGCTCGGGACCATCCCTAACTCCCCTCGCCACAGCCACTTGCGCACCATATGTGGCTTGTTTAACCACAGTAAGACAAGCAACTTGCAAATACTATGCATACTAGTATACTACTAGTGTTATTAATTCGTAGCGGGAGTGAGTTATGAAATCGAAATTGTTCAAGAATATCGAAGCGTTCAAGGAGGATTCCTTGAAGCTGGATGCCGTCAAAGGGGACCTGGCCGCCATGCTGAGCCTCGGCTCGGCCAAGCTGCCCGCGTTCATGCTCGCCGTTCGCGAACTCCTCAGCACGAGCGTATCCGACCACGAACGCATCGCGCAGCAGGCGCTGCCGAAGCTGGGTATTGAGCGCGGCACACTCGACCACGCTTTCAACGTCGCCGGCTGGCTGGCCACCGAATTCTACCCGCACGGCCACGCGAAGAACGACACCCCGGAATCCATCGCGGACGATATGCTGACGCTCAAGATGATCGCCGCGGATCAGTGGACCCTGTGCGTCGGCTTCATCAGCGCCATCAAGATCCTCGTGCAGGACTTCCTGAAAGCGGAGATCGAAAAGGATCGTGCCCTCCAGCGCGGCGCACCCAAGGTGGTCGGCGTGGACACCGCACTCTTCTTCCGCAATGTGTTCCGAAAAGGGCCGAAGGCCGAAGAGCTGAAGTGACCGGTAGTCAGTGATCGGTAACCAGTGGGCCCTCGCGACCTCCTGCTTCAGTTCCCTGTAGGGCCTTTGCTCGTCGAAGGCCGAAAGGGCCGAAGATTCTTAACCACTAAGGGTCACTAAAGTCACACTAACTCCGCCCCCTTAGTGCAGCTTAGTGGAAATTAGTGGTTAGACTCCGATCCAAATATGTCCGCTTCTGACATTTAACCGCGGATGTCGCTGATACCGCGGATCGGAGGCGGAGCGATAGCAACGAAACGCGCCGAAAGCTGTCATTCTGATGCCGCTCCTGCGGCAGAAGAATCTCGTCCTCGGATTTGGGCAGCACACCGTACAGGTCTGACCCCAGAACCAGATGACAACGGAACGACGCTGCAGGAAGTCGACCACGAATTAACACGAATGGACCCTTCTTCGCGCGGCGCTTCGCAGGGCACGCGCGAATTGAGGAGGTGGAGTTGTAGCAGCGGTTCCTGCGTCCGGCGGCAGCCCCCGCCGGAAAATCTTCCAACGTCTTTTTCCAAGGGTTGGAAAATTCCGAACGGGTTTTTCCAAGGATTGGAAAAAGGGAAGGTCGCTGTCATGACGCGCTGAAGAAACAGGTCAGTCCGGCTCCAGACGCCTTCACTCCCGCAATTGCAAGATGCAAGGCCTGACCCTAGCCTCGCGCCGCGGAGTCTGTTCAGAAGCCGCTTTTTCGTATTGGCTACTTGTCGGCCTGCCCCCGACCGCTCACCAGCGGGACGTCGAGCATCTTCACGTCGCGGTCGCGGTCGGCCGCAACGCCCAGCAGTTTTCCGCTTTCGTCATAGGCGACACTCGCGCCGCCGTAGTACTTCCCCGCCCATGCGCCATGCGACACCTGACCCACCGGATCCGTTCCGACGACCGGCGCACCGATGACCTCCGCCGCGTGCTTCACGACTCCGCCCAAAGCTTCGCCGTGCTTCGGCCACATCGCCTCGTCCGCCACCCAGCCGTACGGCACCAGCACCAGTGCCGGCTTCAACGCCGCCATCCGGCGGAGATTGTTGTCATCGAACGTGTCGGCGCAAATCATCACCCCCAACTTGCCGAAACGGGTATCGGCCACGGCGAAGTCGCTGCCCGATGTGTACGGCGGCACCATCAGATCTTTGACGTCCAGCAGGTTGTTCGTCTTGCGATGCTTGAGCAGAATCTGCCCCGCATCATCAATCAGCACCGCGGCATCATACAGGTTCGTGCCATCCTTCTCGTCCAACCCGATGCAGAGATGAATCCTGTGCCGCCGCGCCATGTCGCAGAGCCGGTCGGAGTCCGCGCCGGGAATGGCACACGCCCGCGCGTGGGCATCGGGATTAACCCAGCCGAGAATCGAGGATTCCGGGAAGCACGCGATGTGGGCCCCGGCCCGAACCGCCTCGCTGACCGCACGCTCGATGCGGACGAAGTTGCCCTCCCGATCCCCGTCGAGACAGACGATCTGGCACATCGCCACCTTCACCGACTGCGCGGACACTGCCGACACCGCCAGGAGAAGAAGACAAATGATCGATAGTATTCGTCGAGACGTCATGGCTTGGCCGACGAGGAGAGCGTGAGCGTTCCCTTCAGGCGAATATCACGCGAGGAGCTTCCGATGGATACATCAAAATCGCCGGGCTCCGCCACCCAGCGGTGCGTCGCCACGTCGTAGAAGGACAGGGCACGCTCGTCCAGTTGGAAGCGAACCGTCTGCTGCTGACCGGGAAGCAGTTCGATCTTCCGGAAGGCTTTCAGCTCTTTCACCGGACGCTCCACGCTGCACTTCGGATCGCCGATGTAGAGTTGGGCCACTTCCTTCCCCGCCCGCCGACCCGTGTTCTTGACGTCAAAGGTCACCACCCGGCCAACGGAATCTACCTTCAGGTGGTCATACTTGAATTCGGTATACGACAGGCCGTGCCCGAACGGAAACTGGGGCTCCACGTTCTTCGTGTCGTAATACCGGTAGCCCACCAGCAACCCCTCCGCGTAGTCTTCCACGCCATCGCTCCCCGGGTAGTTCTCAGCCGACGGGTTATCCTCCAACTGCTTCGGAAACGTCACCGGCATCTTCCCGGAGGGGTTCACATCGCCGAACAGAACGTCCGCCAACGCGTGGCCGCACTCTTGCCCCGGATACCACGCACAGACAACGGCAGGAACATGGTCCACCCAGGGATTCATCACCACGGGCGACCCACCGATGAACACCACGATCGTTCGCGGATTCGCGGCCATCACGGCTTCGATAAGCTCGGCCTGCTTGCCCGGCAGTTTCATATCCGGCCGGTCACGGTCTTCGCCTTCGCACTCGGCCGACAATCCGACGCACACCACCGCCGCATCGCTCTGCGCCGCCGCCGCAACCGCCTTCTGAATCCCGCCGTCCCCACCCATCCAGCCAAGCTTCGCGGTCGCACCACCGCCAGCCTGGTAATACTCCATCTTCAGGTCGACCAGTTCGCCCTTCCTCAACTGAATGTGATACGCCTGCGTCTGCGGCCCGTGATTGCCCCAGTTGTCCACCAGCATCGCGCCGTTGATGAACAACCGCGAACCGTCATCGCTGTAAGTTCCCAATTCAAAATCGCCCGTCATCGGCGCTACAAGAACGCCTGTCCAGCGCACGGAGAAGCCGTCCGCCGCCAGCCCTTCGCCCGGCCCGTCCGGCCAGTTGAAATCGACCGCCGGATCAATGCGCGTGAACGCGGGTGTACCGGACAAATCCTTGTTCGCAAAATACTCCGCGCGAAGCCCCGCCTCTTTCAGCGTGCGCGATGTGAAAAGCACACCCGCGGGAACGGCATCCAACTCGTTCGCCATCGAACAACCGCGCTCGTAGACGATTTCGATGTTCTTCCCGCACCGTTCGCGAAGCCCATCAAGCGGCGTCACGAAGTAGAACGGCGTGACACGCGAACTCCCCCCACCGCCCACGCTGTCCGCATCCGCGTTTGGACCAATCACCGCCAGCTTCTTGATCTTCTTCGCATCGAACGGCAGGACGTTGTTCGTGTTCTTGAGCAGGGTCATGCACTCGCGCGCCGCTTCGCGCGCGAGGGTCCGATGCTCCGGCGTATCCACCCCGCCCACCGGCCCGGCCGGCCGCGGGTCGAGCGCGCCCACAAGCACGACCACACGCAGAATTCGCCGCACCTTGTCATCCAGCGTATTCACGCTGACCGCCCCGGCTTCAATCGCGCTCTTCAGCTTGGCGCCGAACTGCGCAGCGGGTCCGGGCATTTCCAAATCCTGCCCGCCGTTCGCCGCGCCGACGGTGTCGTGAACGCCACCCCAATCCGAGACCGTAAAGCCGCGGAAATCCCATTCACCCTTGAGCACCTTGTTCACGAGGAAATCGTTGGCCGAGCAGTACGAGCCGTTCACCTTGTTGTGGGCCGTCATGACCGTCCACGTATCGGCTTCCTTCACCGCCGCTTCAAACGCGGGCAGATAGATTTCGCGAAGGACCCGCTCGTCGACGCGGACATTGACGCTGAATCGATCCCGCTCCTGGTTGTTGCACGCCAGGTGTTTCGTCGAGGTCCCGACACCTCGGCTCTGAATGCCTTTCACGTACGCCACCGCGATCCGCGAAATCAGGAACGGGTCTTCTCCGAATGCCTCGAAGTTCCGACCGTTGAGCGGCGTGCGGCAGATGTTCACACACGGCCCGAGTAGAATGTCGAAGCCGCGGCCGCGCGTTTCCTCCGCCAGCGCAACGCCGACACGCCGCACCAAATCGGGATTCCAAGTCGCCGCCATGCCGATGCCCGTCGGGAAGCAAGTCGCCTTGCCGCCGTTACGGACGCCATGCGGACCGTCGGCCACCTTCACGCTGGAAATGCCGAGGCGCGGAATTGGATGAGTCATCCACGGATCCTCGCCGG
This sequence comes from Verrucomicrobiota bacterium, assembly GCA_036821485.1. Taxonomy (GTDB): domain Bacteria; phylum Verrucomicrobiota; class Kiritimatiellia; order CAIQIC01; family JAGNIJ01; genus DAISJM01. The sequence goes on along the minus strand of DAISJM010000001.1, from coordinate 142,153 downwards.
ACACCATCGCGATCTTGTCGTCCAACGACATCTGATCGATCAGCTCCTGAATGCGAGCTTCCTGATCGGCCGCCCACCCTTTCGCGGTGAGGAGGAGACTCAGGAGAAACAACGAAGAGAACCGGGATGCAATCGCTCTCATGCGCGCATGATAGGCAGGAGAGCCGTTCGGAAAAAAGGATTATTAACGCAATGGCACAAAGCCTACGAAAAGGCGCAAAGGAAATACGTCGTCAGAGGCTTCGCAGGGCACGCGCTAATTAGGCGGAAGGAACTGTAGGGCCTTCGCTTGCGAAGGCCGAGGGCCAAAGATTCTTAACCACTAAGGGTCACTGAAGTCACACTAACTCCGACGGAAGTAACGCAATGGAGAGGATTTTCACGCCAAGCTCGCAAAGCCGCAAAGGGTGAACGACAAGATCGAACGGGCGTGATGATCCCGGAATGGAACAACTTGAAACTTGGAACTCGCCCCCCCTCACCCCTTCCGTCTCGCTGCCTGATGGACGATCCGCTCGATCAGTTGCGGATACGTCAGGCCCGCGCGATACGCCGACTCGGCCACGTCGTCTTCGACGCCGAGGGCCGGGTTGGGGTTGGCTTCAAGGAAGACCACTTCGTTCTCCGGGGTGATTCGCAGATCGATGCGGCCGTAATCGCGCATACCCAGCAGGTGGAAGACGCGCTTGCTGATTCGGGCGATCTGTTTCTGCAGCGACGGATCGAGTTCCGCGTGCCGGTATTCGATGCCCCACTTTTTGCGATAGGCCTCATCGAACTTCACACGCGCGGTCGCGATGGTCGGTCCACCATCCTCGCGCGGGCCGAACATCAACTCGCGCGGCGGCAGCACCTGCAACCGTTCGTTGCCAAGCAGCGCGACATAAATCTCGCGGCCCTCGATGAACTCTTCGCAGATTGCCGGCTGCTTCATCTTCCCGTGCATGAGCGCGACACGCTCATCGAGTTCTTCGCGCGTGTGAACAACGGAGGCAAGCGATATGCCGTCCGACGCGTCTTCGAAGAGCGGCTTCACAATCATCGGGAACACCAGCCGGCCTGTCGGCCGTGCGTGGCCGACGGGCACCTCGTGAAAGAGCGGCTGGCGGATACGATGGTAGCCCAGCACGCGCTTGCAAACCGCCTTGTCGCGGCACAGCATCAACCCGGTGAGCGATGTGCCGGTGGACGCCAACCCGAGCAGGTCCAACATCGCTGCCACGTGCGCGTCTTTGCGGCGGTCGCCGCCGAAATGCTCCGTCAGGTTGAACACCACGTCGGGCGACTTCTCCCGCAGCGTCGTCATGACCTGGATGACATCGGCTTGGAAGGGAATCACCTCGACCGTGTGACCCAGATCGCGCAGCGCATGGCTCACCTGGAACTCCATCGTCTGGCGCACGGCGGCCGTCCGGCCTTCAAAGGAAGGGTCTCCCTCCTCCACGCACTCGATGTCGATGAGGACTACCAGCTTCACAGTGTTGGATTCAACCAACTCCCCCACACAACATCAAGCGTTGGGGATTGGAGGAAGAAAGAAACCTGAAGGCTGAGACCTGAAACCTGAGGGAGGGAGGAAGGGACCAGTGACCAGTAAGCAGCTTGCCACGCCATAGGCTTGGCGAAGGCGGGTGACCAGTGAGTAGTGAGTAGTGAGAAGAGAGGGGGCACGGAGTGAAAGGTGAAAAGTGGCAGGTGGAAGGAGCAGACTCTTCAGCCAACCTGTAACCTTTAACTTGGCACTTGGCACTCAGCGCCCTGCCGCCCGATTCGTCGCATACGCGGTGTAGTCGCTGAATCCGTCCCGCAGGCCCAGCACGGGTGCGCCGTTCGGCGCCGTCACACGGAAGTAGAACTTCCACGGGTTCTTGTCCTGCGCGATTTTGACCATGATCGTATTCACACCCTCGCGCAGTCGCGCCTTCACGATCTCCTGGTCCGGCGCGGCCAGCCGGTACGTCTCCACGCTGTAGATGCGCCCGCCGTTGAGCCACACCGTCAGCGTATCGTCCGAGCCGAACCGAAGCGCGACGTCCTGCTGCCGGTCCGACACGATCTTCGTCAGCGCGTACGCCGCCGCGTTGTCACGCTGCCCATACAGCTCGTTGAAATCCACGCCCGCGAACCGGGCAACGTGCGCATCGCTCACCTGTTCCCACTTCACCGTCCCCTGCGGCGTCCGGAACGAAACGCCCGCCGAGACGGATCCCTCCGGCCCAAACTCCGTCGAATAGGCCTTCCCTTGCGGCGCGGGGAACGGCCCCACCGCGATCCAGCGGGACACGCGCGCAAATGTCACGATCTCGCGGGCCAGCAAGGCCCCGCCGGACAGAACCCTGAACAGCACTCTCGTATCGCCCACCGCGTTCGATGCGTCGAAGTCCACCTCCCAGCGCAGCGGACTGCGGCCCTGCGCGGGTATCGTCACCGTCTGCGCCGGCGTGGCCACCCGCCCACCCGCGCTTGCCTCGGCCACGACCCGGACTTCGATCTCCGCGGCGGAACGGTTCACCAGCACCGTCTCCACTGTCTCCCGCCCGCCTTTCACCACCTTGATGATGCTGCGATCGATCTCAAGGGCCACCGGCGTCTCCCAACGGATGCTTCCGCGGAAGAGCTCCGCGCCATCCGGCGTTTCGATCACGTAGGTCTGCAATCGCCCCAGCAGGTTGAAGCCCGAACCAGGGGAGAGATCGATGAACACCTGCCCGCCGTTCGTCGCCATGCCCGCCGGAAAGCGCCGCGCCGGATCGGCATCCAGGAACCAGTACGCGCGGAATCCGTTCGTGCTGCCCGGCGCGCGGTCGAACTCGACCGTCGCCGTCCGCGCCAGCACGCTGCCCCTCAGCGGAGCTTTCAGATTGCGGATGACCGCGCGCGTCGGCGCGAAGGAAACATCGCGCACCGGATCGGCGGGCTGCCACCGGCCCAGGCGCGCGCCTTCCGCGAGTTGGAGCTTCAACGTCGCGCCCTCTCGAACGAACAGCGGCGCGTCGAGCAGGCCGATCGGGACTTCGCGCGTCGCGGGGCCCTCAAAAGAAACCGGCCACAGCGCATGTTGCCACACGCCCGCGGGGAACTGCACCGCGCGGCCCACATGCCCTTCCTCCAGCACGGGCGCGACCAGCATATCCGGCCCCAGCATGTACTGGTCGTCCGTCGCCGCAAAGCGGTCGTCCTGCGGAAACTCCATCGACATCGGCCGCATGATCGGCAAACCCGCGCGCTCCACTTCATGGCCCAGTTCGATCAGCGTCGGCTTCAGGTTCATGCGGAGCTGCGCCAGCAACGTGTAGGCTTCCTCGGCCAGCGGTCCGAACTCCCACGGCTCGCGGCGCCACACGCCGTGATACTGCATCAACGGGCTGAGCGCGCCGAACTGCGCCCACCGGATGTACAGCTCCGGTGTCGGCTGCCCCACGTAGCCACCGATGTCGTGCCCCCAGAAGGGCATGCCGCTCATCGAGGCCGACAGTCCGGCAGGCACCAGCGAGGCAAGCTGGTCCCAACGCGCGTACTGATCACCAGCCCACAACGCCGGATATTGCTCGTTGCCGAGGCTCCCGCTCCGCGCCCACAGCAGGCCGTCAACGCCCTCCTGCTCCATCAGTTCCGTCAGCGCGCGGTTGTAGAGGGTCGAGTATTCGTTATGCAGCTCCCAGCCGCGCCGGCCGTCGAAGAAGACGTCGTCCGGCTTGATGTCCTCCCCGTCGTCCGCCTTGAAGCCCCAGATGCCGAGCTTCACCGTCGGGCGGATCAGATCCTGCCAGAACTTCACGGCGTCCGGATTGGTGAAGTCGACGTTCGCGAAATCCTTGAGCCAGTTCTGGCGGAAGCTGATCGAGCCGTCCGGTTTCTTGACGAAGTAGCCCTTCTCCTTGCCGACCGCGAACTCGGGGGACGACGGATGGATGATCGGAACCTGCCACAGCACATTCTTGATGTCATGCTTCCGGCACAACGCGAAGTACGCGTCGAGGTCTGGCCACCGCTGCGGGTTGAAGTTGTTGAAGTCGCCGGACTCGCTCAAGCCTTTCCACGCCTCCTGAACGATGGCGGCAACGGGAAGTTTTCTCTTCACCATCCCGTTGATCGCCTCTTCGGCTTCCGCCTGGCTCTCGAAACTGTTGCGGCTGATCCACGGTCCCCACGCCCAGTCCGGAATGCCCTTGTGCGGGCCCTGCACCGACTCCCGCTTGCCGACGAGCTCCTTGAGCGAATCGCCGAACGCGACGTAGAACGTCATCGCCTGCCCCGCGCGCCGATACCGATGCAGCCCGTCGCGCGCGGAGTTCAGATCGAACGTGCCTTCCGGATTCTGCGCGGCAAAGAACGCGTAGCCGCGCGTGCTGTAGAGGACGGGCGTGACGTAATAGCTCTGCCGGTTCGCGTCGCCCTGTCCCGGCGCGTCCTCGATCCACATGTCGACGACCTTGCCGACCTGGTTCAGGCCATCGAATCGCTCGCCCAACCCGTAGAGGGCCTCGCCGTCCAAGGATTTCCACGACAGCTCCAACCCCGGCACATTCGCCCGCCCGAATTTGTCGAGCGCCGCCAGCCGACAGGTCCACGCCTGAACGACAAACGTCCCGTTTGAGGCGTCGAACGAAACGCCATCGAGCGTCCGCATCGCCGGCACCGTCCCCTTCGCGGGCTTCACATCGAAACGGAAGACGCCCGGCTTGTCCTGCGTCACCTGAACCTCAAGCCCGCCGCTCACGGCGCGCAGCATGGGTTTCACCTCAACCTGGGGCTCGGCAGGAGCGGGCTTCGACGGCGCGACCACGGGCTTCTCCTTCTCCGGCTTCTTCTTCACGCCGCAGCCGCACAGGCCGAGCGCCGCGACGACAACAAGGAGGACCAGCCGGGAACGTCGCGGAAGATTCATGCGATATCTCCTTTACTAAAACCTTTTAGCACGATACCGTGAAGGCATGAGAAGTCAAGCCGCCGCATGCAGAACTATACGTCTGCCCCGGGGGCATGGGCAAGCTGCGCTCCGATCTTAACTTGGATGCCACGGCCTTGTCGTTGATGATGTGACCGAATCATGAGCGGATGGATCAAAGGCGGTTTCGTCGGCGTCGTGCTTCTCACGGCGATCTGGCTGCTCGCGCCTCACCCCTCTTCCCAGGTCTTGAACGACGGCGCCATCGAGATCACCTACATGGCGCCGGACGGGCCCATCAAGGACGCGATGGAGGACGCCGTCCGCGAATTCGAGTTTCTCAGCCGGCGCCGCCACGAGGAGTCCGGTGGTGCGTATCCGCTGTATCGCGTGGTCGCGGGACAGCACGCCTCGCGCAACCAGGTCGAGGACCCCACGCGGTTTCTCTTGAGTCTCGTCGGCGGCGAACCGCCGGACGTCATCTTCTTCGATCGCTTCGCGATCAGCGAGTGGGCCTCGCGCGGCGCGTTCACGCCGCTCGACGAGTATCTCCGTCGCGACGAGCAAGCCTGGTCGAGATGGCAGGACGAGCTCGCGGCCAACTCCAACGCCGTGCCGCCGTGGCCCGGCGCGCTGCCCGAGCCACCGCGCGCCCCCGGGGCGCAGTCGCTTCCGGCAGTCGACCCCATCAGCGAGTCGAACTTCTACCACTCCTGCTGGGGAGAAGCCGTGTATACGGACCCGAAGACCGGCGAGAGCCGCCTGTACGGCATCCCCAACAACGCCGACGATCGCGTCCTGCTCTACAACGAGGACATCCTCATTCGCAACGGGTTCACCGACGCCACGGGCCGCGCCAAGCCGCCACGCACGTGGGAGGAGCTCGAGCAGATGGCCGTCGCGATGACCGAGCGCGACGCGAAGGGCAACATCAAGACGATCGGGTTCATCCCCAACTACGGCAACTCGTGGCTCTACCTCTACGGCTGGCAGGCGGGCGGCGAGTTCATGAATCCGGCCGGCACGAGCTGCACGCTCAACGACGCGAACATCGTCCGCGCGCTCGATTTCATGACCGGCATCTACGACAAGCTCGGCGGCGCGAAGGAAGTCTACGCGTTCCAGAGCGCCTTCCAGGGCGACTCGCTCGACCCGTTCATCCTCGGCAAGGTCGCGATGAAGATCGACGGCGTCTGGATCATGTCCTCGCTCGCGCTCTACGGCCGCGACCTCCGCGTCGCCGCCGCGCCCCCGCCCCTCCCTCAAGCCGAGCTCGACAAGGGGCGCAGGCCGATCTCGTGGGTCGGCGGCTGGGCCTTCGCGATTCCCTCCTCCTCCACGAAGAAGGATGGCGCGTGGGAGCTGATCCGATTCCTCAGCAGCTGGCGCGCGCTGCAGATCATGACCGTGTCGGAGGAATACACCTACGCGGCGCAGGGCCGCCCTTTCATCCCGCGCCAACGCCCGAACCGGGCGCACAACGAGTGGCTCCAGGAAAAGTACATCATGGAGAACCCGACGCTGGAGCCGAAGTTCAAGCAGGTCATGACGATGTTCAACGACCTGCTTCCCGACTCGCGCTACCGCCCCGTCACCCCCGTCGGCCAGAAGCTCTGGAACGCGCAGATCTGGGCGATGGAGGACGCGATCTTCCACAAGAAGACCGCGCAGGAGTCGCTGGACTACTACGGCGCCATCGTCCAGCGCGACCTCGACGCGCTGCTCCACCCTGTCGCCGGAAAACCCATCCGCAGCTGGACGTGGTTCTTCTGGCTGTACGGCGCGATCCTTGCCCTCACCGTGGCCGGCGTCTACCTCTGGGATACCAGCCCCTCGTTTCGCCGGAAGTTCGGCGTGCGCGTGAAGCACGACGCCGTGCTCGAGGGCAGCTCCGGCTCCTACTTCCGTTCGCAATGGAAGGACGGCGTCATCTGCGCCCTGCCCTGGCTGATCGGTTTCGTCCTGTTCACCGGCGGCCCGATCCTGTTCTCGCTCATCATCAGCTTCTGCCGGTTCGACATCCTCAACGACGCGGTCTTCACGGGCGTGACCAACTACAAGGTGATGTTCTCGGGCGACGAGCTCTTCGCGAAGTCGTTCTTCAACACGCTCTTCATGGTCGTCGGCGTTCCGATCGGCATGGCGGTCGGCCTCGGCATCGCGATCCTGCTCACGCAGAAGGTCGGCGGCGTCGCGGTCTGGCGGACGTTCTTCTACCTCCCGAGCATCGTGCCTGTCGTCGCCGCCAGCATCCTCTGGATCTGGATCTTCAACCCGCAGGCCGGCCTGCTGAACCAGATGCTCGCGCTCGTCGGAGTCAAAGGCCCGCTCTGGCTGCAGGACGAGGCAACCAGCAAGTGGGCGTTGATCCTGATGGGCCTCTGGACCGCCGGCGGCGGCATGATCATCTGGATCGCCGGCCTGAAAGGCATCAGCCAGTCCTACTACGAGGCCGCCTCGATCGACGGCGCCACCGGCTTCCAGCAGTTCGTCTACATCACCCTGCCGATGCTCACGCCCTACATCTTCTTCAACCTCGTCATGGGCCTGATCGGCACGTTCCAGGTCTTCGCGCAGTCGTTCATCATGACCGCCGGTGGCCCCGTGAACTCCACCCTGTTCTACGTCTACCACCTCTTCAACAACGCCTTCCGCTATCTCAACATGGGCTACGCCGCAGCCATGGCGTGGTTCCTCTTCCTGATCGTGCTGGTGCTGACCGTGATCCAGATGCGGCTGTCGGAGAAGTGGGTGCATTATGAAGGGGAATGATAGCGTAGAAGCGGTCTCTAGACCGCTTCGCGGAACGCGCTCTGGAGAGCGCGTCTACGCAGTTGCCAGAGGACTCGCGATCTACGCGCTTCTGATCGCCGGCTCGGCCGTCTTCGCCCTGCCGTTCATCTGGATGATCGGCAGCAGCTTCAAGGTCGACCGCGAGATGTTCGGCGACCGGATCACGCTGATGCCGGGGCGCCCGGTTCCCGCGCTGAAGTCGCCGTATCTCGACACCGCCTATTTCAAGACCGGCAACAACCCCGTCTATCGCGACCTTCACCCGTTCCTGCTCTCGCTCCCCGCGTTGCAGAACTCGCCGGATCCGGAAGCGCTCGCACCCGGCGTGTTCAAACGCCTGGAGCAGACGCTTCCCCGCGCCGCGTGGTCGGCCTCGCCGGAGGACCTCCGCGCCGCGATCTCGAACGCCGTCGACGCCACACTGGTCGCGGAAGTGACGCGCCAGATCCAGCGCCATCTCGCGTTCGGCTCCGTCCGCGTGCGCAGCTTCGATGTGCAGGAGGACGAGGTTACAGTGGGTCGGCCGATTTCAGAGTTCTGGAGTATTCGTAGACGCGATCTCCAGATCGCGTCTTCACCCCACCTCGTCGACCGCGCCGATACCGTCCCCGCCGCCGACCTCGTGTACGACTTCACCGCGCCGGGCCGTCAGGAGATCGTCCTCGAGCGCACGATCGACCTGCCGTTTCCGGCGAACCGCCTGTTCCGCATCCAGATCTCGCTGACGCCCGACGACTCGTGGCACGCGATCGAGTTCTTCGTCGAGAAGAACGGCGTCCGCTATCAAGGCATGCGGCCCGAGTACACCGGCCGCTTCCAGCCGCAGGTCGTGACGCTGCAGGAGTTCGGACCCGCCGACGCCGCCGACTCGAGCCGCATCCGATTGTGGATTCCCTACCGCGAGATCGCCCGCGGCCCGGAATTCGAATCGCGGCCGGACAAGGTGAAAGTGACGATGGTCCTGCGCGAGAGCTCGCAGGCGGTCGCGTGGTGGGCCAAGTGCAGCCGCAACTACCGCAATGTCCTGAGCTACATCCCGTTCTGGCGCTACGCGGGGACGAGCCTGCTGCTCGTCATCCTCAACATCCTCGGCACGGTCTTCTCCTGCTCGATCGTCGCGTACGCCTTCGCGCGGCTGCAGTGGCCGGGCCGCACGCTGAGCTTCGGCGTGATGCTCGCGACCATGATGATCCCGCCGCAGGTGACGATGATCCCGTACTTCCTGATCATGAAATCGCTCGGCTGGTACAACACGCTCAGCCCCCTCTGGATCACGAGCTGCTGCGCCAACGCGTTCAACGTGTTCCTGCTCCGCCAGTTCATGAAGGGCATCCCGCGCGACATGGAGGACGCCGCGAAGATCGACGGCTGCAGCTTCCTGCAGATCTACTGGTATGTGATCATGCCGCTCATCAAGCCGACCCTCGCCTGCATCGCGATCTTCACGTTCATGGGCGTGTGGAACGACTTCATGGGGCCTCTGGTGTTCCTCAGCGACCAGCGGCTTTACCCGCTCTCGCTCGGCCTGTACGCGCTGAACGTCCAGCAGGGCGGCGACTTCGGCATGATGATGGCCGGCTCGCTTCTGATGACCCTGCCCGTCATCGTGATCTTCTTCTTTGCGCAGAAGTATTTCATCCAGGGCATCACGCTCACCGGCATGAAGGGATAGGACGCCATGACACGCGGACAGAAACGAATCACCGTCTCGACGATCGCCAAGCACCTCGGCCTGTCGGTCACCACCGTCTCCTTCGTGCTCAACGGCCTCGAGGAGCAGTACGGCATCGCCGACGCGACCGTGAAAAAGGTCCGCGACGCGGCGAAGAAGCTCAACTACGTGCCCAACGCCCTCGCGCGCAGCCTGCGCAACCAGAAGTCCGGCGTCGTGGGCGTGATCTTCCCCCACCTGCGAAACGACTGGGCGCACAACATCATGGACGGCATGTACGACGTCTTCGGGAAAGCCGGGCTCGTGCCGTTCATCGTGAACCATCGCGACAGCCCCGAGCAGGAGTCGCGCGAGATCGATCTCCTGATCGAGCGGCGGGCCGAGGGCATCATCTGCAACCCGCTGGCCGACAGCGTCGCCTCGTATCGGCGCGCGATCGACAACGGCGTGCCGCTCGTGTTCTTCGGCGACACGCTGGAGGAGCTCCCCGCGGTCAGCTACGCGGCGTGGGATCCGAAAGAAGTCGCCCTCGCGGTCCAGCACCTGGCCGACATCGGGCGCAAGCGGATCGCCTATCTCGGATTCAACGACCGCCGCCTGATCGCCCGCGCGCGCAATGACGCGGTGCGGATGACGCTGGAGAAGAACGGCCTGCCCGCGGGCGAGCCCTTGTTCTCGCTCGGCAAGCCGCATGAATCCGTCGAGCAGCGGATCACGAACCTGTTCAAGTCCTCCCGCGAACGACCCGACGCCCTGTTCGCCCTCTACGATGACACCGCGCTCGATGCCATGGACATCCTGGAGCGCCTCGGCATCCGCGTACCCGACGACGTCGCCGTCGCAACGTTGGGCGACTCGAAGATGGCCGGCCCGCGCGGCTACAACCTCACAACGGTTTCCGCCCCCGTCCGCGAAGAAGGCCTCCAGGCCGCGAAGATCATGATCCAACTTCTCAAGAAACCCGGCTCCGCCCCGATCCACAAGCTGGTCTCCGGCGGCCAACTCATCGTGCGCGGCACCACCGCGTCGCGCTGACGTTGTTGGGGCGCATCTACGATGCGCCCTTCTGTAGGCCGGGTCACCGACCCGGCGCTCCCCCCGCGACGCCGACTATCGCCGGTAAGGTCGGTTCGCCGAATTCGGATTGGCCACGAAAAGGCACAAGAAACACAAGACGAACCACGGAGGCACGGAGAAGACTGGAGTGCAGAGTCCGTCCTCCGTCGCGCGACTTGTCCGGGGACGCCTTGCGTTTGCGTAGACGCGATTTCGAAATCGCGTCTACAAAGCGGCCGCAGGCGATGATTTCGTAAAGTTGGTTCGCCGATTCTCAGAAGAAGAGGTCACCACGAAATAGACGAGAGACACGAAATCCCTTTTTCGTGTGCTTCGTGTATTTGACCCTCAGCCCGCCATAGCGGCGCGCAACGGAGTGCGCGCCCTACCTGTCGTAGCCAATGTACCCCCGGCTCTACCCTTTCGTGCTCGTACTCGATCCCTCCGACGTTGGGCGCTCGGAAGAGCGGCGTCGAGCCGCCGCACTCCAGATTCTCACGATCACAGCCGTCGGGGATTCTCACTCGCGGCGAGGTCCTCCGAGCCGCGAGTCGGATACCGCGGGGCGGCTGAGGTCGGGCGAGCGTAGCGAGCCCAAGCGAGGGAACGCGCCAGACCGGTCCGTATTCAAGGCGTCGCCGGCGGCGCTGGACTGATGTCCGCGCCGCTGGCGACAACGAAGAAGACGGGCCGGGATCGCGCGTGATCCTCGCGGCCTCAGCCGCCACGCGTCTCGGCCGCGGACGCAATCCCTCTCTCTCGCAGCACCCCGGAATTCGGCGAACCAACTTTACCCCCCATCCCGCCCTCGTGGAGCCACGGCGTGCCCCTGCGGTATTCTTTCTTAACAAAAGGGCTTGCGGCAGGTATCTGTATAGTATATCTAAATCGTTTTAGCTGGATGTGCGGAATGATCACTCCGACACGGGTCTTGCCCTTTGCAGCCGCGACGCTTCTCGCCGCATCGCTCAACGTCCTCGCCGCGCTCGACTGGATCGGCCACGTCACGGCGGCCCCGCAGGAGGGTCTGATCGAAGCGACGGACGACGTCTGGATCAACGTGGAGTCCTCGCCCACCGGCGGCGCGTCGGGCGCCCATTGCGTGTACAGCACCGACGGCGGCGTGAACTGGACGTCGACCAACATGAGCTACAACGGACTCCTCGGCGTCCACGATTGGTGGCACGTCAACCTCGGGAAGTTCGCCGCAGGTACGACCATCCGCTACGCCGTCGAAGTCTTCGCCGTCGGCGGCGGGTCACAGTGGGACAACAACGGCGGCGCGGACTACTTCGCGCACGTCAACGGCGGGGCCGGCTCGCGCTGGTTCGGGAACACGCATCACGATCCGCCCGACCAGCAAGTCGACCAGGGCGAGAACGTCACGGTCTCCATCGAGACCTTCCCCATCGGCACGGCAACCGCCGCGCGCGTCGTCTACACCTCGGACGGCTACAACTGGACCTCCGTCGACATGGCCAGGAACGGCACCGTGGGCGCGAACGATCTGTGGCAGGGGTCGATCGGCAGCTTCTGGGCGGGCACGACGAACTTCTACGCCGTGGAGGTGACCTTCGGCCCCAACGACAAGGAATGGGACACCCGCAACGGCGCGAACTACCCCGTCATCGTCAACAAGGTCCATGACGGCCAGTCGGTCGGCAACACGCGCCACAGCCCGCTGAACGGCGACATCGACCCCGGCGACACGCTGTACGTCTTCACGGAGTCGCGCCCGCAGACGAAGGCGGTCGCGGCCAAGGTCGCGTACAGCGTCAACGGCGGCGCCTGGCAGGATGCAAACCTGCCGTGGTACGCGGGCTCCGGCTCGAACGACGTCTGGCGCGGCGGCATCGGCCCGTTCTCGGCGGGCGATCAGATCCGGTACGCGGCCGCGGTGAACTTCGGCTACGGCGGCGAGACGTGGGATACCGCCGGCGGCACCAACTACCTCGCCGTCGTGAACAGCGTCTCCACGTCGCGCTGGGTCGGCAACACGACCACCTACCCCGCCCTGGGCGACATCGATCCCGAGGACGACCTGTGGATCAACGCGGAATCGCGCCCGGCCTCCAACTCGGTCTCCGCGCGCGTGGTCTGGAGCACGAACGGCGGCGCGGCGTGGACTTCGACGCCGATGACCTCCAACGGCACGAACGGCAACAACGCGTTGTGGCACGTCAACCTCGGCACGTTCCCGGCCGGCACAACGAACGAGTTCGCCGTCGAGGTGACGTTCACCGGACCTGAGGTCGTCTGGGATACCGCAGGCGGCGCGAACTACAAGGCGATCGTCAACTCGCCGCGCCATCTGACCGCGATCAAGAACTCCTACCATTGGCCGGACTACGGAAGCATCGACGCGGGCGAGGATGTCTGGATCAACACCGAGACGGAGCCGGACGGCGCGGCGACGAATGTGCGCGTGGTGTACACGACGGACGGCGTGAGCTGGCTGACGGCGAACATGACCTCGAACGGGGTCGCGAACGGACGGACACTCTGGCACGCGAGCATCGGAAGCTTCTCCGCCGGCGACACGGTGCGTTTCGCCATCGAGGCGATCGACTCCTACGGCACATCGATCTGGGACAGCAACGGGGGCGAGGATTTCTATCTCCGCGTGAACTCGATCCTGACCGACCTCTACACCGACAAGGCGCGGTACAACCCCGGCGACACGGCGGTGATCTCCGCGGAGCTGTTCAACTCGTCGGGCTCGCCGGTGAGCGGAACCTTGCGGCTGCGGATCTCGCACCTGTTCGGCGAGATCACCGTCATCGACTCGAACGTGACGGTCGGCGCGGGCGCGGGGCTCGCGGTGGACCTGTCGTGGGCGACGCGGAACGACGACTTCCGGGGCTACGCGGTGGATGCCGACTTCATCGTCGGCGGCTCGACCAACGACCGGCGGTCGACGGCCATCGACGTCAGCACCGACTGGACCCAGTTCCCGCGCTACGGCTTCTTCTCCGACTTCTACGAGGGCGAGCAGTCCGGCGATTCGGCGGCGAAGGCCAAGGAGCTGAGCAAGTATCACATCAACGCCGTGCAGTTCTACGACTGGATGTGGGAGCACGACCGGCTCCTCCCCTACGGCAACGACGGCAGCCTGCAAAACGTGTTCGTTCAGATCGACGGCCGGGTGCAGTCGCTCGTGACCGTCTCCAACAAGATCGCTGCCGCCAAGAGCCGGAACATGTTCACGATGGCCTACGACCTCCTCTACGGCGACAGTGGCTCCGGCTCGGCGCCGCTGCACCCGTCGTGGGCCGCCTACAACAGGCCGTGGTCGACCTCGCCGGTCGATATCCGCCAGCACCCGCTGGGCGACCACACGATCTGGGTCATGGACTGCACCCACCCGGATTGGAAGGCGTGGATCTACAACCAGTACAAGGACGCGATCCTCAAGATGGGCTTCGAGGGCATCCACCTCGACAACCTGGGCGGGTCGTGGACCTACAAGTACAACTCCAACGATGGGATCTGGGAAGGCGACGCGTTCCCCGCGTTCATCGCGGGCTGCCGCGATGCGATCCGGACCGCCCATCCGGACGCCCGCGTCGTCCACAACGACGTCTACGCGGGCTACCTCGACCAGATCGCCCCGTCGGCCGTCGATGTCTACTACGCCGAGGTCTGGGGCTACGACCGCTACAACGATGTGCGCGACCTGATCCTTCGCGCGAAGGACCGCGGCAACAAGCAGGTCGTGCTGGCCGCGTACATGAACCTCAACGACTACACGAACTACCTCAGCGAGGCGTCCGTGCGGCTCATGGACGCCTGCGTGTTCGCGAACGGCGCATATCATATCGAGATGGGCGAAGGCGTGGAGATGCTCTCGAACCACTACTTCCCCATGCACTGGCCGCCGATGCGCCCCACCCTCAAGCGCGCGATGCGCGAGTACTACGACTTCATCGTGAAGTACGAGAACCTCCTGTTCTTCAACACGCTCGGCAACGTGTCCGACGGAACGGCCGCCGCGAACCTCTCGAGCTCCAGCCACACGCTCTCGAAGAACGGGCAGTCCGGCTCCATCTGGACGATCGTGAAGCTCTGGCGCGACGAGTTCGACACGCTCAACCTCGTGAACCTCAACGGCGTCGACGAAGTCTGGCGCAACCGCAGCGCGCGCCCGCCCGCGCAGACGAACGTCGCGATGAAGTACTACGCCGACAAGAAGGTGCAGAAGGTGTACGTCGCCACGCCCGACGACGGGCTCGGGCGGGCGCAGGAGCTGAGCTTCACGGAAGGCACCGATGGCGGCGGGTACTACGTGGAGTTCACGGTGCCGCGGCTGGAGTACTGGGACCTGGTCATCCTCGACAAGCGCACGGACATCAAGATCGACGGCTGGCCGGGCGAATGGGCCGGCACGGCGCCGACGGACATCCACGCGGTGACGGTAGACCAGGGCGAGTGGATCTACAAGGGCGAGGCGAACGACCACCGGACGTTCGCGGGCGCATCGCAGGACGAGGACATCACCGAGGTCCGCGTGACCTGCGACGAGACCTATGCCTACTTCCTCGTCCGAATGCAGAACATCACCAACGCCGCCCTGCCCGCGATCGGCATCGCGTGGAATGCGCATGTCGGAAGCAGCAGCTTCCCGTGGATCGGCGACTCGTCCACGCCGTCGGGCTCGATCGGGCTGGAGAACGCCGACCAGTACGCGACGCGCCAGATCATGGTCTACACGGCGGGCGGCACGTCGAAGATCCGGCTCTACAACGGCGGCGGATGGTACGAGCCCAACGCGCATGATTCGGCGGTGTCGGTCAGCGCCGACAACGATTGCATCGAGTTCCGCATCAATCGTTACGACCTCGACTTGTTCTATCCGCAAAAGGTGACGCTGTCTCTCGCCTCGTTCCGCAGCAGCGGGAACGACGCCGGCAGCGACGCGACGTACAACACGCCGGACGGCAACAACGACGGCATCGATGTTCTCGGCGGCGATGTCGGCGTGTCGGCGAATTCCTGGGGCCGCGACCTCGACAACAACAGCATCGGCCGCAGCTACCAGATCCTGCTCAACCAGCAGGGCGCTGACGCGAGCGCGCGCATCGCGTGGCCGAACTACGACAGCCAGCGCATCGACATCCTCACCAACGAGGCCTACACCGTGGTCGCCCAGTTCACCGAGACGCTGCCGGCCCTGACGAACGCCTTCACCTTCAAGGTCAACGGCGTGACGCAGAACGCGGCGGGCTATTTCTTCCAGGACGAGGTCGCCGGCGACCACATGAACGAGATTCGTTTCTCGTGGAGCGACTCAAGCACGGGAACGCGGACGATCGAGGTGTTCTACGCGACCTCCGGCTACAGTCTGTCGGCATCGCGAGTTGTGAATCTGAACCCCGATACGGACAGCGACGGGATCCGCGACGCGCTGGAGGACGTGAACCGCAACGAGACGCAGGATGTCCACGAGACCGACTTCGAGGCGACCGACACGGACGGCGACGGATTGGCCGACGGGTTCGAGGACGGCAACCGCGACGGGCGCATCACAGGCGACCTGAACAACAACTATCTCCACGATTCCGGCGAGCAGTGGTGGGAAACCGACCCGCGCCAGGCCGACACCGACGGCGACGGATTGCCGGACGGCTGGGAAGTCGCCAACGAACTCTCACCGTGGGACGACGGCATCGTCGGCCACACGAACATGAACACCGACGCCGTCATCGCGGACGACGACAACGGCTCAGCCGGCGATCCGGACGGCGACAAGATGAGCAACCGGGAGGAGCTGGTCGCCGGTACGAATCCCCAGCAAATCGCCTCGGTCTTCAGAGTGATCGGCGCGGCGCCCTCCCTCACTGGCGACGCGTGGGTGCTGACGTGGAGCAGCGTGTCGGGGCGGCTCTACCATGTCTACGCAACGACGAACCTTGCCCTGCCCTTCGATCCGATCAGCGCCGCCGTGCGCGGCGCGACCAACGGACCGACGACGAGTTACGAGGATTCGCCGGGATCGGATCCGAAGCGGTTCTACCGCATCGGCGTCACGGCGCCATAGCATCACCGAAGGCTGATCCCTTGGCAGGGCTGGGTGGGTTGACGGCGCCGTTCGGTGGCTCGACAAGGCGGCTCGAATGGTGGGCGGTGAGGGACTCGAACCCCCGACATTCAGCGTGTAAAGCTGACGCTCTGCCAATTGAGCTAACCGCCCCAGATGACCGGGGCCAGTTTCAAGTTTCGACTTTCAAGTTTCAAGTTTCATCCGCGGCGTTTTAGCGGCCGATGCGCCGGTACCCCTCCCCTTGCTGCCGGCAACTTCAGGATGCTATAAGCTTCATCCACCATGAAGACTCACCTCACCCGCAAATGGTTCGGCAACTGGGCGGATGAATACGATGCGACGCTGGGCAAGGTGAAGCGTCACCACCAGATGCTGGACCTCGCGGTCCGTCTTTCCGGCGTGAAGGACGGCGACCACGTGCTGGACGTGGGATGCGGAACCGGCTTGCTCTCGCTCAAGTTTCTCAAGCGCGCGGAATGCCACGTCACTGCGGTGGACAGTTCCGTGGATATGCTGAAGCTCTTCCAAGGCAAGGTCGACAAGCTTCACCTGCAGCCGCGTGTCCGATGCCTGCGGCAGGACGCGACCACGTTGCGTTTCGACCGCGGCTCGTTCGACATCGCTGCGGCAACCGTCGCGCTGCATCACGTCGAGAACAAGCTCCCGATGCTGAAGACCCTCCGCGCGATCCTGAAGCCCGGCGGCCGGCTGGTCATCGGCGAAGTGGATGTGGACACGACCGGCGACCACGCCGATCCGAAACGCCTGGCGCGGATCCTCGATTTCCTGAAGGCCGAGATTGTCCTCGCTCTGAAGGAGAGCGGCGTGGCCGCGTTCAGCCGGATGTACGACAACGGCAGGAAACACATCCTGAATCAGGGCGAGTACTGCGTCAGCGCCCGGCAGTGGAAGGCCTTGTGCCTTCAAGCCGGGTTCCGACGCGTGACGATTCACCCCGTGCCGGCCTTCCGGTGGTTCAAGGTGATCGTCGCCGTCAAGTAGCCCGCGATTCCTCTTCCCTTCCGTGCAGCGCCCGATACGCGCGGCACATTGGGCACAGCCTCTCGATGCGCAACATCGTCTTCGCGAAACGACTCTCCGGCCAGCGGCGCGCGCAGATGCACAAGGGACAGATGGCGCAACCGAACGCCAGCAGCCGAACACCCACTCCGCCGGGCACAGGCGCGTCAGTCTTCATCACACCTTCGGGCACTTCTTCAGGCACATGAACCAGTCGAGGCACTTCACGTCCGGGTCGGCCTTCTCCACGCGATCCTTCGCCACACCGCAGGAGCCCGGCGGCGGCACGATCACGTCGTCGCCCGGCCGCCAATTGGCCGGCGTGGCGATGCCGTGGGCGTCGGAGGTCTGCATCGCGATCAACAGGCGCATGATCTCGTCCACGTTCCGGCCGTTCGAGAGCGGGTAATACAGGATCGCGCGCACAACGCCTTTCGGATCGATGACGAAGACCGCGCGAACCGCCTGCGTGGTGCTCGCGCCGGGCTGGAGCATGCCGTAGGCCTTCGAGACCTCCATCTTCAGGTCCTCGATCACCGGGAAGGTGACCTCGACGTTCTTCATATCCTTGTACTGGATCTTCTCCTTGATCGTACGCAGCCATGCGATGTGCGCGTAGATGCTGTCGATCGAGAGCCCGAGCAGCTTGCAGTTGCGCTTCTCGAACTCCGGCTGCATCGTCGCGAACGTCATGAACTCCGTCGTGCAGACCGGCGTGAAGTCCGCCGGGTGCGAGAAGAAGACGACCCATTTCCCCTGGTACATGGCCGGGAAGTCGATCTCTCCCTGGGTCGACTTGGCCTTGAAGGGCGGCGCCCGCTCTCCGATCAGCGGAAGATGTGTCGCGGTTGGTTCTGTCATGGTCCTGCTCCTCCGTTTCGGTTTCGTTCAGTGACAACCGCCGCCGTGGCCGTGACCGCCACAGACAGCGTTTTCGTCGATTTCGCTCAGCTTCCCGGCTTTGATCAGCGCAACGGCTTGGGCAACGGTGCTACCTGCGCCATGGTACACCCTGATTCCGAGATCCCGCAACCCCAACAAGGCTCCACGACCGATCCCTCCCACAATAACGGCATCCGGCTTCGAACCGGCAAGCGCCTTGAGAGGGCTGCACATGCCGTGAACATGCCCGTGATCGCCATTGTCCACGGGCTCAACGCTCATCGTCTCTGAATCCACGAGCGCGAAGGCCGGAGCCGACCCGAAATGCCCGTTCACAGGGCTATCGAGCCCGCGGTACTCAACCACAGGAATGCAGATTCTCATGACGGCTGTTCTCCCTTCTCGCTCTCCTTGGCTGTCGAAATGTCGGAGGCTTGACCGTGACGCTTGCCCCGTAGCCCGCCTCCCATGCCCGCTCCCCCGCCACAACGGCGTCGCTGCCCCCATCCGCACCGCCCGCGTCCCCTGCCGCGTCCCTCACTCATCGGCCCCGTTCCATCTCGTCCTGGCATTGTCTTTTCTCCTTTTATGATGATCGCCCCACCCTCCATGCGCAGGGCCTTCCCGTGAATCAATGCGTCCGCGACCTTCTTCCGCGCCGACTCGACCACGCGCGCGAACGTGGGCCGCGAGATCTTCATCTCTTCCGCGGCCTTCTCCTGATAGAGCCCGTTCAAATCGGCCAGCCGAAGGGCCTCCAGCTCGTCCAGGGTCACCACCACCTCCTCCAGTTCGCGCAGCGGGACCCCGGCAGGCTTGAAATACGTGACTCCCGGCGTAAAACCGACCCGTCTCGGACAACATGGCCTTGGCATCGTCGGATTCCTTTCTGACGTCTGATCGGTTATGAACATATGATCATTACGCGCGCTCGTCAAGCCGGCCGTTCAGTGGTGTGCGATCCCGGTTGGCGGTACAGCCCCCGACGTGGCGACTTCACCCGCTCGCCACCTTGCGTCCGCGGCGGGGCCGGAGGCCCCCGCCCTACCTTCTGAATCCGAGTCATTGGGGTGGGGCCGCGGCCCCGCTTTCGCCACGGCCAATTCGGCGCACCAGCTTTACCCCGGTATCGTAGCCGGGATAGACCCGGCTCTACTGAAAGCGGCGCGCCCAGCGGTCGCGCCCTACCCAAGAGGCCGGCTCGCTGACGCTGGAGCAGTACGCGGAAACCCTGATCGAACTCTACGGCGCCAGCGCATCGGAATACGACCAGGTCACAGCGGACACGATCAACTATGGCGGCACGCTGAACATCGCGTTCAGCTTCACGCCGACGAACGGCCAGCGGTTCCAGGTTTTCACGGCCGGCGGCTACTCGGGCTCGTTCACCTCGACCAACATCACCGGCATCTACGCCGGCGGATTCGACGCCGCGAGCGGCGAGGTCTTTGTGCTGCAGGCCATTCCTGAGCCCAGCATCCTCGCCCTGCTCGCGGTCGGGCTCGCCGCCCTCTACCGCCGCCGCACCCGTCCCCTCCCGCCCGCGTTTCATTGACATCGGACGGAATGGGAACAACATAGTTCCCGGGAGGAGCCATCATGAGAAGCCTTCTGTGTGAACTGACCGCCCTTGCCTTTCTATCCTGCGTGTGGTCCGCCGTCGCGGCCGACCAAATGGCGTGGTTCCACGAAGCGCGCTTCGGCATGTTCATCCACCTGGGCGTCTACTCGGTCCCCGCCGGCGAATGGGAGGGCAAGACCCATTACGGCGAGTGGATTCTCGATGAAACGAAGATGCCGGTCTCACAATACGAGGAGCTGGCGAAGCAGTTCAACCCCCGGGAGTTCGACGCAGCCACGTGGGTGAGCGTGGCGAAAAAAGCCGGCATGAAGTACCTCGTCATCACGAGCAAGCACCACGATGGCTTCTGCCTCTGGAACTCAAAACTCACCGACTGGAACATCGCGCGGACTCCGTTCGCGGGACGCGATCTGCTCGGCGAGCTGGCCGCCGAGTGCCGGAAACAGGGGTTGCGATTCGGGATCTACTACTCGCTCATGGACTGGCATCACCCGGACTGGAACAACCGCCGCGCATGGAACGATGTGGCCACAGGCGCCCCCGACAGGAAGCGATATGTCGAGTACGCCAAGGGCCAGCTCGGCGAACTGATCGCCGCCTACCAGCCGGACCTGATCTGGTTCGACGGCGGCTGGGACGGCTGGAGCTGGGAGGAAGGCGATGAGGTGGTGCGGCATGTCCGTTCGCTCAAACCGGACATCATCGTCAACGACCGCGCGAGCAAGTTTCCCGGATCGTTTGATTACGTCACGCCCGAACAGACGATTCCCGACACGCCGCCCGAAGGGGCCTGGGAATCGTGCATGACGATGAACGATCACTGGGGCTACAACTCACACGACCAGAACTGGAAATCAGCCGCCACTATCACCAGCAATCTCACCGCCTGCACAAGCCGGGGCGGCAACTACCTGCTGAATGTCGGCCCGACGGCCGACGGCGTGATCCCCCAGCCCTGCGTGGATATCCTGGCCGAAGTCGGCAAGGGGATTCAAACCCATCACTAGGCCGTCTTGGGCGGCTCAGCCGGCCAGCTGCCCGCAGGCCGCGGCGATATCGTCGCCGAGGGAATACCGCAGCGTCACGTTGAACCCGACTTTCCGCAGCGCAGCCGATTTGCAAAGAAATACAGAGGCTGGCTCGGTCGGAAGCGACGCGAAGAAGGATGGCCTCGACCCACTCACCTGCCACCTCCGGCGCCATTCTTCCCCGACAACGACCGCGTTTCATAAATGTTGTAATGGGACAACGCGGGAAACGTTCTTGTGCCCGCCGAGCGGACTCCCTTATCCTTCGGTCAACCTGTCTTCTGCGGCGGAGAAGTCATGGCACCATGAATCCGATTCTCATCGTTGGCCTCGTGATCATCACGGGCTTTCTATTCGGCGAACTGGCGCAGTTGGTGAAGCTTCCCAAAGTCACCGGCTACATCCTTGCCGGCATCTGCATCAATCCCAGGCTGCTTCCCCTGATCCCGCAGGATTTCACCACGCACACAGACCTGATCACCAATGTTGCGCTCTCGTTCATCACGTTTTCTGTTGGCGGCACCCTTCTCGCCGGCAGGCTGAAGAAGCTGGGAAAGACTATTCTCTGGATCACGGTGTTTGAGGCAGAGTTTGCCCTGCTGGCCGTCGTTCTTGGCTTCCTTGCGCTTGCGCCGTTTGTGGGGCATGGGTCGACCGCGGCGTGGGCGGGAAAAATTCTCCCGCTTGGCATTCTCCTCGGATGCCTCGCCTCGCCGACCGACCCGTCAGCGACACTTGCCGTGTCCCACGAGTACCACGCCAAGGGCGACGTGTCGTCGACGATCATGGGAGTCGCCGCGTTTGACGATGTTTTCGGCATCATCAACTACAGCCTGGCGGTTGCCGCGGCGAGAATCCTGCTTGCGCACACGGGATTCGCCCCGGGCGGCGCCGTAGTCGCTCCCGCGGTGTCGATCGTTGGTGGCGTTCTGACCGGCGCGGCGTTCGGGTGGCTGTTCAACCAGCTCGCGCGGTTCATGAAACGGGACACCGAGGGCGCGTTCATCGTCCTCGTGTTCGCGCTTCTCTCGCTGTGTTTCGGCCTCGCCACAGTCCTCAAGGTCGACGAGCTGCTGGCGACGATGACCATGGGGGTCATCGTTGTGAATTTCAATCCGAACCAGGAGATCATCTTCCGCATGCTCGAGCGGTATACGGAAGAGCTTATCTTTGTCCTCTTCTTCACCCTCAGCGGAATGCAACTCAACTTCGCGACGCTTCGCAGTTCTCTTCTCTTTGTTGCACTGTTCGTGGTGTTCCGCGCGATCGGCAAGGGCGCTGGCGCCACATTCGGCGCGTTCGTCTCGCACGCCTCGCCCAACGTGAAGAAGTACACCGCTCTCGGTCTTCTGCCACAGGGCGGGATCGTCATTGGTCTGGCCCTGATGATCAAGGCCAACCCCGCGTTTGCATCCATCTCGGACAGCGTGGTGGGCATCGTCATCGGCGCCACGGTCATTCACGAAATCATCGGCCCCATCGCCGCCGAGATCGCCCTGAAGAAGGCTGGCGAGATCGCGTAAGCGAATGGCGGGTGAATCCCATTTTTCCAACCCTTGGAAAAAATAGCGCTCGATTTTCCAAGGGTTGGAAAATCTGGCCGCCCACGGCGCGCTCAGACTCCCGCCAGTTGCCCGCAGGCCGCGGCGATATCGTCGCCGAGGGAATACCGCAGCGTCACCTTGAACCCGGCCTTCCGCAGCGCGACGCCAAAGGCCTCGCGCGCCGCGCGGGGCACCGGCTCGAATCCGCTGCCGGGGAACGGATTGAACTGGATGAGATTGATGTGCACGGGCAAGCCGTGCAGGTAGTCGATCAGTGCAGCCAGGTCCGCCGGTCCGTCGTTCACGCCCTGCAACAGCAGGATCTCGATCATCAGGTTCCCGTGACGGGCGAGCTCCGGGAGACTGTTGCACCACTGCTTCAGCGAATGATGCGATGCGATGGGCATGATTCGTTCCCGGACTTCCTGCCGCGCGCTGTGCAGGCTGAGCGCCACGCGGATCTTTGGGAACCGCTCCACGAAGCGCAGCATCGACTTGGGCACGCCTGCCGTGGAGACGAGCAAATGCCGCTCGGACAGATTGCAGCCGCGCACATCGCGCAGAACTTCGAGGCTGTCACATACCGCCTTCTCGTTGTGGAATGGCTCCCCCATGCCCATGAACACCACATTCCGCAGCACGCGCTCTTCCGCGCGGAGCACACGCATGGCGAGAATAATTTGATCGAGGATTTCAGCGGTCGAGAGATTGCGTACGAGACCCATCCGTCCCGTCGCACAGAATGCGCAATCCGCAGCGCAACCGATCTGCGAAGAAATGCAGAGGCTGGTCCGGCCGGAAGCGACGCGAAGGAGAACGGCTTCAACCCGCTCGTTCAATGCGGTGCGGAAAACCAATTTCGACGCCCCGTCCCTTTTCGAGTCGTGCCGCTCAACGAGTTCGAGCTGGTCCAGTCGCACCCCGGCGACAAACCGTGCCCGCGCTGTTTCGGGGATCGCATCGAGACACTCGTCCACGGATCGCCCCTTTTTGAAATAGGCGATTCGGAACCGTCTCAGCGCCGGTTCTGGAATCCCCAGACGGCTGACGAGCGCTTCCAACCCGTCGAGATCATAGACCGAAATCATGGGCCCAAGATCGCAGATTGGGGACCGGGATGGAAGCCTGCCGCGTGTTCGCGCAAGGCCGGACACGCAGGGAATCCAAGCCTTCCGGCGCCCAATCTGGACGCTGCAGACCGATGGCGTATTCGGCAAGTTGATTGGCGTGTTCTGCTGGTGACAAAGCATGAGTCGGGGTTATGTTAAGGGCATGAAAACTACACACGCCAAAGCCTACGCTGCACAAACCGCGTCTTCGCCCTTGGCTCCGTTTGGGATCAACCGACGCGAGCCCGGCGATCTCGATGTCGAAATCGAAATCCTGTACTGCGGAGTCTGTCACTCCGATCTCCATACGGTCCGCGACGAGTGGAGCGCCGTCATGGCCACCGCCTATCCCTGCGTGCCCGGCCACGAAATTGTTGGTCGCGTCAAGCGGGTCGGCCCGCGCGTCACGAAGTTCAAACCCGGAGACCTGAGTGCGGTCGGCTGCATGGTGGACTCGTGCCGCACCTGCCCGAGTTGCCAGGCGGGGTTGGAACAATACTGCCACTCGTTCGCCACCTTCACGTACAACAGCCCCGACAAGCACCTGGGCGGGCACACGTTCGGCGGGTATTCCACGAGCATTGTTGTGGACGAGGCGTTTGTGCTGCGCGTGCCGGCCGGGCTGGATCTGGCCGCCGCCGCTCCCCTGCTCTGCGCCGGCATCACAACCTACTCGCCGTTGCGCCACTGGAAGGTCGGCCCCGGCCAGAAGGTCGGCGTCGTGGGGCTCGGCGGGCTGGGACACATGGCATTGAAATTCGCACGCGCCTTCGGCGCGCACGTCGTCCTGTTCACCACGTCGCCGGGTAAGGCCGCCGACGGTTTGCGGTTGGGCGCTCATGAAGTCGTTGTGTCCAAAGATGCCGACGCGATGAAGAAACAGTACGGCAGTTTCAATTTCATCCTCGACGCCGTTTCCGCACAGCACGACATCAATGCCTACTTGGGCCTGCTGCAATTGGACGGTACGCTCGTGCAGGTGGGCGCGCCATCGCAGCCGCTTCCGGTGAATGTCTTCAATCTGCTGCTTCCGCGCCGCAGTTTCGCCGGCTCGTGCATTGGTGGAATCGCGGAGACGCAGGAGATGTTGGATTTCTGTGCTGCGCACAGAATCGTTTCGGACATCGAGCTCATTCCGATCCAGAAGATCAACGATGCCTACGAACGGATGCTCAAGCAGGACGTGCGCTATCGATTCGTCATCGACATGGCCTCGCTCAAATCATGAAGAATTGCCGGCTGCATCGCGAAGCATGAGGCGGAGGGCACGGCGTCCCTTGGTGGTCTTGAGGTACTTCTCCCTTCGAATCGCATCTGCCTCGGAAAGATATTGCTCCGCGTGAACCAACTTGAATGGCCGGCGAGGTGCTGTGGATTCAACTCTGCCCGCGGTGTGATCTGAAAGTCTCTTCGCCAAGTCCGTTGTGAAACCCACGTAGAAGTTGCCGTCCTTTTCGCTGAGGAGGATGTAGACGGTGTATGGAAGAGTTCCTGTCATGAGGATCGAGAAGCTATCAGAAGGATATGGCCCGGTCACCCGAGTTCTCGGCTTCGCCTCGAACACGGTGACCGGCGCAGGCCCCAGAGTTCCTCTTGGGGTCGTTGACGTGTGGATCTGGCCTGCCAGGCACCGTGTTCCGAGCCCCGCGAGGAACTCTGGTGCCTGGCACCCCCAACCGGATTCGAACCGGTGTTACCAGGATGAGAACCTGGCGTCCTAGGCCTCTAGACGATGGGGGCGTCCGTTGAAGCGAGGGCGACATTATTCGTTTCATGCCGGAACGTCAAGAGGGGTCAATTCCTCTGCACGCCCACGCGATAAATTCGCCCGCCGGAGGCGTTGGTGTCGCTCACCGAACGCACATCATTACTACCCAAAAGGCCCGTCGCCAGATTGCTCCACGCGCCCGGCCATAGCAGGTCCTCGGCGTATTCCACCCAATACGTGCGGCCCGTCACCGTCGCGAACCGGACCTGGAATCCGCCCGGCGTCAGGATGTCATCAAACTGCAGGTACGACCCGTTGTTCGTCGGCTCGGTCCCGGCGATGTACTCCGACAGATTGTCCACACCATCCTCGTCCCAATCACCTGCCGCTTCGTTGGTCAACGATCCGAACTGCGCCGTTTCCCAATCGTCCGACATGCCGTCTTCGTCGCTGTCATTCCCCTCAGAGGTCAGATACACCGCTCCGCGCAGCTTCACATTGTCCAGTCGCCACGTCGCGCCCGCCATGCTGGCGTTGTCCGCATAAACCCGGAACGTCACCTGGCCGGTCACCGCGGGCATGAACAAGGTCGGGACGTTCGTCGTGTAAGACGAGTGCGTGCCCGCCAGCGAGAGGTCGGCGCCGTAGCCATCTCCGCTGTACCGCACACGCCAACCCAACGGCCCCGTCGAGGACCGCAGGTCGTCGAAGGTCATCCCGTCCGCGGCCATGGTGTAGCCGGTCTCCACATTAACCGTGAACTCAAAGTACTGAACCGTGCCCGTCCATCCGCTGTCCGCAATGGCCCGGCCGGGATTGCCGATGGCATTGGTGGATTTTCCATCACGGCTCTCAAACGCACTGACCTGCAGGTGCTGCACCACGGATTCCGGAACCGGTTCGAAATTTGCACCGTCATCGAAATCGAAATAGACCAACACGTTGGATGATCCCCCGCCCTGCGGCGCCGAGACGCTGATCTCGATCGTCTCCGTATCAACACCGTCGTTGTCCGATGCGTAGAAGCCCACCGAGTGCGTGCCCATTTGCGAAGGCGTGGGGGTGAACCGGAACACGCCGGTCTCATTGCTCGATGTGAAGGTAGCCCCCTGCGGCAGATTGCTGGCCGACAGGGACACGACATCGCCACCGGTCGACTCCGCGCTGACCGTGAACTCCAGCAGACTGCCGACCTCGGTCGCTGTGTTGCCGATCGGATTGAGAATCGGTGGCGACTCCGCGCCCTCGCAATTCATCATGTGTTCGCCGAAGCCGACGAAGATGTCCGGTCCATAGCCCTGCCATTCCAGCGTGGGGTCGAAGGCGCTGTACGCGTTGGTATCCCCCATCGTCACCGACGGGTTGCGCCGCAACGTGTTGTTCAACGTGGAGTACGAGCCCGAGCCCCACTCAACACCCGGATCGACGCCCACCTGTCCGACACGGTCCAGGATCGGACCATTCGTCCCCCCAAACCTTACGACCACGGCATCGTCTCCGCCGATCGCGCTCAGACTCGCCAATTGGTTGGCGCGCGCGGTCAGGCCCGTGGGGGCGCTGGAATGCGCAACCACATAGGTGGCCCCCGCCGCCACCGTACCCGTGAGGCTGATCGGCGAACCGGGTGTGCTGCTCCCGTTGAGATAGATCTGTACCACACAGTTGCTGGATTTGAGATCGATGCCGGAGGCCGTGCCATTGAAGAATTCAAGCGCCTTGGCCGTGGCGTTGGTTCCCTCCAGGTACTCCGAGATGATGAATCCGCAACCGCTGTCGCCCGCCTGCCGGACCGTGATGTTCACAGCCGATGTACTGGTGCCGTCCTTGTCAGAAGCAAAGAAATACACCGTGCGCATTTCAGGATTGGTGGGCGTGCCGGAGAACAGATTCGTCACGACAATGTCGTTGGTCACGGCCGGAAAACTGGCCCACTCCGGCACGTTCGTGGCCCATAACGTCACCGTGTCGCCATCCACCGTATCCCACGCGGACACGGCGAACTCCAACAGGTTGCTTTCCGCAACGGACCGGTCGCTGAGACGGCTGAGCACCGGCGGCCTGTTGGAGGGAATCTCCGTATCGGTGCCGAAGAAATCCAGGCGAACGGATTGCAGCGTGCCGATGGCGCCAGCCGTGCGATCCGCCACATTCAACGTCCACGCGCCCTGCAGTTCCTCGCCCCAGTGCCGCACGCTGGTGAAGGTCCAGTTCGGGTAGTCGGCCGACAGATCGCTGTGCTTTTCAGCCAGCCGGCTCTTCATGCCGCTCGGCGAGGTGAGCGTAATCGCGAGATTCCCGCGCGCGGGGTGCGTGATGTACACCGTGGCTGCGACGTGCTCCACCCTCATATTCGTGGCGCTGATCACAAAACTCACGGTCGTACCGTTTGTATTGTTGTCCGGTATGGCCTGCGCCAGATTGGTGTGCGTGCTTTCGTACCAGAGCCGCGGCCCGAGATTGGTCCATGTCTCCGCCAGCGTGACCGCAGCACGGGCATCAATCAGGCCGGCGCCGAACTTGTGGTTGAAGTGAAAACCCGCGCTGTTCGTGGACCAGTCGCTGTCCGACGGACTGACCTGCCGGGCGCAACGGATCAGGATCTCCTGGGCATCGCGCCAGCCGAGGTTGGTGTTGGCCTGCAGGATCAACGCCATGATCCCGGCAACCAGCGGCGTCGCGGAAGATGTGCCGCCAAAGTAGGCCGTGTAGTTGGGATCGGCGAGATCCCAACCGGCGCCACTGTTGTAGCCGGAGCTTCCCATCAAATCCGTAGTCGTGATACCCCCGTTGCTTCCACTCGACGGGGCGGTGACCAGCAGGCACGCCCCGGGCTCGCTGTAGTAGGACTGCCCCCCCGTGTTGTCGAGCGCAGCGATGGCGATCGTGTAAACCGAATTGGCGTAGCCGTCGTAGTTGACATTGTCGTTGTACTGCAGGCCATTGCCGCCCGCCCACAGGTAGATCGTCCCCTTTCCACCCCGCCCGTTGTGCACCCCGTTGGAAAGCGCGGCCCGGGTCACTGAACCGGGCCCGGCAAGCGTGTAGCCGTTGTCGACCGGCCCCCAACTGTTGCTCTTGATCCAGATAATCGTGTTGCTGTGCAGCATCGCCTGAGCCTCGGTGGCATCATCGACATAGCCGGCAATCAAGCGCATGCCGACGAGGGTTGCCTGCGGCGCACCGCCGCAGATGCCCAACGCATTGTTCCCGCGGCCTGCCGCCACGCCCGCGCACGCGGAGCCGTGAAAGTCCTGCGCGGTGTTGGGATCCGGACTGCCGTCGCCGCCGTTCCAGTCCCAGTCGATGATGGTGTTGACGTTGGCCGAAAGATCCTCGTGCGATGTCTGCAAGCCGTCATCGCAGATGCCGATGTAGACACCGGAGCCGCGATACGTGTCCCACACATTCGTGACGTTTACGTCGATGCCCGGCGTGCCACCGATCTGGCCGGTGTTGACGAGGTGCCACTGATCACTGAATAGCGTGTCGTTCGGTGTGTAGCGCTTCTCATGCTGCCGCGCCAGCAGAGGGTCGGCGGAAGCGACGCCCTTCACCCCGCGCAGCGTGTCGGCCAAGATCAACGCTCCCCCCGCGTCCGCGGCA
Organism: Verrucomicrobiota bacterium; assembly: GCA_036821485.1. Classification (GTDB taxonomy): domain Bacteria; phylum Verrucomicrobiota; class Kiritimatiellia; order CAIQIC01; family JAGNIJ01; genus DAISJM01. Next base: position 113,228 of record DAISJM010000001.1, on the reverse strand, counting down.
TCGAAGATGAGCCAACCTCCGCCGCCGGGCGCCCATCGGCCGACCGCGCCAGACTCCTCTTCGACATCGGCAAGGTTGGCGCCGGCGTCCAACCGAACCAGCACGCCACGGGTCAGGATGCGCCGCGTGTAGATCGTCCGGGGCACGCCGGGCTCGTACAGCACCAGGTCGACCTCCTCGTCGGCAAGCTGCTTGCGGGCCAGCGCGGAACGACGGATGGATTCTGCGTCGGCGAAGGGCCCCACCTTTTCGACGGTGCAGGTTCCGCCGGAACGGCGAACGGCAATTTCATCGGTCGCAACTTCGAGCGTACGCACCATGCCCGCGTCGTCGACGGAGAAAGAGGATCCGGTCAACGTGCGGACTTGTGCCCGCGCCGTCCCGACAAGCCCGGTAGCCAGCAGCACACAACCCAAGACCATGTAGCGCCCGCGCATCCTTCCTCCCCGGAGGAATAACGTACCGGGGCGGTGGCTGCAGGGATAGAGGCTCCCCACACGTCAGTTTCTTTGGACACCCAGGCGATAGGCCCGGTGCTCAATCTCATTGGTGTCGCTGACGGTTCGCACGTCGTTGCTGCCGATCAGTCCAGAAATCAGGCTCGTCCAGTCGCCCGACAGCAGATTGGTACGGAAATCAACCCAGTACGTGCGGCCGGTGACGGTCGCAAACTGCATGCCCACCGATGGCTGGATCGAGATGGTCTCAAACTGCAGATACGACTGATCGTTGGTCGGCTGCGTGCCGGAAATATACTCGGAAAGATTGTCCAGACCGTCCCCATCCCAGTCGCCGGTTGCCGTGTTGGTCAACGTGCCGAAGTTGTCCTGCTCCCACGTGTCCGGCATGTTGTCGAAATCGGAATCATCCCCGCCACCCGCGTAGCTGGTCCAGTTCAGCGTATCGATGACGAATTGCTTGCCGCCGGTACCGACCACCTTGATCACCACGTCGCCGCTGATGTTGATCGCGCTGAACGTCTGCGTGGCCACCGTCGCGTTGTTCGCATCCGACACCGAACCCACAAGCGTCGCGTTGACGTAGACGTCGAAGCTCCGCGTCCCCGCGCCCGTGAAATACTTAAGGTACTTGATCGCGATGCTGCCGACACCGCCGGGAATCGTCGACGAGTAGACTTCCCGCGGGTTGCGCGTGGAATCGCCAAAGCCAAGCGAAGTGCCATCGATCGAGTAGAGCGACTCCGGCGTGCGCGCGCCACTGTAGGTCCACTGAATGCTGCCATCGCCGACATAACTGCCGCTGCCATAGGTGGCCGCCGGCGCTGTCGAGTTGCTGAACGTCTCCGTGCCGCCGCCGCCACCACCACCCGCCGCCACCACGCTGATCAGTATCTGCTCAAAGTCCACGCCTCCAATGTCCGCCGCATAGAACGTGGTCGTGTAGACGCCGACCGGTGACGCGTTCGTCCAGTAGAACACGCCGCTCTCACCCGCCGCGCTGAAGTAGGTGCCCGCCGGCGCATTGCTCACCGTCAACGTCACGGCATCGCTCTCCGTCGGCGTCGCCGACACGGCAAACTCCAGCGTATTGCTCACCACCACGGACCGATTGCCGATGGCGTTCAGCACCGGCGGTGTGTTCACCGGGGCACCGCTGTCGTTATAGAGTTCGACAAACTCGTTCGAAAACGCGCCGGCATCCGAAAATTCAGTGATGACCAACCCGGCCCCGCCCCCCGCCACGGCACCGCTGCCGGGAGTTGCCGACGCCATGGCCACCGTATTCCAACTGGTCAGCAGTGTCTCATCGGCCGTTGTGCTGACGCGCTGATTCGCCATGTTGACGGTGACCAAGTTCGTGGCTGTGCGGCCGTCGATCAGGGTGGATGAGGCATCCAGGAGTTCATACTGCTCGGACCCGTTGATCTGCGGAACCTTGTTGCTCGAATTCAGAAAGACCACGTTCGCGCCAAGCGTCACGCCCCAATATGCCTCAAACTGCGCTTGGGAAACATTGCGCGCCAGCACGAGATATCCCCCCTGCTCAACCAGGGTTCCGCTGGGAATCGTGTAGGTCTGGGTACTGTTGAACTGATTGACCTTGTAGCCACCCACATCCAGGGCTCCCCCGGCCTTCGCATTGATCGTGATCGTTTCGCTGTTCGTGCCGTCCTTGTCGCCCGCGTAGAATGTCGTGACCCAGGTGCCGGTCGACGTCGGCGTGCCGGAGAACGTATTCGTCACACCCACGGCATTCGTTGCCCCCGTGAAGGTTGCCCACGGCGGGACACCGGTCGCCCACAGCGAGACCGTATCTCCATCGAACGGATCGCTGGCGCTGACACTGAAGGACAGGAGGTTGTTCGTCACCACCGACTTGTCCCCAATGGACGCGAGCACCGGCGGCAGATTGGAAGCGCCCTCGGTGACGTTGTAAACGACAAGCGCGAAATCCTGGTCGAGCGCTGTGCCGTAGTTCGGCACGCCGTCCGAATTGATGTTCGCCGCCGTAACGGTGACCACCACGACGCCGGTCTGGCCCGCGCGAAGGAAGACGCTCTCGGCATTGTTTCGCACATCCGCCGAACCACCGTTGGTGGAATAGGCGCCGCTGAAGACGTTACCCTTATACGTCAGCCCACCCAGCGTGATCGTCAGGTCCAGGTTGTTCTTGTAGGCATTGCCCGAGGTCGGCCCCGGCGCATCGGTCCAGGACAGCGTCACGCGGAACGGTTTACCAGTGTCGCTGATCGTCCCGACATACTGTCGCGACTGGCCCGTCGCGGTAAACAAATCGTTGGTGAGCTGGTCGCGCAGAATGCGGGGCGTACCATCGAACGCGAGGCCGAGATTCATCCCGCCCATGCCCTGGCTGTTCGACCACAATGTATCGTTCGCCGAGGTGCCCGTCATGTAGCGGGCGGCATTCATCAGGTAGGCCTTCACCATCGCCGGGCTCGGCGCGTTGAGGCCCAGGTTGATGAAGTACTGGCGGATCAGCGCACAACCACCCGCCACGGCCGGAGTGGAATGGCTCGTGCCGGATGACGTCGTCCAGAATTGCTGGGCCGAGTTCGTCGGAAAGAAGTTGAACTTGCTGCCCACCGTCCCGCCACCCGGCAAACCGCACACGCCCGTGCCGTCGAAACAGGCGAGATCATTGCCGTTGGTCGTCCCGCGCGTCTGCTGCGCCACGCCACCGGTGATGTGTGTGCCGGGTGCCACGATCTCCGGCTTCTTCCGCAGGTCCGAACACGGACCGCGGCTCGAAAAGCTGGCGATATCATTCGCGTTGTTCGCCTCGGAATCCGGCGTCGTGCAACCATCATCGCCAATCGCACTCGCGCCACCGTTGGTGATCGCATGTGAGTGGACATTCTCCGCCGCGCCAACCGTGATGACATTCTTAGCGGTGCCCGGCGAACCGACCGTCTGGGTGCCGGACCCTGCATTGCCCGCGGCGAATACAATCGTCATTTCCTGGTTGCCAGCCGTCGCGACCGCGGCGCTGGCTGGCTGCGCGTCGCGCACAAGATAATCGTACCGCTGCGCATCAATGTCATAGTCGCCGGCCGTATCCGCGCCCCAACTGTCGGAGCTGATCCGCGCGCCATCGCGATAGGCTCGGGAGATGAGGTCCTCGTAGTCCGGGTCGGTGAAGGTGTCCGGGTCAAAGATGACCGACGAGCCGACTTTCACAAACGGGCAAACACCAAGTCCATAGCGGTAGCCTGCGGAATCGAGATGCGGGAACGTACTGCCATCGTTGTAGCCACTGATGATGTGCGAGTTGAGATTGCCGTGACCGTCGCAGCCCTGGATCGTGCTCCCCGAGTTCGCCGTGCCTTCAAGCCGGTTGTACACCACGCGGCTGGCGAGGCCGGTGTTGCCCAGCACGTAGAGGCCAAAGTGATTGGGCGCGTTCGTGCCGTTATCCACACCACTGTCGGTCACATCCACCACGAAGCCCGACGCGGTGAACTGGTCCTGCGTGAAGCCCTTCGAGTACAGCCACGCAAGGTAGCCCGCGTTGGTCGGGTAGCTGCCCGTGGCGTTCAAATTGCCGGCAACAATCTGGTCCTGCCGCTCGTCGAATTTCTTCGGCTCAACGTAGGTGTTGATCGACACCACATCCGGCTGTTCGGCGATGACCGGCACCTGGTCCGGTGGCAGACGCACAACGAAGCTGCGGTATCCCATCATCCTCGACTCGTGCCGCAACGGCGCCAGCTTGATGGAATCGATGAGCGCCAGGGTGTCCGCATTGCCCACGTCATCGTCCACCAGTTGGATGGCAAAGAGATCGGTGCCGAGGATCCGGTACTGCCCCGCCGCGTCACGATTGCGCGCGCGCGGCTGAATCTTGTCGTCGGCGGAATAGGAACCTTCCCACTGCACAAAGGGACGGCTGGAGGCCAAGGCTCCCGCCGCCGCGAGCGCGGCCGCATCGCCATACACCAGGTAGGCGTTGTTCGGAATGTAGGTGACAATCTGGAGTCCCGCCTTCTCCAACTCGTCCACCCATTCTGCTTTCACCGGACCCGCGAATTGGACAAGATGAAGCCGACGTCCCGCGAACTGCGTCGGAGCCCGGCGTGTGAACTTCGCGACGTCCGTCGTTGTGTCCACTTCGCCCGCGTTCAACAGGATGCGATTGTCCTCATCGCGATTCTCTACACTGCCCGACCCGGCGAAGGTCTGCTCAGCCGACGCATTCGCTTCCATCATCTGGAAAGACCCGTAGTCGGCAATCAGCCGACCACCATCGGCGAGAATTTGTGACGCTACGGCAGGATCGTCCACGCGCAATTTGTGGCGATCACCCGAAGTGGCCAGGAATCGCTGGCTCGCAGCCCGTGCGGGAAGACAGAGCGCAAGGGAGAACACACCCAGCGAGAGGAGGAATGATTTCATGATGTAACCTTCTGATGCGGGTCCATCGACCCATCCTGCTTGAAGAGCAACTTACCTCATTCCAATGCCTTGCGATAGGGCTCCCACCCAACAAAACAGCCCCCTCCACGCCCGCCAAAAACGCCCTTCAATTCGCGTTGACAGCCACACGGCAAACATTAATATGTTACCGATAACATGTGGTCGGGTTGGCCGATCCGTAAAACGCGTAATGGAGGCTGTAATGAAGATGAGATGGCTCGCCGTATTGATGTTCCTCGCGACAGGAGTTGTTGCCGGGGCGAATTTGCTGAGTAATGCCGGTTTTGAGGACGACCTCAACGCGAATAACTGGAGCACCACGTGGGGCAGTTTCGTTCGCGATACGTGGAACAATCCACCGGAAGGCATGTATGCCGCGTATCTCCGCGGCTCGTGGAGCGGAAGCGATAATGGCGGCATCATCCAGTCCGCACCCGCGATACCGGGCACCAAGTATCAACTCTCCGCCCTCTTCTACTTCGACAACAATTGGACCGCCTCCACCCGCCTCATGAAGATCGAATTCTTCGATGACGCCAATCAACTCCTCGCCAGCGAATCTTCCTCGCTCGACAAACTCAAGGAGGGCAAGTGGGTCAAGGAGTCGGTCTCCGCCAAGGCACCCGAGGGCACCACACGCCTGCAGGTTGTCTTTGAAGCGTCCGGCATCGGTGCCGATGGCGCGCTTGGAATCGACAGCGTCGAACTTGCTCCGGTCACCCCGTGATTTGAATCACGTGTTTTTGACCTTTGGAAAGGAGGGCGCAGAGAGACAAAGGGATGGGCAGAAGGATGCTGAGGGTTGTGTGTATGAGAGGGAACAAAACATTCTTTGAAGGAGTTAAGGGATGATGCGCAAGTTACTTGTTGTGATGGTTGTCCTGTTGACGGGCGTAATGACGACTCAAGCCAGCCTGCTGCTTAACGGCGGGTTCGAGGCGCCCGTCATGACGTCGTGGTCACCGGAAAATGAAACGACGAACTGGTTCGGCTGGGGCGATGTGGAGGCTGTGAATTCCGGGTGGAAGACTCCACAGGAAGGCAGCCAGACGTTGGTGATGAAGAACTGGCTCGGAGCTGGCGATGGCATTGAACAGAAGCCGACCGTTACCGCCAACACGGCCTACAACCTGTCGTTTTACTCGCTGTGGGACAGCGGATATGACGGCAGCATGGATATCCAGGTTCGCTGGCTGGACGCCGGTGGCGCGCAGCTCGCGAGCAACCGGGTCGCCTGGTCCGCGGGTACCATCGATACGTGGAATTCGTGGTCGCTCACCGTGACATCGGCCGCCAGCAGCGCACGCGCCGAGATCAACTTCCAGAATTCCGGCGGCACCGCCGGCGCTCTCTACTTGGACAACGTGACGTTCGACGTCGTGGCGATCCCGGAACCGGGTACGGCCTCGCTGCTCGGCATCATCGGCCTTGGGCTTCTCGCCCTCCGCCGTCGCCGCTAGATCGTCATCAAACTGTATTCCCAAAGAGAAAGGCCCCGCTCACGCGGGGCCTTTCCTTTTCTATTGTCGACCCATCCTATTTCACGCCGAGGTGGTGCAATGCCGCGGAGGCCGCCTCGGGCGTCGGATCGATCACCACGGGCTCGCCCGCCGCTTTGCGCGCACTGGCGACATCCTTCAGCCCGTTGCCGGTGATCAGGCACACCACGCGCTCGTCGGGCTTGATCTTCCCCTCGCGCGCCAGCTTCTTCGTGCAGGCCCAGGCACAGGCCGCGGCCGGCTCGGCAAACACGCCCGCCCCACGCGCCAGTTCCGGAATTGCAGCCAGGATGTCTTCGTCGGAAACAGTTACCGCTTCACCACCCGACTCCACCACCGCACGAACAGCCGCCAGCCCATCGCGCGGCACGTCGACCGAGATGGAATCCGCGATAGTCGTCGCCTGAACCATCTCCACTTCAACGCAGCTCCAATCCACCCCGCCCAATTTCGAATCTCCAGTTTCCAGTTTCGCAATCGTTCCGACGATTGCCGCACTCCGCTCCGATTGCGCACAATCGATTTTCGGCAGGCGATCGATCAAGCCCACCGCATGCAGATCGCGCATCCCCTTCCAAATGCCGCTGATGATGTTTCCGTCGCCCGTGGGCACCACCACCCTATCCGGAGCGCTCCATTCCAACTGCTCGCAGATCTCGAAACTGCAGGTCTTCTTCCCTTCGCGCGTGAAAGGATTCAGACCCGTGTTGCGGTTGAACCAGTCGCGTTCCGCACAAACCTTCATGCAAAGCTCGAAGGCATCATCATAGGTGCCGCGCACGGCGAGTACTTTCGCCCCAAACACGAGGAGCTGCGCAATCTTGGCCGCTGGGGCCTTCTCGGGAACGAAGATGACACAGGGCACGCCGACGCTGGCCGCGAGGCATGCCATGGAACTGCCCGCATTGCCTGTGCTCGCACCGGCAATCACCTTGGCGCCCGTCTCACGCGCCCGTACAAGCGCGACGGCACCAGCCCGATCCTTGAACGAAGCGCTCGGATTCAGACCGTCATCTTTCAGGTAGAGATTCTTCAACCCCGCGGCGGCGCCAAGGCGGTCGGCCCGGTAAAGCGGCGTCATACCCACCCGCAGAGGAGACGCGAGATCCAATCGTGTAACCGGCAGCAATCGCGCGTAACGGAAAATATCGTTCCGCCCGGCCGCCGTCTTGTGCAGCGCCCGCGCGTCGCTCGCGAGCGCCGCGTAGTCGTACGTGACTTCGATGTTGCCCTCGCAGGCGGGACAGACATAGCCGGCAAACGAGGCGGATTGCTCCGCGCCGCAGGAAAAACATTTGAAGCCCTTGAAATTCATAGCCCCCATTCTACGGAACAATGACAGTCCCCGTCTTGCCGTGCATGGCATCTTCCAACAGGTGCGGCTGGGTGATCAGCACCTTCTTGCCGCCGTTCCGGAGGAACGAAATGGCCGCCTCGATCTTCGGCCCCATGCTGCCTGCCGGAAACTGCCCTTGCTTCATGTAAAGTTCAGCATCGGCCACAGTCATCCGGTCGAGAAACTTCTGATCGGGCTTGCCGAAATTGATGGCCACCTTGTCCACGCCCGTCGAAATCACAAACAGGTCAGCGGCCAGATGCTGGGCGAGCAGACTCGACGCGGCATCCTTGTCGATCACCGCGGCGCAACCCTGCAGATTGCCGTTCTTCCGACGAATCACCGGGATGCCGCCGCCCCCCACAGCGATGACCAGGATGTCGTTTTCGAGGAGCGTGCGAATTGTCTGCTCTTCGACAATCTCAAGCGGCTTCGGCGAGGGCACCACGCGACGCCAACCCCGGCCCGCATCCTCCTTCACCGCCCACTTGTCCTTCTCTTGGTGGTGCTTTGCATCTTCTTCCGAGAAGAACGGGCCGATCGGCTTGGTGGGATGTGTGAACGCCGGATCCTGCGCGTCAACCACGACCTGTGTAACCACGGCAACAATCTCTTTCTTGAGATTCTGGCGCCGCAACTCATTCATCAACGTCTGCTCAACCTGGTAACCAATCGCGCCCTGTGTATCGGCCACGCAACTCTCCAGGGGCACTTGGTGCAGTTGGGTCTTTGCGATCTCCGACCGCATGAGAATGAATCCGACCTGCGGACCGTTGCCGTGCGTGACCACGATGCGGTAGCCTTCCTTCACCAACGCGGCGATGTGATGACTCGTCTCACCCGCAGCCCGGTACTGGTCCAGCACCGTCATGTGCTTGGCATCCTTGATCAGTGAGTTGCCGCCGATGGCAATCACGACAAGAGGAGGCTTACTCATGCAATGGACCCTCCTGAGCAATGACCATTGACCAAGCACCAAGGCCCAATAATAGAAGACTCCCGTCTGCTGCGCCTTCACTGGTCATTCGGGCATTGGTCATTGGACATTCACCCGGCAATCCGCTTGTTGCCTTGCCTGGCAAGGCCGGAAATGATGGCTGCAGGATCCTTGAATCGACTCGTCAGAATCATCGCCGCAATGACAAACGGTTTGTAGCCGGCTTCCTTGTACGTCTCGATGCGGTACCGTTCGAACACGGAATCGGCCACTTCGCCTTCCTTGCAGGAGACACCGGAAATGTCCGCAGGCAGGCAGTGCATGTAGAGCGCCTTGCCGCCCTTCGTCAGCTTCATCTTCTGTTCCGTGCACTCCCAGTTCTTGAAGTTGGCGTTCTGCGCAAGGCACTTCTTCTCCAACTCCTTCAGACCGTCGCGATCATTCGCGCGCAGGAGTTCTGTCCGCGTCCCCATGACCTTGTAGGGCGCCCACGACTTGGGATACACGATGTCCGCATCCTTGAACGCGGCCTCCATCGATGTCCCCTGCGTGAAACTGCCGCCCGCCGCCTTCGCGTTCTTCTTCGCCACCTCGATCACATCCGGAATCAGGTCGTATCCCTCCGGATGCGCGAGCGAGACATGCATGCCAAATCGCGTCATCAAACCGATGATGCCCTGCGGCACGGAGAGCGGCTTGCCGTAGCTCGGCGAGTAGGCCCACGTCATGGCAATCTTCTTGCCCTTCAGATTCTCGATCCCGCCGAAGTATTCGCGCAGCCACATCAAGTCCGCCATGCTCTGCGTCGGATGATCGATGTCGCACTGCAGATTCACAATGGCCGGACGCTGGTTCAACACGCCGCGCTTGAATCCATCATCCAACGCCTCGCCGACCTCCAGCATGTAGGTGTGACCCGCGCCAAGGAACATGTCGTCACGAATACCAATCACCTCGGTGAGGAACGAGATCATGTTCGCCGTCTCGCGAACGGTTTCGCCATGGGCGATCTGCGATTTGCCTTCGTCAAGATCCTGCACCGCAAGGCCGAGCAGATTGCAGGCGGATGCAAAGGAGAAGCGTGTCCGGGTCGAATTGTCGCGGAAGTTCGAAACGGCCAGCCCCGTCTCAAAGACCTTGGCGGAAATGTTCTTCGCGTGCAGTTGTTTCAAAGCCTCCGCCACCTGCACCACGAGCTTCAATTCGGGGACGGACTTGTCCCACGTCAGCAGAAAGTCTTTCCCGCACAGGTCGGCCTTGAGTTTGCGAATGTCTGAGATCAGGCTGGAAATGCTCGGTCGGGGGGGCTGTTTCTTCTTCATCTCTCCGTAGCTCCTTGTCGGCGAAACGCCATGGTCAACGGCGTGTATTCTACCAAAGAAAGCCTGCGGCGTTTAGCCCACCGCCATGGCGGTCATCCTACCATTCAAATATGCGTGAAAGCCAAGAGAAACCGGGGTAAGCTGTACCCACCATGCAGCCTTACGTCGGTTCCATCTTCGAGATATTCAAAATCGGCAGCGGACCATCGAGCTCCCACAGCATGGGGCCGCAACGCGCGGCGAAGTGGTTTCTGAAGATGATGGAACAGCCGCCCGCCCGTATTCGTATCACGCTCTTCGGCAGCCTTGCCGCCACCGGCAGGGGCCATCTCACCGACAAAAGTATCAGCGAGGCGCTCGGCTCTATTCCTCACGAGTTCGTCTGGGATACGACGACCACGGCCCTGAGTCATCCCAACACCCTGCGCTTCGAAGCGCTGGATCGCAAAGGCCAACTCCTGAAAGAGTGGACCGTCTTCAGCATCGGCGGCGGCAATCTCGTTGACGCCAACGGACTGACCGGCGACAAGGAAGTGAAACGCTACCCGGCGCGCACCATCTCCAGCACCCTCTCCTTCTGCGAAGATCGCGGCCTCAATTTCTGGCAGTATCTCGAACGGCAGGAAGAAGACATCTGGCAACGCCTCACCCCCATTTGGGACGCCATGAAGCGCTGCGTCGTCCGCGGCATCGAAAGCAGGGAAGAGTTTCTTCCCGGCTCTCTCAAGCTGCGACGCCGCGCCCGAAGCATCTACGAAAAGGCTGCGGAACTTGATACGCCACATCGCGGGCTGACCTATCTTTCCGCCTTCGCTCTCGCTGTCGCGGAGGAAAACGCCGCTGGCGGCCAGATTGTCACCGCCCCCTCCTGCGGCGCCGCGGGCGTTGTGCCCGGCTTGCTCTACTATTACGAAACGATCAAGAAGGTGCCGACCGATACAATCCTCAAGGCGCTGGCCACGGCGGGGTTGTTCGGCGCGGTGATCCGAGCCAATGCATCGATCTCCGGCGCCGAGGTCGGCTGCCAGGGCGAGATCGGCTCAGCGTCGTCCATGGCCGCCGCCGCGGGCGCACAAATCCTGGGTGGAAATATCCGGCAGATCGAGTACGCGGCTGAGATCGGCATGGAGCATCACCTCGGCCTCACGTGCGATCCGGTGGAGGGCTACGTCCAGATTCCCTGCATCGAACGCAACATGACCGCCTGCCTGCGCGCGTTCGAATGCGCCATGTTCGCAACGCTGACCGACGGGAAACACCTGGTGAGCTTTGATGATGTGGTCGAGGTCATGTACCGAACCGGCCACGACCTGCAGGCAGCTTACCGCGAAACAGCGCTCGGCGGGCTCGCACAACTCTGGCGAAAACGCGCCGGCAAGGAAGCCCCCGCCGTACCGCCAGATCCGACCGGCGCCGCGCAGTGCTGACGCCCGAGTTCCGCGTTTACGCGGAAGTCCGCGCGCGGCTTCAGCCGCGCGCAAAAAAAGACTTCGCTGCAGACACAGTTTGAGACATCATGCGCCCCCTTAGACCCGGGGATAAACACATGTACAACTGGCGCAAGATGACACCCGCCCAGCGAGCCGATGTTCTCAGGCTGCGCCAGATATCAAAGCAGCCTTGGCACCGACCGCCGCACGGACTGGAGACAAATTGGTTTCATCTGGCCGCATCCTGCTACGAGCACGCCATGCTGCTCGGATCAACCCCACAACGACTCTCATCCTTCTCCAACGATTTGGATGCGTTTCTGAGAGCGGAAACCCTCGTCACCATGGCATGGTGTATTCTGCCCAACCACTACCATGCACTGGTCCAATGCATTGATGTGACCCGGCTGCGCAAAGCCCTTGGACAACTTCATGGGCGCACTTCTCACACATGGAACGTCGAGGACAACGCAGCGGGTCGCAAATGCTGGCATGCCTGCCTGCTGAAGCCTGTCCGGTCTGTCGATCACCGCTGGGCCACCCTCAACTACATTCACCACAATGCCGTCCGCCACGGGTATGCCGCTCGCTGGACCGATTGGCCGTTTTCCAGTGCAGCCCCATATCTGGATCGGGTCGGAAGGGACTATGCTGAGCGCACATGGAAGAAATACCCAGTTCTTGAAATGGGGCACGGATGGGACGAGCCTGACCTGTGAGTCGCCACGCTGAAGCGTGGCCAAACGCTTCCGCCTAAAGGCGGGACTCCGACCGCCCGAGTTCCGCGTTTACGCGGAAGACCGCGCGCGGCTTCAGCCGCGCGCCTTGATGTACTTCTCGATCGCTGCGAACTGGCTGGCGCCGCCCGTGCTGAAGATCTCATCCCTCACGACTCACGAATATTTCATCTTTCGCGACTCACAGAGGCCTCAACCCTCGCAACGCATATGACTTCATGCGCATATGCGCATGAAGTCTCTGCTCTACGTGCAAGAAAAGAGAGAGGAGGGGGACTTGCAATGAAGACAGGGAGAGAGTGGGACGGAAAAGGAATCCTTTCAAGCAAGGGGCAAGACGACTGCCGAAGGCACATGCTCTCGCTCTTGCCCTTGCTCCCGACACCCTCTATCCGCGCGCTTTGATGTACTTCTCGATCGCCTTGAACTGGCTTGCACCGTCGAGATGCGCCTCGGCCAGCACGGCCGCTCCCGCACCGCTGCCCAGGAAGTGACCCCGCATGAACGGATGCAGCGTGTGCGCCAATCCGCGCGCCGACCGCACCCAGCGGTGCATCGTCGGCAATGTGAACCCGGTGATGCCCATCGCTTCCTGCGCAAGTTCCTCGGGGAATATCTTCTCGCGCTCGGCGTCGGGCAGGAGATCAAACAACTCCGCCGACGAAACGTAGAATACATTCAGGTTGAGGCCCGCCTTGTCGATCAGCGGCAACGCTTCCTCGACAAAGGCATAGGCCACCGCGCTCTCCTGCAGCACGATCGTGCCGTCACGGCGGCGGGCCGGATCCGCTTTCCGCAAAGCGTACAGGCCGGTGACAGTGTCGCCCGCCGGGCACAGTTTCAGCGCCGCACGATCCAGCACGTTCTCATTCGGCCGCGTGACAAAGGGCGCGATCACGGCCGGCCGCTTCTGCAGCGCCGTGATCACCAGCGGCCACATCTCCTGCGGGTCCCACGGCGTAAGCGTGATCATCACGCCCTTCGGGAAATTCTCCTGCAGCAGTTGCAGCGGCTGCGGATCGGCATGCGTCGGGCCATCCTCGCCCGTTTTCAATCCGGCATGTGCGCAGATCAGAATGAACGGCTTGAACGGATCGTCCGGGACCAGAGCCTGCCGCGCCTGGTTGCCAATGCCGTGCAACCGCGCGGCAATGTGCCCGAGCGGCGCAACGAATGCGCCGTACGACGAACCTGCGCCGACATGGAAACCATAGGTGGAAAGACCCGACAGAATGCCGGCCATGGCGTCCTCGCAGATGCCCCCTGTCGCGACTAATCGCGCGTCCGGGTTCGCATCGTACTGCAAGAAGCCTTCCGGGAATCCCTTGGCAGCGTTCGACGCCGATGTGGAACCCAGCAGGTCGGCAGACGCAGTCAGGATGGCCCCGCCACTGAGCTTGTTGAGATGGCCCAGCACATCGCCAAGCGCCGCGCGCAGCGTCGTCGAGGAACCGGATTTCAGTACCAAGCCCGCAGGCACCTGTTTCGGGTCCACCTGCTTCCGGTCGTAGATCGCAGAAATCTTCGGCGCGCCGGCGTGCGGCTTCCGGCCGCGCTTCTGCAGGCGCTCGCGTGATGCTGCAATCCGTTCGGCCAACGGCGCGATACGATCGCGGTGCTTCGTCAACGACTCGCGCACCACCAACAGCGCGTCCCAGTAACACTGCTCGATAATATTGCGGTCGGTGCCGCCACAGCGCATATCGCTCTGGCACTGCGGCAGGCGCGTCTGTGCCTCAACGGTAAGCGGCATCACAGCGGACATGTAGCCCGCCGAGCAGAGCTTGTGGCCTGCGCCGTGCGACGCACGGCCTTCGATGCCATACTGCCAACCCTTGACCGTGCGATAGACAATCGCCGTCGGCTGCCCGTTGTCCAGCGCCCGCGCGCGGTGCTGCGCCGCAAACACCTGGCGGAAATCTTTGCCGTCCGGCACGAGAATCGCATTCCAGTCATGCAGGTAGGCGAATTCGGCCGGATCCCACTGGACGTAGTCGCCGGGCTGATTGCCGTCGCGGCATACCCGGTTGCTGTCGATCGACGCCTGGTTCCAGTCGATGTGCATGATGATGTTGCCAAGGCGCGTCGAGCTGGCGGCGGCAAAGGCCTCGGCCACGCGGCCAGGCGTCATCCCGCCCTCGCCTTCGACAATGTGCACGCGCGGCGAATCCGCGCGATAGATGTCCCTTGCGCCCAGTGCAAGGCCGAAGGAAGCGGCCACGCCCACGCCGGATGCGCCGGTGGAAAGACGAATGAACGGCGTCGCGGGCGTCGGATGTCCGTCCAGCGCGCGGGCCTTGAACTGCTTGAACAGCGGCGTGTCGTTCGTCGGGTTGCGCCGGAAGCCAAGCAGGTCCTCGAGCCGGAACTGAAGCTCGGCGCGCTTGGGCAACAGGTCGGGCCGCGCGATCCGCATCACCTCGTTGCGCAACGCCCACATCGCGTACAACCCCAAGGCCTTGTGGCCCGCGGCGTAGGAAATCATGTCCGCGCCCGCTGCATCCGGGTCCGAGAAATCGTAATCCATTGCGTCATAGAGAATGCCTTCGACGAAACGGCCGGAGGAAATCGATCCACCGGGATGACCGGAGCCCGGGACGTAGTTGTAGAGCACCGCCACCATGCAGCGATACACCAAGTCGAGGAATTCGAATGATTTGAGATCCGCCTCTGAAACAGGAGCAGGGCCATTCTTGAGTTCGTCGGCGATGTTGATCATTACAGCGCGGCGGGGTCCGAAGGCAACACTCATGGGGTCTCTCCTCGTGCTCTTGTTCGCACTCGTACTCGTAATTGTAATCCGCGCCATAAAGAACACGGAACCAACAGCTCACCAATACCGCGCCGGCACGGAAAAATATAGGTCGAAAGACTCCGCGATGGCTGAACACGCCCGACCCATGTCGGTATGTTAACTCGGGTTACGTTACTAGGAGGACCTCGCGATGAACCTTGCCACACGCATATCCCGCTTGGGTGTCGAAACTGCTTTTGCCGTCTCGGACGACGCACGCGCTTGGGCGGCCAAAGGGAACAAGGTCTATCCGTTCCACCTCGGCGACATGAATATCCGCACGCCGCTGAACATCATCGAAGCAGCCCACAAGGCTCTGCTGGATGGCAAGACCGGTTACTGTCCGGCCGCGGGCATCCCCGAGCTGCGCGAGGTCATCGCCGCGGACCTCGGGAAGAATCGCGGCATACACTTCGCCGCAGAGAACGTGTCGATCCAGCCGGGCGGCAAACCGGTCATCGGCAAGTTTTTCCAGGCGCTCATGAACGAGGGTGACGAGGCGCTCTACCCGAACCCGGGTTATCCAATTTACGAGTCCCAGATCCAATTCCTCGGCGGCACGGCTGTGCCGTACGGCTACACGATGACGAAGGACGGCTTCCGGCTCCAGCGCGACAAGATGGAGTCGTTGGTCACCAAGCGCACGCGGTTCATCGTGTTCAACAACGGGCAGAACCCCTTGGGCGCAGAGTCGGACGACAGCGAACTGCAATGGCTGGCCGACTTCTGTATGCGCCACAACCTGTGGGTGCTCGCCGATGAGCCGTACTTCCACACTCGCTACTCGGGCAAGAGCAAGAGCATCACCAGCATACCGGGCATGATGGAACGCTCCGTCATCCTGATGACTTTCTCCAAACGCTACGCCATGACGGGCTGGCGGCTCGGCGGGGCGCTTGGACCCAAGGAAATCATCGACGTGATCAACAAGCTGAACGTCAACCAGGAGTCATGCACGCCCCAATTCGTCCAGATCGCGGGTGTCGAAGCGCTGAAGGGCGATCAGTCCGGCCCCTTGGACATCATCCGCATCCTCCGTGAGCGGCGCGACGTGCTCGTGGACGCGCTGAACAGCATCAAGGGCGTCACGGTCTACAAGCCCGAGGTCACGTTCTACCTCTTCCCCGATGTCACCGACGTGTTCCATCGGCTCGGATACACCGACGAACAGAAGTTCCGCCTGGACACTCTCCACGCCACCGGCATCTCGTTCTGCTCCCGCGGCCACTTCGGCCGACCCCTGCCCGGCGAGGATCGCGTGTACATTAGGTTCGCCTACTCCGGCATCGATCTGCCCCTGATCAAGGAAGGTCTGGCCAAGCTCAAGACGTACTGGGAGCGGTAGGAGCACGTCCTCCGGCAATCTGCTGAAGGAGAGGCTTTGCGCCTCGACGAAATGTTCACCCCGTGACGCCGGGCGGCACAGAATACAGGCCCTTCGAAATCCGCACGAGATCGGCCAGGCTGTGCGCCGCCAACCGGTCCGGCGTCGCCTTCTGAACATCGATCCCCAAGTCTTCCGCCGTCTTCACAATGCCCGCGCGTCGCAGCGGACCCACCTGTGATTTCTTGATCGTACGGCCAACCGGTGTGTCGCCCGCCACGGCGGCGATCGCCAGCCGCCGCGTCGCCAAATCCTTGCAGCGGTCGAGATACGCGATGCCACGCTCCGTCACCACGTGCGTCACCTGGTCGCCCGCGATCATCACCGGCGGTTTCGCAAAAACTTTGTCCCGGTAAAGCGTCATCGCGTCGAGCTCTTCGACGAACACCGGGATCTGCTTCTTCTCGCTCACCGTCGGCGTCATCTGCACGACGAGTTTGCGACCCTGGAACACCTTCCCGTCCCAGCGACCCGCCCGCACCAGCGCCTCGGTGAAATTCCGCCGCCCCGGCGGGGTGCCGCCGAGATTGGGCGCCCCGCCGAATCCGGCGATCATACCCTTGATGGCTGTGGAACTATTTCCATCCCCGTCCATCTGCAGCGTCGCGCCGATGAACAAGTCGATGGCGTACAACCCCGCAATGTGCGCGTAGCACCGATTCGAGCGCAGGTTACCGTCGGAGCCGATCGAGAACACGTCGCCCCGCGCCTGCGTGTACGCCTCCATGCCCGGCTCGCCGCCGAAGGAATAGATGTGCTCCACGAAGCCGCGCTCGATCGCGGGGATCAGCGTCGGATGCGGATTGAGCACCCAGTGCGTACAGCACTTGCCCTTCAGGCCCAGCTCGCGCCCGTAGGTGGGCAGCAGCAGCTCAATCGCCGCCGTGGCGTAGCCAAGCCCGTGATTCAGCGACCGCACCTGGTATTCCTTGTAGATACCCTTCATCACCATCATCGCCATGAGCACTTGCGATGCAGTGATCTTCCCCGGGTCGCGCGTGAAAAGCGCCTGCAGGTGATACTCCTCGCCGGTGACGACGATGAAGTCCACCCAGCCCGCGGGAATGTCCACGCGCGGCAGCTTGCGCACCTTCTCCTTCACTTGGATGATGACCACGCCGGACTTGAAGTGGGCTGCCTCGCTGATCAGCGCCGTATCTTCCGTATTGAACCCGGTGTAGATGTTGCCCTCGTCGTCGCAAGCCTCGGCAACGAGCATCGCCACCTGCGGACAAAGGTCCACGAAGTAACGGCCGTAGAGCTCCAGGTACGTGTGAATCGCCCCGATGCGGACCTTCTTCTCGGCCACCAATTGATAGAGGTTCTTCGCTTGCGGGCCCGAGTAGGCAAAATCCAGCCGCGACGCAATGCCCTGCCGGAACAGCTCGACGTGCTCCGGCAACACGAGCGTCGACTGCACCATGTGCAGGTCGCGAATCTTTTTGCGATCCACCTCGAGCAGCCGCTTTGCGAGGAAATCGGCCTGCTTCTGATTGTCGCCCTCGATGCACACCCGGTCGCCCCGCTTCAGCACGGCGTTGAGCAGGTCCACCACGCGCTCCTTCGGCACCAGCTTGCCGTCGGCGAACGCGCGGCCCCGGCGGATGCGCTCCTCGTAGTCCTTCCTGTTGCGGTCGAACTTCATGAGGACCTCCCGGACTTCTTCCCGCGTTGCGGCGTGTGCTTGTGAATACTGAACCTCTTCGCCGGCTCGAACGGGCTGCGGACCGACCGCGACAACACCGAACCGTACGACGCGACATTGCGGTCCTCAAGATGGTCGAACAGCATCGGCGCATCGGAACCCAACCCCAGCCGTTTGAGCGGATTGGGATTCAGTTCCGCGTAGATGATCTCCTCCGTGCCGCGCGCCACGGCCAGCGCCTGCGCCGTCGGCGAGACGATCATGCTGTGGCCGAAGTAGTGCGTGCCGGACGCATCGGTGCCGACCGCGTTGACCGCCACGAGGTAGACGTGGTTGTCATAGGCACGCACGTTGTTCGTCATCTCCCACACGTCGAACCCGCGCAGCAGCGCGGACGGCCGCGCGATGATTTGCGCACCCTTGATCGCGAGGATACGTGACACTTCCGGGAAATCGCCGTCGTAGCAGATCATCATGCCGACGGCGCCGAACTCGGTCGGAATCACGGGATACTCCATGCCCGGCGTCGTCCAGCCGCCCGCGCTCAACCGCTCCGTCGGAAACGGATGCGTCTTGCGGTAGACGCCGGCGATATCGCCTCGCCCGTCGATCAGGAACGCGCTGTTGTAGATCGTGCGATGCCCGCGCCCGCGCTCATAGGTCGGTACCACGCAATAAGACTTCTTCTCGCGGCACACCTGCTGGATCGGCGCCAGCATCGATTCGACGCGGCGCGGCAGCAGATCGTGAAATTGCTCCAGCGGCATGCCGGGATGAAACCCGGTGGTGATGCTCTCCGGGAACACGACCAGTCGCGCATCCGTCTCGCGCACCGCGCGCCGAAACCACGAGATCACCATCTCCACGTTGTGGGGAATATCGTTCGGGCGCGGGGAGACCTGTACGCCGGCAACCGTCACGCGTTTCACGCGGGACTTCAGCCCTGATGCGGTTCGGGACCTGGCCATCGTTGGATTCCTTTCGCTTACAACACGGAAACCTTGGCACTGCGTGCCGGACTATTGTTCCCGATCCCGGCCCATTGTCACTCAAAAACCGCCAACTACTCACGGGTCACCGATCACTGTTTCGGCACTCGCCTTTCCCCCCTGCCCGTATTAACATTTCAGGCACCGAGCCGTACATAACTTGAGGCACCTTGAAAGGGGGTCTTATGGCGGTAGAACTCGAGAAAATCCTCCGGCCGATCGATCACCCCGCGCCGCCGTTTCCACCCAAGTTCATGCAGCTCGCCAGCGGCGAGAACATGGTCGTCCGCCAGGTGGGGCGCGAAGAAATTCCCGACCTCCTTCCGCACGTGGAACCGCTGATCCACGTCGAGCGCGATTTCTACGACATCGTTTCCGTACGCGTGTACGCCGAACTGCTCGGCTACTACCGCCATCGCGTTCAGGACGAGTACGTGCTGATCGCCCAGATCAACGGCGAGCTCGCCGCGATCGTCAACGGCCGCTTTGCCAGCAAGGACGTCGGCGTGTCCTACCACACCCTCGCCCTCCGGCGCGGCCTCCGCGTCGGCGCTCACGCCTTCGCGGCCAAGATGGAGTACCACCTCGACATCGTCGGCCAGAAGGAGGTCCTCATCGTCGCCGAATCGCCCATCGGCTTCCGCCGGTGGATGATCGAGTACCAGCTCGAGAAGCGGTTCGACATCGCCCACGAACTCGGCGGCGTCCCCTCGTGGGCGCTGACCAAGGAATTATTCAACAAGGCGCGCAGCACGCTCGTCGTCGGCCGCCGCCCCGTCCCGCCGGATGAACTGAAGAAGGCGCAGGACAAGATTCTTCCGCCATCCAACCCGCCCAAACCGCCCGCGGATCTCATGGCAGCCACGCGGGCCATGAAGGACCCCACCGGCACCGCGATCCTCCAGCAGCGCTGGAGGCTCGAGCATGGCGAAGCCGACGGCCCCGAAGGGAAGGCGTAACATGCGCGAGGTCTATGTCGTCGGCATCGGCATCACGAGCTTCTCCCGGCTCGATTACCCCATCTCCGAAATCGCCGCCTATCCGGCGATGATCGCCCTCAAGGACGCCGGGCTGTCGAAGATCGATCACCTCTACGTGGCCAACATGGGCAGCGGCCGCGTGAACGGTCAGACCGCGCTCGCCAGCGCCGTGATCGATACCCTCAGCCTCACACCCGCCGGCGCGGAAACGATTGAAAACGGACCCGCTTCCGGCGCTTCCGCCATCAAGCAGGGCTTCATGGCGGTCGCCTCCGGCCTCCACGACGTTGTCATGGTCACCGGCGCGGAACGCATGCGCGAAACCAACAACCTCGAGGCGACGGACTTCGTCGCCACGCTCACGCACCAGATCGCGGAATACATCTACGGCGTGACCCTGCCCTCCCTCGCGGGCATGTTCACCCGGCTCTACATGGAGCAGTACGGCGTCACCTCGCGCCACCTCGCCATGGTCGCGGTGAAGAACCACGACAACGCGATGCTCAACCCGTTCGCCCACCTGCACCAGAAGATCACGATCGAGGGCATCCTCGACGGACCCGAGGCGCTGACGAACAACCCGTACGTCGCCGAGCCGCTACGATTCTTCGATCTATGCCCCGTTTCCGACGGCGGCGCATGCGTCATTCTCGCCACGAAGGAAGTCGCAAAGAAGACCGGCCGCCCGCTCGTCCGCCTCGCCGGCGTCGGCCAGGCGACCGACACGCATGCGGTACACGAGCGCGAGAACCCGACGGACCTGCTGGCCGTGCGCCGCGCCGCCGAGCAGTCGTTCAAGATGGCCGGTGTGAAACCATCCGATGTCAGCGTGGCCGAACTGCACGATGCGTTCACCATCCTCGAGATCGTCGAGAGCGAGGAAGTCGGCTTCTTCAAGAAAGGGCAGGGTCACATCGCGCTCGAAAAGGGCGAGACCCGCATCGGCGGCAAGATCCCGATCAACACGTCCGGCGGCCTCAAGGCCAAGGGACACCCCGTCGGCGCAACCGGGATCGGGCAGGCGCACGAAATCGTCACCCAACTGCGCGGCGAAGCGCGCAAACGCCAGGTCAAGGATGCGAAGGTAGGCTTCACCTGCAACTTCGGCGGATTCGGCAACAACGTCGTCTGCCTGACCTTTATCCGGGAGGATTAGCCATGGCCGAAATCTATGCCTATAAATGTCGGAAATGCGGCCAGCTCCACTACCCCTACCGCATGGTCTGCAAGAAGTGCCATGCCAACGAGCACAATGAATTCGAACCCGTGCCCCTGCCGAGAAAAGGCAAGCTGCTGACCTTCACCCGGCTGCACACGCTGCCCGGCGATTTCAACGTGCCCACGCTCCTGCTCGGCATTGTCGAGTTGGAGAACGGTCTCCGCATCCTGGGCCAACTCAACATCGATAAACCCCGCACCGGCATGGCCGTGACGGGCAGCGTCTCGGTGGTGAGACAAAGCGATCTTCGGAAACACCTCGGTATGATTTTCTCCGAGGTGAAATAGGCGTTGCCCCAAGGCGGCGCCGACAGGAACCGCTCATGCTGCTGAGTATCGGCGACAGAGTGCGGGAAGGAACGTATTGCGTTCACTCCCGCTTTGATCGTGCCGTGAATTTCGTCCGCGGCGGCCGCCTTGTGTCCGTCGTCAGCGCCGAGATCGGCGCTGGCCCGGCCAACCTTGTCGTCGCAGGTTCCGCGCGCGACTTCTGCGGCGCCGCGCCACGCCTGATCATCCGCCGCGGTTCAGTCACCCTCTCCGATCGCCGCCACGTCATCCGCCGGACTCCGGTCTATCGCTCCGACCTCGCGCGCGATGAGGTACCCGGCCGGCGCTTCGCACGAAATTTCAAATCCTTGGAAAAATGGGTACCCCAGTTTTCCAACCCTTGGAACTTTTTGCTCCTGCTCGACCCCCACGCTGCGCCCGGGCCCGATTTGCTCTCCCGCCAGTTTGCGCGGCGCATTCGTGCGGGCGCGAAGGACATGCTCGACGGATTAAACAACCCGCGCCGGCTCGCGCGCGGGAGCCGTCTCCTCGCCGGTTGTGGCTTTGGCCTGACACCGGGCGGCGACGATTTCCTCGCAGGCGCAATGATGGCCCTGCATCTCGCAGGAAACCTGACAAACACCGATTACTCCCGCGCGATTGCCACGATCCACGCTGCAGCGAGGACTCGGCATCGGCTCTCCGCCCATTTTCTCGGCCTCGCCCGCGACGGATTCGTCGCTGAACCGATGAAGAACCTGATCGGCGCGCTGCTTCACGGCAGCGCGCGCGAAGTTCGTTCCTGCGGCCGTCGCGTACTTGCCCTCGGCGAAACGTCGGGCGCCGACCTCACCGCAGGGTTCGTGTTGATGTTGAAGAGCCTCCCTGCCACCTTGCGCGGCAGGAGGCAGAATTCTGGCTCCCGTGGGGTCAACCCACGGGGAGCCTCCATGCTCCTGCCTCCCTGCCGGCTTGACCGGCAGGAGGCAGAATTCTGGCCCCCGTGGGGTGAACCCACGGGGAACCTCAAAACAAAGGCTCGAAAATGATTACCCTCGGCAGAATCAAAAAGGGCGCCTACCACGATTCCGTCTCGCTGATGCGCGTAGGCAAAAGCATTGCCGGCACGGACGGCGTCGCCGAAGCCGCGCTTGTCATGGGCACGAAGTCGAACCTCGGCATCCTCAAGGCGTCCGGCCTGCTGATCTCCGATTTTGCCAAGGCAACCGATACCGACCTGCTGCTGGCCGTGAAGGCGCGCGATGCCAAGACAGCCGAGGCCGCTTTGAACGCAGCCGAGGCCGCGCTCAAGAGCAAGGCCGCGGCCGTCGGGACTTCCTCCGGTGAAACGCTCCCGTCTGATCTCGACGGCGCCGTGAAGGTTCTGCCGGGCGCGAACCTCGCGTTGATCTCCGTCGCCGGTCGTTATGCCGGCTCGCTCGCGATGCGCTGTCTTGAGAAGGGCCTGCACGTCATGCTCTTTTCCGACAACGTGCCGATCGAGAAGGAAATCGAACTCAAGAAGTTCGCGGCAAAGAAGGGATTGCTCGTCATGGGTCCCGACTGCGGCACGGCGATCATCAACGGCATCCCGCTCGCCTTCGCCAACGTGGTTCGCCGCGGCCCGATCGGCATCGTCGCCGCCGCCGGAACCGGACTCCAGGAAGTCAGCACCATCATCTCCAACGAAGGCTCCGGTATTTCACAGGCAATCGGCACGGGCGGGCGCGACGTAAAGAAGGAAGTCGGCGGCATCATGTTCCTCGCCGGCCTGAAGGCGCTCGCCGCCGACCCGCAGACGAAGGTCATCCTGCTCGTCTCCAAACCGCCCCACCCCAGCGTGCTGAACCGCGTCCGCCGTGAAGTGCGCCGCATCCGTAAGCCCGTTGTCTCGCTACTTCTCGGCGCGGAAGGAGACGGACCAAAGACGCTGGAAGAGGCTGCGCTGCAAGCAGTTGCGCTCGCGACAGGCCGCAAGATTGAAGACCTTCAAGATAGGGTCGGATCTCAGAGCCGGCCGCGGCGCGCCCGCGGCCGCCGCAAATACGTCCGGGGCTTGTTCAGCGGCGGAACGTTCTGCGCAGAAGCGCAAATCATTCTCGAGGACACGCTCGGCCAACTCTACTCCAACGCGCCGACCGGCAGGACGAAGCGGCTCAAGGATTCGTTGAAGAGCCAGAAGCACTCGTTCGTCGATCTGGGCGAGGACGAGTTTACCGTCGGCCGACCGCATCCGATGATCGACTTCTCGTTACGCAACAAACGGATTCTGGCGGAGGCGGCTGATCCCGAGACTGCCGTGATCCTGCTGGACGTCGTACTCGGTTACGGCTCGAACATGGACCCGGCCGCGGAACTTGCACCGGTGATCCGCACGGCCTCGCGCAAAGTTCCGGTGGTATGTTCGGTCACCGGCACCGACGGCGACCCGCAGAATCGTTCACGGGTGGTCAAAGCCCTGAAGGCTGCTGGAGCCATCGTGATGCCGAGCAACGCCGCAGCGTGTGCATACGCCGGCAACGCGGCAAAGGCAGGTGGGAAGTGAGCAAGAAGAAGAGCGGCATTAACCAGCTTTTTGAAACGGACCTCAAGGTGGTCAACTTCGGCTTGTCGTCGTTCAAGGATGCGCTGGCATCCTCCGGCGCACAGGCGGTACAGGTGGACTGGAAGCCACCGGTGGACATGGATGACAAGCTTCTGCGGATCATCGCGGCACGGCGACCGGCCATTGAGAAGGCCAACCGCAAGGCGATCGAAATCATCTTGGGCGGCATGCCGCAGCTCGTGGGCATGGAGCGCGCGATCGACATCATCCCCGGCATGAAACGCGACCTGATCCTGCACGCCGGCCCGCCGGTGACTTGGGAACGGATGTGCGGCCCGATGCGCGGCGCGATCATGGGCGCACTGATCTATGAAGGCCGCGCAAAGAACCCGACAGAGGCCGAGGCCCTCGCGTCATCCGGCACCATCAAATATGCGCCCTGCCACGAGCACGCATCAGTCGGCCCTATGGCCGGCATCATCTCCCCTTCCATGCCCGTGTTCGTCCTGAAGAATGCCACGTTCGGCAACTTCGCCTACTGCACGCAGAACGAGGGGCTGGGCAAAGTGCTGCGCTACGGCGCCTACGGGGACGATGTTGTGGCGAGACTCAAATGGATGGAGCGCGTGCTCTATCCGACGCTGAAAAAGGCCATCGCGAAAATCGGCGTGATCGATTTGAAGAACATCATTGCGCAGGCGCTGCATATGGGCGACGAGGTCCACAACCGCAATCGCGCGGGAACGTCCATCCTCTATCGCACGATTGCACCGGCCGTCATCACCACTGCGCCGGATCCGAAGACCGCTTCCGACGTGCTGGAGTTCATCAACCATAACGACCACTTCTTCCTGAACCTCTCCATGCCCGCATCGAAGGCGACACTCGATGCCGCGCGCAACATCCCCAATAGCAGCGTGGCAGTCGTCATGGCGCGCAACGGCACCGACTTCGGCGTACAACTCGCCGGCACGGGCAACGCGTGGTTCACCGGGCCTGCCGACGTGCCGGATGCGCTGTATTTCCCCGGCTACACGAAGGCCGACGCGAATCCGGACATCGGCGACAGCGCGATCACGGAAACCAACGGCCTCGGCGGCTTCGCCATCGCCGCCGCGCCTGCGATTGTCCAGTTCGTCGGCGGCCAGGTCGCCGACTCGATTCGCTACACGACACAGATGTACGAAATCACCGCCGGGGAGAATAACGCGTACCAGGTGCCGGCGCTCAATTTCCGCGGCACACCGACTGGCATCGACGTCGTGAAGATCATCGAGAAGAACATCCTTCCGTTCATCGACACCGGTGTCGCGCACAAGCAGGCGGGTGTCGGCCAGATCGGCGCGGGCGTGCTGAACGCCCCGCTGGAACCGTTCCGGAAGGCGTTTGAAGGATTGGCAAAAGGATTAAAGAAGTAACCACGAAAGACACGAACAACACGAAACCGGAGGTGCGGGAAAATGAAGACTAACGATTTCATCAAATTAATGGCTGAAGCGCGCGTGTTCGATCTGACCCAGCGGCTAAGCATTCACACGCCGCCGTGGCCGAGCTATATGCCGATGGGCATCCAGTATTTCAAGCGCATCGCCGGCGCACACATGGGCCAAGGCGCGAACGGGCAGATCATCACCATGAGCAACCACGTGGGCACGCACATGGATGGTGAAATCCATTTCCATGCCAGTGGCCGGTCGATCGGCAACGTGCCGATCAAGGAGTGGATCGGCCCCGGCGTCGTCGTCGATATTTCAAAAGACGTCGGCGACTATGACCTCTATTCGCCCGAAATGCTGATGAAACGCGCGGACATCCGGAAGGGCGACATCCTGATCATCAACACCGGCTACAATCGCTACGCATGGGATCAGCCCGGTTCGGACGAAGTCCGTTACTTCGTGAAACATCCTGGCCCCGGCCCCGGCTTCGACAAGTGGGCGCTGAAGATGAAGATCAAGTGGATCGGCGTCGACTGCGGCAGCGCGGATCACCCCATGAACACGATTATCCGCACCTGGCATCCGGCACGGTTCCTCGAGGCCGAGGCCAAGCTGAAGGCGAAGTACGGCAAGAGCTGGGACGAGATGTTCCCGCCGGATTACTACTACCAGGTCATGCATCTCAAGTTGTTCCCCAAGAAACTCGTGCATGCGGAGAATATCGGCGGCGAGATCGGGAAGCTGAGCAACCAGCGCTGCTGGATCGGCTGCTTCCCGATGCGCGGAATTGAACTGGAATCGGCGCAGTGTCGCATCGTCGCGATGCTGCCGCCCAAGTAATTGAATCAGGAGAGCGGAACGCGGAAGGGAGCATCATGACCATTGCTCGTGCGTTTGATTATCTGAAGCCCGCATCGGTTGCCGAGGCCGCGCGGGCACTGGCGCGCTACGGCGACCGCGGTCGCCTGCTCGCGGGCGGTACCGACCTCATCAGCCTGATGACGGAGGACATCGTCCGCCCCGAGGCGGTGATCGACCTCAAGGGCATCCGCGGGCTGGACGGCGTATCGCTCAAGGATGGCGCGCTCCGGATTGGCTCGCTTGCGACCTTCAGCGACATCGCCGAGTCGAACGTGGTCCGCAAGAAGTTCCCGCTGATCCGCGAGATGATCGGCTGGGTGGCTTCCAACGGCATCCGGCATCGCGCGACGATGGCCGGCAATATCTGCTCCGCCGTCCCATGCTGCGATAGCGGCCCGATCCTGCTGGTCTACGATGCCACGGTTCACGTGGCCGGCCCGAAGGGCAAGCGGAAGATTCCCATCGCGGAGTGGTTCACCGGCCCGCGCAAGACGTCGCTCCACAAGGGCGAGGTCGCGGTCGCCATCACCATACCGCAGCCCCGGAGAAAACATGCGGGCTGCTTCGTGAAATTGCGCCGCTACAGCGGCGAGGACCTCGCCCAGGCGAGCGTCACGGTCATGCTGTTCCACGGGCAGAGCTACCGCGTCGCCTTCGGTTCGGTCGCCCCCACCCCGATCCGCGCGACGCCCATCGAGAAGCTGCTCGAGGGGAAGCCGATCACGGACGCGCTCGTCGCCTCCGCGGTTGCCATGGTGCCACAAATCGCGTCGCCCATCACCGACATCCGTTCTTCGAAGGAGTACCGGTTGCACATGCTCGGCGTCATGTTGGAGCGCGCGCTCCGCGCGGCGGATTCACGATTCGAGGGCGACGGCCCCGAGTACGGGAAGGAGCTGATATGACGTTTGAAATTGGAAACTGGAAACTTACCTCCGGCTCTTCCCGGCAACTTTCACATTTCGATTTTCCAACTCCGAGGCAGCACACATGAAGAAGACTATATCGATCACGCTCAACGGTGAACGTCGGAGCATCGATGTCTCCCCCTCCGACATCCTGCTGGATGTCCTGCGCGAGAAGCTCGGCATCAAGAGCCCGAAGATCGGCTGCGAGCGCGGCGACTGCGGCGTCTGCACAATCCTCTACGACGGGAAAACCGTCCGGAGTTGTCTCATCCTCGCCATCGAGGCGGACGGACATGAGATTACCACCGTCGAAGGCCTCGGCCGTGACGGCCTGACGCCGCTGCAACACGCGTTCGTCGACCGCAACGCTTTCCAATGCGGCTTCTGCGCGTCGGGGATGGTGCTGGCTGCGACAGAACTGCTCCGGCACAATAGCCACCCCGACAAGAAGGAAATCCAGGAAGCGATTTCCGGCAACCTGTGCCGCTGCACCGGCTATGAACCCATCATCGAGGCCGTTCGCGAAGTGAGCAGGAAGGCAGGGAAGCGGTCATGAGCGAACTCAAACACGTTGGACAACCCTCGGTCCGCATCGATGGCCTGGACAAGGTCAGCGGCGCGGCGGTGTACGTGGACGACATGGATTTCGGCCCCAACCTCCTGCATGCCGAAATCATCGAGAGCCCGTTCGCCCACGCACGGATCAAGAACATCGACACGGCAGAAGCCGAGAAGATTCCCGGCGTGGTCAAGGTCGTCACCGGCGACGACTTCCCCTACCGCTTCGGCCTCTACATGCAGGACCGCTGGATCTTCGCCCGCGATCGGGTTCGCTTCGTCGGCGAACAGGTCGCGGCCGTCATCGCGCGCGACGCGCAAACAGCCAAGCTCGCGGCCAAGCTCGTGCACGTAGAATACGAGGAGCTGCCGTACGTCCTCGACCTGGAAGGCGCGCTGAAAGAGAAGGCCACCCTCGTCCACCCGGACCTCGAGAAGTACAACCACTGCGCGTGGTTCTTCCCGCAGGCCGGGACCAACATCGCCCACTGGCGCAAGACGCGCAAGGGCGACATGGAAAAGGGATTCAAGGAAGCGGACACCATCCTCGAAGACACCTACACCGTGCCGCGCTACGCGCACTGCGCGATCGAGCCGCACGTGATCGTCGGCCTCTACGACCTCTCCGGCCGCCTCACGTTGTGGTCCGCCTCGCAATCGCCCTACACGCAGCGCCACGTGTTCGCCGAGGCCCTCGCTCCGCTCGGCTTGAAGCACAAGGACGTCCGCGTGGTCACGCCCTACGTCGGCGGCGGATTCGGCGGCAAGGCAGGCGTGTCGATGGAAATCCTCGGCGCCGCCCTCGCCATGATGGTCAAAGGCCACCCGGTCAAGGTCCGCTGGTCGCGCGCGCAGGAGTTCTACAACACCTACCAGCGGCAGGGCGTGATCGCCCGCATCAAGCTGGGCGTGAAGAAGGACGGCACGATCACCGCAATCGAACACACCCTGCACTGGGATGCCGGCGGCTACGTGGAGTACGGCGCGAACGTCGTGAACGCGGTCGGCCTCTCCGCGACCGGACCCTACCGCGTGCCGAATGTGAAAATCGATTCTGTGTGCGTCTATACCAACCTGCCGCCGGGCGGCCCTTACCGCGGCTTCGGCTATTCGGAGTTCATGTTCGGCCTCGAGTCGCATATGAACCGCATCGCCAAGATGATTGGCATGGACCCCGTCGAATTCCGGCGCAAGAACGCCATTTGCGGCGGCGACACGCTGCCGTACGGCGCGGAGATGAATCCCAGCGGACTTGTCGAGGCCATCGACAAGGTTGCGAGGGAAATCGATTGGGGCAAGAAGGAAGTGTCGAAGGACCCGAACAAAGCCATCGGCAAGGGCTTCGCCTGCTTCTGGAAGGCGCCCGCGATGCCGCCGAACGCCGCATCGGCGGCGTTCATCAAGTTCAACGAAGATGGCAGCTTGAACCTGACCGTCTCCGGCATGGAAATCGGGCAGGGCTTCCTTACCGTCATGGCGCAGGTCGCGGCCGAGGTGCTCACTGTTCCCGTTGAACATATCCGCGTCGAGTTGCCGGACACGGACCGCAACGCGTACGAATGGCAGACCGTCGGCTCGCACGTCACGTGGGGCTGCGGCAACGCGGTAAAGGCCGCGGCGCTTGACGCAAAGGCGAAGATCTTCGACACGGTACACCGCGCGCTCGGGTTCGCCGTCGCCGACCTCTACCTGGAAAAGGAGACCATCAAGTGCCGGACGAAGCCCGACTTCGCCATGGCGCTGAAGGACATGGTCATCAGCGGCATCCAGACGAAGCGCGGGAACTTCATCGGCGGGCCCATCCTCGGCAGTGGCATGTTCATGCCCGAATTCACCTCGGCGACAGGCGATCCGGAAACCAGCCAGGGCGGACACCCGAACGTTCATTACACGGTCGGCGCCTCGGCGGTGAAAGTGGAGATCGACCGAAAGACCGGCAAGATTCATGTGCTGAAGGCGGTGCTGGCAGCCGACGTCGGCAAAGCGATCAACCCCGACCTCGTGAAAGGCCAGGTCACCGGCGGCGTGGTGCAGGGCCTCGCGACAGCGCTCTACGAAGACATCCGGTATGACCACAAAGGCAAGCTGCTGAACCCGAATTTTACGGATTACAAAATTCCGACAGCACTGGATATTCCCGACGAGATTGTGCCGATCATTGTCGAAGTGGCGCAGCCCGATGGCCCGTTCGGCGCGCGCGGCGTCGGCGAGCACACCATGATCCCGGCCGCACCGGTCATCGCCAACGCGATCGAAGACGCGCTGGGGATCCGCATCAAGAGCATGCCGCTGACCGCGGAGAAGATCGCGCTCGAGCTCAATCACATCCCGTACGACGATGTGAAAGGCCACTACATCGGCCTCTGCTTCCTCGGGAAACCCGAAGCCTACGAATTCAAGACCTCGCCCGGAAAGCAGAAGAAGGCGAAGTCATAGGCTACAGACCATTCCGCGTCTCTCGTCCGAGAGTGTGAGAACCGCTCTGCGAGCGGTTCTCTTCGTCGTTGGTAGGGACGGTTCGCCGAACCGTCCTGGCAAGATATATTATAGTTTACTTTTCTACACTATAGTGTATATATAGACGTTACAGTGTTTGAAAGGAAACTGAACCATGAGGCCAATCTCGTCTGCTCAAAGCGTCTTGCGTAACCCCCTCAACGAGATCTTGGGAACCGAAGCCAATGTGAGATTGCTCCGGGTCCTGACCGACGAGGTCGAGGGTTCGCTTTCCGCGCCTGACATCGCGGAGAGGGCCGGATTGTCCGTTATGGGCGCTCGCAAAGCGCTGGAGCGACTCGTCGACTCAGGATTCGTGGAATTGGTCGGCGGCGGACGCAAGCAGCAATACGCTCTTCGTGAGTCAGAGCCATTGATGAAGATCACAACAAGCCTGTTCCGTGCAGAGCGGCAGCGATACGAGGAACTGATGGACGCGCTACGGCAGGAATCACAACAACTGTCTCCGTCGCCGCAGTCCGTCTGGATTCGCAATCTCCCCCTGCAGCTTGGCGACCCATTGGAGATTGGAATTCTGGGCGAAAGCGCACACACATCAGCAACGACGTCAGACGCCCGACGGCGCTTCGCAGGAATCGAGCAGAAGTTTGATGTCACCATTGAAGTCAGCGGATACACGCGCGCCGACCTGCCGGACCTGAATCCCCAGACCCTCCTGTTGCTTGCAGGTGTTCCGCCCGTCACACCCCCGGCGAGGGCAGCCTCGTGGAAGCCGAACTCTCATCGAGATCTCGATGAGCGCTCATCCGCATGGTCCAAGGCCCTCGTCTCCGCAATTGAGGATGACCCATCCCTTATTCGTCGCGCTCGTGCTTATCTCGATCGATTGCTCAAGAACGACCAGGGAACGGCCCAGCGCGATCTGAGCGAATGGCGGAAGATTCTGGAACTATATCCTCGTCGCCGACTGCTGCGTTTTATGGAGTCATCCACACCTCGAGCTTGCCGCCTGCGGCAAAGCAGTCCATTTTTGGCTGTTCTGAGCAATGCAGAACGGGCGCGTTTGCAGGATCTTCAGCGGAGGAATAGGACATGACGCGGGACCAGCTCGAACATGCGATCAGAGCTGCTTGTGAGGTCGCTGGCGATACCGAGGTGTGGGTCTTTGGTTCCCAGGCGATCTTGGGGGAGTATCCTGACGCACCCAAAAGTATCTGCGCTTCTGTTGAAGTTGATATTCAGCCCAAGAACCACCCTGAAAAGGTGGATGAAGTCGACGGCTCCTTGGGCGAGCTCTCTTCATTCTATGAATCCTTCGGGTTTTACGTGCATGGAGTCTCTCTGGCCGCGGCTTCCCTTCCTTCTGGCTGGCAATCTCGAGTGATCCCCGTCATGGACGAGATAGGGACACGGGGCAAGACGGGTTTATGCATCGAGGCACACGACCTTGCGGCAAGCAAGCTGGTTGCCTACCGAGAAAAGGATCGGGATTTCGTCCGAACGCTTCTTGGAGAGGGATTGATTCGCGGAACAACCTTGAGGAAGAGGCTCGCTGCCCTTGATGTAGACGAACAGCTTCGCACCCGTCTCCTGCGCTGGATCGACGTCACACAGAAGGATCTGACCTAGGGATGGATCCGCTCCGTCCCTCCTGAGCGACCTACGTGCAGCTCTTCTACGGAGAAGCGGGTTCTTCGGCTGCCGGTTCGGCTGGAGGTGCGATCTCAGCCGGTGCCTCTTCCGCCGCTGGCGCTGCCACGACAGGTTCCGCAGGCATAGCGGGGACCGCGGCGGGTTCCTGCAGAGGGAGTTCCGCGGGCACTTCGCGGCCGGCCAACCAGAGCTCAAGATTCACCACGAAGCGGTAGCTGTCATAGCCCATCTTCATTGCGGAGGCCTGCGCCCGGCGCGGCAACCGCGCCACGCTGTCCACCATCACCACCCGCCCCGCGCCGTAGTCAATGGCCACGACCACGTCATCGCCGTACTCGGTCCGCAGAATCGATGTGGCGTTGATGTCAGAGAGATTCTTCTGGAAGCGCGCGATCGGCGGCGCCGACCACAGCACGGTCTGAACCGACGTCAGCAGAGGATGCTGCACGCCGGTCGCCGCAACGAGTCGCGCCAGCGCACCGGGTGATAACGGGTCGCGGTAAAGCGCCTGGTAACCGACCGGTTCGTCGAACAACACAGCCGCTTTGCCGCCATCCAACAGCGCGCCCTTGCCGCTCTTCACCCAGTCGCGAAGAACTTGCGCGGCCTCCGAGCCCAGCTCGGCGAGACCCGCCTCGATCACAATGTAGTCCGCATCCACCGGATTGTCCGGTG
This sequence comes from Verrucomicrobiota bacterium, assembly GCA_036821485.1. Lineage (GTDB taxonomy): Bacteria > Verrucomicrobiota > Kiritimatiellia > CAIQIC01 > JAGNIJ01 > DAISJM01. The sequence continues at coordinate 80,696 of DAISJM010000001.1, read as the reverse complement.
AACGAAACGCCTCGACCGCCGCCTTGTCGCTGACGATGACACAGCGGGGTTCCTCCTGCTGAGCCCACACCATGGAACTGAGCACGGCAGTCATCATGACGATCAGAATCAACAGGTTACGCGACTTCATGGCATGGCCTCCTCGTTGTGTGACATCCGCCGCGAATTGTCCCCCATTCCGGGGATCGAATCAATCCGGGGCTTCGGTATTCGCGCCACAGGCAATGCAGCAAAAAACGGCAGGAGCGAGAGCAGGAATCGCGCCTCCTCGCCCGCCTCGCCAATGGCGATGACAAGGGACACCATCAGGATGATGAGGATCAGCATGTTGTCCGGTTCGGCCAGCAGGTCCAGACAACGACGCCGGAACTTCAGGCCGTAGAAGACCAGCATCGCCAGTTGAACCGCCCAGAAGATCATCGCCAGATGAAAGATCAGCCGATAGGTCCATAACATCGGATGCCTCTCTGCAGCGTCGTGCAGCCGCATGTGCGTCTGCGGATGCAGGAAAACGGCAAGCTTATCCATGATATGATAAGCACTCCTGACAGGATGAGCCACGATGTACGCCGCCACCGCCGCTCTCATTCGGTGGTTGTTCTCGGTATGCTCCGGCGTATTCAGGTTTCGCCAGCGGCCGAACGCAACGGGCCAGTTATGCGGCTCGGGAACCTTCGGCGGATCAGGGACCATCTGCCAGGCGCGGTGAATGTTGAATCCGTTGTGATTCGTCCACACGATCTCATCGAATTTGACGTATTGATGCACATGCCACGCGCCGGAAAAGATCAGCAGCGGCAGAAGGAACACAGGCAGCCGGCTCTTCCACCACGATCTCAGCGACACAATGCCTGCCACCAGAAACACGGGCAGGAGCAAAACCATGTACGGCCGGGTCAACTCCGCCATCGACAGGAAGAATCCGGCCCAACAACTGTAGATCAGGCCCCGCCGCCCATCCACCCCGCGGGCCTGATCCAACAGCAACACGAACAACCACAGAAATAGTGGAAACCAGATGTCGTACGTCGGCGGGTTGTAGGGATGAATGACGCTCGTGGCCCAGATGAACTCTACCGAAAGGCCGAAGGCCGCCAGCAGCCGCCATACCGATCGGCGCGCGTGCACCAAGGCCAGCACATACACGAGCACCAACGCGGCCCGATACATCCAGACCGTCATGATCAGCGACCGGCCGCAAAGCCAGTAATCGAGAATCTCCAACGTGGCGATGACCGGAGGAATCGGAATGCGAAGATTCGTGATGAAATGCAGGTACTGCCGCAGCGTCTGCACATCCGTGACATCGTAGACCAACATCCAGCGGATCGACGCCACGCCCACCATGGAACGGACGATCCACCCGCCAAGAATGAGGAAAGAGACCACGGCCGAGAAAAGAGGATATTGGGAGGCAGCTCTTACGCGCTGCCGCAGCGACCGCCATACCCCCATCCATGAATTAATCATGGACGTCCCCGTATAGTCAGCGGCATTCCAAAGTCAAACGGAAACGGGCATCAGCGCTCGCCGAACGCGGAAACAAAGCCCGCGTAGAATGCCGCAGCTCGAACGAGATGCTCAATTTCGATCTGCTCGTCCGGAAAATGCGCGAACTTCTCATGACCCGGGCCGAAGCCCAGCGACGGAATGCCGAACATCCCCGCGGTCGCGATGCCGTTGGTGCTGAAGGTCCAGTGGCCGACCTCCGGCTTCTGTCCGAACGTCGCCTCGTAACCGGCAATCGCCTTTTGCACGTGCGGTGACGATTCGGGGAACTCCCACGTCGGATAGTATTTCTTCGTCGGGTACGTCAGCCCTTTCCAACTGGGTACTGCGTAATCCAGCACGGTGACCTTTGCGCCCGCCGCCTTGACGGACGGCAGATCGTACAACTCCTTCACCGAGGTCTCTTCCGTTTCGCCAACGGTGAGCCGGCGATCGAGATGAATGGTACACCCATCGGCGACCGCGCAAAGGCTGGGCGACGTGGAACGGATGTGACTGATCGTGACCGTCCCCTTCCCCAGCGGCGCGCGCGGCTGAAGCCGTTCGTTGAGCTGTTCGATATCCTTGATGATCGGCGCCATCTTATAGACCGCGTTCACGCCGCGCTCGGGCGCAGAGCCGTGGCACGAGATGCCAGACGTCGCAACCTCGATCTCCATGCGGCCGCGATGCCCGCGATAGATCCGGAGACTGGTCGGCTCGGTCAAACACACCACGTCGGGCTTCAGCTTGTGTTCCTTGACGATGTACTGCCAGCAAAGGCCGTCGCAGTCTTCCTCTTGCACCGAAGCGACAACGTAGACGGACACGTTCTTCGGCAGGCCGGCCTCCTTGAGCAGCGGCGCGCAGTAAATCGACGACGCCACGCCGCCCTTCTGATCGCTCGCGCCGCGCCCGTAGAGAATCCCGTTCTCAATCGTGGCCGGATAGGGTTTCTTCTTCCACAGCGAGGCGTTGCCCACGTCGACCGTGTCGCAGTGCCCGTCGAACGCAATCTTGATGGGGCCGTTGCCGATGCGGCCGATCAGGTTCCCCATGCCGTCGATCGTCACTTCGTCGTAGCCGAGCTTCTTCATCTCATCGGCCATGCGTTTGACGACGGCGCCTTCCTGGCTGCTCAGTGAGGGAATCGATACAATGTCGGCCATGAACTGGACCAGGGCCTTTTCATTCTTCTTTGCCAGTTCGTAGAACTTATTTTTCACGGAGTCCTCCTAAAGTTTCCAACCCTTGGAAAATCGTGCTGCGTCTTTTCCAAGGGTTGGAAAAATCACAGCTGCTTCAGCACACCCGCCGCGTCGTTGAACTCGGCGATGAGCTTATCCCATTCCTTCACCTGTTCGTCGGCGAAGAGTTCCTTCCAGAAGTCTTCATCCCACAGCTCCCGCAGATCTTCAGAGCTCTTGCCCTGCTGCTCGACCCAGGTGAAGTACTTGAACTGGTGCAGCGCCTTGCGGTCGAAGTAGGTCAGCTCGCGGTAGAAGTCCACCGACGTGCCTTCCAGGTACCGCGCAAAGTGCGAGGCAGCCTTGAGTTCGTCGTACTTCCCGTGCTGCTCGGTCATCTCCTTCTGGCGCGAGGCGTACAGTTCCATGGAGTCGGTGAGCGGCGTGAAGAGCACGTCACGCGAATCCATGTCGAAGAACTTCGCCGTCTTGATCGCCGCCACGAGGTTGCAGATACAGGATATCCCAAGCCAGGGCAGGCGATCAATCACCGCCTTCTTGACACCCCGCTGCTCGAGATACTTCTGACCCGCAGGCTCGTTGAAGAGGCGCAGAAGCTGCATCACTTGCTCGTCGTCGATGGCCGCCACAGCGTCGGTGTTGCGCACGTTGTGAATCCACGGTACGTGCTTGTCGCCGATGCCTTCAATGCGGTGCGCGCCAAATCCGAACTGGTAGAGCGTCGGACACTGCAGCGCCTCGGTAGCCACCACGCGAAGGGCCGGGTGTTTCGTGCGGAGGAAATCGCCCGCGGCGATCGTTCCTGCCGAGCCGGTCGCACTGATGTAGCCGGAGAGGCGCTTGCCGGACGGCTTGAAGTGTTTCTCGAACAGCTCTTCGATCACACCGCCGGTCATCTGGTAGTGCCAGACCGAATTGCCAAATTCCTCGAACTGGTTGAAGATGACGATCTTGTCGCCACGGTCACGACGCAGTTCCCAGCACTTGTCGTAAATCTCTTTCACATTGGACTCGGTGCCCGGCGTGGCGATGATTTCATCGGTGCCGATGGACTTCAGCCATGTGAATCGTTCCTGGCTCATGCCCTCGGGCAGGATCGCCACGGCGGGGCAGCCCAACAAGGCGCAGTCATAGGCGCCGCCGCGGCAGTAGTTGCCGGTGGATGGCCAGACGGCCTTCTGCGTGGTGGGATCGAAATTGCCGGACACAAGGCGCGGCACGAGGCAGCCGTAGGCGGCGCCGACCTTGTGCGCACCGGTCGGGAACCACTTGCCGGAGATGCCGACGATCTTCGCATCCACCCCGGTCAGTTCGGACGGGAATTCAATCCAGTTGCCCTCGTTGAAACCGCCGCCCTTGGGGGTCGCCTCGTTCTTCCATGTGATGCGGAAAAGGTTCAGGGGGTTGATGTCCCAAAGACCGATGCCTTTCAGTTTGTCCACGATCTTCGCCGGAATCTTCGAAGGATCCTTCTGCTGCGCAAATTGCGGGAGAATGACCTTACGCTCCCTGGCCCGCTGGATACTCTTGGCAACAACGTCTTTCCGGATGGACGTGATGATTTTCCTCATCGATGCATTCTCCTTGCGTCGCGGCCGTGCGAAACACGACCGAAATGCGGAAATCAGAGTACGCCGGGGGTTCCGGGCCGTCAATACGGCCCAAAGGCGCTGTCTTACGCGGCTTACTTGGGCGGATCAGGATCCTTCGGCTTCCCGAGATCGAAAGTCTGCGGGGTCGGGTCGATGAAGACGTCGCTGCCCCCATGCTTGGCGGCTTCGACCGGCTGCCAACCGCCGCCGTTGTCAGTCGTCCAATTGCTGAGTTCCGCTGAAGCGCGGCGCACGCCGGGGATGCGGCCAAGCTCGGCCATGATGGCCTGCATCACGTCCGGGGTCAGCTTCGCCGTGACGCCGGGCAAACGGACCATTTCGCCACGCAAATGCAGGTGGCTGGCCGCCACCTGGATCGTCACGCGGCCGAGATCGATCAGGTGCCGCACCAGGACGATGCGCGCCTGCCGATACAGCTCGATCCTCTCCAATGGCGAAAGGTTCATGACGGTAATTCGTCGGCCTTGCCAATCAGTCCTTCGACCTTTTCGTAAAGCGAATCTATCGTGAAAGGCTTGTACAGGATGTCGGTCTGGCCATCCGCAAAATCCTCCTCCCACATGCGCACCATTTCGCTCGATCGCATGGTGAAGGACTTTGGATACGCGGTGACAAACAGCACGGGCAGCTTGCTGTACTTCTTCTTCACTTCGGCAAAGATCTCGAACCCGTTCTTCTCCGGCATGCGGATGTCGAGCATGATGAGATCGATCTCGTGGGCCGCCAGAATGTCCGCCGCCTCATTCGGGTTGGTGGTGATGAATACCTCGTACCCCTTCTGCTTCAGCGTGGTTTGGAAAGCCCTGAGTACGTTGGGATCATCATCGACAGAGAGTATCTTTCTCAAGGGTGGTCCTCCTTGCGCCTGGGAATGCCCACAAGCCAGCCCCTATGCGATTGTAGGTACGTCCGCGCGCCGATTCTGTCAAGGCGCGCGCGCCGTCACCGCAGGCCGATATCCTCTCGCCGAAACATCTTGCTGTTGTAGACCGGCAGCGGCTCGACCGTGGCAGGATGCGGCGTCTCGCCGGCTTCCAGCACGCGGAAGATCCGGTGTGACGGGTCCTGGTACACGAGTTCGAATCGCTGGAGTGCCTGCGGCGCGAAGTTCATCAGCACCGCCGTGCTGTTCATGTCCACCATCAGCCGGTTGACCATGTAGCGCAGCGAGTCGGCCGAGGTATCTAGCAGCATCGCCGGCTGATACACCACATATCTCGCGCCGTACCGGGTGCAGAAGGCATAGAACGCCGGCTCCGGGTCGTAGAGCCGCGTGTAGAATTCCTCCACCTTCTCGCGCACGAGTTGGTTCTCGAACTTCGAATGTACGATCACCGGCCGGTCGGCATATGCGCAGATCACCGGACTGAACTGAAACAACGCCAGCACCGGATCATCCGGCCCGGTGTTTTGCCGCAGCCAGTCGATCACGCCCCGGTACTCCGACGCCAGCGGCGCCATGCTCGTGAGGTAGTACTTCTTCAGCTTCTTGAAATCCGAGGCCAGCAGAACCAGCACGATCATCAGCGCCGCCACCCGTTCGCGCCAGGACGGAAGGCGGGCCACCACCGCCCCGGCCATCACGCACACAAAAAAGGCCGCGAACACTTCCATCCGCCAGATCAGCGCGAACAGCAGCGCAAAGACAACGGCCACCCCCCCGACCACCCATTCGCCCACCCGCGTTGCACGCGTCCGCCACGCCTCTCGCGCGGCCAACAACAGCCCAGCCGTACCGGCCAGCCACGACATGCCCAACCACCCAAACCAGACCGACAAGCCCGGACTACGGAAGGACGATGTCCACATCACGCGCGATTCAAAACTCAGGCGTGATGGATCGGCGGGTTTGACGCCAAGGAAGCGGATCTTGTCGATCATCAGCGCGTAGACGTGCGAGTAGCGGCCGTAGTGACCGCCCGGAAGCGCGCCCGCCAGAGCGACCAGCGCCACGAGCGATACGCCAAACACGATCAGTCGCCGCCACGTGCTGCTCACAACCTGCTTGCGGAACACCGCGTGCTGAATCAGCAGCGCGTAGCTGGCCAGCATGGCGAACGACAGCGGCAGCCCGCCGCTACGCAGCGGAAGTACGAACCACGACGCGGCGAACAACATCGCCGTCACGACCGCCAGCGTGCGGATAATTCCCGCGCGCGCGCCGGGCGCTGCGAAGTAGACCACGGTCACACAGCCGAGGAAGACCAGGTAATAGAACTGCGACAGGTGCCACGAGGCCATGGAGAAAAGAAGAACCAGTGCCGCCACGACGGCGCGCCATCCCCCGCCCGAGTCGATCGCCCCCACAAAGAAGTAGGTTGCGAGAAAAAGAAACGGCAGCACGAAATCCTGGCGAACGTAGGCCCCGAGCACCACGGGGCCGAAGAACGAATACGTCAGCGCATAGAACGCGCAGGTCACCACCCCGGCCAATGCGCTCCGCCAAAGCCGAGCGGAAAGCAGGTACGCCGGAAAGATGATGAGACTGGAGTAGAAACAGACCAGCCGCGCGAGGAAGACATGAAAGGGAATACCCGGCTGATGGAAATGACGCCACGCAAAACCGGCAAAGCGCTCCATCATCGGCATCTCGTCGCGCAACACATGCATGCCCTCGGGATACTGCATCTTGGGATCGACCGCGGGGATACCGTCGCCGAGCGCCGCCATTTTCGCGTAACGATAGTGAAATGCGTTCTCCGTCCAGTACATGCCCAGGTCATCCTTGGGATCGAACACCTGGCACTGCTGCAATGTGGCAAACTTCGAGAGGGACATGATGTAGAAGATGAAGGCGACAACGCAGAAACCGAGAAGGCGCGGAAGAAGCGTCCTCACCCAGCCGGGCAAGCGCATCACCCATGCTTTCAACGTCTCCCCAACTTGGCCTACCGGGTTGGCACTCATGGCTAACTTGGTTTATAGTGTGTTTAGGACATAACGGAAAACATTCTTATGAGCTTCCTCGAACTGGCCTTGAAAAGATCAAGCGTACGCGCCTACACCACAGACCCCGTTCCCGAGGACCTGCTCCAGAAAGTGCTCGAGGCGGGTCGCATCGCGCCATCGGCCGCCAACTTCCAACCGTGGCATTTCATCGTCGTACGCGACCCGGCCATTCAGCGCGCGCTGGGTGACGCCTACGCCAAAACTTGGTTCTGGCAGGCGCCGGTCATCATCGTGGTCTGTGTCGAACCCGCTCGCGCGTGGACGCGGTTCGACGGAAAGAATTTCGCCTGGGTCGATGGGGCGATTGCCATGGACCATATGACGCTCTGCGCGACCGATCTTGGACTGGGTACATGCTGGGTTGGCGCCTTTGATGCGACCAAGGTCAAGAAGACGCTCGGCATCCCCGAAGGCGTCGAGCCCGTCGCCATGACGCCGCTCGGAAAAGCCGCAAACGCCCCGGCACCAAAGAAGAGAAAAGAACTGAAGGACATCCTGCACTTGGAAAAGTGGTAGACCGCAACGGTCATGAAGATTCATCTTGAGTATACCGCCGTACTGCAGCTCGAAGGCGTCCGTAACGGGGACGATGTGGAGGTCCCGGACGGCTGCACCATTGCCGATCTGCTCACCCAACTTCACGTGCAGCCCATGCATCAGAAATACGTTGTACCGTTCGTCAACGGCAAGCAGCAGCGGCTTCCGTATCGGCTGAGCAATGGCGACAAGGTGGTCTTCTCGCTCCCGGTCGGCGGCGGCTGACACGCCCTTCCCTTCGATACGCCCTACATCAAAGCCCGCTTTTCCGGTATTTTTGTGGTGTCATGCGTCGCCACGTCTTTCATCCTCTACTGGCCGCTGTATTGCTGTTCGGCTCCGCACATATCGCTGCGGCACAGTCCAACCTGAGCGTGTATGGCGACAGTCTCGGAGCCGACTGGGCAGACTGGTCATGGGATTGCACACGCGACTTCAACAACTCCTCGCCGAAATACAGCGGTACGAAGTCGATCTCGGTCACCTATCTCGCATGGGGTGCGCTGTCGCTTTATCATCCCGCAACCACGCTCACCAATTGCCACTACCTCGAATTCTACGTGAACGCCGGCACCAACGTGTCGATGGACCTCCAAGTCTATCTCCAATACGAGGGCGTCTCATTCACGGCCCTTCGGGTCACCAACTACGTCTCCGGCAAGACGCTCGGCAACACGTGGAAGCGCGCGCTCATTCCGATGACCGACTTCAACTGCACGTCCGGCGCGTTCACGCGCATCAACTGGAAGGAACCATCGGGCAAGACCTGGGGCGCGGCTTACCTTGACGCCGTTACGCTCATTAACACCAACACGCCTGCGGGCGACACTAACGTTGTCGACGAGTTCGCCGTCACTTCCAGATTCGACACGGCCACGTCAACCTTGTTGGTGGATTTCAGCGGACAGACCGCAGCCTACTACCAAGTCTGGGCCGCCACCTCTCTCGTTGCCGGAACATGGTCGGAAATCGGCATGGCGCTCGGCACCGCAACGCCGCAGTCGTGGACCAACCTCTGGACTAACGAGACCACGTTCATTCGCTTCAGCGGCCTGCTGCATCGCGATGCATTGGATTTCGACGACGACGGGCTCAGCGATGTCTACGAACTGCAGAACACACCGCTGAACCCCATGAGCGCGTTCAGCGATGCCGACAGCCTGCCCGACGGCTGGGAAGTTCTGTATGATCTAATTCCCACAGCAACAACGGGTAACGACGGCGATGACGGCGATCCTGACGGCGACGGGCGCAGCAATGCAGGTGAGTATGCCGCAGCTTTGAATCCCCAGTACGTCGAGCGCAACGAGGTACCGCTGTACCTCGATTATGGCACCGGGCCCTGGTATCACGACGGCAACGGCGGGGGATGGATCGATCCTTCCAGCACGAGCTACGTGCTCTCAAACCAATACGCGATGCGCGTGGGGTTGCCGAGCAACAACGCCCTCGCCATCCTCCGCGTGGTCGCTAGCAACTACATGGACACCACCGGCTTCACCAACCTTGAGTTCTGGATCAACGGCGGCGCAACGAACAATCACAAGATCTACATGGCGGTCCGGCTCGAGGAAAACACGTGGCCCGGCGGCGTTCCCCTGGAAGACTATGTAACCGTGCAGTCGAACACGTGGTCACATGTCCAGATTCCCCTGGCCCATCTGGGTGCGGCCAATGTCACCAACCTGGCGTGGGTCTTCTTCAAGAATACGAATGCCACGGCCATCCCTCTTTTCTCGGTGGACAACGTCAAGCTGCTGAAGCCGTGGCCGCCGACCGCGCCCGTGATCTCTGTGAACGCGAGCAACGCCGTCAGCAGCGCCATCTCGCGACGGATGTTCGGTGTCAACGTCTGCACATGGGATACCCTCCTGACCAACAGCACATCGCGCGAGCGCATGTCAGAGGCAGGCCTGACCATGCTTCGCTTCCCCGGCGGATCCGCGGCAGACACATACGACTGGCAGAAGAACACGAACAAGACGGCTCAGTCGTGGTATGCGATGAACACATCGAACTTCATCGCTCTGGCCGATACGCTCGGTGCCGAGAAGAATGTCACCATCAACTACGGCTCGGGCAGCGTGACCGAGGCCTCCAACTGGGTGAAACACGTTTTTGGAACGCTCAACAGAACTGTTGAATGGTGGTGCGTGGGCAACGAGTCGTACGCATCCTGGGAGTATGACACGAACAACCCGGCGCACGACGCCGTCAAGTATGCCGCGCTCTGGCGCCAGTACCGAACCGCGATGACCAACGCGAGGCCGGGCATCAAGGTGGGCGTTGCCTTCACGTACGGCCAGGACGACTTCACGAATTCGCACGCCGCCGTCACGAACCCTGCGGACGGCACGGCGCACTGCGGTTGGTCGGCCGTCTTGCTGCACGAGTTGAGCAACAGCCCGCCCGACTTCGTCGAACTGCATTTCTACGGCTACAATCACGGCATGATTGCAGAGGTCACGCCGGAGCGGGCCAACGACAACCACCTCCTGCGGTCGTTTCACAGGGAGCAGGATGCGGTGGGCGAGGCCCGCAAGATGCTCTGCGACTACCTCGGCGGCCCGGCCGGCAGCAACGTCGCGATCCACATCACCGAGAACAACAGCTTCGGCTACAACATCGGCAAGCAGACGCTGAGCCTGGTCAACGCGCTCTACGCCGTGGAGCAGTTCGCGCAGGCCTGCGTGGCCGACGCTGGGGCCTTCGTCTGGTGGGATTTGCACAACGGGATCGATACAAACTACAACACCAGCTCCACGCTGTACGGATGGCGAAACTACGGCGATTACGGCATTCTCGCCTCGTCCACCAACTTCGGCGATGCAATCAACGAGCGCTACCCGGTGTTCTACGCGTTCAAGCTCTTGACGAATTTCGCGCGGCCGGGCGACCACTTGGTCGAGGTGACAAACAGCTATCCCGACATACTGCACACGTACGCCTGCATCCCTCCGGACACGGGTAGCGTGCGCCTGCTCGTCGTCAACACGTCACCCGACAGCGGACTGAGACCTACGATCAGTCTGGAAGGATTCAGCGCGGGCTCAAGCGCGACGGCGTTCAGCTACGGAATCACCAACGATTTGAATCGTGACGACATCACCGTCACCCCTCTCACCCTCAACCCAACCAACATCCAATACACCTTCCCGCACTACTCCATGACCGTGATCCGGTTCTGACGGAATCCTCTTCGTCGTTGGTAGGGACGGCTCTCTTGCCACGCCGGAATGTTGCGAAGGCGGGCCGAGCAGTTCTTCTTTGTCACTGGTAGGGACGGGCCGCCGGCCCGTCCGCTCTTCCGGACGAGCGAGCCGCTCGTCCCTACCTCACACCAGCAGAGGAACGATCTGGAACTGCTTCACATCGACAAGGCCCTTGTCGGTGACCTTCAGTTCAGGAATGACCGGGAGCGCAAGGAAGGACAGGGTCATGAAGGGATCCGGCAGCGTGCAGCCAAGCTTATGGGCGGCGGCATTCATCTCGTCGATACGACGGCCGACTTCCTCCAGAGGCAGATCGGACATCAGGCCTGCAATGGGCAGCGGCAGGGACGTCTTTACCTCATTGTCCGCCACAACGACCTGGCCACCACGCATGCGCGCAACCTCCACCACCGCCGTCATCATGTCCTGATCATTCGCGCCAACCACAATGATGTTGTGCGAATCGTGCGCCACGCTCGATGCGAGCGCACCCTTCTTCAGCCCGAATCCTTTCACCAGACCAATGCCCAGCCGGCCCGACGCCATGTGCCGCTCGGCCACGGCAATCTTCAGAATGTCGCGCGAGGGATCGGCGGATATCTCCCCGTTCACCACCGCCATATCCTCGATTAGGGACTGCGTGACAATCTGGTTAGGCACCAGCCCGATCACCCGAGCCTTGCGGCTCGAGTCGGCCGCAGGAATCCTGAAATCAAGAGCCATCCAGTCCACGTTGACCGAACTGCGCAACGCGCTGGGTCGCGCCGGGACAGCCGGCGCTAGATAACGATGCTGCTCGGCGACCTTCACCCCGCCGCTGTAGACCTCGTTGATGTTGAACGCCTTGAGGTCATCCACCACGAGCATATCCGCGCAATAGCCGGGCGCGATCGCGCCGATGCGCCGCAGGCCAAAGTAGCGGGCCGTGTTGATTGTCGCCATCTGAACCGCCGTCATCGGGTCCAGCCCCAGTTCCACCGCCCGTTTCACGAGATAGTTGATGCTGCCCTCCGCCAGCAGGTCCGCCGGATGCCGGTCATCGGTGCAGAAGCTGCAATGGATCGAATTGCGCCCGTTGACCAGCGGCAGCAGTGTCTCGAGATTACGTTCCGAGGTACCCTCCCGGATCATGATGTGAAGCCCCTGCGCCAGCTTCTCCCGCGCCTCGTCCACCTGCGTGCATTCGTGATCTGAACCAATGCCTGCTGCGACATAAGCCGCAAGATCGCGTCCGGACATTCCCGGCGCGTGGCCGTCAATCGGCCGGTAGCCCGCCGCGGCAAGCTTGTTCATGACGTCCGCATCGCGGTGAATCACGCCCGGATAATTCATCATCTCCGCCAGGCCGAGCACGCGGGTGTGGTTGAACAGCAGTCCAAAATCGTCAGCCGTGAGCCGTGCGCCGGAAGTTTCCATGTCCGTCGCGGGCACACAGGAAGGCACCATCACGAAAACGCGCAGCGGCAGCCCTTCGCTCGTTTCAAGAATGTACCGCACACCGTCGAGACCGAAGACGTTCGCCATTTCATGCGGATCGGCAACTACCGTCGTCGTGCCGCGCGGCACCACGGCCCGCGCGAACTCCGGCACGGTGACCATGCCACTCTCGAGATGCACGTGCGCGTCAATGAACCCCGGGCACAGATAGCGGCCTTCAAGATCCACCGAAGCCCGCGCCGCATAGTCGCCGAATCCGGCAATGCGCCCGCCAAAGACGGCGACATCAGCCTGTTGGATATCGCCGGAGAATACATTGACCAGGTTGGCGTTGCGCAGCAACAGGTCACACGGGATTTCTCCGTGTGCTGCCGCGATGATGGTCGAATCCATGATCGAGCCCCGACACTACCCCTGCTTGTTATGCTGCATGCCGCGCCAGACTTTCTCCGCGGTGAACGGCGCCTGGTACAAACGAACGCCCACGGCATTGTAGATCGCGTTGGCAATGGCCGGCATCGGACCGTTGATGCAGATCTCCGACACGCTCTTGGCGCCGTACGGACCGGTCTTTTCGTAGCTCGGGACGAGGATCGTCTTGAGCTCCGGCTTGTCGCGCATCGAGAAGATCCGGTAGCCGAGGAACGAGTCGTTCAGCATCTTGCCCTTGGACGAGAAGAGATACTCCTCCGTCAGCGCAAAACTGATTCCGTTCATCACGCCGCCCTCGGTCTGGCCTTCGGCCAGCTTCGGGTTGATCGCCGTGCCGCAATCCACCGCGGCCACGTACTTGATCACCGTCACCTTGCCGGTTTCGGTGTCGACCTCCACCTCGGCAAAATGCGCCGAGAACGGAGGCGGCGACTTGTGCGTGATGTGCGACGAGATCGCCGCGATCTGGAACTGGTTGGCCGCGTACAGCGAATGCAGCGCGACCTCGGAGTACGTCACCGACTTCGACCCGTCCTTCGTGGTGACCTTCTGATCTGCCGCCACGAGGTCCGCAGGCTTGCAGCCGAGTATCTCCGCCGCCACGCCAAGGATCTGCTTCTTCACCTTCTGCGCGGCATCCAGCACAGCCGAACCGCTCAGGTATGTTGTGCTCGATGCATACGCGCCGACGTCGAACGGCGTCATGTCGGTATCGGACGAATACACCACGATCTTCTCGGTGACCGTCCCAAGCGCCTCGGCGGCAATCTGCGCCAGCACCGTGTCGCTGCCCGTGCCGAGATCGGTCGCGCCGATCAGCAGATTGAATGAACCGTCCTCGTTCATCTTGAGCGAGGCCGCGCCCATGTCGATTTCCGGAATGCTCGAGCCCTGCATGAGGCAGGCCACGCCGAGCCCCCGACGGAAGCGGCCCTTCTTCTGCCGCCAGTCCTTCCGCTTCTTCCAGCCGATCTCGCGCGCGCCGAGCTTGATGCACCGGTCCAACTCGCAACTGCCGATGCTCTGCTCCACGCCCGCCTTGCCTTCGCCGAGCGCGGCGAAGACCGGCGACGTGTCGCCGCTGTGGATGTGATTCTTCACCCGGAACTCCAGCGGGTCCATGCCGATCGCCTCAGCGATTTCGTCCATCGCGCAATCGATCGCAAAGCTGGATTGCGTCGCCCCATAGCCGCGGTACGCGCCGCCCACCGGCAGATTCGTGTAAACCGCCCGGCCCATGAAATGGATGTTCGCCGCCTTGTACAGCGGAAGTATCTTGCTGCCGCTGTTGCAGACCACGGTCAGCGCGTGCGAGCCGTAGGCTCCCGTGTTGGACACGCAGTCCAATCCGATCGCCGTAATCGTCCCGTCTTTCTTGGCCCCAACGCGAACGCGCATCAGCTCCGGATGCCGCGTACGGCTGCTGATGAACTCCTCTTCGCGCGAGAGCATGATGAAGCAAGGTTTTTTCGTCCGCAGCGCCATCATCCCGACCACGTCCTCGAGAAGAATCTCCTGCTTCGTGCCGAAGCCGCCGCCGATGCGGGGTTTGATGACACGAATCTTCTGCACCGGAATTTCGAGGCACTGCGCCACGATGCGACGGACATGGAACGGCACCTGCGTGCTGGTCGTGATCACCAGCCGGTCGTCGGAATCCATGTGCGCCATCGAAACGTGTGGCTCAATCGGCGTGTGCTGCGCGTAGTGGCTGTAATACGAGTAGTCCAACTTCGCGTCCGCTTCGGCCATACCCTTCGCCAAGTCGCCGTGATCCATCCCCACACGGGCTGCGATGTTCTTCTGCGGTTCGTACGGCACCGGAATCGCCGCGTGCGCCTCGGGCTCATCGTGAATGACCGGTGACCCTTCCTTCAGCGCCGCCTCGATCGACAGCACCGGCTCGAGCACCTTGTACTCCACCCTGATTGCCGCCAGCGCGGCCTCCGCCACGTCATCCGACACCGCTGCGACGGCCGCCACGCGATCGCCCACAAAGCGGACCTTGCGATCAAACATGAACGTGTCATACGGCGACGGCTCGGGAAATCCCTGGCCCGCCGTGGTGTGCGGAATACGCGGCACGTTGCCGTGATACAGCACGCAGGCGACGCCGGGCATCTTCTCCGCCGCGCTGATATCGATCGACGTGATGACCGCGTGTGCGTGCGGGCTCCACAGAAACTTCACCACCAGCGCATCGTCCGGCTTAAAGTCCGACACGAACTTCGGCTTGCCGAGCGCAAGGGCCAGGGCATCGACCTTCTTCACGGAGTGGGCGACAACATTGAATGTTCTCTTCGACATAACAGCCTCCTCACCATCAAACTCCAAGCGCTAAGCTCGAAATCCTAAATAAGCTCCAAACACCAAGATTCCAATGCACCAACATCATCCCGCCTTGGTCACGATGGCTCCGAATATCTTCGTCAACTCGGCCGATTCCTGCACTAGGGCATCCCGCTCTTTCGCCAAGGTCACGTGCCCGTCCACGTGCAGCAGTCGAAGCCAAAAACAGGACTCCTTGGCTTCCTTGCGCGATATCTTGATCCGCATCACAAAATCCTTCTTGCTGAGAGCCTCACACGCCTCGATGTAGTTGGCACCCACGGACCCCGAGGAACGGACCAACTGTTTTGCGTCCTCGATGGTCGAAACGGTTTTCGGCAAACCCCTCACAAACACCCGTACCCGCCGTGCAAACTCAAATGTGCGATCTTCAAGATCGTACGTTTTCTTCTTTGAACTTTCGGTCATTGGAGCTTGTTTAGAGTTTAGGGCTTAGAGCTTTTCTTCTCCGCAATAACTTTACGGAGCGCCACCCATATTTTTTCGTAGCCCGTGCACCGGCAAAAATTGCCGTCCATGTGTGTCCGAATATCCTCGTCCGTAGGCTCCGGAATCTCTTTCATCAGTGCTTCGGCCGAGAGAATCGTGCCCGGGATGCAGTAGCCGCATTGCACCGCGCCCTCTTCCACCAGCGCCGACTGCAGCGGATGTGGTTTGTCGAAATCGCCCATGCCTTCGATCGTCTGGATGTCACGGCCATCGGCGAGAAATGCGAAGGTGATGCACGAGAACACGGCCTTGCCATCCATGATGACGGTGCACGCACCACAGGTTCCCTCGTCGCATCCCTCCTTCGTCCCCTTGTAACCCGCGCGCCGGAGCAGCTTCACCAGCTTCTCGTGCGGAGCGACCTCGAACTCCTTCTTTTTGCCATTGATCGTCAGCGTGATCTTCTTGAGGGCGCTCATGACGGGCCTCCCTTCGCCAATGTCCAGGCCTCGGTCAGTGCGTCTGCCACGGCCACCTGCGCAAGGTGCCCGATGAACTCCTCGGACATATCCGCGCCGCTCTTGAACTTGAGCCCCGCCATGCCGGCCGCGGCGGCGTCCTTGAACGCTTGCTCGTTGCCGCGCTTGCCGATGATCGCCTGCTCCACCGCCGCCACCCGGCACGGAAACGGCACACCTGCACCCACCGCCACGCGCGCGCTCTTCACCGTCGAGCCATCCACCTCCAGCATCGCCGCCGCCGTGACCAGGCTGAACCCCATCGAGGTCTGTGTCTGTTTGGAGTAACCGAAGCCCTGCCCGGCGCCCAGCGCTGGAATCTTCACCGCCGCCAGCAGGTCACCCGACTGGAACAGCCGCGCGGGCTGTGAGGAGAAGAATTCGTCTGCAGGTATGCCGCGTTCGGCATCGCCCATGACCACCATCACCGCGCCGAGCGCGAGCAGGGCCACCGGGAAATCGGCCCACGGAAACACGCGCGCAATATTGCCGCCCAGCGTGGACATGTTCCGTATCTGCTGCGAGGCGAGATGTACCGCCACGCGGTCGAGCACCCAGCCCGCTTCGTGATGCTTCTGCAAGGCTACGAGCCGGGTGGCCGCGCCGATATGGAACTCATCGTTCACCCGCCGGATGCCTTCCAGCCCGAGCCGGTTGATATCCACGGCAACCTTCTCATCCTTCTCGCTGGTGAACACAAGCGAGGTTCCCCCCGCGACGGGCAGGCCGCCGGGCCCAAGTCGTTTCAGGATCGCCCGGGCTTCTTGCAGGGAGCCCGGCCGATGGAAGTCGGTGATTCTCATGCAGGCATTCTCCTTCGCAGCACTCTACGGCGTCAGTTGCACTTTCACACGGTAAAACCGATTCGTCCACTCGCCGGGCTCGTTCGTCGTCGTCGTGCCGTTCGCGCCCGGAATGGCCGTCGTATACAGATTCGTCCAGTACCCCTCGGGCTGGACGTTCGTCGCAACCTGTACAAGATAGTAGCGAGTGTTGGTGGACGTAAAGGTCACCACGCTATTGCTTGGGTGCTGGAAGACCACGATGTGCAGGTAGTTACTCTCGTTGTGCGGGTCCGTGTCCGCAACGTATTCCTCATAGTTCCCCACATCGTCCACATCCGGATCGCCCGTCGCTCCCTCATCGCCCGTCCGGTCATTTGGATCGAGCCCGTGGTCCGTCTCCCACGCTCCCGGCATGCCGTCGCCGTCGGCGTCATACACGTCGTTCGGCAGAATCTCCACCCACGGCGAAAATTCGGACGTATTGCCGAACGGATCGGTCGCCGTCGCCGTCACGTACTGCCCCGTCTTGGCCGCGTACGAGAAGGTGATGATGAAGCAATTGCTGACGCTGCCGTCCGCCGCTGTCGTAAGGTTGGTATACCCGAGATAGACCTGTCCTTCGCCAACGCCATAGATGGTGTTGTTGGTATTGAGAAAGCATTCCACGCGGTAGGTCGTCAGCGGCTTGCTGCCCAACGTGCCGCCCATGTACACACTGCCCGTCGTCGCGCTATGGATCACCGGGTAGTTCTGCAGGCCATTCGCGCCGTCATCCGCATCCAGGCTGTCGTTCGCCGTCACACCGTCCAGGCCAATCTCGATGCCCAGGTTCCGGTTGTCGTGAATCGAGTTCCCCAGTACGGCGTTGTTCGTAGCCGACGTGGTGAGCAACAGCACGCCGTACTCCGAGTTATAGGCAATCACATTGCCTTCACTCGAATTCGTGCTGCCAATCAGATTGTTGTTGGCCGCGTTGTGACAGACCACCCCGCTGTGGCCGTTGGGCATCGCCGCCCCCACGCCGTTCACTCCGACACGGTTGCCCTGCACCCGATTACCGAAGGCACCGAGGCCATTCAACAACACGCCATACCGCCCGTTGCCGCCGATGTCGTTGCCGAACACGCCGGCCCCACCAATGCTGGTCCTCGCCGCGTCGAAAACGGACACCCCATCCATCCCGTTGCTGATCACACTCGCGCCGAAGTCATCTACGCCGATCGCATTGTCGAACACCTTGTTGCCTTCAGCCCCGGCACCCTCGATTTGTATACCGCTCTTGTCGTTGCCGGAAATCGTATTGCGCTGGAAGGCGCCACCAATCCTGTTGCTCGGCGACCCGTAAATGGTAACCCCGTTGTCGCTATTGCCGAGACGGAATGTGCCCGCCACATCCGTGCCGATCCTGTTGCCCCCGACCGTATTCTCGCGGCACTGCGGCGAGTCCGAAATTTTCACCCCGCTGCCCTGGTTACCCGACAGCACGTTACCCGCCAAATTGGTGCCGATGGTGTTGAACGTCGATTGGAAGATAAACACCCCCTCCCCGGCATTCGGCCGCGCCCTCACCCCATTCGTATCCACGCCTACATAGTTGTTCAGTACCGTGTTGAAGTGCGCGTTGGTGCCGATCTGGATGCCGTCACCGTTGTTGCCGGAGATAAAATTCCGCGACGCACCCAGGCTGCCGCCTATGGAATTCGATCCGGCGTTCACGATCCGGATGCCGTCGCCCATGTTGGGCAACACCGCGCCATCGGCGCCGAGGCCGATCCGGTTGCGGCAGATCGTATTCTCATCCGCTCCGTTATACAGCCCCACGCCACCCCAATTCACATTGGCCCCGTTGCCTGAGATCAGGTTGCCCGTGTCCTCGGTGGTGGGATTGCCGATCCAGTTGCCGTTGGCGCGGTCCACAATCAGCACGCCGAACTCGGCGTTCGACACCGCCCCAAGGCCATCGCGGTTGACGCCGATATAGTTGCCGTAGACCCAGTTGCCGTAGGGGCCGTGCTCGATCTTCACGCCACAGCCGTAATTGCCCGAGATCAGGTTGCGCGCACCGACGACCGTGCCGCCGATGATGTTCTGCGTGCAGTTGCTGTACAGCAGCACGCCGTCGTCCCCGTTGGGAATCTGACCGTAACCGTTGGTGCCCACACCAATGTAGTTGCCCTGGACAAAACAGCCCGCAACGGCCGACGAGTTCGTCCCCTGGATTTCCACGCCGTCATCCCCGTTGCCCGCGATCACGTTGCGCGCCTCGCCGCTGGAGTCACCCACAAAATTCCCGCCCGAGTCGCGGATGTGTACGCCATCCACCGCGTTCGGCAACGCCGCCCAGCCCAGCCGGTTGACGCCGATGTGATTGCCAAAGACCTCGTTGCCCGTTGAAACTTCGCCGATGTGCACGCCGTTGGTCGCGTTGCCCGAAATCACGTTGACCGGTTTCGGGCCCGCCGTCGTGCCCACCTCATTCTGAATCGACGCGCCGGTGATCTCGACTCCGTGCCAGCCATTTCCCATGGCCGCGCTGCCATTGAAGTCCACGCCCACATGATTATTCTGAAGCGTATTATTGTCCGCCCCGGCCGCCATCTTGATGCCGCTCAGCCCGTTGTCGGAAATGATGTTGCGGTTGGTGCAACTGGTGGTCGGCAGCAGCCCGATATCGTTCAGGAACGAGGCGGTCATGAGAATGCCGTTGCCGGCGTTGCCCAGCCCCGTCGACCCGGTGATGTCCGTGCCGATGAAGCAACCGAATACGCGATGGTTCCCCCCTCCCTGGAACCAGATGCCATTGCCCAACCACTGGTTGATACACATGCCCTTGACGTCGGAATTCGTCGTCTGGAAGTGAAGGGCCGCAGGCGTCGGGCCCGCCAGACTGCCGTCGAGTTCCACGCCCGCCTCACAGCCCGTCGCGCTCAACTGCGACCACCCGTCGATCACCACCGGCGAGACGATCGTCGGCAGCGCGCCCGTGGGCTGAATGGTGACGGCCGTGCCAACCGGCGGAACGGCGAAGGTGATGGTCTCTTTGGCGAGTGTCAGGTTGGCCTGTTCGATAGCCCAGCGCAACGTGCCGATACCGACATCCGTTCCGTTGGTCACTTGGATTTGTGCCGAGGCCTCCGTACCCAGAAGCGCCAGCAGTGCGAGCAGCGTGCAAGCTTGCCGAATCCTCATGTCCCCACCCTCCTTGCCGACTGCACGATCCCGGGCCGCACCGCTACCGATACTTCATGCCCGTGGTCTTCTCCGCAGCCGAAAGCATCTTCTCGGCAACCCGGTTGGCGCGCTCCCAGAGAGCCTCCTCATCCACGCCGACCAGCTTGCCGCGCTCCACGAGAACTCTGCCGTTGACGATGGTGTATTCCGTCCGCGGCCCCGCACCGCACATCAGGATCGCTGCCGCCGGATCCGCCATCGCACCCGCATAATCAATCTTGTCCAGCCGGAACACCGCGAGGTCCGCGGCCTTGCCGACTTCCACGCTGCCGATCTCGGGCTGCCCGAGTACCGCCGCACCGCCCTGCGTTGCCATCTCCAGCACACGGATCGGCGGCATCGCATCCACCGCCGTACCGACGCGATGCACCAGGAGGGCCGACTGCATTTCGCGCGCAAAATTCGACGAGTCGTTGCTCGCGCTGCCATCCACGCCGAGCCCGATCTTCACACCCGCATCCAGCATCTTCGGCACCGGGCAGATGCCCGATCCCAGCCGCAGATTCGACGTCGGACAGTGCGATATCCCCGTCTGCGTCTTCGCCAACCGCGCGATCTCCGCGTCATTGAAGTAAATGCCGTGCGCGTACCACACGTCGGAACCGACCCAGCCGGTCGACTCCATGTAGTCGAGCGGCCGCATCCCCAGATTCTTGAGGCAGTACTCCTCTTCGTCCTTCGTCTCGCACAGATGCGTGTGCAGTTGGACCTTCTTCGACCGCGCGTACTTGGCCGTCTCCGCCAGCAATTCCGTCGTGACCGAAAATGGCGAACATGGCGCGAGCACGATGCGGCACATGGAAAACGGGTTGGGGTCGTGAAACTTGGCGATGATCCGATCGCAATCGGCAAGAATCTCCTCCGGATCCTGCACCACGTCGTCCGGCGGCAGACCGCCCTTCGACCGGCCGCGGCTCATGCTGCCGCGCGTGGGATGAAACCGGATGCCCAACTTGCGCGCCGTCTCGATCTCCACATCGAGCAACTCCCGCGAGGCCCGCTTGGGGAAAACATAGAAATGATCCGAGGTCGTCGTACAACCCGTCAGCAGCAGCTCGCCCACCCCCACGCGCGTGCTGACTTCGACCGCCTCCTCGCTCAACTCGCGCCACACCTCGTAGAGCCCGATCAGCCAGTCGAACAATTTCGCATTCTGGACCTTGGGAATATTGCGCGTCAGCGTCTGGTACAGGTGGTGGTGGCAGTTGACGAAACCGGGATAGACCACGCAGTTCGTCGCATCGAGCGTGCGCACGTCCGCAGCTTGCGGCCGCGACTGGCCGGGATAGGCCGCCAGATTCTTGCCGATCGCCACGATGCGCCCATCTTCGACCAGCACATCGACGCCCTGGACGATCCGCTCGTCCTCGCCCATGGTAACCAATGTGTGGATGTTCCGGATCAGCAGACGATGCATCCAAACCTCCGTGTCTACGATACCGACCCGCCCCCGGTGCGTAAAGATTCAAGTCCGTATTCGACCGCGAAGACGGACTGGCGCATCGGCCGTCTTCATCCTATCTTATACCTTTTATCCATGAGGATACCGATCACACAGAAGATGCTGATGGACTGGGCCGGGCCGAACATGTTTCGCGGCGGCCAGTTCCTGTTCGACAACGGTCGCGTGCTCAAGGTCGAGTATGAGCATCCGTTCGTCCGCGGCGAACTCGCCTACGGCGTGCGCGGGCTCACCTGCCAATTCGAACTGATGCCCGACGGCTCGGCCGATAACCAGTGCCCCTGTGCCGACAGCACCGAGCGCGGCGTCATCTGCAGCCATGTCGTCGCCCTCGGCCTCGCCTTGATTCGCCGCAACACCGACCCCGAACGCGAGCGTAAGGCGCAGGAGGAAATGCGCCGGGCCGCACGACTCGCCGCCGCCAATGATGCCGTGTACGTCCAACGCGTTCGGCGCGATACGCCCGGCTGCGTCCCGGCACAGCTCCACATCGTCCTCGCGCGGAATTGGGCCGAGGAGTATCGCCGCGGCAAAATCCCCATCGTCTGCGCCGCCGACGTCGAAGGGCGCATCGTCCTCCTCGATGAACTCGATACCGACACGCCCTATCTCGTGAGCGAGCAGGACGAAAACATCTTCTTTGTGCTCGAGGATATCTCCGAAGGCCCGGCCAAGGGCCGCCTCGACCTCAGCGTGTCCGACTTCCTCAACCTGCTCAGCATTCACGCGGGCAAACCACTGCACATCGACGGACGCGCCGAGCCCGTCACCGTCAATGCCGCGCGACTCGCCTCCCGGCTCCACATGGATCTCGACCGCGAGAACGGCGAAGTGATTCTCATGGTTCATACGGAACTGCCCTTCGCCGATCCGCGCTCGTTCCCCGTCTACATTGTCGCCGGCAAAGCCGGCTGGGTCTACTCCACCGGCCACTTCTGGCCGCTTGAAAAACTCCTGCCCGCCCCGCTGCATTCGATCTACGAGAAACCCGTCTGCATCGCACGCGCCGGCGTACCCCGGTTCCTGCAAACCGAACTGCCGCTGCTCGAGCATCACATCCGCGTCGAAACCGATCTCTCGCTCGATCTCTTCACCCTCGAGCCCGGCACACCCAAGTTCCGCCTCATCGTCCGCGGCAGCCCCGCTTCCCTCTCCGCAACGCTGAAGGCAGATTACGACGGCATCTCCCTCGTCGCCGGCAAACCCGACGCCGCCGGCCAGTTCGCCCTGCCCGACCCGGCCGACTTCCTCCGCTACACCGTGCGTAACCCCGTCAGCGAACAACGCGCCCTTGAACGCCTCGCCGACGCCGGGTTCCCCGGCGAACACGGCGACGACCTCAAGCCCATCGTCGGCGGCCGTGAAGTCCTCAACTTCCTCGGCAGCGGCGTCCCCAAGCTCCGCCGCGCCGGCTGGAAGGTGGAACTCGAAGGCCGCGTCCAGCCGTTCATGGATTCCGCCAGCCTGGCCACACCCGTCGTACGCATCACCGACAGCTCGGCGGCCGGCTGGTTTGACGTCGGTTTCGTCTACGAGGACGGCTCCGGCCAAAGCCTGTCCGACTCGGAAATTCAACGTGCGCTGCTCAAAGGCGAATCGTTCATCGAAAAGTCCGGGCGCACGATCCTCCTCGATGGCGATGCGATCGCCACCGCGCGCGAGGTCTTTGCCGATTGTTCCAGCGGCGAAGGCGGCAAGCCCGGCACGTTCCGGATGGACGGCGTCTACTCGGCCTACGTGAAATCCTCGCTCGATGCCCTCGACGGGATCGACGTGGAGGCCACGCCCTCGTGGCAAACGTACGCGCGCACGCAGAATCGCGCGCAAACCATCGAGCCCGTGCCGCTGCCGTCTTCCCTCGACTCCATCCTCCGTCCTTATCAAAAGGACGGCGTCAACTGGCTCCACTTCCTCGAACGCAACGGCTTCGGCGGCATCCTCGCTGACGAGATGGGTCTCGGCAAAACGCTCCAGATGCTCACTTGGGTTCAACTGCAGCGCGCGCATTCCGACGCCACCGGCAAGCCCGTGCTGATTGTTTGCCCGACGAGCCTCGTCGACAACTGGGCCGAGGAAGCCGCGCGCTTCACGCCCGACCTCCGCGTCCTCGTGCTCAGCGGCGCTGACCGCCACCAACGGCGCGAGGATCTCATGCGCTCGGACCTCGTCGTCACGTCCTACGCACTGCTGCGTCGCGACATCGACAACTACGCGGACTGCGTATTCGCCGCCGTCATCCTCGACGAGGCACAGCACATCAAGAATCGCTCCACGCAGAATGCCGTCGCCGCAAAGAAACTGAAAGCCGCGCACCGGTTCGTGCTCACCGGCACGCCGATCGAAAACAGCGTATCCGATCTCTGGTCGATCATGGATTTCCTCATGCCCGGTTACCTCGGCGGGCACGCCTCCTTCCGCGAAAACTCCGAGTTGCCCATCGCGTCCGGCGGCCGCGATGCCGAAATCGCGCAGGCCCGGCTACGGCGCAAGCTGCACCCCTTCCTCCTGCGCCGCCTCAAGAAAGACGTGGCCAGGGACCTCCCGGCCAAGATCGAACGCCTCGCCTCCTGTGCGATGACGCGCGACCAGCAGCTCGTCTACCGTAACCTCATGGAGACCTCCCAGCGCCGCATCCTCGACATGGTCGCCGCGCAGGGCTTTGAACGGTCGCGCATGGAAATTCTCAAGACGCTGCTGCGCCTGCGGCAGGTATGCTGCCATCTCGACCTGCTCAAGCTACCGGATCTCAAGAGCGAATTTCCGTCGGCCAAAATGGATCTCTTTTTCGAGTTGCTCGACGAAGCGCTCGACGCCGGCCACCGCGTACTGGTCTTCAGCCAATTCACGTCGATGCTCGCAATCCTCCGGCAGGAACTGGAACGGCGCGACCTGCGCTATTGTTACCTCGAC
This sequence comes from Verrucomicrobiota bacterium, assembly GCA_036821485.1. Lineage (GTDB taxonomy): Bacteria > Verrucomicrobiota > Kiritimatiellia > CAIQIC01 > JAGNIJ01 > DAISJM01. The sequence goes on along the minus strand of DAISJM010000001.1, from coordinate 56,136 downwards.
GGCGCCACGAAGGAACGCATGCGCGTCGTCCACGAATTCAACACCGAGCGCAGCATCCCGCTGTTCCTGATCAGCCTCAAGGCGGGCGGCTCCGGACTCAACCTGACCGGCGCCGACATGGTGATCCACTTCGACCCGTGGTGGAATCCTGCCGTCGAAGACCAAGCCACCGACCGCGCGCACCGCATCGGCCAGAAGAACACCGTCTACAGCGTCAAGCTCATCACCAAGGGCACGGTCGAGGAAAAGGTCCTCGCCATGCAGAAGAAAAAACGGGCCGTGATCGACGCCACGCTGACGCAGGACGAACAGGTCATGCAAAAGCTCACCTGGGACGATGTCCAGGAACTGCTGAAGATGTAAGCCTGCAATGCTCCCCATGGCTTCACGCCACGGGAGTCAGAATGCTGCTCCTGCCGCGCGGGGCAACAGGGAAGCCAGCCCGTTCTCGGCCCGCCCTACGACTGCTGCACAAGGGCCCACTCGGCTTCCAGACCGCCGTCACGAATCTTGGCTACGAGCTCCACAAGATTGATCAGGGCACCCGAGACCTCCAGCATGCTGCGAATGTCCCGAAGATGCTTCTCCGTCCCACCCTCTCGGTAGTATTCAAGCTTGCGCAGGATGACATATTCCGGCGGGGCCAGAAACATGGCCTCCTCACCAAGCGTGATTGCCCTTCGGCGAGCCATCGCCCACACATGAAGAGGGTCTTTGCCCATCAGGTAACAGTCGGCTTTGAATCCTGTTTCATGATGGATCAGATTGAAGTGACCACCCGAAGACCTTTGCATCTCCTTCATGATTGCAGCAGCCGGTGGACAATAGAACTCGGCCAATGGAAACGCATCACACAGGAGCGGAACCTGGGAATGCGTCACCTCCAGCACCAGGTCAACATCGTGAGTCAACCTCGGTTCCCCGTAGGCCATACTGGCCACAGATCCCGTCACCATATAGGGCACACCGAGCCGGTTCAGCCGACGCACGAAAACCAGGAAGAGATCAAGCTCCTGCATGTTGGAACGACTCCCGCACGGCATCGCTTATCTTTGACTCAGACCAGTCGGGGTGAAAGGATCGTAGCGCCGCAGCCTTAAGGCGGCGCGCCGAGTGATAAAGCAGCATCGCCGCCCGAAGCCTCTGCGCCGGCGTCATCGCCCTGAAGATGCTCTTTTCCTGTTCGGTCATATCCCAAGCGGAAACTTACGCCCTCAAACCGTCCGCGGAAAGATCAAACTCAGGCTCTCCCCTCCTCATTCTTCCAACCCTTGGAAAAAGCTTTGGCCACCCCCCTCATGAATACAAAGTGCCTGACTCAGGGTAGTGATTGTGCTTTTGTGGGAGTGATGGAGTGACGAGCATGAGCGTAACGCAGGTGCTGATGTCGATGGCGCAAGTGGTCGGCGGAATGGGCCTCTTCATCTTCGGCATGCACGTCATGACCACCGGGCTTCGCGAGGCCGCAGGAACCGCGCTCCGCTCCGTGCTGGCACGCACCACCCGCAGCCGCCTCCAGGGCATCACTCTCGGCACCGCCCTCGGCTTCCTCGCCCACAGCGGCGCGGCCACAACGATGATCGCCAGCTTCGCCAACGCCGGCTTGATCAGCCTCTCCATGTCCATCGGCCCCATGCTCGGCGCCAACCTCGGCACCTCGCTCTCGATGCAGTTGATCTCCTTCGACATCGGCCGCTACTGCTGGATCGCCATTGGTCTCGGCTTCATCATCAAGTCCGCCGTACCCCATCCCCGCTGCCGCGAAATGGGCACCGCCCTGCTCGGATTCGGTCTGCTCTTCCTCGGCATGACCACGATCAGCGCCGCAATCGCCCCGCACCGCGCCGCCCTCGAACCGTGGCTCACGCGCATCCACGGCGAAACATTGGAAGGTCGCATCATCGGCATCGGCCTTTCCGCCATCCTGACCGCGCTGATCACCAGCAGCGGCGCCACGATCGGCCTGTGCTTCGCGCTCGTCACCGCCGGCGTCTTCACCCAGTTCGACCAGTTCTTCCCCATTGTTGTCGGTGCGCACATCGGAACGTGCATCGTGGCCCTCACGGCCAGTCTCTCGATGAACATCGAGGCGCGCCGCACGGCCGCCGCTCATCTGTTCTTCAACATCTTCAATGTCATCCTCGCCGTCGCGCTGTACCCATGGCTGAAGCAACTCGTCGTCTGGAGCTCGCCCAATCTCACGCGGCAGATCGCCAACCTCCATACGTTCGTCATGGCCGGCGCTTCGCTGATCATCCTCCTTATCGCCCCGCTCTTCGCACGCTTCGTCGCGCTCATCGTCCGTTCACGTACTCCGCCGCCCGAACCCAGCTACCTCGTCGAGGACCTGCTCGACACGCCCGAGCAGGCGCTGTGCGCGGTGATCCGCGAACTGCGCCGCATGGCCAAGCTGTGCGTGGAAGGTATGATGCTCAACGGGCTCCTCATTTTCACCCCCAAGCCGTCGGTGCTGCGTCGCCTCTTCTCGAACGAGTCCGTGATCGACGAGGTCAAGGATGCAGTGAGCGATTATCTCGGACAACTCACACGCCGCTCCCTCTCGCGCCGCCAGACGCTGTTCGTGCAGCACCTCGATCGTTGCATGAAAGATCTCGAGCGCATCGGTGACCACCTGACCGCCATCGCCGAAACTTCCGTCGAGCGCCTGAAGAATCCGCAGTCCATCGTGCCGGAGGAATTGTTCCGCACATGGTTCGATCTTTTCTGCTCCGCCAAGCGGGTCATTGCGCTGATGGAGAAATCGCTCGATCCCGACAACGAGAGTTTTCAGAAGACCGCGCTGGAAATCTTGAAGGCGCGCGACTGTTTCATGATCCAGAGCATGGATGCCAAGGCAGAATTCGCCGGGGCCGTCGAATCGCGAACCATCACGCCGATCGGCGGCTATTACCTGAGCCGCTACACGGCCGATCTCGACCGGATGGTCAAGCACGCGAAGAGCATCGCCTTCGCCGAGCGTCAGCCGGACTTCTGGGTGAAGCGCAAGAAGTTGACCCGCGCCGCGCCGCTCGCAGGCGGCTATGTTCCGCCGCCAAAGGTCGACCCCAAGGACTTCCTCGCACGACTGCAACACGAGGAAATGTTTGATAGCGATTCCGCTATCGAGACCCAGACCGGCCAACTCGCCAAGGATGTAGGCCGCCCCTCTGTGGGCGGCGAAGAAGAACCGAAGCTGTAGTCTTTGCTGATACGCGAGGCCGTCTTCTGCCGCCTACGCCCCGACATCCTCCACGTGCCCCAGCAACCGCAGCAGGCCATCGAGAATGGTGTACGGATGCGGCGGACAGCCGGGGATGAACAAATCCACGGGCACAAACGCCGCCGCGCCGCCATGCGCTTCCGCGTGCCCCGCGTACGGACCACCGGCAATCGCGCACGCGCCGACCACCACCACAATGCGCGGCGCGGGCACAGCCTCCCACGTCCGAATCAACGCCTCGCGCATATTCTCCGTCACCGGCCCGGTGACGAGCAGTCCGTCTGCATGACGGGGCGACGCCACAAACTGAATACCGAACCGCGCGAGATCGAACACCAGCGTGTTCAGCACATTCGTATCCGCTTCGCACGCATTGCATCCGCCCGCGCTGACCTGCCTCAGTTTCAACGAGCGCCCGAAGAGTCGCCGCGCACTGCGATCCAACGCCTTCGCAAGTTTCAGCGTCGCGCCGTCTGTAATCAGGTCGTCGCGCAACCGCGTCGACAGACGGTAATCCGGCGTGAATCGGATCGCGCCCGCCGGACAGGCCTTCACGCAGTCGCCGCAGAACAGGCACCGGCCAAGATCCATGCTCACACCACGGTCCGGGCCGCGGGTCAAAGCATTGACCGGACAGGCCTCCAGGCAGCGCGTGCAACCATCGACGCACTTGGAGACGTCGATGGCCGGGCGGCCGCGAAGGCGATCCGGCAGGCTGTCGGGCGCCGGAGGAAAGGCCTTCGTCCGGTACCCCTGGCGCCATCGCTCAAAGAGTGTGCTGATCATCGTTCACCCACCTCACAAATCGAAACCGCAGTACGACAAATTGAAGCTCTTGTTGCACAACGGGAAATCGGAAATCTGCTGGCCCCGCATCGCGAGGGCCAGCCCGGGCCAGTTGTGGAACGACGGATCCACCACCTTGTAGCGGAGGAACCGGCCCGCGGCATCAGTGATCGCCACATGGCAAATCTCGCCACGCCAGCCTTCGACCAGCGATACCGCCAGCGAATCCGGCGCAAGATTTGGCTCACTATCCGACGCCGCAACCGGCGTATCCGGCAACGTCTTCAGCGCGTTCCGGATGAACTCCACGGAGCGCTGAATTTCCAGCCAGCGCACACACGCGCGCGCGAATACATCACCGGACCGCAGCGTGGAAACAGGAACCTGGAAAAACCGATAGTAGCCATGCGGCAGGTCCACCCGCACATCCTGCTCGACGCCTGCAGCGCGTGCCGCGACGCCCACGATTCCCAACTCACGGCATTGCGCGGCGTTGAGAACCCCCGCTTCCTCGAAGCGAGCGCGAACCGACGGCGTGTCCCACAGCATCTCCACCGCACCGGTCACGTCCCGCTCCGCGGCGGCCAGCCGCCGCTCCAGTTCCTCGCGCCGCGCGGCATCCAGATCGAAATCCACACCGCCGGGCCGGACCATGCCGCGCCCAAAGCGCGAACCACAAAGCAACGCAGTCATGTTCAGGAAATCGCCGCGAATCCGGCCGCAGTACGACGACGTAGGCAGGAATCCAATATCGTTCGCCAGCGCGCCGAGATCGCCCGTGTGGTTGGCCAACCGCTCCAGCTCCAGCGAAACCGCGCGAAGCGCCTCGCCGCGCATCGGCACGCGCCGTCCTCCGAGATGCTCAACCAACTGGCTGTACGCCACGGCATGCCCGATCGTCGTGTCGCCTGCGAGCGTTTCCATATAACGCAGCGTCCGACGATCCGGCCCTCCAACCAGCGCGCGCTCCACGCCGCGGTGCTGATAGCCCAGCGAGATTTCGAGATGCAGCACCGTCTCCCCGTGGCACTGGAAACGGAAATGGCCCGTCTCAATGATCCCCGCGTGCACAGGACCGACCGCCACTTCGTGAATCTCCGAACCTTCCACGCGATAGAATTCGGCACAGCCGACAGGCGCAGCACCCGCGACCCGGGGAAATCTCACCGGCTTCAACCACGGATGCCCTGCGGGCGTGGCCACGTTTTCCTCGGCCAACTCGCGTTCGAAAAGATGGACCTGCGGGCAGTCCGGCGTGAGCGCCGGATATTCCGCCCCGACCTCCGTCGAAATGACTTCAAGACTTCCTGCCCGATCATGCGCGAGAATCGCCACAAGCCGCGACCGCTTCAACGGCCCCGGGTAACCGAACATCGATACGACGCGCCCGCCGCCGGCAACGGCGGAGACCAGCGCGCCCCGGAAAGCCGAAAGGTCCAGCAACGGCAAGTCGGTCAACGGCAGCGTATCGGGATTGTGCAGCAACGCGCTCACGGCCACACCCCCGCCGCTCCCGCAGCACGCTGAATCAGGCCACCGAGAAACCCGGGCAAGTAAAGGCCCAGCACAAGCGAGAGGCTCAAGAGGATCAGGGACGGCGCCACCCACATGGCCACCGGCCCCACGCGGCGCGACGCCCCGGGCACAGGCGACGGGGCACCCATGACCATCTTCAGGCCTACGCGCGACATCGCGGCGAACACCACGAGCAGCAACCCCAGCAGCAGCGCGCCGAGGATAAAATGTCCCGTGTCCAGCGCCGCCTTGAAGACGGTGAACTTGCTGATGAACGTGCCGAACGGCGGCATACCGCCGATCGCGAGGAGACCGAACAGCCACAGCCGCGCTGTCGCCGGTGCGCTGCGCCATGCGCCACGCACCGCATCGGTCGACCGCGAGCCATAGAGCACCAACAGATTCCCCGCGAGCAGGAACAACGCCGCCTTGATCAGTGAATGATTCACCGCATGCAGGAACGCGCCCGCCGCACCGGCCGGGCCCAGTCCCGCGCCCACGGCCAGGATGCCCATATTCTCCACGCTCGAATACGCCAGCAACCGCTTGAAGTCGCGCTGGCTTACGATGAACACCGCCGCGAGACCGATCGAAACAAAACCCAGCACGAGGAAAAGATCCTGCACGAAACGATCCAGCCCGGCCGCGAAACAAACCTGCGCCATGCGCCACAGCGCGAGAAATGCACAATTCAGCAGCGAACCGGACAGCAGCGCGGAAACCAGCGACGGCGCCTCGCTGTGCGCGTCCGGCAGCCACGTATGCATCGGGGCCAGGCCCATCTTCGTGCCATAGCCGACCAACATCAGAATGAACGCCGCCTTGAGCCATGCCGGAGGGACACCCGCCGCACTGCGCAGCACGTCGTCAAACTGCATCGAGGGCAGCGACTCGACGGATGCCAACGCAAAGAGACCCAGCAACGCAAGCGCAATGCCCACCGAACAGATCATGAGATATTTCCACACCGCCTCCAGCGAGCGGTGATGGCGATGGAAGTAGATCAGCGGCGCGCTCGCCAGCGTCGTCGCCTCGACGCCCACCCAGATCATGCCGAGATGACGGCCAACTTCCACCAGCGTCATCGTTCCGAGGAACATCAGCAGGCAACCCGTGAAGACTGCCTCCGGCGCGTTGTCAAAAAGAAGGCTCTCCCCCTCGGGGTCCCGATGCTCGCTTACGGATTCGGTCCGCAGATAGACCTGCGCGTAAACCGCAGCGGCAAAGAACAGAACGCTGGTCAACAACAGGAAGAGCAGACCCGCATCATCCAGCGCAATCCATGAACCGGGAACGGGTTCCGGGTGCAGCCGCAGTGCCGCCAGCGTCAACGCGAGATGCCCGGCCGCCGCAAGCAGCAGCAGAATGCGGCGCACACGGTCCGACTTCAGCACAAACGCCATGAGGCCCGCCAGCATCGGCATGGCCACCAGCGCATAGGGTATCCAGTCGCTTCTCATCCGGTCATTCCCTCAACGACGTCAGGCGGTCCACATTGATGTGGTCGAAATCGCGCGCGATATGAAACACCGCGATCCCCATAACGAACACCGCCACAAAAAGATCGAGCAGGATGCCGAGTTCCAGCAGCAGCGGTTCGTGACGAACACCGGCCGCGCCAAACGCGAAGATGCCGTTCTCCATCACGAGGTAACCGATCACCTGCATCACCGCCGTCTTGCGGGCCACAATCAGGAACAGACCGGCAAAGAGGGAAAAGAATGCCGCGGGCATCCACAACGTGCTCTCGAGACCCGCGGGCAACGGCAAGCGCCGCGCCAGCGCGAATGCCGCGAACAGCATGGCCAGCCCCATGCCGAGCGACACGTTGAAGCCGACATACGGTTCCACCTCGCGCCGCACATCGACCAGCCGAAGCGTCCGGAACAACAGCCACGGGAACACGATGCCCTTAAGCCCGGCCGCCAAAACACCCAGACCCCAGGTCTCCACGGCCGGATGCGGCCAAGCCGCAGCGATGGTGAGCCAGCCCAGCACGAAGCCCTGCCCGGCCGTCCACCAGATGCACGCGCCGAGCCGGCTCGACGCCAGCAGGCGCAGGTTCGTCAGGATCACCAACATGAGCAGAAGATCCATCACGTGCACATTCCTCATTTCATCACAAGCAACAGGGCCACGGCCGCCAGCGCGGCCGCCCCCAGCAGAAGTTGCGGCACTCGCAGCAGGCGCAGCCGCGCCATGATCGACTCAATCACGCCCACCAGTACCGCCGCGAGCAGCACGCCGCCCAGCGTCGCGGCGAGCGATGCCGCAGGTGATCCGACACCGCGCGGCACCACGAGGCCGGCAAACCACGATGCAAACACCCAGAGTTTCAATGACGAGGCATAGAGAATCAGTGCGAAGTCCGGACCACCATGATCCAACACCATCACCTCGTGAATCATCGTGAGTTCGAGATGCGTGTTGGGATCATCCACCGGGATGCGCGCATTTTCCGCCAGCAGCACCACCATCAACACAACCGCCACGAGGATCAGCGCCGGGGCTTGCGTGGCCCAGGTCGACGCCGTCATGCTGCCGAAGATTTCCGAAAACGAGAACTGGCCCGTCATGCGAATCAACACGGCGAAGCCGAGGAAAAGCGCCGGCTCCGCCAGCGCGGAGAACTGCACTTCGCGGCTCGCGCCCATGCCTTCAAAGCTCGATCCCGTGTCCATCGCAGCCAGCACGGTGAAGAAGCGCGCGATCGCCAGCAGGTAGAATCCAACGGCAAGGTCGCCCGGGAACGAAAGCAGCGAGGGCCCGCCGAAGGGGATGATCAGCAGCACCGAGATAAGCGCCGCCACGCTGACCACCGGCCCCGCGCGGAAAAGCCACGACGTGGTCCGGCTGTACACCGCGCCCTTGGCGAGCAACTTGAAGAGATCAAAATAGAGCTGCAGCACGGGCGGACCGCGGCGGCCCGCGAAGAGCGCCTTGACCTTGTTGATCACACCGGACACCGCCGGCGCCAGCAACAGCGCCAGAAGGATGCCCGGGCATTTCTGTAACCACATCGTCATGTCAGCTTCCACAACATCAACGCCAGCAGCGTGAGTGCTATATAGAGGATGTAGAGATTCATCCGGCCATGCTGGAACTTGCGCAGCACGGTCATCCTCGCCACCACCCAGCGGGCGGGGCGCCCGAACAGAGTCTTTTCGAAGACATCGGGAACGCGAGTGGCCAGTTGCGACGGCTCGGGAAACAGACCGCGCACGGGTCCGCCCGCTCGAATCACACGCAGGATGCCGCCAAAGAAATGCGTCAGCGGAGCAGCAAAAGATGTCGCCGTGTACTGCATTCTCGCGGAAGCCGCCGTGTAGCCGCACCCCCACGTGTCCGCTTCACGCACGTCGCGACCGGCCAGCAACGAGCGACGCGTCACCGCCACGAACAAGCCCAACAGCAGCGTACACCCCAGCAGCAGCGTCAGGCCGTAGAGCGGCCACATCGCACCCGGCAGCGCGCACGACACCCCCGCGCACCCCGCGAGCGACCCCGTCACCCCGGCCAAAGCGCGCACGACCACCGGGCCGGCGAGGCCGATCGCAAAACAGGCCAGCGCCAGCAACACCATCGGCCCGGTCATCAGTATTCCCGGATCGGAACCGCGCTCCGCAGCCGCCGACCGCGGCTGACCGAGAAATACTGCGGAGAACACGCGCGTGAAACACGCCACCCCAAGACCACCAATCAATGCGAGCCCCAGCAGTATGCCGACGGCCGCAAGTGCCGGGCCGGCGCTCGCACCGGCCAACGCGCGAAACGAACCGAGATAAAGAAGGAACTCGCCGACAAACCGTTCAGCACCGGCAATCCGCAGATCGCCGCCGACCCTGCGAGGAACGTCGCGGCGGTCCACGGCATGCGCCGACTCAATCCACCCAGCACATCGAGATCGCGCGTGTGCGTGACGTGCGCAATGCTTCCCGCACCGAAAAACAACAGACCTTTAAACAACGCGTGATTCAGCACGTGAAGCAGCGCCGCCGCAAATCCAAGAAAGGCCAGCGCGGGTTGGTCAATCGCCCGCCCCAACATGCCCAGCCCGAGACCCAATGCGATGATCCCAATGTTCTCCACGCTCGAGTAAGCCAACACCTTCTTGATGTCCTGCTGCGCCAGCGCGAACATCACACCCAGTACGCCCGAAGAAATACCCAGGCCGATCATCACGTACGCACACCACACCGGCAACGGCCCGAGGATCATCAGCGTTCGAACCAGTCCATAGATGCCCATCTTGATCATCACCGCCGACATCAAGGCGGAGATGTGGCTGGGCGCGGCCGGATGCGCGCGCGGCAACCAGATGTGCAGCGGCATGAACCCGGCCTTCGTTCCGAACCCAACGACCGCGAGGAGAAACAGCAAGGCGGCGCGCCTGGGCGAGTCCGGGGCGGCAAAATCGTCGAAGCCCATGGCCCCACGCCCCATCAGCAGGAACAGAAAAAAGAGGAACGCCGTGCCCGCCTGCGAGGCCACAAGATAGCTCCAACCCGCATCACGCGCGGACTCGTCCTCCCGGTCAAACACCACCATCGCAAAGGAACTCAGCGCCATCACTTCCCATGCCACCAGGAAGAGGACGGTGTTTCGCGCCGCCAGCACCAGCGCCATCGACGCCACAAGCAAGTTAAGGAAGAAGCCGGCCTCACCGCAGCGCACCGCGTGTGCGCCATGGCGGAGATAGGCCGCGCCATACAGCGCTGCGAGCGGCGACAGGATGAAGAGCGGCAGCATGAAAAACGCAGACATGGGGTCCACGCCCAGCGACAACGTCGCGTACGGCAACGGCCATGAAACGGAATAGCTGAGCGAAGCGCCCATCCACAAAATGCGTACCGCAAACGCGAGCCCAAGAACACTGCCCGCCACCACGCTGCCGGTTCCGAGCCAGGAGGCCGAAACGGGGAAGCGGCGGAAGGCCAGTGACAAAGCACTGCCCGCCAGCAAGACAAGGAGAACGACGACAAACGGCATCATGGGCGTGGGCTTTCCTGCAAAGCGCTCGGCGCAGGCAGGGAGGATTCAATCCGCTGGATGTCGCCCATGATTTCTTCCCGGGTTGCCTGGCGCTTCAGCAAGGCCTTGAACCCGGCGTCCTGCAAGCAGAACGACAGTCGAGAAAGAAGATGCAGATGCGTGCGCACATTGGGACACGCAAGCGTGAACAGAATCTGAACAGGTTGGCCATCCAGCGAACCGAACTCGATGGGCTTCTCGAGGAAGCACAAAGCCACAGAAGGCTTGTCGACTTCGAGGACCACCGGGTTGCGGACATGCGGAATCGCAAATCCATCGCCGATACCCGTGGACTGCAACCGCTCGCGCGCGAGCAACGCCTGGAGAATGAACTCCCGATCCACCACCTCCGGCAGACGGAGAAGCCCGACGATGGAACGCAGCACGGATGCCACATCCGTTCCCTCAACGCGGTAGAAGATTCCGCCGTCCTTCACAGCGTCACTGAGTTGCGGCATGGGTCCGGAAGAGGGTTCGTCAAACAACGGCGCGGCCACGTTGATCCGCTTTGCACGCGCCCATTCCAACAAGAGCGTCCGGTTCAGACGGTACTGGCCTTCAATGCGATACGCCGGCAGTCCTGAATCCTGGATCCACCGGTAGATCGTCTTCGGCGCAACGCCCATCAAGGTCGCTGCATCTTTGACAGATAGCTTCATGCTTCAACCGCAAGACACAAAAGACACCATATAGGAACAAATGTCAAACTGTAGGCACTATAATCACACCCAACAACGCGTTCCATTTGTGTAATACGTTCACTATGCAATACTTATGTCGATATTTGCCAATGTTACATTCAATGCCATTGGAGGCCTCGCAGCCAGAATCGCTCCGCCACTTCCTCCTTGTTCACGCCACGCCGACGGTTCACCATCGTCCGCCACGGAACGCCAAGTCATGAAGAAGAACACCCATCACAACCCGGTCTACCGCCTACTCCAACGCCATCTCGACCGGCAGGCGGTCGGATTTCCGGCCACGCGCTCCGCTGCGGACCTGCGTCTGTTGGAGAAGCTCTTCTCGCCCGACGAGGCACGTCTCGCGTTGTATCTCTCCGGACAGCCCTCGCTCACTCAGGAGGTGGTCGATCGCGCAGCGCCCGAGTTCTCCGCCGAGCAGACCGCGAAGCTGCTCAACGAAATGCTTGCAAAGGGTTCGATCGGCTGGAAGCGCAGCGGCGGCAACGACACATGGCTCCTTATGCCGCTGGTCGTCGGCATGTATGAAGGCCAGGATGGGGAACCAGCCCGTGATTTTCTGGCCGCGGCGGGCGCGTACATGAGGACGCTCGATTTTGGAAAGTCGTTCCTCGCCGTGAAACCGCCGCAGATGCGGACCATCCCCGTGCACAAGAGTCTTCCCGTGGAGCATGCCGTCGCCACGTACGATGAGGTCCGCGCGATCGTCCGCGATGCTGAAGCGCCGTTCGTCGTGCTCAACTGCATCTGCCGCGAAGGCGCGGCGATGCGGCGCAAGCCGTGCAAGCAAACCTCACGCAAAGAGACCTGCCTGGGATTCGGTCACGTTGCCGCAATGGTGCTCCGCCGAGGAAAGGGCCGCGAGATCACGCGCGACGAGGTACTCACCATCCTGCAGCAAAATCAGGACGACGGCCTCGTGGTCCAGCCCTCCAACACGCAGAAGCCCTCCTTCGTCTGTTCATGCTGCGGCTGCTGTTGCGGAATGTTGTCGTTTCAGAAATTCCTGCCGCATCCCATCGACTTCTGGACCAGCAACTACTTCGCGCAGGTCAACGCCGATGCATGCACCGGTTGCGGCCAGTGCGTCGACCGCTGCCAGGTCAAAGCCATCACCCTGGATGGACCCAACGGCACCGCGCAGATCAATCTCAGCCGCTGCATCGGATGCGGACTGTGTGTGACGACGTGCCCGGCTGAAGCGCTCCGCCTCATAAAGAAGGAACAGGAAGCCACTCCGCCGAAAGACGACGAAGCGCTCTATGACGCCATCCTCGCAAACAAGAAAGGACCGCTCGGCCAGTGGAAGACACTGCTGAAAGTGGCCCTCAAGATGCGGCAATGACACGCAGATGAACACCCACGAAGAGAGAAATCTCGGCCCCCAGCCCGTGGCACAGATACTCGCGGAACTGGGGCTGAAATCCCACGACCTCGTTGCCGCGTCGACGGAACAGATCACCCACAAGATGGTCGCGCGCGCGTGCAAAGGGCGGCGGCTCACGCCCAACGTGCAATCGAAGATTCTCAATGCGCTGAACCGCGCCTCGGGAAAGACCCACGCGCTGAAAGACCTGTTCAATTACTGAAGGGCGACGGCGAACCGCCGCCCTCCAAAGCCTAGAACTCCACTTTTGGCGCCGCGGCTGCGGCCTCGGCTGCTTCGAAGTAGGCGTCCTTCTTCACGAAGCCGAACATGCCGGCAAACATGCTCGCCGGAAAGCGGCGAACCGCGACGTTGTAGGCGCGCACCGATTCGTTATAGCGGCGGCGCTCAACCGAAATTCGGTTCTCCGTTCCCGACAACTCATCCTGCAACGCCATGAAATTCTGATTGGCCTTCAATTCGGGATAATTCTCGGACACCACCAGCAACTTGCTCAACGTCGACTCGAGCTGGTTGGCCGCCTGGATCTTGGCTTCCGGCGTCTTGGCCTCGCCCCACTGACTGCGCAACCGGGTCACGTTTTCGAACAGCTCCTTCTCGTGCGTCGCGTAGCCCTTGACCGTGTTCACAAGGTTGGGGATGAGATCATACCGCCGTTGCAGCACGGTCTCCACCTGCGCCCACGCCGTATTGACGTCCTCGTCCAGCGTCACCAGGTTGTTCCGAATACCCACAGCCATCAGCACCAGCACAACGGCAACCACGGCCAGAATGATCAATGCTTTCTTCATCCGGTTCTCCTTTAAGATGTCTTACCAGCTCCGCCCTGCTCCGCCACCACCGGAGCTGCCACCACCAAATCCCCCTCCTGAGCCTCCGCCGCCACCACCGCCACCGCCGGACGAGCGGCCGATGCGGCCTCCGCCGGCCTTGGTCGGCTTGATCCACCCCTTCTTTGCGGCAAAGACGAGGAATCCAATCATGCCAAAGAATAGTCCGAAGAACACGAGGGGCGCCAACGGCGAGCCCTGCGATGTGGTCGCCACGACCGGGGGCGCCACGGGTGTAACAACCGCCGCCATGCCGGGAGGAAGATTGGTCAGCGTGATGCCGGATTCTGCCGCAACGATTCCCGCCAGCGCTTGCGCACCGCGAATCAACCCCGACGCATGACGTCCTTCTTTGAATTCCGGAACAACCTGCTCATCAAGAATCCGCCCCGCGCGCGCATCCGGGATTGCGCCTTCAAGCCCATAACCCACTTCAATCCAGACATTGCGATCGTCGACGGCCGTAATCAGCAGCACGCCGTTGTCCTTCTTCTTCTGGCCGATGCCCCACTTTTTGAAAAGACGATTCGCGAAGTCACTGATCTCGCCACCATCCAGCGTCTTCACGGTGACCACGGCTATCTCCGCCGTGGTCTGATCCTCGAGCTGCTTGAGGAAGCCGTTGAGCATCGCGAGGTCGTTCGTGGCAAAGACCCCGGCGAAATCGCTGACGTAACCGCGCGGCGTGAGTGTCCGCAACAGTGCGTCAGGATCGCCAAAGGAACTCACCGCGGAAACCAACAACAGAACCATGAACACGACAGGCAGGACTTTAAGTGTTCTCATGGCGGCACTTTAGTTTTGATGCTCGTGCGCTGTCAATCCCGGCGCGGCCGCCCCGGGCCTACGACGCCGAGTTCTTCCGTCATCAGGCAGATGCTACAGCTAATCATCCTTCGCTATCACAATCGTCGTGAAGGAGGACGGCTTCAGTTCGACCACACACGATTGTCCGACAGCTTGAATCCCATGATCGCTCGATACAAGCTCGCCGGGCGCGACCAGCGCCTCGGTCCGTACACGCATGCCCTCCAATTCGCCGGGCTCAATGCTCAACTCCACGGCGGCAGGCTGCTCATTCTTGTTCAGCAGGTAGACTTGAAGCTCATCGCCGGGCCCCCGGACTGCGAATCCGTACACACATTTTTCCGATGTGGCGACCTCAAGGAGCTCCCCACCGAGAGCGTGGGCGTACATTTCAAAGACATGGGCAACCGGGTTGAACTTCAGCAGGCGGCTCCTGTTCTCCGTCGTGGCAAGAACCCGGGACTTCCCCGGCCCCATGTTGAGATTCCAGTAGCAGGCCTGCTCCACATCGTTTCGGAATATCTCCACCAGGAAGTCGGCCGCCACAAGCGCATAGTCGAATTCATCGCCGTCGGACACGTTCCCGATGCCCCATTCGTTGAAGGCCAGTTTCACCTGCGGCCGGCCTGCGTCCTTCATGGCCTGGTGGAACTTCCGGATGTAATCGCCGAGCTTGCCGTTGTAGAGCGGGCACTCCGCGCGCCAGTCGGCTTTCGTATGGCCCGTGGTCAGCGACCAGTCATTGCCCCACTTCTCGTGAATCTCCATGACGTCCAGTTGTCGCGAGGTCGCTGCGATTTCGACGCATTCTTCAAACCTGCGTTTTTCCTCCGGCCCGAATTTCCAGTCGCCGATGACCACGATATTCGAATCCACCGAACGCAGCACTTCCCCGTACCGGTCGATGTATCGCGCATAGCCGCGCGCGCCGAATCCCTTGAAGCATTCATTGCCGATGTACCAGAACTTCACTCCGTAGTTCTTGTCCCGGCAGTAGGTGATCAGTCGGCGCGCCTCGTCGAGGGCCTCCGCCTCCCGCTTGTATTTCTTCCCGGACTTGATGTTGATACCCACCATCGGCTCCGCGCCCACGCGGCGGCAGAACGCGATGTACTCGTCCAAGTCCATGTAGTTCCCGGAGGCGACATCTGTTGCCTTGTAGTCCGGGTCCCAGCTGTCCTCCTTGAAGGCGATGCCGTTCAGGTGATCCCAGTGGTAATTCTGCACGGCGGTTCCGCCCGGCCAGCGAATCACTCCGACCTTGCTGCGACGCATCCAGTCCGCAATGCGTTCGTCGCTGTAGAGGGCGTCGCTTTCGAAGGCGTAGACAAAATGTGAGCCGGTCAGGAATTTCGAAATCGTCCGAACAGGATGCCCCGCGTCCACGCATACGCGCACGGGCATTGCATCCTGCGCTCGTGAATCCGATGCCGCGCAGGACAGCAGCAAGCCACAACCAATCCATGCACGCCATGCTGCAACCTGGAGCCTCCTCTTCATGGCTTTCTTTTTCGCCGTTCTGCTTTCCGACCAAAGTTCATGACTCTTTTTCATCGAGCAAGCCGGCCTCTATGGCGGCCTTCTTGGCACACTCGGGACAGTAACCGTGCGAGAATTGCGTTTTGGAGTGCTGGCTGATGTAAGCCTCCATGTTCTGCCAACCGCCCTGCTGGTTGCGGATCTTCTTGCATTGCGCGCAGATCGGAAGGAAGGCTTCAAGCACCTTGATCTCGGACATTGCTCGCCGCAGATTCTCCGCCGTGCCTCGTTCGCGATCAAGCGCCTGCCGCATCCTGGAAACGGCCCACCCGATCACGAGGAACGAAATCATACGGATCACCGTATTCCAAACCGCATAGGCAGAGGAGGCATGTACGTGCCCCGATAGGACATCCGCGCCGAACCACACGAGGGCACTGCACACGGCCAAGGTCACCGAGAAACCCAACCCGATGAACCACGCGCCTGCCGCCACGGGCAGAAAGTAGAACAGGAAGAAATTGAGTTCATAGCCCGTCAGCCAATCCACCCACCCAAGCACAAGTACACCCACGCTCGTCGCGACCACCCACATCCATGTCGGCAATTGCTTGCTCATGACCTATTCCTCTCGGAACCGACAACTCATGACCCTGTGGTTCGCCTCACAAGAATCGCAGGCTTTCTTCTCGTTTCGGACTTCCCTTATTACCAGACTGAGCCCGGCACATATCTCGGTCAAGTCGGAAGGGGCTGACCGCAGACGCACAGCCCGCCGTAGACAACGAGACGGACGCGAACGCAATTCACTGACCCTGCGCGACACCGCTGTTCTGTGATTCTTCCCTTCTGATTCTCTGCTGGGCCTTGTTGCCATGGATGACGGCCAGGGGCAGCAGAATGGAGTAGGGAATCCACAGGAACGATTTGTACGGATCGGGCAGATTGAACAGCAGTGCAAGAAAGATCAGGATCCCCACCCAACAAACAACCGACGCTTTGATCATAAAGGCGCGCTCGCGTGGTCCGTCGGTATTCTTGATGCTGAAATACGTCCCAACCAATCCTCCGACGGTCCCCATCACGCCACCGACAAGCCCTCCAATCAATCCAGGGTTCATGTTCGCCTCTCTGTCGAATGTCGGCCTACTTTTCCACAACAATGGTGTGCGCCCACCGATCCGCAAGACGTTCACCGGTGGCCAGCAGAGCGATGAACTCCACCAAGTAGCCGACCAGCAACACGAGAGGAATCATCAAATGTATATTGCGGGCAAGAGCAGTGCCCACTCCAACCGGCGTCCCATCTGTCTTCTGGAGCCGTATTCCAACCATGGCTCGTCCGGGAGAACCGACCGCATCGCGAATGATCAACCACGCGACATTGAAGGCCACCATGATGATCATGCGAACCACTTCATCTGCCTTCACCGCAACAAACAAGAGCCCGAGCACGATACCGGCCACCAACGGAATCAACAGAAGATCCACGAGGGCCGCCGCAAATCTCTTCCCCTTCGTCGCGCGTTTGACTTCAGCTACCGGATCCATTGTATTCCTCCTTTTGTTTTCCCCAACAGTCCTCACCACAACCACAACATCGAGAGCGATCGGGCCACCTGCTGACGCTTTCCCAACTCCGCTCCGCGTGCATCCCTTCCATCATCAACGCCAAGGGTCGTAATCGATGCCGTTGCAGAAGAGATACCCCGTGAGCTTGCCGGTATGATGTTGAAAGTGACGCAATCCGTAGAGAAGGCGATGATGGATGCTCCGATACCGCTCAGGGGCATAGTTGTCCGGTCCTTCCAGTTGGGCAACTGTGAGCTCGGAGAACATGCGATCCACGTGCTCGCGGGTCTGGGTGACGAAGGAGTTCATGGCGCCCTTGGACACAACTCCCTGCGCCTTGGTGATCAACCTTGGGTCCAGGTCGATTCCAAAGGGCGTAAGGGACTTGTTTTCGGAAGGTCCGTTCGCAAGATTCCTGAGGTAGAAGACTGCATGGTAGGCCTCTTTCCAGAAAGGGGAGTTGTCTCCAAAGACGCGCGTCCAGAAATGGTCCGGGCAATTCTCGACAGCCAGCAGGAACATCTCAATCGCGGCACGGTATTGCTCGTGGAGTTCACGAATGATTTGCCTGCTCATGGGCCTTCCGCTTGCCTCCGTGCTGATACGTCCGCGCACCCTGCGAATATCAAGTCTGAGGGTATGGCCACCGGTCGCCCCGGTCAAGGTGGACCTCGCTGACTACGAAGGAGTTAAGAGGAGCCTTCACTCGGCAGACCTGCGTCGCTGTGGGAAAGCAATCCGAACGTCCCTCTGTCGGAGTCAGAACCTCCACGGCGAGCGAAGAAGAACTTCGGAGCCCCGACTCTCCCGTGAAATAGCTTCTCCGGCACGGAACAGATGGCAGCAACCCCCTTGTGGACATTTTCACCTCTATTAGGGAGCGACTATGCAAGTTGGTACTAAGAGAGTTGTCGGCATAGCGCACTTGCGGCAGCATGGCCCCGCAAAGAAGACGGAGATAGAGCAATGAAAGTATGGAAACGATCGAGGCTTGTTCTGCGGCGCAGAAAGACGACTCTTCTGTGGGAGACCGAGTCGCATGGCGGCGACAGGTCTGCATGGGATGCCAGAATCGTTATCCGCCTTGCAGGCAGACTCTTGAAGAAATGCTTGCCCTCGCGCTGAACCGCAGCGCGATCTTGTTCAGAGCTTCCGCGCGTAGCGAAGGATCTGGACGATGGCCGGCACCAGGACGATCAGCGGCATCAAGGCGGAGATGATGATCATGGTTTCATTCGGCTTCTCTTCAGTCCCGAGCGGCAGGAAGAACGTCACGACGCCCAAGAGAGCCAGAGCACAGGACCACAAGACAAGCTGTCGACCGCCATACTCATTGATCTTGTACCAATTCTCGTCAGACTCAAACGCCTTCGGAATTCGCACGCCGTAGAAGTGATTCATCTTCACCCGCCGCTGAATCAAGGGGATGGAGATGGCGATCAGCAACACCGCCACGCCAATATTCGACAGACCCAACATCACACTCGGATTCATCTTTCCTCTTCCTTTCCCGACAACCGCGTGTCTTGTTCGACAATCCCATCATTCGAATCTCTGACCGCATCGCTGACAGCGGGCCAGAAGGCCTCGACAGCCTCGGAACGGAAGGGGCGTCCCACAGGACGGACATGTTCCCGGAACCCGCTTGTCGGGCGCAGGCCCCTTATTGGCAACAGAAGCCATCACCTTCTCCTGTCGCATCTCGGCGAGTACTTCGTCGTAGACGCCTCCCTTCCCTTCCACGGAAGGCGCAGCCACCAGGGCAACGCTTTGCCCATCGTGGCAGATGATCTTCGCTGCGGCTGACCCCGTCAATCGCATCACGAAAGCAGACCACTGCTCGTCGGTAACGCACTCGAAGTTTCCCTCATCATCCTTCAGGCCCCGGTCTTTGCGGGCGACAGCATTCATTTGCTCCCACAGAATGCTGTTGGTCGGATCATACAGGACGAAACAAAGAAATGCGGCCACACCGAGGACAATCCAAAACGCCTTATGGGTATACACCGCACCCATTCCCACGTCTGATCTTCCGAACACTATAAAGCTGATGGCAACAACGACGAATGCTGCGCCAACGGCCGCACCGAACCTCTTTCCCATGGCAAACGGAACCGCAATGTCCAAAGCATGGTTGTAGACGGAAGACATATCATATCGGGTCGTTGTCCTGACCATCCGCCTGCGGGAACTGATATTCTGGACAATCTGATCCCGCGAGATCACCGGCACGCTCTTGAAGAATCTGATCACACACTTCCTCTTGCCAGCGCCGAATATGGCGCCTCTACTTCACGGATGGGGCCTCGTCGGTGAGCGACACACCGATCCGATTCTTGCCCGCATTTGTGCCTCGCCCGTAGAGCACCCACACGCGGTCCAAGAGATCGTCGTCTTTTGCCTTCTTCAGATTCCCCGTGAAGGAGAAGAGTGTTCCCACTGCCGGCAGCTTCTCTGCCGGTAGTTCGTCGAAAGGAATAACAATAAACGCGTCCGTCAGTTCACAATTCGCAGGCATGCCGCTGGCCTTTGGAAATTCCACCCTGATGTTGCACGTCTTCTTCTCCTGGTTCAATTCGGCGGTCGTGACCTTGCCCTGCCACGAAACTTGCCCGGCAAAAGCCTTTGCTAGTTCACCATGAAGTTCTTTCTCAAAGCCGTCTTTGAGGACCACCCACGTGGGTGTGCCATCCCGCCCGCTCAGAACCGATCGACTTCTCATGCTCTGCGATAGTTGAAAGTCATCAGGCACTTGCGAGTTCGCCGCAACATCAGCAACCGCCGCAGCAAAAGCCGCCATGTCATTTCGCCACGCTTCGTCCGTCGAGGCAGGGACAGCATTTTGGCCATAAACCCCGACCGCTGACACGAGCAACACTGCTACCGACCACGCAATGACCGTCTTCATTGTTCCTCCACTTGTTGCCAGGCACTGTGCGCCTTCTGTGCCTCGTTGTGGCTTCCCCATCAAGGCCTAAAGCCTCTCCTACAGACTCTTCCTTCCGCCCGACAAGTCTCGAGCTTCCAGTTTCAACGCTCACCACCCGCCGTCCGCCGGCATCATACCCGGTGTACCCCAATTCTCGCCATAGAGGAGTGTCGTTCCGTCAACGGTGCGGATGTACCAGTTGCCGACGATGCCGAGATCAACCGCAAGATCTGTCGCCGCGTACACGGCCATGTCCGCGCGACCGTCCGCGTCGTAGTCGCCCGGCACCGGCACCGCGCCGAGGAACCCCCAGTTGCCCGCCCACAGAATGATGCTTCCTCCCAATCGCCTGATGTACCAGTTGCCCGTCACTTCGTCGTACACCGACAGATCGGCCGCCCCGTCGCCGTCATAGTCGCCCGGCACCGGCACCGTTCCGGCATAGCCCCAGTTCGTCGCGAAGCCCACAAGCTGACCTGTCAACCGGCGCACGTACCAGTTACCGACACTCTCGTCATACACCGCCAGGTCGGCCAAACCATCGCCATCGTAGTCGCCCGCGACCGGCATCGCCCCCACGTATCCCCAATTGGTCGCCCACGCGAGAATCGAGCCTTGCACCGTCCGGATGTACCAATCCCCCGTGTTCTCGTTGTATACCGCGAGGTCCGCACGCCCATCGCCGCTGTAGTCGCCCGGCACCGGCACCGCGCCCGGGAATCCCCAATTCGTCGCCCACGCGATGACCTGCCCCGTCAGCCGACGGATGTACCAGTTGCCCGTTGCCTCATCGTACAACGCGAGATCCGTTGCCCCATCACCGTCGTAATCGCCCGGCACGCAAACCGCACCCGGGAATCCCCAATTCGTCGCCCACGCGAGCTGGCCTCCCAGCAGCGTGCGGATGTACCAATGACCCAAACCGTCGTACACCGCGAGGTCGGCCACACCGTCGCCGTCGTAACTGTTGTTGCCGTTCGGCCACGCGTACGAGGAGCCCACCACCACGGTAACCTGCCCCGTCGCAAAAAGACCTGTGCCGTCGGCCACAACATACGAGAACGTGTCCGTGCCGCTCCACCCCGCATCGGGTGTGTATTTCAGGTTCTGGAAGGAACCGCCCACGACCACGTCGCCGTGCGCGGCAACCGTGGCGCTGGTGACCGACAACGCGTCATCATCCACATCGTAATCGTTGCTCAGCACGTTGATGGTGACCATCTCATCCTGCCGCGTCGTCGCAAAGTCGGCGACAGCAACCGGCGCGTCTGGCGTGCCGGTGATGACAATCTGAACCGTGCCCGCTGCGGAGGCTACGCCAGCCGTATCGCTCACCACGAACTGGAATGTGTCGGTCCCAAACGCGTCCGGCGAGGGCGTGTAGATGTAGCCATTCACGCCGGTCACAACCGCCGTGCCCTTGGCGCCCTGCGCCGAAACCGCAAACGCCAGCAGCCAACTGGTGCCGTCGCCCGAACTGCCGGCCACGTCACTGCCGGCCAGCGTGCCACTGACAGGCACGCCTTCAATCGTCGCGGCATCCACGATCGTGCTGCGTTTCCAGTCGGTCTCCTCCATCGAGGCCAGCGTCCCGTGATTCGTGGCCAACGATGAATCCGCGGCGATGGCGCCCGCACCCTCGTCCATGCGCAGATTGAGCACAAGGTTGGTGAACGCGGACTGCGAAAGATCTGGCCGCCGGTAGCGCCATGCGTCGATGACCTGCGGCGCAAGCGCCTCGCGCCAGACACAGACTTCGTCCATGCGCCCGCCGAACCAGGCGCTCCACGTCGAGACGTCGACGCCGAGGTAGGTGCTGCGCGTACTGGGCGCGGCACCCATGACCATGCTGTGAACCGTGTCCTGCGAATCAAGCTGGCCGTTGATGTAGATGCGGGACGAGTTGGTCTCCTTCACGAACGCCACGTGAGTCCATCCGGTGGTGGACACGCTACCCACGGAGGTTTGCCAATCCCACGTGTAACTCTGACGGCCAAGTCCAAAGGTCAGGCGATTGTCCGT
Organism: Verrucomicrobiota bacterium; assembly: GCA_036821485.1. Taxonomy (GTDB): domain Bacteria; phylum Verrucomicrobiota; class Kiritimatiellia; order CAIQIC01; family JAGNIJ01; genus DAISJM01. Next base: position 33,857 of record DAISJM010000001.1, on the reverse strand, counting down.
GCGCGTGTAGATGTAGATGTTCATCTCGCCGTAGCCGGCGTCCATGCGATAGAGCGTCCCCTGCCCGCCGCCGCTCCGGATCCACATCGCGATGGTGAAACTATCGGCCCCGCTGAGACTCAGGCTTGGGCTGTTCGGAATGAGAATATAATCGTCGGTGCTGAATTCGAGGGAGTTGCCGAATCCGGCAACAGGCGCAGCGGACGCCGACGAGGCCAGATACAACAAGAGAACGCTGACGATGGCGACAGGGGCCCCGCGAAACAAACCCCAACACCCCGCCGATCGTCTTGGCGAAAACACCACGGGCGACCTCCCTACCCACGCTGCGCGATGAAGGTCGACATCTTGATCGATGCCGCACCACGGACTCAAACATACCGGATAAGACAGAATGCGTGAATAGTGAGCAACTCGCCAGAGTTCAGCGTTTGCACGGAAACGGAGCGGGGATGCCTCGCGTTGCTCACCGCAACGAAGGAAGATGAGGAGAACCCCAAGGAATACGTCTTTCTGATGACGCGCAAGCGGCAGAAGAATCTCGTCTTTGGACTTGGACACCAGGCCTGACCGACCAGCACTTTTCGGGAAGATCTCGCCAAAAATCGACCGCTTTTTCCCTTGCCCCCAACACAAAACTATGTCCTAATGCACGATTGAGAGCGCTCTCAGTGATGTTCCAGTGGAGGTCCTGTGATGTACCGGTTCAACCTGCTCCTTCTTGCGGTCGCCGCGTGTGCGATCTTTGCACTGTGTCCTTCGGCCCACGCCAACCTGCTATCAAACCCCGGCTTCGAGATCGGCGCTGGCTCCTCAACCCCCGGGTGGACGCGCTACGACAATGCCTACATTGAACCCTGGGCAGCACGCTCCGGCTCCAACGGCCTCGCGTTCTACGGCTGGACCTCCGGCGGCGGCGCGTATCAAGACATCGAAGTCGGCGGCATATCGAACTACACGCTCACGGTCAGAGGCTGGCGCGATCTCGACTTCAGTTTCTATAACTACTACGTGCAGGTGCAACTGGAGTTCCTGGACGCCAACTATGGTGTCATTGATTTTCTGCAATGCGTCGTCCGCGGCACCAACCAATGGGACACCTACGTCCTCTCCGCGCCCAACCCGCCGAAGACCTCCAAGGTGCGCTGCACACTCACCTTCAGCGGCGCCCCCGGCTCCGGAGGCGCCTACAAGTGGGATGACGCCGAGCTGATCTCCACACCCTACAACCCCGGCATGGACACTCACTACTGCTCGCCGACCGGCGCGATGGTCTATCCCTACACCAACCTGCAAAATGCGTCCCGCTCCATTCTTGCTGCGGTCAAGGCGGCGAACACGGGCGACACCGTCCTCGTCGGTGACGGCCAATTCAACATTCTGTCCCAGATCGAGGTGGAGCGGCCCATGCTGATCCGCAGTGTGAATGGCCGCACCAACAGCACCGTCAGCGGCCAGAATCTCTACCGCGCGTTCTACGTCACCGATCCCGGCGCAGTGATCCAGGGCCTTACGATCACCAACTGCCGTTCGATGATGGTCGACAGCAATAACTACGGCGGCGGCGTCTATTTTGTGAACGGCGGCACGATTCGCGATTGCAGCATCGTCAACAACACGGCAACCGGCGCGGCGCCCAACGGCGGCTACGGTTACGCGCGTGGCGCCGGCATCTACTGCGCCGTCACCGGCCGCATCGAGAATTGCCTCGTGTCAGCCAACACCGCCATCGGCGGCGAAAGCAGCGGCGGCGGCATCTTCTGCATCGGCAACGTCGTCGTCACGAACTGCGACATCACGCGCAACAGCGCCGAGGGCGGCATCCAGTGGTTCTATTACGGACGCGGCGGCAACGGCGGCGGCATCATGGCGGTCAACGGCGCGCGCGTCGAATCCTGCCGCATCTCGAACAACATCACCAAGGCCCAGAGCAGCATGTATCCCGGCGGCAGCATCGGGGCCGGCGTCTACTGCGCGAGCGCAACGGTCAGCCGGTGCATCATCAAGGACAACCTCGGCGTCAGCGGCAATATGTCTTCCCGGGGCGACAGTTGGGCGGCGGGCGGCGGCGCTTACCTTGGTAACGGCGGCATCCTGGAGAACTGCCTCGTGGCGAACAACGTCACGACCGGCATCTACATGTACGCCGACGCATTCGGCGCGGGCGTCTACGCCTACGGCAGCTCCGAAATCCGCAGTTGCACGATCGCCGGCAACCGCTCCTATTCCGGCGTCGGCGCCGACAACTACGGGGGTGGCGGCCTCTACGCCTCCTACGGACCCGCGATCCGAAACACCATCATCCACGGCAACTCGTCCGGCGGCCATGGACCCGACAACTGGTACGCCTACAGCAGCGTCACCATGACTTACTGCTGCACCACGCCCGGCACCAACGGCCCCGGCAATATCGCCGCCGATCCGCGGCTGACAGATATCGCCGCCGGCAATGCGCACCTGCTCGCCGATTCGCCCTGCATCGATCGCGGTGATAACGCCTCGTCGCCGGCCCTCGATCTCGACGGCGCAACCCGACCGCTCGACGGCGACAACGATTCCGTCGCACGCGCCGACATCGGCGTGTACGAGGCATCCGTCGGCACGACCACCCCCAACCTGCTCATCAACGGCACGTTTGAAACGCCCAGCGCGTGGTCGTTCATCGACGACGCACGTCTCGAGCCCTGGGCCGCGCGCAGCGGCACCAACGGCCTCGCCCTGTACGGCTGGACCGACGGCGGCCTCGTCTGGCAGGATGTCGCCGCGCTGGGCACTTCGAACTACACCTTCTCCGCGTGGGGCTTCCGCGATACCGATTTCTCCGGTGCTCTGACGCTCGAAATGAAGATCGAATTCCTGGCGGACAACCTTACGCCGCTGGTCGTCACCCAACGCTTCCTGACCGGATCCGCCGCGTGGACGCAGTTCTCTATCACCGGCATCTCCCCGCCGGACACCAAGGTCGTGCGTGTCGTACTCGCCTTCAGCGGAACACCGGGCACCGGCGGCGCGTTCAAGTGGGATGACGCCGTCCTGCTGTCCTCAGAAGCGCTGTTCAACGCGCGTTACGTCGCCTCGGGCGGCGGAAACATCCACCCCTACACGAACTGGAGCATGGCCGCGACAAACCTGCAGGCCGCGATCGATGCGGCCTCGGCGAACGAGACCATCCTCGTGAGCAACGGCATCTACATGGGCGAGACCATCGTCAATAAATCGCTGTCCATCCGCGGCCTCGGCGGCGTACGGCTCACCGGAAAATCCGCTTACCCGATCGAAAACCAGGTGCGTGCGTTGAACGTGAGCACGGGCTGCCTGCTCGACCTCCGCAATGTGACGATCTTGAATGGCTACAAGAACACGGGCGGCGGCATCTACAACCAGGGCACGCTTGTCCTGAAGGACAGCTCGGTCGTCAGCAACGAGGCCAACCTCATGACCGGCTACGGCGGCGGCATCTACAACACCGGCACAGCGACCCTGGAACGCTGCACCATCTCGTGGAACAGGGCCACCGGCAGCGGCACACCTTCGGCCGGAACAGGCATCGGCGCCGGCATCTACTGCGCGAACGGATCGGTGATGGTCATCACCGACAGCGCGCTCATCGGCAACCGCGCTTATGGCAGCGGCAACTACAATGGCCGCGAGTCCGGCTCCGGCTATGGCGGCGCGATCTACAACAACGGCGGAACGCTGACCCTCATCAGCACCACGCTCGCCACCAACAGCGCTGAAGGCGGTTCAGGCGGCTACACCGGCGGCAACGGCTACGGCGGCGGCATCTACACGAAGGGACTCGTGACCCTGCGCTCCTGCACGCTTGCCTACAACAAGGCCCCGATGGGCAGCGGCTCCCTCGGCGGGCCCTATGCCGGCGAGGGCGGCGGCATCTATCTTGAGAACGGTGCGCCCGTGGTCAACGCCGACAACACGATCATCGCCCGTAACACCTCTTCCACCGTGGGCCCCGATTTCCGCGGTACGTTCAACGCAACCGGACGCAACCTGCTCGGGAGCATCGCCGACTGCGCGATCATCGGCGAGACCAACGGCGTCATCATCGGCTCCGACCCCTTGCTCACCGGCCTCGGCAACTACGGCGGCACCACGCTGACCTGCGTCCCGCGCTACGGCAGCCCCGTCATCGATCAGGGCAGCAGCAATAGCGTGCCTAGCTTCGATCAGCGCGGCACCGTCCGCCCGATCGACGGCAACTTCGACAACCTGCCGCGGTACGACATCGGTGCGGTCGAGTACGACCCGCAGACCATGGATTCCGACGGCGACTCGCTGGTCGATGCCGACGAATTCCTGCTGTATGGATCCAATCCGTCCGCGACCGATTCGGATAACGACGGCATGGGCGATGCTTTCGAAGTGCGCGCAGGCACCAGCCCGACCAACGAAGTTTCCGTGTTCGACGTCGACGCCGGAAATTCCACGAACTGGAACGGGCAAGGCATTGTCATCCGCTGGTCAAGCGTCGGCGGGAAACAGTACTCGCTGCTTCGCGCAACCAACTTGGTGAACGGGTTCAGCGTGCTGGAATCCGGCCTGTCCGCGGTGCCGCCCATGAACGTATACACGGACGCAACCGCGACGGCTCAAGGTCCTTACTACTACAGCATCAGGTTGGAGTAAGGGGAAGTTCTGAATTCTGGGTTCTGAATTCTGGACTCTGCGTCCTCTCACTCGTCCCCGAAGCTCGTGCCGACGGCTTTGGCCGCGAGCACCATAGAGTGATCTTTCGGCACGGTCTTGAGTTGCGCGATGGCGTCCTGAATTGGCACCGGCACGATTTCCGTGCCCCGCAGCGCCACCATCACGCCGAACGTCCCACCCGCCGCCAGCTTGCACGCGCTGACGCCAAACCGTGTGGCCAGGATCCGGTCGTATGCGGTGGGTGCGCCGCCACGCTGGAGATGACCCAACACCGTGACCCGCGTTTCCACACGCGTGCCTTCGCTGATCTTCCGCGATACGAGTTCTCCCACACCGCCCAGTTGCTTGGCATCTGTCCGCCGCTCATCGTAGTCCTTCACCACTTCGCCGATGTCGGGGCATTTCGCACCCTCGGCCACGCACACAATACTGAACCGCTTGCCGCGCGTGCTCCGCTCCACCACCTTGTGGAACACCGACTCCCATCGGAATGGAATCTCGGGAATCAGGATGATGTCTGCGCCACCGGCCAGCCCGGCCGACAACGCGATCCAACCTGCGTACCGGCCCATCACCTCGATGATCATCACGCGGTGGTGCGACGAAGCCGTTGTGTGAAGACGATCGATCGCTTCGGTCGCCACCGACACCGCCGTGTCATGCCCGAACGTCACATCCGTCGCGGAGAGATCGTTGTCGATCGTCTTGGGCACGCCGACAATGTTGAGCCCCAGGTCCATGAACTTGCGGCAGATGTTCATCGTCCCATCGCCGCCCACGGCGATCAGCGCGTCGAGTCCCCAGCGCTTGAAATTCTTCATCGCCCGGTGCGAGGCGTCGATGATCTGCACCGCCCCCATCGCACCTTCCTCCGGGTAGTGCCAAGGATCGCCCTTGTTCGACGTCCCAAGAATAGTGCCGCCTTGATTGAGAATGCCGGATACTTCGGCATTCTCGATCTCATGCATGCGGCCTTCCACCAAGCCTTCAAAGCCATCCTCGATGCCAACCACGGCCGCGCCGTAATCATTCATCGCTGTCTTCGCGACCCCGCGAATAACCGCATTCAGGCCGGGGCAATCACCCCCACCCGTGAGAATCCCGATGCGTTCGATCTTCTGCGACATGATGCCCCCCTTGAGTTATCGCGGGTATTATCGCGGCTGAGCGCCGCGGTGCGAGTGTAAATCGCACAATACGGCCCCCGCGATGTTGACACACACGCCCCGGATTGGCATTCGTAGCAGCCACACGGAAACAACCGGCTGAACGCGAAAGCAAAACGATGACGATATCCAAACTGCTCGAAGTCGCCAACGGTTGGGCCTGGGGTCCGCCCATGCTCATCCTGCTGGTAGGCACACACCTCTTCCTGACCTTCCGCCTGAGATTCATCCAGCGCTATATCGGTCACGCCATCCGGCTCTCGTTTCAACGCACCCGCGAGGGTGAAGGCGACGTCAGCCACTTCGGCGCGCTGACCACCGCGCTCGCGGCCACCATCGGCACCGGCAATATCATCGGCGTGGCGACGGCCATCTCCCTTGGCGGCCCCGGCGCCGTGCTTTGGATGTGGCTGACCGGCGTCTTCGGCATCGCCACCAAGTATGCCGAGGCACTGCTCTCCGTGAAGTACCGCATCACCACGCCGTCGGGCACGATGGCGGGCGGCCCCATGTACGTCCTCGAACGCGGCCTGAAGAACAAGCCGCTGGCAATCTTCTTCGCCGTGATGACCGCCATCGCCGCGTTCGGCATCGGCAACACCGTGCAGGCCAATGCGGTCGTCTCGCTGGTGTGCGAAACATTTCCCACTGTGCCGGCCGTCTACTTCCAGTGGGGCCTCGGCCTGGCCATGTCGGCCATGACCGCCGCCGTCATCCTCGGCGGCATCCGCTCCATCGCCCGCTTCTGCGAGTTTCTCGTGCCCTTCATGGCAGGCATCTACGTGCTCGGCTGTGTGGCGATCCTCGTGATGAACTGGCGCGCGCTGCCTTCGACGTTCTCCACCATTTTCACCACGGCATTCACCGGCCAGGCCGCGGTCGGCGGATTCCTCGGCGCCGGTCTGAAGCAGGCCATCCGTTACGGCGTCGCGCGCGGCCTGTTCTCCAACGAGTCCGGCATGGGCAGCGCGCCCATTGTCGCGGCCGCCGCACAAACGAAAACTCCCGTCCGGCAGGCGCTTGTTTCGGCCACCGGCACGTTCTGGGATACCGTCGTCATCTGTGCGCTGACCGGCCTTGTTCTCGTCAGCTCCGGTCACTGGCAGGAAGGTCTGAGCAAGGCAGCCCTGACCAAGGCTGCCTTCGCCGACCTTCATGACGTCGGGCCCATTGTGCTCTTCTTCGGCCTGTTGACCTTTGTGTTCTCGACCATCCTCGGCTGGTCCTACTACGGCGAGAAGGCTGTCGAATACCTCTTCGGAAGCGGCGCCATCCGCTCGTATCGCTGGCTCTGGGTCGCCGCCGTCCTCGTCGGTTCGGTCGTGCCCCTTCAGCTGGTCTGGGATTTCGCCGACGTCGCCAATGCACTGATGGCCATCCCCAACCTGATTTCGCTGCTTCTGTTGAGCCCCATACTCGTCGCTGAAACCCGGCAGCATCTTTGGGAATTGAAGGATTGAATCTGCGCCCACAGGCGACACACACTGCATGACAAGGAACACCCCATGAATATGAAATATTTCCTCGCCTGCCTGACCGCCACCCTGCTTTGCCTTGCGAGCCCCTCGCTTGCGCAGGGATTACCCGGCCGCTCTGCCGATCCCTATCTCGGCGCCATCGTCATCGACGCCGCCACCGGCGATGTCCTGTTTGAAGACCACGCCGATGAACAGGGCTATCCCGCGAGCGTCATCAAGCTCCTCGACCTCCTCGTCATCCTTGAACAAATCGACGCGGGCGCCGTGGGCCTCAACGACATGGTGACCATCACCGCGGAAGCCTCTACCATGGGCGGCTCGCAAGTTTACCTGAAGGAGAAGGAGGTTTTCTCCGTCGATGATCTGCTCTACGCCCTCATGGTGCAGTCCGGCAACGATGCGGCCGTCGCTCTCGCCATCCAGGTCGCCGGCACCAAGGAAGGTTTCGTGGAGATGATGGCCGAACGCGCGAAGGCCATCGGCATGAATTCCTCGTCGATCCACTCCTGCCACGGCCTGCCTCCCGGTGCAGGTCAGGAGCCCGACATCTGCACGCCGCGCGACATCGCCACCCTGTGCCGTGAACTGCTCAAGCACAAGGACACCCTGCGCTATACGTCCACCGTCGAGCGCGGCTTCCGGAACGACACCTTCATCATGCGCAATCACAACCCGCTGCTGTCTTCCTTCGAGGGATGCGACGGGTTCAAGACCGGATTCTTCTCGAAGGCGGGTTACTCAATGGCTGTAACCGCCCAGCGCAAAGGCCAGCGCGTGATCGCCGTCATCATCGGCAGCGTCGACCGCAAGGTGCGTAACGCCAAAGCCGCGGAACTGCTGTCGAAGGGATTCCTTGAACTCGGGAAGCGCACGAAGGCAGTACCCAAAGGCACAGCCCTGCCGGCCGGCCAGGTCGGCCCCGTCCGCCCTTCGCCGTAGCCGAAACTACAGCAGGTTCGCCGCCAACTCCGCGACCTCGGAGCGCACGCCTTTTGACAGGTGAATGTGCGCCGCCAGCGGGTACGAGCGGAATCGCTCGACAACGACCGACAGCCCGTTCGACATACTGTCCACGTACGGATTGTCGATCTGGTAAATGTCGCCCGTCAGGATGATCTTCGTGTTGTGACCGACGCGCGTGATCACCGTCTTCACTTCCAGCGGCGTCAGGTTTTGCGCCTCGTCCACCACGATGTACTGGTTCGGAATGCTGCGGCCGCGGATGTACGTCAGCGGCTCCACGCCAATGCGATCGCTTTCCTCCAGCGCATCGCGGTTCCGCGCGGAGTGATCCCGCCGCCCATTCGCCAACAGATCGAGCGCGTCATAGACGGGCTGCATCCACGGATTGAGTTTCTCCTCAACCGTGCCCGGCAGGAAGCCGATATCCTTGCCCATCGGGAAAGTCGGCCGGCAGACCAGCATCTTGCGGTACACCTTGTCCCACAGGGTTTTATACAGCCCGGCTGCAATCGCCAGCAGGGTCTTTCCGGTGCCCGCCTTGCCGATGATCGTGACCACTTTGATGCGGTCGTCCAGCAGCGCATCCATCGCAAAATGCTGTTCCTTATTCCGCGGCACCACCGGCCGGATTTCCTCCGGCGAGCGGATCAGGGACACCACCGCTTTCTGCTCCGCGTCGTAACGTCCGAGTCCCGAATGCGAAGGTTCCACCTCCGATTTGAGCACGACAAACTCGTTGGGCGATTTGTTGTCGAACTCCATCGGCAGGCGGCCTTCGGAGATGAACTTCTGGAGCTGCTCCTCCGGCACCATCAACTCGGAGTGCCCGGTGTAGAGCTCGTTGATGTCGACGTGATCGTTGTCGTAGGTCTCCGCATCGAGACCCATCGCGTCCGCCTTCAGGCGAAGATTCACATCCTTGCTGACCACGATGCAGGGAACATCCGGGTTCTGCTTCCGCAGCTTCATCGCCATCTGGAGAATCTGGAAATCCGCGGGATCCTTGCTGCCGTGTCCCTGCAGTTCACCGTTGAACGCAATCCGGATCTCGCCCCCGCTGTCGAGACGCACACCATCCGACAGCTTGCCGCGTTTGCGCAGATCATCGAGCATGCGCGAGACCGTCCGCGCGCTGCGCCCCAACTCGCTCAGGTCACGCTTGAAGTGATCGATTTCCTCGATCACCCGGATGGGGATGATGACGGAGTGTTCTTCGAACTTGAATATGGCGTTGGGATCGTGAAGGAGGACGTTGGTATCCAGGATGTAGTTATTCATCGGGTCAGCCACTATCTCCTTGTTGATGGTTGCCCGCGCGCCCCACGGCTGCGCACCGCCCCGGCGGCCATAGGCCGCCTCCTGCTCCCCATTCTACACTGATAAACCACGCCGGGTTAATAGAAACGTGCGGGATAAAAAACAAGCGAGCCATCCACGGAACGTGAACGGCTCGCTTGAACCCATGGGGTAAAGTTCTACCCCCCCTTTTTCAATTACATCCGGGGACCCCGGCCGCCACCGCGCGGACGGTCTTCACGAGGCTGCGCCTCGTTGACGCGAAGAGGACGACCCTTCAAATCCTTGTTGTTCAAACCCGCGATCGCCGCCTTCGCTTCGGCATCGTTGGGCATTTCTACAAAACCAAACCCACGGGACTTGCCGGTGAACTTGTCGAGAATGACATTCGACGATGAAACCTGACCGAACCCTTCAAACGCCTGCCGCAGATCGCCATCGCTGACTTCAAACGGCAGATTACCAACGAATATATTCATCTTCCCTTTCCTAACACAGTCGCCTTGTCTGTCTTCACACGTTGAGTTGCGACTCGGTACTCCCGGGTGACGCTGCAAGCCACATCGGATGACGTAACTCGCAACTGGCCACTAGAATACGCAAAACGCGTGTTTGCTCAAGTAGGGTTTCCCCTACATCCGCGCAAACCACCTTGGATTGGTGTATCCAACACCACCACTCCCTTGTATAGTAGTTTTCGGGTTCCGCGGGCGTGGCGAACATCCGCGGAGCACGGCGTAATCTTCTCTGGGAGAAGGACCATGAACATGCGCATCGCCGTACTTCTGACCGGGGCTGTCATGCTGGGTCTTGTCGCGGGCTGCGACAAGAAAGACTCCGGCGCTTCCGGCAGCGGGGCCGGAACGGCGGCCTCGTATTCCTCCATCTCGTCCACGCCCATCCCCCCACCAAAACCCAAAGCGGAAATCGAAGTGGAGGGCGTCGAACCTCAAGAGGAGGTCTCTCTCAAGGAGCATCTCCGGATTGATGGCGTACTGAAGCAGGGCGACCATTACACCGCGGCGATCAATAACCAGGTCGTCAACGTCGGCGATTTCCTCAAGCTGCAGATTCGCAGCCGCAACTACAATCTCGAGGTCCTCTCCATCACCGACGATCGCGTGTTGTTGAAGGCCGTCATGACGCCCTGATGTCGTTCAGACGGAACGGCCCGGAACATCCTCGCCCGGCGCCAGCACCATCCTGAATCCAAAATTCACGTGCCCCGTATCGGGCGATCCTGTCCGGTGATAGAGAAGTTGCTGTTCACCCCCAACCGCGCCGTACCAGCACGCGCCCCGCAGAATCCTGCAGTTCATCGTCGGATCGAACACATCCGCAACCCACTCCCACAAACCGCCTTCGGCCCCATGAAGACCCCACGCGTTGGCAGGCTCGTCCTGCACGCGGGCCGTCGGACCCCAGCCGATCTTCATCCGCTCGATCACGTCATAGCTTCCGAAACCCGGACAGCGCTCGCCCCAAAGCGGTTCTTTCACAACCTCGCACTTGGCATAACTCTCCCACTCCGGCTCGCGCGGGAGACGAATCCGGAACCCCGCCGGCCTCAACCCCGCCACCTGCCCATCGAGCCAACCCACAAATTGCCGCGCGTGATCCCAACTCACGCGCACCACCGGCTGATCATCGCCATCGAGCGCGTACCCATCCAGCACGCCGCTCTGGTGATCGGGATCGAAGATCCGATACTGCCGGTTCGTCACTTTGTGCCGCGCCGCCCAGTAGCCGACCGCATCCAGCCAGACCCAGTCGATCCTGGCCCCACCCGGCATGTCGAACACCCACGCTTTGCCGCACTCCACCTTCATCATCGCCTCCAACGCCCCCATCATACACCGAACCCGCCCCGACGTTTCCTTTGAACGGAAATTGCCGCCGCGTGTATGGTTACCTTGGCGTAGCGGTGCACATGCCGCCACGCAAGACTCAGGCGTATGACAGGATATCCACAACCGCCGGGCGCGAGCGCCCAGAAGACGGCCGAGGTGACGAGCGCCGTGCGCGGGCTCTGCACCGTGCTGAATACCGCCCTGATGTACCAGACCTCGCATCCGGTCTTTCAGCGCTCTGTCGAACAGGACATCGCCCTGTTTGAAACCGCGCTCAAGGGAATACCCGAGATCACCCTGTTCTTCACCGGCGGGGAAGTCCGTTTCGGTACGCTGCCCATCGACCCCAGTTCCAGTGCGCTGCGCAAGGTCGCGCAGAGTCTTGAAACTCGCGGCATCAAGGGCCTTGCCATCCAGGCGGGCGTCACCGCCGACGAACTTGCGAAGTTCATCACCATCCTCACCGCCCGGTCCGACGAAATTGAAACCCAGGGCCTCGCCCACAGCTTGGAGCGCGCGGGCATCCGCCACATCCGCGAGCACAAGGTCAAGATAGGTATCGTCGGCAAGGACGCCGTAGTCCATCCCGTCGAGGAGAAGAAACCTGTCTCCCCCAGTCAGCCACCCATCACCCCATCCCGCAGCGGCGGCTCATGGGACATCGAGGCCGGCACCGACGTCATCGGCCTCGACAATCCATTGCCGGATATCGCGCCGGCCACACCCGCCAAGGATGCGCCCCGCGTCTTCCGCAAGTTCGTCCACAACGTCCTCGGCTCTGTGGAACGTCGCGAAACGTCCACCGCCCAGGCTGGCGAACTGATCGCCCAAGAATTCGAAACACGGCTGAACGAGAAGGTCGAGGAAGTCCGCCAGCAGGGCGAGGTCAAGATTCGCCGCCTCGAACGTGTGAAGGAAATCATGCTGCGCGAGCTCGAAAACATGCACCTCGCTGCGGTCGTGCTGGATGACGATATGCGCGTCGTGGGCATGAACGAGCCGGCCCGCAGACTCCTTGGCACAATTGAGCAACTCGAGCCCGGCCATCCGCTGAAGGAGTTCGTCGCTTCCCACCAGGAACGTCAGACGATCCACATCGCCGGCGTGACGCGCCTCGCGCACATCATCATTTCAACCAGCGCGGACCACGAAGATTCGACGATGCTCATCTGCCTGGAATAGCCGCGGAGATTCCTCGTCATCCCGTGCAGCCGATTGTCATCCCGAGGAGCCCGGCGACGAGGGATCTCTCCTCCACCCATCGGGGGCTCACGCCCCGTGCGGGCTACCGGAGCATCAGTCCCATGGCCACTTCAGGACAGGTAAACGGCGAGTCATACTTGCTGCAGTTCACGCACCCCGTGTAGAGCTTGTGCATGATGGTCTCTTTCGGAATCCGCTTGAAACCAAACAGCGCGAAGAAGTCCGGTGTGAACGTCAGCACAAGAATCTGCTCCGGATGCAGCGCGCGAACGCGCTCGATCGCGGCTTCCACCAAGATGCGGCCAAATCCTTTCTTGCGCACGGACTTCTGAACGGCCAGCGACTTGATCTCTACCGTCGGATGCGCGGCCCGCTCGATCTCGGGGAGAATCGCCCACGACACCACACCGACAATCTTCTTCCGGTATTCGCAAACGAGGAAGCGGTCGACGTTCTGAATGATGTCGCTGTGCGAACGCGGCACGAGCTCTTTCGGATTGCTCTTGATCAGGTTGAAAATCGCCGGAACGTCGGCGAAGCCGGCGTTGCGAATCTTACCCTGCACATGCCGCGTAGTATTCATGGCACCAAAGAGTACCCCACGCCCCGATTTTTTCCAACATCTTGTCCTCCATGGCGTCGGCGAAGGTGGATTGGAAAAAATTGCCGCCGGTGCGGCCCCCGGGTACTATGACCGCCAGACGGAGGGGCTACATGAACAGGCGTTGGATCGGCCTGCTGATTGCTCTTCCGCTATGTCAGGCCTGCACGCGCGAACCGGCAACCCAGCCGGCCGCCGACGGCCAGGTCGGCAAGGCGGCGATGATCAGCCGGATCAAAGCGTACGGAGTCAACAATAAGCGCGTGCTCGCAGCCATGAGCACCGTCCGCCGTCCCGAATACATCCCCGAGACGTACCGCGCCAAAACCGACCCCTATGGCGATCACCCCAGCCCCATCGGCTACGGCCAGACGATCTCGCAACCTTTCATCGTGGCCTACATGACCGAACGCATCGACCCGCAGCCGGGCGAGAAGATTCTCGAAATCGGCACCGGCTCCGGCTACCAGGCGGCCATCCTCGCCGAACTCGGCGCAGAAGTCTTCAGCATCGAAATCGTGCCCGAACTCGCCGAACACGCGCGCCGGGTCCTTGCCTCGGAGGGCTACACGCATGCCCATGTACTCACCGGCGATGGCTACAAGGGCTGGCCCGAGCATGCGCCGTTCGACTCCATCATCGTGACCTGCGCGCCCGAGGAAATTCCGCAGGCGCTCGTCGATCAACTCCGCGAGGGCGGCCGCATGATCGTCCCCGTCGGCAACGTCAGCCAGCGGCTGATGATTCTGCGCAAGCTCGACGGGCGGGTGCGCATCGAGGAAGACCTGCCCGTTGTGTTCGTACCGATGGTCCACGGAGGCCCAACTCCATGACACTGCTCCGCCGCCTGCCGCTTCTCCTCGGCTGCCTCGCACTGGCCGGCTGTGCGACCGTCGACTACGGCCCCGAACCGCCGCCGGCGGAAATTGTCCGCGAGCCGCACACTCCTCCGGCCAAACCCGTGCCCCCGCCGCGCTCCACGCCGGAATATCTCCCCCGACCACCACCGCGCGTGGCCGTCGCCATCCCCCTCATCACGAACCTGACCTTCCGCGACGTCGCGGCTGTACAAACGCTCGTGGACCGCGCCAACTTTTCCTGCGGCGTGATCGACGGCAAGCAGGGTCCCAAGACCCGCGCCGCCCTCCGGTACTGGCAGGAGGCCAACAAGCTCCCGGCCACCAGCGCGATCGATGAGCCGACGCTGCGCGCCCTCGGTCCGCTCGACCAAGCCTTCACCACGCGCATCGTTACGCCCGAAGACATTTCCTCGCTGACGCGTACACCGTCGACATGGATCGGCAAGTCACAAGCGGCGCGGCTCGATTATCAAACCGTGCTGGAACGCGTGGCGGAGGAATCCCACGCCGCCGAGGCGTGCATCCGCGAGCTGAATCCGCAGGCCTCATGGCCCAACCCACAGCCGGGCACCGTCCTGACCGTGCCCAACCCGCAGCCTGCGATCAAAACCGACGCCGAGCGGATCACCATCAGCCTCGGCCAGAAATTCGTGCGGGTGTTCAACAAGGATGGCGCACTCGTCGCACTGTTCCCCTGCTCGATCGCGAAGGATCGCGAGAAGCGGCCCGTCGGTGAACTTTTCGTCGCCAACTGCGCCGAGAATCCCAACTACTATTTCGACCCCGCGCTTTTCACCGAGGACGCGGAAGCCGCCACGATGACCGGCAAGCTGGTGATTCCGGCAGGACCGAACAACCCGGTCGGCGTCGCGTGGATCAGCCTGAGCCTGTCCGGCTACGGCATGCACGGCACGCCGCACCCGGAGGACATCGGCAAAACCGAATCGCACGGGTGTTTTCGGCTGGCCAATTGGAACGCGGAGAAACTGCTCCGCATGATTCGTATTGGAATGCCTGTCCGCGTCGATCCATGACAGGACGTCACGGCGTTTCGTAAGGCTGGCTGAGCGCGGCCGGCGGCGATGCGCGTAACGCGCGAAGCAGATTCCGCACGCCGCGCGCCGCGCCCGGCGGCAACCGCACCAGCGTCTTCTCCACCCAGTCCGCGTTACCGATATTCACCAGCAGCAGCGCGAGAATCATCAACGGGAACGGCGCAACCTGCAGCACCTGCGACGGTACGCCGGGCAGGCACGACTGCAGCACAACGCCCAGCCACTGGAGCAGTCCGAACAGATACGCGCCCAGCGCGGCGCGCACCGGGTTCCACCCGCCAAACACCACGATCGCCAACGCAATCCATCCGATGCCATCGAGCCCCGAGATAGTTCCGCGCCAACCCGCCTTCACGCTGAGCGAGTACGCCGCGCCGGCGAAGCCAACCAACGAACTGCCCGCGATGGTGTAGGCATAGCGCAGCCGGTTCACGCGCGCCCCGCGCGCATACGCGGCCACCGGCTGCTCGCCGATCGCGCGCAGGGTCAGTCCCGGCCGCGTCTTGAACATCCACCACCACGCGAGGCCAATCGCCACGAAGCTCAGCCACGTCACCACGTCCTGCTGGAAGAAAAGAGCGCCGATGATCGGAATATGTTCCAGCCCCGGGATGCTGACGCCCTGCACGGTCGGCCCCGACATATTCATGAACCGGCTGCCGAGAAAATACGCGAGGTCACGGCACAGCAGCGTCAGCACAAAACCGATGGCCACCTGCGATTGTCGCAACGTGATGCTGCAGAACGCCACGAGCAATCCCGTCAACGCGCCCACCGCCATCCCGGCGATGAAGCCCGCGACAAGACTCCCTGTCGTGGTCGCCACGGCAAAGGACACCATCGCGGACAAAATCACGAGCCCGTTGAGCGAGAGGTTGATCACACCACCGCGCTCGCCGATGGTCTCGCCGATCACGACGAAGAGAATCGGTGCCGTCGCCGCCAACACACCCGCCAGACCTGTGATCAGATCACCACTCATGCCGCCCTCCCCGCCCACCAGCGACGGCGCGCGCCATCCGCCATCAGGATGAAGAGTACGAGCAGACCTTGCAGCACACCGCCCAGCGACGAGTCCACTTGCAGCACGATCGGCAACTGAATGCTGCCGACATTGATCGCCGCAAAGAAGAGGGCAATAGGCAGACACCACAGCGCGCGATAACCCGCGAGGATCGCCACCAGCAGACCGAGATAACCGTAGCCGCTCGAGATGGAAGGAATCAACCGGTGGTACACCGCCGCTACCTGCAGGGCCCCCGCGGCCCCGGCCAGCGCGCCGCACAGCATGAAGGCCAGCATGATCTGACGCGACACGGGAATGCCGAACCGGGAGGCCGCACACGCGTTGGCACCAACCGCTTTCAGGCGCAGGCCGAGATGGGTGTTCTTCAACAACAGGTGCACCAGCAGAACGCCCGCCAGCCCGAGCACGAGCGCCCAAGGGCTGACGTGCATCCCAACCAACTCACTCATCCAGAGCTGCTCCGGGAACGGCATCGTACCGCTCATCGATCCAACGCCCGGCCGTTTCCACGGTCCAAAGATCAGCCACAGCGTCAGCGCCGAGGCTACAAAGTTCAGCCCCAGCCCGCCGAAGATTTCGTGCACGCCGCCGAATGTTTTCAGCACGCCCACAAGCGCGCCCCACAGCACGCCGCCCACGATGCCCGCGACGACGCACAACAACACCGCCATCACCGGCGGCAACGTTTGGCTCTCCATGACGCGGAATGCCCCGGTCGCGAAAACCGCGCCCATCATGATCTGCCCTTCGATGCCGATATTCCAAAGGCCCGCGGCAAACGTCACCACCAACCCGACGGCCGCCAGCAACAGCGGCACCCACGCGCGAAGAACGTAGCCCACATCCGACCAGGACCCGACCGCACCGCCCATGATTTCACGGAATGCATCGAGCGGAGCTACACCGGCCAGCAGAAGCACCACCGACACGCAGACCAGCGCCAACCCAAACGCGCCGATTCTCATCAGCACGCCGGTACCGAATCCCTCGGTTCTGTCGGTTCGCGACTTCACGAATTCCTTCCCCCGATTCTCCGCCCGAGGTCTTCCACGGACGCCGACGCCGCATCGAGCGGCGCCGACACGCGCCCCCCTGAGAACACGAGAATGCGATCGCTGTACTGCAACAGCTCATCCAGATCGGACGAGGCGAAGAACAAACACGCGCCGCGGCCACATCGTTCCCTAAGTTTCTCCCAGATGAAGGCCGCCGACTCGACATCGAGCCCGCGCGTCGGCTGCTCCAGCAGCAGTACGCGCGCCTCCGCATCCAGCAGCGACAGGAGCAACCGCTGCTGGTTGCCACCCGACAATTCCTCCACCAGACTTTCCGGGCGGGCACTGATGTCGAAATCGGCGATCCGCTTCGCCGCAGTCCGCGCAGCCCCATCCCAGTCGACGACCATACCCCGCGCCTCGCCCGCCAACGCAAAATGCGCGCTCACCGTAAACCCGCGAATCAGCGCCGCTTCGAGCCGCGCCGCAGGCAGGTACGCAACCCCGCTCTGAAGAAAATGGCGATGAGACCGGCCGGTCATGTCACGGCCGCCAATCGTGATACGCCCGGCTGCCGATCGCAGGATACCCGCGCACGTCCGCAGTAACTCGTTCTGCCCGCTACCCTCCACACCCGCCAAGCCGATGATCTCCCCCTCGTTGACCGCGAGCTGGATTCCATCGATACGCTGGCCGCGGGAGACAATCCCAAGGTCGTCCAATTCCAGCTCAGGCTTGGCGCCCCGGACCGATTGCCGCGCAGGCGAACGCAGCGCTTTCCCAAACATCAGCTCCACCAACCGGCCGGAATCACACGGCATGTCGACTTCGCCGGCAAGCTGACCCTTCCTCAACACCGCGACCCGACTGCAAAGCTGCTGCACATCTGCCAACTTGTGGGTGACGAGGACGACGCTCCTGCCGCGCAATACCAGTCTCCGCAGGGCGCGGAACAATTCATCCCGCTGCGCAGTGCTGATTCCGGTCGTCGGCTCGTCGAGAATCAGCAACTGCGCGCCGAGCCCGAGGAGCCGCAGAATCTCAAGCTGCTGCCGCTCGCCCACCGTGAGCGTGTCGACAAAGGCTCCGGGCTCCACGCGGAACTCCAACTCGCCCGCAAGAGCCAGCAACTGCTTCGCCGCCTCGCGCAACGAGGGGATCAGCGGGCCGGGCCGGCCAACGAGGAAATTCTCGAGACAGGTCATCGGCGGGAAATCCAGCGGGTCCTGATGCAGCATGCCGATGCCGAGACGTATGCCGTCCGCAGGAGACCGGATTCTGGCCGGCTGGCCATCGAGCAGAATCTCGCCACGATCGGCACGCTGGAAACCGGAGAGGATTTTCAGCAGCGTGCTCTTGCCCGCGCCGTTTTCACCCAGCACACCGAAAAGCGACCCGGCCGGCAGGGAAAGAGAAATGCCCGCGTTCGCCTGCAGCGTGCCGAACAGCTTGTGAATGTCTCTAAGTTCAACCTGCATGAGCGGCAGGTCCGGAAACGTGCGCCTACTTCGACGGCACGCTCTGACCTTCCATGCCCTCCAGCAGTTGAGGGAGATACCAGATTTGCGGGTCCGTGGCCGTTTCGCCGTCCTTCAGAAATACCGAACCGTCCTGGAACATCAACGGCCCCGTCCACAGATTCAGCCCGGCTCCCAGTTCCCCGACAAATTTGTCCAACGCTGCCGACGTATCCGCACTCAGCGCCGCGCCCTGCTCGAATCCGACCGCGCTCGTGTCGGGGTTATTGATGTCCGCCCAGTCCGGGCCGACCCACTCGAAGCCCGGCTTCCACGTGCCCTCGCGCGCAGCCTTGATGTGGCGCAAGTAGTCAGGGCCGCAGTTGAAGTACGGTACGCCGATGCACACATCCTGCGCCTCATCACACGCCTTCCGGTAGTCATAGAGACACGCCCACACCTGCTTGCCCGCGGCGCGCTGCTTGCGCGCCTGCGAGAGCAACTCGGTCGTGTCGATACCCGAGAGCACCACGTCGTAGCCGGAGTTGTAGAAATCATCACTCACCTGCGTCGGGTCCGCAGTAACACCGGGGATATTGAACCAGAAACCGATCCACGTGACCTTGAAGGAGAGGTCCTTCGGGTCGCGCTTCAGCACCTTCGTCCACGCGTAGCGCGCACCGAGATAGACGGACGCCACGAGCCGGCGTGTCTCGTCGTTGATCAGCGGGCCGAGATAGCCGATCTTGCCTGTCTTCGTCTGCATCGCCGCCGCAAAGCCCGCCATCATCTTCGCGTATTCCACCCGCCCCATGATGTTGGCGAGATTGGGCAGATTCTGGAAATCCTTGCCCTCGCTCCACGCGCTGTCGCCCGAGGCGTGGACCACCGGAATGTCGGGATGCGCTTTCGCGAATTCCACCGCGCTATCCTTCATGTCGTCGGAATTGAAGATGATGAACTTCGCGCCTTGAGCCAACAGGCTTTCGGCCAATTGGGCGGGCGTCGTTCCCGGCCGGTCGGCAGGATTGACCCGGTCCACGTAAACCATCTTCGTGCCGGGCAACTTCTGCTCAACGTACTTGCCGGCATCGAAATGCGTCTGACTCCATCCGTGATCGTTGTAGGGGCCCACCAGCAGCATGCCGAAAACGTACTCGTCTGATGCCACCGCGGGTTGCTTCTCGCACTTGCGGCAGCATCCGGAGAATACAACAGCCAGGGAAAGAACCAAAGCAACCAGCGCAAGCCTGATGCGAAGCATAGAACCTCCTCGTTCGGGGCAGCGTGGACGCCGCTCCTGTTGTCCTTGTACCCGACACCCGCGCGCGGGTTCAAGAAAAGCGTTCGGTCGCACACCCGCGAAACATATCAGCGCCATTCGTGCTTGGGATACTTACGCTTCAATTCCTGCTTCACGCGCGGGTAATGCTCTTTCCAGAAATTCGCGAGGTCCTGCGTGACCTGGACCGGCCGCTGGTTCGGTCCGAGAATCTGCACCACCAACCGGACCCGCCCCATCGCGATCCGCGGCGTATCGACCACGTCGTACAGGTCCTGAATCTTGACCGCAATCGACGGATCGCGATCCACGGCGTAAGCAATCTTGGCGCGGCGGCCGTTGGAGAGTTCGATCCGCTCCGGCACGTACTTCTCCACCATCGCCTGCTGCGCGTGCGTCAGCCACGACTTGACCACCGGCCAAACATCCTTGTCCTTTATATCCTTATAGGAGACACCACCGAGACAGACCTGCTGGATCATCGCCTGCCGGCCATCGTCGGTAATCGTCGGCAATCGCAGGTCCGGACACCAATCAGCCAGCCGGTTCACACGCAGGATCCATTGTTCGACCGCCTGGTCCCACTGTTTCAGCACGAGAGTGCCCTTGATCACCTCTTCCGCGAGCATCGCGGCGGCTTCATCCGCCGGTGGTTGGTCGAGCGGCCGCGACTCCAGCACGAGATCGCGGAACAACGTCTCGCGCCGCCCAAGCACCCGGCGCGTTTCGGCATCCCACTCCACCGAACGCCGCTCGCTGAAATCGTCCGGAAACAATTTCTTCAGCCATTCCGGTTCCACGGCCGTGCAGAGCGAAAGAAGGACATTCAATTCGCGGTCGCGCCCCTCGATTTCACGAATCTCCGCCGCAACAAAAAGCGGACTGCCCTGCACGACACTCTCCCGCGCCAGCGTCCCCTTGCGCCCATGCACAACCGCACAACGCAGCGTCCCTTTGTCCATCCGGCGTGCGAGCTGATCGCTAAACCCGGTCAGCACACACTGTTGAATCGCCTCGTTGGATGCCGCTGAATCCTCGATCCGCAATCCCTGCCCGCGCGCGATGCCGAGGAAGTAGTCGAAGAGCGGCCGCACCTGCCGCGCGGACTGTGCATGCAATCCCAGCCGCCTGCACTTATTGATGTCGAAGCCGTTTCTCTCGGCATAGCTCCACGCGCGCATAAGGATGAAGAAGTCCGATTCGGATTCATCGCCGAGCAAATCATCACGATCCCCGCGCACCTCGCCGCCCTGCCGCCGCAACAGCATGTTGCGCCCCTGCGTCAGCGAGGCGATAAGCGCGACGGACCGAACGCAACCAAACTCATTTGCCGCGAGCAGCATGCGCGAGTACCTCGGGTGCACGGGAAAGGCCAGCATCCTGCGGCCGAGCTCGGTCACCGACCCCGTCTTCGCATCCAGCGCTCCAAGGTCGCGCAACAACACCTCCGCGCGATCCAGCGTCCGTGGCTCCGGCGCGTCGAACCAGCGGAACGCGCGGACATCCTTCACGCCGCCGGCTTTCAACGTCAGGACCACCTCGGCCAAATCGAGACGCCGCACTTCCGGCACTTCCTGCGGCGCGCGGCCGCGATGTTCCTGCTCGCTCCAGAGGCGGATGCATCGGCCGGGGGCCGTTCGACCCGCGCGACCCGCGCGCTGGTCGGCCGACGCGCGGCTGATGTTCTCGACCAGCAACGTGTTGATGCCGCGATATGGATCGAATCGCGGGATGCGCGCCAAGCCGCTGTCGATCACGACACGGATGCCGTCGATCGTCAGCGAGCTCTCAGCGACGTTTGTCGCCACCACCACCTTGCGCTGATCGTAGCGCGCGACGGCTGCATCCTGATCCGCCACCGCCAACTCCCCGTGCAGCGGCAGCACAAGGAAGCCGCGCGACCGCGACGACTGACCGATCGCCTGAACCGTCCTGCCAATCTCGTAGGCGCCCGGCATGAAGACCAGCACGTCTCCCTCCGCGCCCTCGCCGATCGCCTGATCAAAGGCCTGCGCGGCGAGTTCCCACGGCGGCGTCTCGCCGCCGCCCGTGGCCTGCGCGAGATAGTCCACCTGCACGGAATAGGTCCGTCCCTGCGAAGCCAGCACCGAGCACGGCGAGAGATATTTCTCCAGCGGGCCGACATCGAGCGTGGCCGACATGACAATCAACTTGAGATCGGGACGCAACTTCTCCTGCAGGTCCAGCGCGCGTGCGAGCGTGATATCACCGTAAAGATGCCTCTCGTGAAATTCGTCGAAGATGATCGCCGAGACGCCGTCGAGCCGTGGATTGCCCAGCATCTGGCGCAACAGGATGCCTTCGGTCTCATACTTGATCCTCGTCCGCGCGGAGGAGATGTCGTCGAACCGGATCTGGTAGCCCACCTCGTCGCCCAGCCTTACCCCGCGCTCCCTCGCGACGCGCGCGGCCAGCATGCGCGTCGGCAACCGGCGCGGCTGGAGAATGATCACCTGCCCGCCCGCGTCCCCCAGCAACCCGTGATCCAACAACATCTGCGGGACCTGCGTGGACTTGCCCGAGCCGGTCGGCGCGGTGATGACGAGCCGGTTGCAGTGCGTCGCCTCGCTGACAAGCGCCCGCTCGATTTCAAAGATGGGAAGTTGCCCTCGGTCCATGCCGCGCATCGTACCAAAAAGATTTGCGCCGTGACGCGAAATAAGTTGAGACGATGCAGCCCGATTTGGTGTACGTTCAGCCCCATGCAACGCACTTCCTATCGTCATGTCATCTGGGATTGGAACGGCACGCTGCTGAACGATGCATGGCTGTGCGTGGACTGCATGAACGTCCTGCTGCGTCAGCGAGGATTGCAGGAGCTTACCGTCGAGCGCTACCAGGAAACGTTCGATTTTCCCGTGGTGGATTACTACCGGCGGCTCGGTTTCGATTTTACACGTGAGACGTTCGAGGAGGCCGGCACGGCATTCATCCGTGCGTATGAACTTCGCAAGGAAGAGTGCGATCTTCAGCCTTTTGCACGAGAGACCATCGCCACGCTCCGCGACGCGGGCATCACGCAGTCCGTGCTCTCCGCGTACCGGCAGGACACGCTGGAACAACTCATCGCCCACTTCGGCCTGCGTGATGCATTCATCCGCCTGGTCGGCCTGCAGGATCACTACGCCGCGGGCAAGGTCGAACTCGGCCGCCGCTGGATTGCCGAGCTGCCGCACGATCCCTCCGAAGTCCTGCTCGTGGGCGATACGACACACGATGCGGAAACGGCCCGCGCGATGGGCGTCGATTGCGTGCTCATGCCGGGCGGCCATAACACGCCGGAAAGGCTGCAGGCGTGCGGCGTGCCCGTGCTGGGCTCCCTGCGCGAGGTCAGCCTCCTGTTGCACTCGTGACCTTTGCAGGTTAAAGTTCCTTTCTCGACCGCGAGGCATTTATGGATTGCCCTGTCTGCAAGAAACCGATGGTCGTCCTTGAGTTCAAGGGCGTGGAACTGGATTTCTGTCTCGACTGCCAGGGTTGCTGGCTCGACCACGGAGAACTCGGCCTTATCTCGGGCACGGCCGGGGACGAGCTGACGATCGAAAATCCTGCGCGCGGCGCGCGGCGCTGTCCGCGGTGCCATCAACGCATGAGCACAGGCCGCCTGCCCGGCACCCCCGTCACGGTCGATGTGTGCTCGGACCACCGCCACGGCATGTGGCTCGACCGCGGCGAATTGCAGGCAGTCGTCGAATCGCGGGCGGGCGCCGGCGCCTCCAGCGCACTGGCCGGTTTCTGCGCGGACGTGTTTGGCAAACAAAACAACGTACAGACAAGACAGAACACATAGGGAGCGAAGGAGAAACTCATGATCGCATTGTTGCTGATAGTCGGCGTCCTCATGGTGCTCGCGGTGATGGTCATAGCGATGTACAACGGACTGGTCGTGACGCGCAACCAGGTGAAGAACGCCTGGTCGCAGATCGATGTCCAACTCAAGCGGCGGCATGACCTGATCCCGAACCTGGTCGAAACGGCCAAGGGTTACGTCAAGCACGAGCGGGAAACGCTGGAGAACATCACCAAGGCGCGCAACCTCGCCACGCAAGCCTCCGGCGCGGGCGCGGCCGCGGCCGGCAAGGCCGAGGGCGAACTGAGCGGGGCGCTCAGCAAGTTCTTCCTCGTCGTGGAGAATTACCCCGATCTGAAGGCCAACCAGAACTTCCTCGCACTGCAGGAAGAACTCTCGTCGACGGAGAACAAGATCAGTTTCGCCCGGCAGTTCTACAACGACATCGTGCTGAACTATAACAACAAGACGGAACAGTTCCCGACGAACATCATCGCCGGAAGCTTCGGCTTCAAGCGCGCGGAATTCTTCGAACTCACCGCGCCGGCCGAACGCGAGACACCGAAGGTGCAGTTCTAGAAAAGAAATAATGCGGAACGGAGTAAAGCAGTGTTGAAGAATCCACACGCCATTCTTTCATCACTCCAACACTCCAGCACTCCCATCCTGAAGCCATGTGGGACCTGATCCAATCGAATAAGCGCAAGTCCGTCGCCCTGATCTTCTTTCTGGCGGTCGTGCTGATTGCGCTCGGCTATTTCGTCGGGTTCTACATTGCGCCCGGAGACGGCGGTCTCTATGGCGCCGTCGCCGCCATGCTTGTCTGGACCATCATGATGGCTGCATCTGTCGGCGGGGGTGAGGCCATCCTCCTCGCCTCGTCCGGCGCGCGCGAGGTGGATCACAACGCAGCCCCGCAGTTATTCAACATCGTTGAAGAGATGAAGATCGCGGCAGGCCTTCCGGCCATGCCGCGCGTGTTCATCATCGACTCCGATGTGCCGAATGCATTTGCGGTTGGCCTCAATCCAAAACGGGCAGCCGTGGCTGTCACCACCGGCCTGCTCTCCCGCCTGAATCGGGATGAACTGCAGGGCGTCATCGCGCATGAGATCGGCCACATCGCCAACCGCGATACGCTGTTCATGACCCTCGCCGGCGTGACCGTCGGAGCGGTGATCATCATTGCCGATCTTTTCCTCCGCGGGCTGTTCTATGGCGGCGGACGTACCCGCCGCTCATCCTCCCGCAATGAAGGACAAGGGGCAGCAATCATGGCCATCCTCTCCATCATCCTCGCCATCCTTGCCCCCATCCTGGCCCAGATCCTCTACTTCGCCTGTTCGCGCCGGCGGGAGTACCTGGCCGACGCGAGTTCCGCACAGTTCACGCGCTACCCCGAGGGCCTGGCCACCGCGCTGGAAAAAATCTCCGGGTACCATGGCGAACGCCTCCAGATCAGCCGCGCCGTGGCGCCCATGATGATCATCAACCCGCTCGCGGCCGCGGGGTCATCCACTTCCATCTTCAGCACACATCCGGCCACCGAGGACCGCATCCGCGTTCTTCGCTCCATGGCGGGCGGCTCCTCGTTCGCCGCCTACGATCAAGCCTTCCGCAGCGCGCATGGTGACCACGGCGTAATCGGTTCCGCCACGCTCCGAGGCGTAAGCGAGTTCGGCGTACGCAAGCCATCGGACGAACCCGCCGCCAACGCCTCGCAACGAATGCGGTCGGCCAAGAATATCCTGCACAACCTGAATCAGTTCTCCACCATCGCATGCAGCTGCGGGCTCAAGATCAAATTGCCGCCGGGTTTCGATCGCCCCTCGCTCGCTTGTCCGCGCTGCGGAGCGCAACACGTCGTACCGCCGGAATTGCTCGCCGCGGCAGCAGCGCTCCAAGCCGCCGGCGGAACACCGGGAAGGCCGCCCTCAGCATGAGCACCCCCCTCCTCCTGCGCGGCGGCACTCTGGTCGACCCCAAGGCGGGCACCGTGCGCACCGGCGATCTCTTCATCCGCAATGGTCGTATCGAAACGCCGCCTGCCACCCCACCGGGCGACACGCAACTCGTTGACGCCAAAGGACTTACTGTTGTTCCCGGCCTGATCGACATACACGTCCATCTCCGCGAGCCCGGCAACGAGCAGGCAGAGACCATCGAAACGGGATGCCGGGCAGCGGCTCGCGGCGGGTTCACAACCGTGGTCGCCATGCCCAATACGCAGCCGCCGCTCGATACCCCCAAGCTCGTGGCGCAGGTCATCGCAACAGCAGAGAAACTCGGACTCGCACGGGTCATTCCCTCCGCCTGCATCACCTACAACCGTGCAGGCGAGCGGCTCGCGGACCTCCCCGCGCTGCGCAAGGCCGGAGCCCTTGTATTCACCGATGACGGCACCGCCGTTCCATCGCAGGAGTTGATGCTGCGCGCGATGCAAACCGCGCGCGACCTCGGCGTACCCATCATGGAGCACGCGCAGGATCCCGATCTTGGACGTGGCGGGGTGATGCACGACGGAAGATTTTCCGAACATTGGAAACTCCCGGGCATTCCTTCAGCCTCCGAGTTTCGCATCGTCGAGCGCGATATTGCCCTGGCGCGCCAGACCGGATGCGCCCTTCACATCCAACACGTCTCCGCCCGCGAGAGTGTCGATCTCATCCGCGAGGCGCGCCGGAAAGGATACCCCGTGTCGGGCGAACTCACTCCGCACCATCTCGCCCTGACCGAAGCCGACGTGCAGCCGGACAATGCGAGTTTCAAGATGAATCCACCGCTCCGATCGCAAGCCGATCAGGAAGCGTTGGCCGAGGCCGTCATCGAGGGCACCCTCCAGGCTTTCGCGACCGATCACGCTCCGCACACGGCCGCCGCCAAGGCCCGCGGATTTCTTACGGCCCCCTTCGGCATCATCGGTCTCGAGACCGCCGTCGGCATCACCTATACGCGGCTGGTCGCAACCCGCCGCATGAACCTCCTCGCGTGGACGCAACGATGGACCACCGGCCCGGCCGCAATCCTGGGGTTGCCGACACCATCGCTGGCGCCCGGCTCCCCGGCCGACATCGCCCTGCTCGATCTTTCTTCGAACTGGAAGGTGGATGCCGCAACCTCCGCGTCGAAGTCACGCAACACACCGTTTGATGGCTGCACCTTTACCGGTCGCTCCGTTTGCACGATTTTCAGCGGAAACGTGGTGTGGAGCGATCCCGGCCTCGCCGGACGGCTTGCACAGGTAGCGCGTTGACAGTTATTTGGGACCGTGCCAATATTCGACTGATTACTCGGAGGACGGAGTTTCATGGCAGCAATCATTGGTATGTCAGGGGATGTGAAGGGCAAATCGTATCCTCTCGACCGGGATGTGCTGACCATCGGGCGCAGCAAGGATAACACCCTCCCGATCGACAACCCCACCGTGTCCGGCCATCACTGCAGCATCAGCCGCGACGGGGACCGTTTTGTATTGAAGGATCTGGAATCCACCAACGGTACGCGACTGAACTCCAAGGATGTTTCCGAGGTCAAGCTGCGGCCCAAGGATTTGATCCAGGTTGGCTCCGTCGAATTCATGTTTGACGCGGAAGGGATGCTCGACGCTGTCGAGACCCACAGCTACGCCGAAACGCATGTGGAGGTCGCTCCCGGTCCCGCCGCGGCGCCCGACTCCTTTGCCAGCATCTCCCCCTTCGGCGCGCGCCGCCGCGAAAACAAGGGGCTCTGGTTCCTGTTGATCGCCGTCGTCGGCATCCTGGCTCTCGTGGTGGTCGTGCTCTTCTTCTTCAAGCTGATTACCACGGAGTGACGGGCCTGCCCATGCGCCCGCTCTCCGGCAACCCCCGACCTTCTCCCGCAGCAGGTCTCACGCTGATCGAAGTTCTTCTCGCCATCGTCATCGCATCGCTGGTCATCTCGCTCGTCTTCTCGATGTATCACGCCGCAACGCGCACGGTGGAAAGTCAGCAGCAGCGTCGTGTCGGCGCAGATGCCACGGCCGCCGTCGTGGATCGGGCCGCGCGCGAACTGGCCTGCGCGTTCGGCCAGGGCGACGACGAGAAGTGCCGCTTTATCCTGGCCTCGCGGATCGCGCCCGAAGGCAAAACGGCCGAGCTCTCTTTTGCCACCGCCCTGCCCGCGCCCGGGGCCGAGGATCTGCGCTGGAGCAGCATCGCCCGGATCGCTTACCGCGTCACAACCGACGAGCACGGTGATCGATGGCTCACGCGCGAATTTCAACCGCTGGCCGGCCCCGGCGCGGACCTGCCCCCCGAAACCAATCTCCTTGTACGCGATGTCGCCGCATTCAACGTGATGGTGTTCGACGGAAGCGAGTGGGTCGCCGAGTGGCCCGTCCCGGACATGCCAATCTGCCCGGAAGCTGCACGCGTGGAACTCGTGGTGCAGGAAGGAAGCGGACCGCGAACCTTCCAGACGGAAACCATGATCCCCACGGGAACAACGATCCCGTCTACGCTTGAGCGCGCAACGAGCGAAGCCCCTTGATCACGTCAGCGGCCGCTGACGACTTCTTCGAGAATGTTTTCGAATTGCCGCACGCCCTGATCCCATGAGAACCGCTCCACCATCATCGCGCGCGCACGCTGCGCGATGCCGCCATGGAGGACTTCGTCGGTCAGCAGCATCTTGATGGACTGGGCAAGAATCTCGGGCTTGTCGGCGAGGAACCCGGTATCGCCCATCTGGATCGGAATACCCTCGGCCCCGAGCGACGTGGCCACCACCGGTACGCCTGAAGCCATCGCCTGCAGGATTTTTCCGCGCATGCCGGAGCCGATCCGGTTGGGGCAGACGAACACGCGGGCCTTGTTGAGATACGGGCGGATATCGTCCACCTCGC
Organism: Verrucomicrobiota bacterium; assembly: GCA_036821485.1. Taxonomy (GTDB): domain Bacteria; phylum Verrucomicrobiota; class Kiritimatiellia; order CAIQIC01; family JAGNIJ01; genus DAISJM01. Next base: position 5,284 of record DAISJM010000001.1, on the reverse strand, counting down.
CGGTCACGATGATGCCCGAATTCTTCGCCGCAAGTTCGCGAATAGCCGCCGTGGGCTCCGGCCCCACCACGTAGAAAACCAGCTCGGGAAATTGGGCCTTCAACGTCGGCCAAACGGTGTGGACAAACCAAAGCACCGCATCGCGGTTCGGCTCATCCCGGTAGTAACCGGTGAACAAGAGCGCGTGCTCGCGCTTGGCCGGATCGCCCGGCCGGTAGTAGTCCGTATCCACACCGCTCGGGATCATCGAGACACGCAGGTCGGGCGCATAGCTGAGCACGCTGTACCGCGCCTCGGCCGTCAGCACGACAATGCGGTCTGCGCTCCGGTACATGTCGAGTTCAAACCGCTGCAGGCGCTGCAGTGCAAACCACTCGCGAAAAGCAATCGGCGACCAGCCCAGGGTCTCCAGCGCCTTTCGTGCGGCCAGCGTGTGACACTGATGCACGGATATGACCTTGCGCACCGCGGGCAGGTACGGGTTCCAATGGACGTATTGCCCCATCAGCCCAAACTCCGCCACCACGACGTCGTAGGGCGTCCGCTCCACCATGTCGCCCACACGCCGGCGCATCTCGTCGGAGCGATACTCCGCGAAGCGCGGCGGTACCCGGGAAAACAGAAAATTGTTCACGCGATCGCCCAGAGCCCGACGGGGACGCGGCACGATTTCCAGCTCGTGCAACACATCGCGAATCTCCGGCACGTGGTCGGCATCATCCTCCTGCTCAAAGACCACGAGGCCGACCTGGTGCCCGCGCTTCGCAAGCCGCTGGATACGCTGATGAACAATCATGTGCCCGCTGCCGACGCGGGGATGCGGAAGGCGCATGGAGATGAAAAGTATCTTCATGCGGGTCAGGGAATCTCCGTCTCGTTCACGAGATCGACGAACTCGCGGGCCGAGACTTCTTCAAGGCGCTTGCCGCGTTGGTCCAGCTTCTCATTGATCTTGATGCAAATCTCCGTCATACGCCCGTGCGTCTCCTCGGAACCGAGGACTACGCGGAAGTTCTTGCCCTGCGTGATGCGGACGTGCCCGTCCTCGTTGTCGAGGCCGAGGCCCATAATACCCGCCTTCTGCTTTGCTCTTTTCTCCATCATGGCCGTGCGAACAGCGCGACAGGGCGCCCGTTCATGTGAAAACATAGCCCGACCGCGACAGGCGCGCAAGTGGCATCGGGCGGCAAGGACGGGCAAGATTGGCTTGTTCCACAGGCCGCATCATGGCACAAGGTGAGCGGAGGTGCGCGTGAAGCCGATCCCTGTTCTGCGTCGTGCGGTGTTGTGGTTGCTGGTCCTGCCGGTCGTGCTGCCACCCCTGGACGCGACCGCCCAAGCCATGCCGAACACCGGCCTGGCCCAGAATGCCGCGCTCTACTACCTCAAGGCCGCAGCCCTCCTCGATGTGCCGCGCACCGAACTGGAACTCGAAACCCAGGATTTCATCAGCAATCAACTTCCGCTGCTGCCGCCAAGCGTCCTCTCCGTCCAGCCCGAAGCGCTGCGCGCACTGCTCCGCGACCGCCCCTCCTTGATGGCACTCAACAACGGCGCGCGCCAGACCTTGTGCGTGTTCCCCGTGAAGACCGACGGCGCTTCGCTGGATCTGACCCATCTGCCCCCGCTCCGCAACCTGGCCTATCGCGCGCTCATGCTGGCCAAGGCTTACGAATACGTGGACAACCCGCAGGGCGCTGCCGGCGTATACGTCGACGTCCTTCGCCTGGTCGAACATCTCGATCAGGATCGCAATGTGACGTCCGGTCTTGTGGCCGGCGATCTCATTCAGCTCACCTTGTCCGAACTCGAGGGCTTCCTGAGCCGGAAACAACCTGCCGACGCCATTGCACTGCTGACACGCTACTTCGAGAAAGCACCGAGGCGCGTGCTGCGGCTGCCAACCTATCTGCGCGATGAAGCACAACGCAACACGGAGTGGCTGCTCCTTCGCGGCGAGCGCCCCGAGGACAAGCTCGCGCGCCTCTACGGCAACGCCAGATCAAGACCCGCCATCGACAAGTTGGTTACGCTCGATGCGGCCCGCAAGGAACAGCGATTCCGCGAGTGGGTGGACGAATACCAGAAACGCATGGAGGCCATGGCGCTCGCGGCAGAACAACCGTTCGCCGATGGCATCCAGAAGATGGCCAAGATGGATGCGGAACGCGCCGCCATGGAGAAGGATCGCACCGGCGGAAAGAATCCGCTCATCCCGCTGCTCATGCCGCAGGGCGTCGATCTCTACCAATTGTTCCTGCTGGCCGAGGCCCAGTACGATGCAGCCCACATCCTGTGTTCTGCCGCCGCCGTTCAAGCCGAGACGAAGACGTGGCCGAACAGCATCGACGCCATCAACCTCTTCACCCGCCGCACGATGCCCACGGATGTCTTCAGTGGAAAGGACTTCTACTATCACCTCGATCGGGGCACACCGGAACTGATCATCCGCATTCCCAAGAAGATGTCCCTGCATCCGGAGTATCTCTACAACGTGAATTTCGAGCGGCGACTGAAGAACGATGGCCCGCGGGGCGCCGCCGCCATCCAGCGACTGCAGGAAGAGCGGAAGAGAAATCCGCGCCTGCCCGTGCCCATGGAATGACACGCAGCTACTCAGACGTGATGGCCGCCCACGCGGCCGCGTAGCGCTTTGCGATTTCCGGCGAGTCCACCCAGACGATGTTCTCCCAGTTCGCCACTCCTGCCGTCGTCGTGAAATTGTAGCTGCCCGTGATGACAAATCGGTCGTCCACCACCAGGAACTTGTTGTGCTGCGCAGCATACTTGCCCCGCATCACGATGCGCTGGACCGGAATGTCGTTCTTTTCGAGATAGGCCAGTTGCTTGCGGGCCAGCGGATAGTCGCCCTGCTGCGCGTCCACCTTGACCTTGATGTCCACACCCCGTTGACGCGCAGCCACGAGTGCGGAGGCAATGCGCGACCGGGTAAATGCGTAGGCCGCCACCAGGACCGATGAGCGCGCTTCGTTGATCTGGCGCAAGATGACCGGCTCGCACTCCTCGTTGAAGGCGCACTGAATCGGCCCCGTGACAGGCGCATCCAGAACGAAGTCGTACGTCTCCGAGAGGGGAGCCCCCACCTCCCGCTCGTACTGCTGCTTGATATGGTCGTTGTAGAAACTGCCGGGTGACTCGGCGTTCTTGAAGGACATCCACACCTTGACCGGCACGTCAATATAGGTCGTCTTCTTGTCACCAATCTGCACGACCAAAAGGCCCACATCACTCCCCACTTCCGTCTGAAAAGTCGCGCTCTTGATCCAACTGCTGCGGGAAACATCGAGCGTGTCCGTCACCATGCGCGCGTCCGGGCTTCCGTCGGCCCGAACGAGAGAAACCATCAGCAAGACCAGAAGAAGCGCCACTCTACATGCCGTGCGACAGTGCATAGGCCGGATTCTACCCCCAACCCCCGTCAAAACTCCACCCCGGATGAACAGTTTATCTCCGCACCGGCTTCGTTGACGCACCGAACACGCAAGACTATGATGTGCGCGGGATTGAGACCCGCGACCAGGCACGGGCGGGACACGGTCTCCGATGGAGGAACTCATGAACAGGTACGCTTTTGCCCTGCTGGCTCTTGCTGCTGTACTACTGGTTGGCGGATGCACCACTCTTCCCGGCGGCGACACCATGGGCCCATCCACAGATGAGCAACTCGCCCGCGATGTCCAAATGCGTCTGGCCAATGACCCGCTCTCATCGGACTTCACCTTCGGCGTAACCGCAGCCGGGGCCGTAGTGACGGTGGAAGGAACAGTTCCGAGCGAGAGCATGCGCGTCCGCGTCATCGGTATCGCCCGCGGCACACCCGGCGTCATGGACGTGGTCGATAAACTCTATCGGCGGTGATGCATGGAGGGCCTTGCGCCATCCATGTCGACGACCCCCGGATTCCAGCGATCCCGTCTTTTGCTCGTTCTGCTTGCCATGCTCGCCGCGGTTTCGCTCTGCGGCTGCGTAGCACCCAACCCCGCCCGCGATTTCGGACGCATGCTCCGCGAACACCCGGACGAAGGGGCCCTGATCGAAGGCGTCCCTCTGCCGCCGCCGGACCCGGCGAACAGCGGCATGGCCGTCCTCTCCAGCGTGCTCGACTATTGGAATCAACCCGCATCCCCTGCCGCAATTCAGCGCTGGATGGAAAGCGACGGGTTGAAGTACAGCCCCGAGGAGCGCTTGTCCCGGTTTGCCTGGAGCGAGGGCCTGTGGACCCATGTGCAGGCCGGATCGCTCGCCGCCATCCGGCAGAGAATTCGAAACGGCGTGCCGCCCGTCGTTGTCCTCCAGGACCGCGCGCTCGATCCCTATTCCGCACGCCGCGCCATCGTGGTCGGGTTCGATGACAGGAAAGACCTCGTGCTGTGTCTCGAGCCCCCGCGTCGTGCAACGGCCTATGCCTACTCCGAGTTCATGACCAGGTGGCGCGCCGGCCGGGAATGGATGATAACCTTCGCCAAACCCGAGCCCGCTCGATGGCCGCTCGATGGACAAGAACATCTCAGCCGCGCGCGTTTCTACGAGTATCGCGGCGACCCCACCAACGCCTTCGCGGATTACTCGGCCGCGCTCGATGCAGGATTGGAGAACAGCAGCCTGCAGGTTCGAATCGGCAATCTCCACCGGACGCTTGGCCGGTCGGCCCAAGCCGAGCAGGCCTACCGGCGCGCCCTCGAACTGGACGACCACAATGGTCGTGCCTACAACAACCTCGCCTATCTGCTGGCCGAGGAAGACCGCTCCCTCGACGAGGCCGTTGCCCTCGCACGGCAGGCCATGATCCTGGAACCCACCAACCCCATGGCCATGGACACGCTCGGCGTCGCCCTCTACCGAAAAGGCTCGTTCCGCGAAGCGTCCGATGTGCTGGAACGCGCGCAGGCACGGGCACGCTGGTTGCCCGACTCGACACGCGCGGAAATCGGCATCCACCTTGCCCTCGCCCACGCAGAAAACCAGCAGCCCCACCTTGCGCGGGAGGTGCTTGCCCATGTCCTCGAACTCGATCCGCATGCCGTGGTGCCCGACACGCTGAAACCGCTCCTGGACTCGAGCGCATCACGCTGAAGCACCGCCACACCCCAGCGCTCCCTTGACCACCCCCACGCTTTCCGTTACATAGCTGGCGGGCATGGAACCTTTTCACGACATCTATCGAAAGGAAGACCCCCCCGTCTTCCTGCGCCGACGAAAGCGCCGCGTTCAGGATTCCGACGGGCCAAAGTCCTCTGACCCGACCGCCCCCCAACAGCGCCCC